>NC_002942.5:1855000-2477500 GCF_000008485.1 Legionella pneumophila subsp. pneumophila str. Philadelphia 1 | reverse complement strand
ACGTCTCATTAACTTGCTGGAGCAAGTTGCGATTTAACTTAAGATTATTAACGAAACGCTTGTTACCTTCTTTTAAGAGCTCAATAGCTTTCTCTGGAGTAATTGCTTGTTGTTGTTCTTTGGTTAAAGTCCACATGATTTAAATTCCTATTAATTTAACTTGAATATTTTTGGTTTTTGAATTCAATATGAAATTTTGAATGACTTCTTTAATATCATGATCAATAATTTTAGAGCGAGACCCATCAATAACTACCTCGGCACCTTCTGGTATATTTTTTAATTCGTTGATTATACTTCCTTTGTTTAAAAAAGTTACCTCTTCTGCCAGTTTAAGGCAGTATTGGGTTTTGTTTTTGCCACGGGTTTTAATCATATCATGTGAATTAAGAAAGTGATGTCGCAAGATAATAAAAATAGCTAGTGAAAATCCTAGTGTAATTCCGAAAAGTAAATCGCTAAAAATAATCCCAATAATTGTAATCATAAAGGGTACAAACTGTTCCCATCCCATTTTATACATTTGTTTGAATAAAGCCGGCTTGGCTAACTTATAGCCTATAATAATCAAAATACTAGCTAATGATGCAAGTGGAATTTCATTGAGTATTTCTGGTATGCTGATGACACAAATAAAAAGTAATAAGCCATGTAAAATAGCGGACAGCTTGGATTTTGCTCCAAAAGCGACATTGGCACTACTACGCACAATAACCTGTGTAATCGGTAGTCCGCCAATCAAGCAAGAGAGAATATTTCCTACTCCCTGGGCTTTTAATTCACGGTCTGTAGACGTTACTCTCTTGTAGGGATCCAGTTTATCAACGGCTTCTACGCAGAGCAGTGTTTCCAAACTGGCGATTAGGGCAATGAGGATTGCTATTTTGTATATTTTCAAATGAGTAATTAGCGAAAAATCTGGCAGTGTTAAATAATTAAATAATTCGGATGCTTTGTTAAATTTCGGCAGTTGAACCAGTTCCGATGGATCAAGGGAAAAACTGGTTAATCGGTGTTCATAAAACAAGTTCAAAGCAATTCCCAGGATGACCACGACAAGGGGGCCTTGTATCATTTCAAACAGTTTGTGTTTTTTTACCAGCTTCTCCCAAAAAATCAGGGTTAAAAGAGAAACAATGCTGATAATAACAACCTCAGGATTAATATCATCCAATGCTTCTCTGATGTCATTAATATCCAATTCACCATCCGACATACTCAATAGAAGTGGCGTGACGTCGTGCCCTAATAAATGAGGAATTTGTTTTAAAACAATAATAATACCGATTCCCGTGAGCATGCCTTTGATTACGGAGGAGGGAAAATAGTAAGCAATAATTCCACCTCGCAGAAAACCTGCAATTAATTGCAATATTCCAGCAATTACCCCAGCTAACAAAAAAGCTTCCCAGCTGCCTAATGTCTCTACAGAGGAAATGACTATTGCTACAAGTCCTGCTGCTGGCCCGCTCACTCCAAGCGCTGAGCCGCTGATAAACCCTACGACTACTCCACCAATAACACCAGCAATAATTCCTGAAAAAAGAGGAACATGTGAAGCTAATGCTATGCCCAGACACAAAGGTAAAGCCACAAAAAAAACAACAATGGATGCTGGTAAGTCGTGTTTGAGATGAGCAAATAAACCATGCTTCATAATGGCCTCGTATTTAGTTATCCGCTTGAACTCCAGGAAAGAAAAAGTGCTTTTCTTAAATAAAAATACAGTTTATCTTATAATTTTATAGTAAAATATCATTTTAATTTAATAAGTTGCAAAGATGTACAGAAACCTCTGAGGTCAGAGTAGATTTTTATCCAACTCTAACTTTTCCCTTGGCCCCCTCTTTCTATTGAATTAAAGAGGATACTTATATGGGCACATTGCTCATAGATTTCTGGCAATAAATCAGCTTGCTTTTTTAATGTCTATTAATTTACCTTTGGGTTTGGATACCTCCTTACGTGGCATTGTAATGGTGAGAACCCCATTTTTTATCTGAGCTTTGATGTCTTCTTGATTAGCGTCTTCTGGAAGTGATAACACGCGTTGAAATGAGCCATAAGCGCGTTCGATTCTATAGATGTCTTTGTCTTTTTTTTCTGACTCATGTTTTTTTTCGCCCTTGATGATCAATGTGTTATCGCTTAATTCCAACTTAATATGATCTTCTTCCACGCCAGGCACTTCTACTGTGATGGTATATTCCTTATCAGTTGCTGCAATATCGATACAGGGTTTAAGCAACAGATTTTGGGCTGAGTTAGAGGGTGTTTTTTCTATATCCAGATTAGAAATCCCAACGCTTCTTAAGACATTATCAAATATTCTATCTATTTCTTGATGCAGTTGGCTCAGAGGAGAAATGCAGCTTTGTCCAGTGGTACTAAGCGGTACGCTCTTATTTTGAGCTTCTTCCTCTTTAAACCAATTCCAGGGAGCAAGTTTTTTAATGTCCATAGTCGTAACCTCCATTAAATCTGGGTTAAGTCAATTGAGTTATTGCTATTATTAGACTTATCTGGTTAACATCAAATTAATCATTGCCAGGCGAAATCTGGCTATTCTATCTAAAATCCGTGCCGGATTTTCCATATCCCCCGGCACATTATTTTAATTGGAAATTTTTTTCTTGCTTTCCGGTTCGAGGGTTTTGCCTTTTTTATTGCTTTCTTGATCAGAAATACTCTTGATTGGAATGATGCGTGGTTTCGCTTCTTCCGGTATTTCACGAATCAAGCCAATAGACAATAGCCCATTTTTTATTTCAGCGCCTGTTACTTGCATGTGATCTGCAAGTCGAAAGGTTTGTTCAAAAGCACGCGTCACAATGCTGCGGTGTAAGTATTCAGACTCCTTGGTTTCTTTTTCTTGAATGCGGCCACTAACCGTTAACTGATCATTTTGTACCATGATGTTCAGATCACTCTCCTGAAATCCTGGGACAGCCATTGTGATCGTATAACTGTCTTCTCCATGTTTCTCAATGTCATAGGCCGGATAGGCATAGGTTGAATCATCGGCATTTCGCATCGATTCAAACAAATCATTGAATCGTTCAAAACCAACGGAATGCCGTAGTAACGGGGTTAGTGATAATGAGGTAGTGTTCATAATATATCTCCTTAACTTTGAGGCCAAGATTAATATTAACCGAGCACCCTACTGGCTGCTCCACGTCTCACAATTGAAGTGTAAAACCCTATGTAGTTGTATGTTTAAATAGGGTCAATTAATAAAATTTCAAGTAGAAAAATGACAGATTTTTATAGTCTAAAAAGAAAACATGTGCTGAATAGCAATTCTTTCCATAGGTCGAAATTAGAATAGTAAAATATTTGAAAAATTAACTAGTTACCTCCAAACTATTAAACAGTAGAATAAATTAAATTATCCGATAAATTTTCACGTTCGTAAGGGATTTGTAGATACAGAATAAGGAATC
Organism: Legionella pneumophila subsp. pneumophila str. Philadelphia 1; assembly: GCF_000008485.1. Taxonomy (NCBI): domain Bacteria; kingdom Pseudomonadati; phylum Pseudomonadota; class Gammaproteobacteria; order Legionellales; family Legionellaceae; genus Legionella; species Legionella pneumophila. The sequence goes on along the minus strand of NC_002942.5, from coordinate 2,474,054 downwards.
TTTTTATGCCAAAACATCTCTTCTATGGTGTATTTCTTATTTTATTGAGTATGAAAGCCTACTCTCAGGATGCTGTTAGCAGAGATATTGCAAAGCGAACCGAATCCATTGAAAAAAAGGGTATTGTCTATCACAATGTTATTGATTGTGATTATAAAATCTCACCTGAAATTTCTCATATTGATTCGAATATCATTTTAAATTGGGCTGAATATGCGGCTATTCTGTCTTTTAATTTCAATTTTTCGTCTATTGAGGACCAATTAAATCAATTGCACTCTTGCTATACTGAAAAGGGGTGGGGGCAAATGCAAAATGCTTTACATAAATCAAATAATATAGAAACCATTAAAGCAGAAAAATTAAAAGTAAAGGGCTATAAAGATGGGGAGGCTCAAATAATAGAGGCTTTGGATAATCGATGGAAAATTATATTGCCCTTAAAAGTTGTTTATGAGAATGATAAAAAAAGAGTGACACATTTTCTTAATGCCTATCTGACCATAGGCTGGAAAAATAAAGATAGTTTGGGGATTATGCAAATGATTGCTATTCCTCGTCTGGCGCCACTAGCTCAGAAGGTGACGCCAGCTGATGAGGTAATTAAAAGTATGGGCATAATACTGGCTGAGAGAAAAAAGGCCAGTTTAGATAGTGCAAGAAAAATAACAGATTCTTTTTTTGTGTTTTTATTTTCAAATCATGGAGAATGTTCTAAAGGAAATCTTGCTTTGAGTAACAGGGCTTCGCAAAGAGCGGCAATTATTCAACCAATGCCAAACTTAAATCCCACTCATAATCTTGTGAGAATGCAATCATTTGATATGCCTGAATCTGCAAAAACTCCATATCTTGCTTTATCCCAACAGAAATCCCTTGTTAACGATTCTGATTCTAACAAAAGCACTCTGAGTGATTTTGGCAACAAAAGTCGAAAACTCTATCCAAACTGGTTAAGCCAGATCGGTTTGCATTCTTCTAAATTACAACTTAATTCATTGATTACTCGAATTAATCCCTTGCCCTTATGGCGTGCTTTTTCTCAATATCAACAATCCATAAGAGATAAATCAGATAATATTGAGGCAATCAATAAGCAAAAGCCGATTTTAAGTGCTCAGATAGAAGGAGAGCCCCAGTTTATAGAGGTTAAAGAAAATCAATGGGATATTAAATTACCTATAAAAATTGTTTATCAAAAAGACGATGAGAGAATCACTCAACGCCTTGATGTTAATTTAGCTTTAGATCAAAAGATGATAAATCACTTGACGGTAAAGAATAAGAGCCTTGACTCTAACAGGGTGTTACAATCTTTAAAATCGATACTGGCCTCATCTTCTCTTCAGCTATCACCTCAATTGTTCCTCGGCTCTCAAAACATTCAACTCAAACAACCGGAGCAATCAAAGCCAAAAGAAACGGTTTCTTGTCACTATAAAATCCCTGAAGAAACTATAAAAACAGATAAAAATATTATTTTACAATGGGCTGAACACGCCGCAACACAATCTTTTGCTTTTGATTTTACTTCTATTGAGTCGCAGCTAAATAAATTACAATCATGTTATACAGAAAACGGATGGATTGAGTTTAATTCTGCCATGATGAAATCAGGGAATATCGAGGCAATTAAAATGCAAAGACTCACTATGACTAGTGAAGTTAATGGGGTAGCAGAGTTCATTGAAACCAGAGAGAACCATTGGATTATAGCATTGCCCTTAAAAGTCACTTATAAAAACGATACCATGCGAGTTTCTCAATTACTGAATATTCAATTAACTGTAGGCAGGAAAACCAATGGTGAGTTTGGGGTTATTCAATTGATCGCTACTTTGGATCCTTCTTCTCCTCCTCCTTCCTAGGTTTTTTCAAATGAATATAAATATTTTTTGAAGCGCATAATTTCTAATACTATGACTATAATGAAAACATATCAATGTGGTATAAAAACCATAGAAAAGACATGGTAGAAATTAATGACTTCAATCAGTGAATGGTGGATGTGGTTAGGTTTTTTAGCATTTGTGCTCATTATGCTGTTTGTTGATTTGTTTGTGTTTGGGGGAGGAAAAGCTCATCGCGTTTCCACAAAAGAAGCTTTATCCTGGACCATATTGTGGTTCACTCTGGCTATTATTTTCAACTTTCTTCTATGGTGGTATCTTGTTGAGAATTTTACTTTTTCAGTGGCCAATGAAAAAGCCCTTGAATTTTTTACGGGTTATCTGATAGAGAAGTCTTTATCGTTTGATAATATTTTTGTTTTTCTTATTCTCTTTGAGTATTTTGCAATACCGGCTAAATATCAACATCGTGTTCTAATCTATGGTGTGATAGGTGCCATCGTTATGCGTCTGATTCTTATTTTATTAGGGATATGGATAGTGAATCAATTTCATTGGATTCTTTATATTTTTGGATTTTTTCTGATGATAACGGGAATCAAGATGTTCATTTTTGCTGATAAGAAACCAGAGCTCGCAAAAAACCCCATACTACATTGGATGCGAAGCCATTTGCGAATTACCCAGGAGTTACATGGTGAGCGATTTTTTCTCAGGAAAAATCAACTTGTCTACGTAACGCCTCTTTTTATGGTGTTGGTTCTTATTGAAATCAGTGATCTGATTTTCGCTGTGGATAGCATTCCAGCGATTTTTGCCATAACCAATGATCCTTTTATTGTATTCACTTCTAATATATTTGCAATTTTAGGATTACGCGCTTTATATTTTCTGCTTGTGAATATGCACAAACGATTTTATTTTCTCAAATATGGGCTTGCTTTTATTTTAGTATTCGTGGGCTTTAAGATGCTTATCGCACCTTGGTTTAAGATACCGATTTTCATTGCTCTGGGTATTGTTATGGCAACTTTGGTTTTTTGTATTCTATTCAGTATTTGGCATAGAAAAAATGAAGTAACCTGAGTGGATGCTTTTCAGTGTTTCAAGACCTCTTTTTGTTTAAAACTTGAACAATTATGAGGTTTTGCCATAATTAAATAGTTAGGGCTTACGAAAAGCCCCAAGGTCAAGGCAAAAAATGTTTTTAATGAGGGAGTTTAGATAAGCTAAATGAACAAATTGAAAGCAATTTTTAACAAAGAAATTGGGTTTTTTCGCAGGTGCTGATAGTACGATTCCAAGGAGGTGAATCATGAAATCTTTAAGGATGGCAGGGGTGCTTTTCCTCTTTCTTTTTAGTTTTGTATCAATTCATGTTTATGCTGCGCCGAATACGGGGGCATCGAATGCTGAAATGAAAGATGTCTGCCAGTTGGCAGGGGGAACTTTTACCTCAACAATCGAAGGCAATTGGGCTTGCTGTTGGGATAACTGGGGATGCTATGGATGTGTCCAGGGAGTTTGTAAGATGAAATGTCATACCCAGCGTTGTCGTAGAGCCAATGGCCAATCTGCTGTATTGCAGCCAGGTGAGGTCAAGATAAAAGGCAAATTTGGAACGGATATTGTGGTACCCAAAGTTTCAACTCAGCCTTCATCATCAAACCCTAAACAAATAAAAAATAATAATACTACGGTTAACCAGGCTCAGTAAAATCAGGAAGCAATGGAGGAATCCTCCATTGCTTGAATTAATTCAGCAATATTACAATTATTATTCTCTACAAAAGTTGTAATAAACTGGCCAAGACCACTTCCGATTTTATTTTTACATTCTATTGTTAATGGCGCATTAATGGAAATTTGATATTCACCATCCTGATTTTTGGAGAAATAAATCCAAAGCGTTCGATTTCCTATCGGCCTATCCATACATCCAAAATGATTAGGATAGCTGTAATCAAGATTAGCAAAACTCATATCAGGGCGTTCTTTGGTAAAAAAGCTGGGGGTTACGCTGACGAGAACTCTTAATCTTTCCGGTTTTTGCAATGACATATCCAATTTAAATAGTTGATTTAGTCGTTGTTTCATTGAAATGTTTTTTTTGAAGGATAGCAGGCGACTTAAATATTTCAGGTAATAGTCAATGATAATGGAATGGAGCTTACTTTCTTTAAAGTGTTTCAGCATAAACATCTTATTTAACGCCAAAGTCAAATATTGACCAAAGGATAAGCTCGAACCTTTCAAGCCACTGTCTTTGATGAGATGAGAACATTTTTGATAGGGGGCTGTTTTTAAGAGTTGCTCTTCAATTGAATGAATACAATCAATAAATTGGCTATTCTCATTTAAGGTAAGATTTATCCTTTTATATTCCGAGAACAAACCCAGGGTTGATTTATATTCCCCACCTTCTCTACCACTGTGAATTAAAATGATCGGTATTTTATTTTGGCGGCTTAGTTTGTAGAAAACAATTTGGCATGCGGCAATCAATCCAGTACTGACATTGATATTTTGGGTTTTATGCCAATTTATAAATTGTTCGGCGTGTTGAGGATCAATAGGGTAATGAAATAAGTGCTTTGTTTGTTTTGAGGTATCGGATAAATGATATCTATTGCCGAAACTCAGCATTTTAAAGCCTTTATTATAGTTTTGCCAAAAATCAATTTTATTTTTCAGGTTTTTTTGATAGTGATTATTATTTTGTTTCACATAATTAAAATAAGAGCCTTTTTCTGGGTTGGATACTAATTCTTTCCCAAGAGTTAGTTTTTCATAATTGTTTTTAAATTGACAAAAAACCATTTCGCATGATGCGTCATCAACAATAATATGGGGTATTACGATGTGTAATTCATGCAATTCATTATTAATCTTATACAAATACACTCTAATCAATGGTTGTTTGGTGAGTGGAATAGCGCGCAATATATTGTTTTGGAATTCGTGATTCAGCGCCTTAGTTTCATGATTCAGAGAAATATCCTGGTAAATTAATTCAAATTGTCCAACTTTATGCAATTTTTGGGTTGGTTTATCCTTATTAAAATGGATCCAGAAGACACTGTTTTGATTCACAACAAATTCAAAAGCCCGTTGGACATAATCTTTATTGATTCGGCCGTGTAATTGTATTTGTGTACCGATATTAAAATGGTAATCCAGTTTGTTAAGCACCCAGAATACATATTGAAAATCACATAATGCAATTTCCCTTTCTGACGGATTTTCAGTAGGGTGGTAGTCAGAGTGACTATCAAAAACATGGTCTAATTCATCAGAAATATGTCTGGCGATTTTATTAATGGTAGGAGTATTAATAAAATATTCAATCGGTAAGCTTAGTGTTTGGCATTGTAATTTGTCATAAATGCGATTTCTGATATCCATTGACATCAGTGAATCCAGACCCGTTGAAAACAAATCTTGGTGGTTAGAAATGTGTTCGCTGTCATCCAAAGCCAGGACATCCGCTGCAATTTCTCGTAATGCTTGTGACAATATTGAGATGCTTTCTTCTTTGGAATGTTGTCGAAGTGCATTCAAAAAAGACTGATCAGGTAGTGGTTTCGCCTTAACCAGCGCGGATAATTCCGTTTGTTTCGGTGTATGTTTGCAGTAAACATCCCAATTCATAGGGCAAGGTGAAATTTGAGGCAATTGACTAGGCAAGAGCACATCAAGAATATCAATGTTGTCCTTATCCAATGGTAAAAAACCATAATGCTGTAGAGTATGAGTCAAATTGGCTGCCATTCCTGTGGTATGGAAAGGTCCCCAGTTGATAGAAATTGCTGGTAAGCCCTGTTGGCGCCTTAAATGGGCTAAACCATCTAAAAACCCATTAGCTGCGGCATAGTTTGCCTGACCCCTGGCACCTAACAAGGAAGCGGATGAAGAAAACATGACGAACCATTCTAATGGGATATTTTGGGTTAATTGATGTAAAATTAAAGCGCCATCCATCTTTGCACTGATTACTTTTTGCATCGCTTCATCATTCAAATTGACGATGAGCCCATCTTGTATCAAACCTGCCAAATGAAATACGCCTTTCAATGGGTTGGGGCTCTGTTGTATTTCTCCAATCACTTGCTCCATTTTCTGATAATTTCCGGCATCAACCATGTAATGTTTGATATCAATCTGATTTTGTTTGGCCTTATCTATTAATGCCTTAATGTCATCCGGATAGTGGGCGCGGCTGGTAATGGCAATGTGCCTGGCACCGCGCCTCATGAGGTATTCCATCAAGAGTTTGGCTAATCCTCCAGTACCGCCTGTAATAAGATAAGTGGCATTGCCGTCAATTAATCTCTCCGAGGCAGAGTTACTGACCAATTGCTTTTTCTTTAGCCTGGGTAAGTAAAGAGATTCTCTGACTGCTATTTGAGTGTCATGGGTGTCTGTATTAAATAAATACATTAACGCCGTAGCCAAGCGACTATTGGAGTCTAAATCAATGGTATAATTTTTATTGGGCTCATATTCATTTCTAAAGCTTTTCCAAAAAGAACAGGCCATTGTGTGATAAGGATTGACCTGATCATGGTCTTGAATGGCATAAGCATGTTCCGTAACCAGTATAAAGCGCTTGGGACGCAATCGAAATAAGATCTGGCAGCAATGAAAAAGATCATGAAACTGTCCTTGTTCATAAAGGAATACTATGTTGCTGTTCTCGATATTTGTGCAGTCATCGATCCTTTCAACCAGGTGATAATTAAGGCCATCCAATATTTCTTTAGCTTTGCCAGGATTTTTTGTAATGGCCAAGAAGTCAGGGATTTTTTGTTGGGGTAAGGTTTTTAATGGGACGGGGCTCCATTCTGTGTAATAAAGGTGGTTTAAAGCAGCGTCATAAGAAACAAAATGACTTCGTGTTACTCTTCGCAACTTAAGGCCTGCAATTTGAGCAATTAATAAACCAGATTGCTCATATAAATTCATGTTAACGCAAAGATCGCTCGCATCTTCAGTATTTTGTTTAGTTAAATGCACCCATAGGCTTCGTGGCGCTTCCTGAAATACAGTCATGCGGATGAAGGCATAGGGTATGTAGGTAACATTCTCGGCGTTAAAATTTTTATTCTCGTCATTTTTAACACTTAATAACAAGATACTTTGCATGGCACCATCAAGCAGAACAGGATGATAATAATAGTCCTGGCCCTGGCTTGCCTTTGTCAATGTGACTTTAGCCAAAACACTGTTCGTCCGAACATAGCCCTCTTGCAGGACACGAAATTCATCACCGTAAAATAATGAGCTTTTCTGAAATTGCTCATATATGTCCGACAGCTCTACTTTATCGCCAAAGGATGATTTAAGCACGTCAATATGGATAGATTCCCGGGCTGCTGTCGGCTTGGCATGAATTTCCATTTCACAGAAAGTTTGCCAGTCGTTCTCTTGTTTTGCGAAAAGATTGATTTTGTATTGTCCATCCATTTTAGGTTTGACTTGTAATTGAAACTCCTGACCTTGTTTAGGATGTAGAGGACGTTCGATATTGAATTTTTCAATTTGAAAAGCGCTGGATTGAAATATGGATTTTGCTGCTGCCAAACCCGATTCAATATAGGCTGTTGCTGGAAAAATCACTTTTTCAAAAACACTGTGTTGTTTGATATAAGCCAAATTCTCCAAATCCAGTTTCTGATGAAACAGATATTCATTTCCTGGCATGGCAAGCATTTGCCCTAAAAGAGGGTGTTGCTCACCTTTATGAGTGGCCATGCTATCGTTGTTTTTTTTATCCAGCCAATACTCGCTGCGGTCAAAGGTATAATTAGGCAGCAGAACTTTTGTAAACTCTCCTTTAAGGGATTGATAGTAGGATTTCCAATCAACTGGTTTTCCTTGCAGATAATCCATTAACAGGGAATTAAGCGCTCTGTCGTTTTGTAAGTCCAGTGTAATATTTTCATGATAAGACAAGGCAAATTGCCCTGCACCCAGCATACGACTCGCTTCAATCGCATTCTCAGCGGTTAAAGCCAAACGGTAATGATAATGATCTCGACAAGTCGCTGCGGTAAAGCATATGTCACCAAAATGATGTTCAGTCGTCTCTAAATACTGTTGGTATCGCTGAGTTAAATTATCTAAAGCCGTTTTGGAGTGGGCTGAAATAACCAGTAAATGTTTTTGAGAGGGTTTTGAGGTTTTGGGTTTTTCTTCTTTAGGAAACTCCGCAAGGATAACATGCGCATTCGTGCCGCTAAAACCAAATGCATTGACCGCTGCGTAATTGAGTTTTGTATTCGTCTTCCAATTTGTTTTTTCTAAAGCAAGTTGAGTACCATCCAGTTTGATGTTGGGATTTAATTTATTAAAATTCAAATTCTTATAAATGGTTTTCCTTTGCAGGCTGATAACGGTTTTTATAACGCCAGCTACGCCTGATGCACTTTCAAGATGCCCAATATTGGTTTTAACAGTACCCAGGTATAAGGGGTTCTCTTTGTTGCGTTGATGACCGTAGACTTTGTTGATTGCATCCACTTCAATGGGATCCCCTAACGGGGTTCCTGTGCCATGAGCCTCAATATAACTGATGTCGGTTCTCGACAATTCAGTCTGGCCAAGCGCTTTTTTCATGACTTCTTCCTGGCTTTTACCATTAGGTACGGTTAATCCAGCTGTTTTACCATCGTTATTTACGGCTGAGCCTTTAATAACGGCGAGGATGTGATCGTTATCCCGCAAGGCATCGGAGAGTCTTTTAAGCAATACTACGCCGCAACCCTCGCCTCTGACGTATCCATCAGCCCTTTCATCAAAGGTTTTGCATTGGCCATCAGGTGATAATGCCTTTGCCTTGCACAAAGTTACATTAGATTCCGGCATAAGCAGTATATTCACCCCACCCGCAAGAGCATAATCAATTTCCTTGTTTTTTAAACTTTGGCAGGCGTAATGGATTGCGACCAGCGACGAAGAGCATGCCGTGTCAACACTGATTGACGGGCCTTTAAAATCAAAAGTGTAGGCTACTCGGCCTGGAATCAGATTGAGTACATTACCAGTGATGGAGTAAGCGCTGAGTTCTTCGTTTGAAAACCCTGATTTTTCCAGTTGCGCATAATATTCATTGGGACCTACGCCTGCAAATACGCCTGTTAAGCTGCCACGCAAAGATTCCGAAGGGTAGTTGGCATTTTCCAATGCTTTGTAGCAACACTCAAGAAATACTCTTTGCTGAGGTTCCATCAATTTTGCTTCTCGGGGACTAATACCAAAAAATGCAGCGTCAAAATATTTAATATTTTCGATTAATCCCAGTTTAGTAACGTAGGACTTACCAGGCGCTTCCATATCGGGATCGTAATATTGGTTATTATCCCAGCGGTCATTTGGAATGTCTTTGATACCGCTTAATCCCTCTTCCAACAGTTTTTCAAAGGCAGCGATGTCTGGCGCATTAGGCAATAAACAACTCATGCCTATAATTGCTATACCATCATCAATCGGCTTGGGAGTTGATTTTGGACTTTGTATCTTGACCAAGTTCTTATCAAGCTCTGATTCAATGTATTTGGCAAGCTTACTGATGGATGGATAATTAAAACCAATGGTCACGGTAACTTTAAGGAATGGTTCCAGCTTTTTCTTTAGTTCACTGGCCAATTCAGTAATCATGAGCGAGTCAAAACCCAACTCAAAAAAACCTTCGTCTTCGTTTAAGTCTTCATTTTCTGTTAGTTCAAGGATTCCTGTGCAAATATCAGATACCATTGCTTTACAGGCTTTAAATCGCTCCTCTTCACTAATTTCCAGATATTGATTAAGCCATGGAGACAGATTTTTTGCCGGGCTTTGATGATGTTGTTGTGGTATTTTTTCAAGCTCCTCATCAAGTTGTCCATAAAACCCAGGTAGGGGCTTGGGTACAAAATCCAGCATAAATTTGAGGTATTCTGGAGATATGATAGTGGCGTGTTTGAATTCGTCGTTGATGAGACATTTAATGATTACATGGCCTTGTGCATTACTGATTAACGCTTGTTTTAGTCCTTCATCACGCGAGCGTTTTTGGGCCATTCCTACTTCACCCCAAGGTCCCCACTGAACAGCGGTGCCAGGTAACCCCATACGCTGACGCTCTGCGATCAAGGCATCGAGGAAACTGTTCGTTCCACTATAAACGGATTCTTTGTTGCTTCCAAATACGGAGGAAACTGAAGAATAGACAACAAAGAAATCCAGGTTGCAATCCAGACTTAGTTCATGTAAATACCATCCGCCTTTTACTTTAGCTGAAAATAAATAATCAACGTCTTCATCCTGATGTTCAAGCAAAGGCGCTTTAATCGCAGCACCAGCGGCATGGATGATGCCTTTTAACTGACCATCGGCATTAAGCTCTGATAATAAATTTTTTAAACTTTCCCTATCAGTAATATCTAAACTGACAACCCGGATGTTGGCGCCAGGGTAATGGGACTTAATTTTATAAATGGCTTCCTTGATCCTTGGTTTATCGATATTTCTTGAGGTGAGAATTAATTCTCTTGCTCCAGAGGAAAGCAAGGATTGGGCAGTTACCAATCCCAAACCACCGCAGCCGCCAGCAATAAGATAGCGTCCTTTCACTCCATGCAATAGTCGTCGCCTATCTTCCAGCGGAGTCTTTTTTAAACGGGAAGCCAGCCTTTCCCCACCACGGTAAGCTACTATGTGTTCATAGCGGCTTCCATGGTTATAATTGATTTCTTCTATCACTTGTGTCCGGTATTTGTCCTCTTCGATTTTATCCATATCGATGAGAATGGTTTTGAATTGTGGCAGCTCTAAAGCGAGAGTCTTGCAGAAACCAATAAGAGGGCTATTGCTTATATTGACAGGGTGTTTGTCATTCGCCAGTTCAGCAATTCCATTGCTGGTAAGAATGAGCAATTGCAAATCAATTGACTGGTTATCAAGTTCTTTAATTAAGTTCAGCAGCTTTTTTAAGGTTTTCTTTTGAAAATCAATATTAGCTTCTATGTCAGGTGGTGCCAGATGCAAACTTTCAGCAAAAATGATGCCTTCCAGTTTGTCTCGAGAATACTCTTCATCTTCGTAGACAATTTCCAGGCCTTGAGCTTTGAAACCATCAGCCAGATGTCTGGGACCAATTAAAAGCCATCTATTTCCTCTCAGCTTTCGATTGCTTTTATCACATGGTTCATTTTGCCACTGGATTTGAAAACACCAGTCCTTTGGTAGAGGTGCATCTTTCAACTTGTTTTTGTCACCAAACCAATGTTCTATACGTTCAAATTCGTATAAGGGTAATTTTACTTTTGCAAAATGATGGCCAAGGGAGCGATAAAATTCAGACCAGTTGATGGGGAATCCATCCAGGTAGGCTGTTTGCAATTCTGCAAGTGTGTCCGGTTGTTGAGTCCATTCTTTTTCTTTGGTGATATGGCAAATAGTGTATCCATTGCTTTTTATGATATTGGCCGCCTGGGCTGCATTTTGCGCTTTAATTGCTACACGATACATAAAATGACTGCGACAAGTTGCTGCTGTGTAGCAGATATCGGCAAATTCTTCCCGGGTATTGGATAAATAGTTTTGGTAACTGGCCAGTAATAACTCCAGAGAGGTTTTGCTTTTTGCTGATAAAACGAGCAGAGATTCTTCGGGAAGGGTGCGTGCTTCTTTTTTGTCTTCAGGAGCTTCCTGTAGGATGGCATGGGCATTAGCCCCACTAAAACCAAAAGAACTAACCCCGGCACACCTTAAGCCTTGTTTCTTGGTCCAATCGGTTTTATCAAGAGGGATTACTGTATTAATTAATTGAATGGCAGGATTAAGCTTTTTGAAGTTCAGATGCTTAAATATTGTTTTGGTTTTCAGGCTTAAAACGGTTTTGATAACACTGGCTACACCGGATGCGCTTTCCGAGTGCCCAATATTGGTTTTTACTGAGCTGATATAAAGCGGGTTTTCTTTGTTGTGATGCTCACTAAAAATCTTGGTCAGCGTATTCACTTCGATAGGATCAGCTAATGGCGTGCCAGTCCCATGGGCTTCGACAAAATCAATATCACCAGGTGACAGGTTCGCTTTTGCCAATGCGCTTAGGATGACTTCTTCTTGCGCAGCACCATTAGGTACAGTGAAACCACCACTTTTACCGTCGCTGTTGATGGAGGTGCCTTTGATTACTGCCAGAATATTATCGTTGTCTTTAACGGCGTCACTTAAACGTTTTAAAACCACCACACCACACCCTTCGCTGCGGCCATAGCCATCAGCGTCTTCACTGAAGGTTTTGCAACGGCTGTCAGGTGAGAGCATTCTGGCTTTTGAAAGAGTAATGTTAGAATCAGGGCTAAGGATGATGTTCACACCGCCAGCAAGAGCCATATTACAGTCACCGGATTGCAGACTCAGGCAGGCATTGTGTATGGCTGTCATGGAGGATGAGCATGCGGTATCTATTGCTTGTATTGGGCCATGAAAGTCAAAGGAATAGGCTACACGGCCGGCCAGCGCATTTAAAACATTCCCCGTCGCAAAGTAAATATTCAAATCTTCTAAGGTAACGCCTTGATAAGCTAAAACTCGGGGATATTCATTAGTCCCCACTCCGACAAAAACTCCTGTATTAGTGTCTTTGACCGCATCAAGAGAAAGATTGGCATCTTCAAGTGCGTGATAACTGGTTTCCATAAAAACACGCAATTGAGGTGACATGAGCTTAGCCTCACGCGGGCTGATATTGAAAAACTCCGCATCAAAATGGTTGACATGATCAATGAAGCCCAGTTGCTTGATGTACAGTTTTCCTAAGGCATCAACGTCCGAGTCATAGAATTTTTCGTTATCCCAGCGCTCTAAGGGGATATCGATCATGCCGCTTTCTCCTTTTTCCAGCAAAGACAGGAATTCATCCACATTGGCTGCTTTGGGGAAACGACAACTCATACCTATAATTGCAATAGGTTCAACATTGAGTACATTAATTGACGGTTGTCGGTAAACGACAGGCGGCATGATCATTTTTTGTAAATGTCTTGCCAGTTTATCCAGGGTTAAGTAGCGTAAGGATTGGAGAGAAGGCACCTTATATCGGGGGGAAAACATATCCTGGAAGATTTGATCCAGGGATTCCAATAAGGAGGTAGTTAAACCTAAAGTTTCCAAATCCTGATGCGGATCTATATTGTCTTTCTTTAAAAGATCTTTGATTTGGGATGCGAGCTCTGTTTTAATGATTGCGACTTGTTGTTCTATTGGTTGTTGATATAAAGAATCCAGCCAATGATCATTCTTGACTTGTTTTCTGACTTCATGCCAATAGGGTTTTCTGTCAAAACAGTAGAGCGGTAAATCCACTTTGTTGTACGCAGTATTTTTATCATCAGTACTGATATTAATGCCGGATAAGTAAGCTTCGTAAATGGCTTTGGCATCATTCAATACCGTTCTGGGATTGTTTTGCAGAACTACCTTTTTTATTTCATAGTCTTTCGATTCAATTTTTTTAATGAGTTCTTTTTTATCGTTTACAATGATGGCGCAGCGAAATTTGTAATGGTCTCTACAATTGATCAAGGTATGGCATATATCGCCCAAGGTTGAGGAAGAATTTTTCAAATAGTGTTCGTAGCGTGACATCAATTGTTTCAATGAGAGTTCACTATTGGCTGAGGCAACAAAACATTTTGGTTCATTGTCGTCTTGCTTTGACTCGTGTGATTCCAACTCAGGCGCTTCTTCCAAAATGACACTTACATTCGTGCCTGTAAAGCTGAAATTAGATACCTGGACATATCTTTTTTTATTTTTGAGTTTGAGAAAAGGAATTGCTTCAACGGGTAGAAGCGCAGGGATACTTTCAGGATCAATCAAGCTGTTCGGGTTTGAATAATGTAAATTGGGGGGAATCGCTTCATTTTGCAAAGAGCAAAGTACTTTAATTAAAGAAGCAATGCCTGATGATGAAATAGTATGGCCTATATTACTTTTCAGTGCCCCTACTATCAAGGGTTTTTGAGGAGAGTGATGCCCCTGGTGAATGCTTTGGATCGCATTAAATTCGACGGGATCACCTACTGTTGTGCCTGTTCCGTGGGTTTCAATGTAATCAATTTCACCTGCAGTTAAATGGGCATGTTCCAATGCGGCTTGGTGCATGGCAATTTGGGCATTAGTACTGGGGGCTGCAAGGCCTGTTCCATCGCCATTTTGATTAATAACCATGCTTTTGATGAGTGCATAGATTTTGTTATTGTCTCGTATGGCGTCAGTTAAGCGTTTAACAATAACTACTCCGCAACCTTCGCTACGAACAAAGCCGTCTGCTTTACTGTCAAAGCTGCTGCATTGACCTGTCGCTGACAGCATATTGGCTTTGGTTAATCCGATAAAACTTTCAGGACAGAGACTCAAATGGACGCCTCCGACAATTGCCATATCACATTGCTGGTTTCTCAATGCGGTGGCCGCTAGATAGAGTGCAGTGAACGAAGAAGAGCATGCTGTATCAACAGCCATGCTGGGTCCTTTTAAATTCAAAAAATGGCAGAGCCTGCCAGCGGCAGCACTGTTCGCTATTCCAATGGGTGTGTAGGCATTAAATTTGATATGGTCTTTATAGTTCAGTTGGCTGTATTCGTGTGTGGAAATGCCGCAATAAACTCCGCTGTTAGAGTCTTTTAAAGAGTCTAGTGGGATATTGGCATCATTTAAAGCTCGAATAGCCACTTCGAGAAAAAGGCGTTGTTGGGGATCTATTTGCTTCGCTTCGGCAGAAGATATTTTAAAATAAGCAGCATCGAATAAATGGGTGTTATCTAAAAAACCGCCTTTTTTGCTAATAATTTTATCTGCTTTTTTTCTGTCAGCACTATAGTATTCTTCAATATTCCAGCGATTTTCAGGCACATCTTTGATTGGTGTTTGCCCTTTCATCAGCATGTCATAAAAGGCACTAATATCTTCTATATCAGAATCAATCCCAGGAAATTGACAATTCATCCCAATGATGGCAATGGGTTCATTCAAAAGGTTTTTGGTTTTGTTTTTCATAGTTACGTTTACCACTTACAATGCTCCTGAAAGTGCCTGGCTACGCACAAAAATTATTTGTCTGGCAAAGAGTTATAATAAAAACAACCATAACAGAGAGAGAATTTGAGTATAAACAAATTAACCTGGAAGGTCTATTTACCTTAAGTATAGCCAGAATTCAGCAAGATTTTGTATGGGAATACCATATCCGCTCCCTGATAGTCATACTCTTATACATAAGTATTAATCCATGTAAAATTCATATTTTTTATATGGAACTTAGATGGCTAGTTGTGAATGGATTATTAATGAATCCAAGGAAGCGAACTTCGGTGATAAGCGGTTAGATAAGCGTTATGGAGATATCTTAAGCGGGTTACTTAGCTCACCAAATGCAAGCATTCCAACTACATTTCAAAGTTGGAATGAAACACTGGCAGCCTACCGGTTTTTTAACCATGTGAATGTAAATCCGGAATCAATTCTTTTACCCCATTCTGAAGCGACACTAGAACGTATAAAAGCAGAAAAGATAGTTCTAATTCCCCAAGACACAACAGAGGTAGATTTTACAGGTAGAAAATCATTGTCAGGCATGGGTTATCTCTCCAACGAGAGAAGCCGGGGATTATATTTACATCCAAGCATTGCATTTACGCCAGAACGAGTTTGTTTGGGCGTAGTAGAAATGCAGCATTGGATAAGAAAAGAGATTGGTACGAGGAATAGTAGAAAGGGAAAGTCAATTGAGGAAAAGGAAACCTATTGTTGGCTTAAGGGCTATAATGCAGCGAATAAAATTGCACTGGCAGTACCCGATACAATGGTTGTCAGTATTTCCGATAGAGAGGGAGATATTTATGAGGTTCTTGAAAAACTTCCCTCCGAAGAAAATAAAGCCTATTGGCTTATACGTTGTCAGCATGATAGAGCTGTTTTGAATGAAGAAACAAATCAATTCGAGTTACTTCTTAAAAAAGAAGTTAGCAAAGCTTGTGTTCTTGGCACCATAGAGTTTGAAATTCCCGCAGGCACTTCCTATAGAAATTGCAAAAAAAGACATACTCGAAAAGCCCGTAGCGTTAGACAGGAGATTCGTATATGTAGTGTTTCTTTAAGGCCTCCTCGTCGAAAAAGCAAAAAATTGAACGTCATTGAAATTCAGGTTGTACACTGCAAAGAAATAAATACACCAGAAGGGGAGCAACCCGTTGAATGGTTTCTAATCACAAGTGTCCCTATAAAAACACTGGATCGGGCAGTTGAAATTGTTAATTGGTATTTATGTAGGTGGTTAATAGAAATGTACATAAAAATTTTAAAGAGTGGATGCAAGATAGAGGAATTACGATTTGAAACTTACGAGGCTACTCTTAATTGCATCGCTTTTTATATGATAGTGGCATGGCGGGTATTTTATTTAACAATGTTGGGACGAACTTGCCCTGATATAGACTGTACAACAGTCTTTGAAGATAACGAATGGCAAGCCACTTATGCCATGGCAACAAAGAAAAAACCACCAAAAAAACCACCTAAACTTTATGAAATTATTTTAATGATCGCAAAATTTGGAGGACATTTAGGAAGAGGCTCTGATGGCTTCCCTGGAACAAAAGTCATGTGGATTGGTCTACAACGCATGAAAGATTTTACTTTGGCTTGGGAAACCTTTCATACATTGAGTTAGAATAACTTATGTATAAGAGTATGCCCTGATAGTTGCGGCTCGGATTATGGTTCAAACACTGAACCGCGACTGTCAGGGAGCAGATAAAAATAATCCAGCATTAATAAGCCGTCATGCATGAATACAATAATCTTTCTCCAACATGAGCTTGTTTGCCATGCATGAAAGTAAAATTATCCACAATCATGAAATCTCCTTTTTGCCAATGAAAAACACGAGTATGACGCTGAATAACCTGGTTAATTTCAGATATTTCTTTTGCAGAAAACGCCTGGCCATTACCATAATGACAGATCATGGGAAGCATATCTTTCAGGATAAGATACCGGCTTGCCCAATATTTGAATGAACGCAGGTTTTTTAATTCACCATAATTCAAATTGGAATAATAATTCAAATAAGCTGATGAATTAAACCAGGCCATTTTATCAGTTAGAGGATGCTTTAATGCTCCGGGCAAATAATTTATTATTATCAAATCAATCCCATGATTTATCCAATCCCATACTACCTGCTTTTGAGTTAAATTTTGTTCTATTTGAGTTTTGTCTTCTGTGCCAAAATAATCAATCCAACTTCGAGCACAATGGTTTCCCAGAATTTTTCTTAATACACGATATTTTACAGATTGCCCATGAAAAAATTGCTTGTATTGGACACCGTATTCAAGAATCTTGTTCTGAATGCCTTGGGGCATATCTATCCATATTTCTTCAGCGTTGGCAAAGATTGTTCCACCACCTTCCTGAGGCGGAATGATGCAGCAAAAATAGATGTGATTAGGTGGTTTTGGTGATCGGGGTTTTTCGTGATGCAGCGGTAAGGGAATATCAGCCGGCAGGTCACTTGATGTGTAAATTTCATTTGCCAGTACAGTTCTTGGCAGGTCATAATCGCTTGTCGAACATCGCGTGCCTAAGGCACATAATTCGATTGCTTTCGAAAAGCAGTTCTCTTCTTGACAGGAAAATCCTCTTAATACTATTGCTCCATACTGATTGAGCTTTTGGATTATCTCATCATGATACTCAGAAATAAAATGTAATAAAGGGGTAGGGCTTGCTTTCAAATTATCCTGGCTTGCAATGACCATAGGTATGTTCATGCCAGGAGTTGTATTAAAATTTAAATGCACAGTATTGCCTCCTAACACCTTGAGTTATTTGATAGCCTCTAAAAATATGGGGCGAGTTTCATAATATAATTCACCACCGTATTTCCTGTCACAGATAGTTTGAAATGCTTTTAACATGTCCTCAACCAGTGTATCTGTTATTTCAGAAGGAACTCTTTTTATGAAAGGCATGGTTAGAAGTAAATTCTTATAATAATCAATATGCGGCAAATGAACACGGCAAGTTTTTAAATCAAGTTTAATTCGTTTAAAAGGCAATCTGTTGAGAAGATTAATCACACCATAAAAATACTGTTCATTGATTGGAGAGATGTATTGTTTTGTTAAATCCCTATACAGGTTTTGTTTGGCCAATTCTTTCCAGGTTTGCAAAATGCTGTGATCGGAAAAGGAAGACATGACAGCATACAATTTGCCTTCCCTTTTTAGAAGATGAAAAATATTTGGAAAAGAAATATGGATATTCGTCCAATGCAGACACCAAAATGAGAGCACCAAATCAAAAGATTGCGGTTGGTGAAATTCCTCAATGTTATGAACTTCAAAAGATAGCCCCGTACGTGCCCATTGTTGATTGGCGTGCATTATCATTTGTTCAGAGCTATCAATTCCCAGAATTTGGCCATGTTTTACCTTGCCCGCCAACAAGCTGGTATAGTGCCCATCTCCGCAACCAATATCTAAAATATTTCCAGACAGCTTGCTGTGAATTGTTTTTAGAAATACATCGTTGATTTTATTTTGAATATAGTTTCCAAGCACATAACGTTCAGGATCCCATATCACTTCATTCTCCAGTATCAATAATCATTGTAAGGGAAGATATACCCAAGAAACCAGCGATTACAAATATCTTTGGCATGGCTGAAATCTATTCTCACACATTATGCGGGACGTGTCTTGTTTTTATGAGGATACAGTCCTCGCCGACGAGGTTGTACTTTAATGCTGTAGTGCACGGATGTGCCAATTTAACACTTTCTCTATTTACCAGGTGTTGGCAATGTTTCATTTTGTTTCATGCGAACAAGCTAAAAATCAGATATTGTCAGCTAAGCAAGTTGATCTTAATTTTCTCTTGCTGATTTTAAGCCTGAAACCATAATGTCTTCTTTATGAACAAAGTGTTTGATTAACTGGTCTGCTTGTTCGCTTGTTAAGGGTTTAGTGAGCACTCCATCCATAAAATAATCCTCAACATCGTATTTCACCACATCAGCCTGGTAAGATGTTAAGGCAATAATTGGTACATGATAATTGGTGTTTTGTTCCTTTTGGCGAATTTTTTTTGCTACCAAATAGCCAGAAGTATCTTCGAGACCAATATCCATAAAGACCATATCATATTTCCCCGGGTCGAAAAGATTTAATGCTTTATCTCCCGTGTCCGCGATATCAACTTGGCATTGCAGTTCCTTAAGCAATGCCTCTTCAACTTTTTGTGCAACAAAATTGTCTTCGACCATTAATATTTTTGGTTCTTCTATTCGTTTGGCTGGACTAGGTTTTATCTTTTCTTTTGTAGCTACTTTCTGTAATTGCTCTTCCATTTTTTTAAATTTGGTGATGTCAGTTAGAACAACTACCAATCCATATACTTTATTGTCTTTATCAAATAATGGTACGCGACGAGTTCGGTAATAACTCACTTCCTTATCCTTGTTAAATAAAGGCCCCTCTTCTACATCCCATTGGGGTTCTCCTGAAAAGAGCACTTTCATGTCATCCAGTTTAAATGCTTCAATATTTTTTTCTGGCCACCCAGTGTATTTTGCCATTTGTTCATAAGGAGTTCCTTTTAAATCTTTTATTTTTTTTAAACCAAGTAATTTTATGAAGTTTTGATTACAACCTTTTAATAAACAATCTTTGTCCACCCAGTAAACGATATCTGGTAGGCAATTAAGGATACCCAGGTATTCTTGATGGATGCCGAGAGTCTCATCAAAATATTCTTTACTTATTTCATCAGACATTTACTGCTTCCTCCCAAAGGTTACACCGAATCCAATTTGGCGTTATTTAAATTAATTATAGCAAAGTTAATTAATGTGTATTTATAATATTCAAGTTGATTGATAAATATTATATTTGAAGTTTTTTCTGGGGGCTTAATTAGTGAATACCATTGATGTTTCTAGTGAGGGTCAATGTTTTAGCCATTCATGAATATTCTTTTGGGTATCTTCCACGACTTTTATAAGTTGTTGGTAAAGAGGCTCAAGAAGCTTGGTATATCCCATCTTTTGATAGCGCTCTAAATATTGGCAAGCATATTTCATACGTACAGCACCGCAATTCGCAGCACCACCCTTCATTTTATGAGCGATTCTCTCTACCGTTTCCCAATCTTTTATATGAAAAGCTTTTTCAATGGATTCAACATCTTTTTGGGTTTCTTCACCTATCATAAGTGGTAATATCTCCCGAACCAATTTGAGACTACCCATGATGGAAACAGCATTGTGAATATCGAGTAAAGGATAAGAGTCCAAGTTAAAAAAATTACTTTCACTTTCTGGCAAATCTGCTTCTATTATTTGCTCTGATGATGTTGTCTTTTGAGAAGAGCATGAAGTTGAGTTTTTATTTTTTGATGGAATGAATCGACTCAGTATATACTGTAAAAGCTGCCGACTGATTGGTTTGTTGAATACATCATCCATACCTGATTTCAAGCATATTTCTTTGGATTTTTCTTTGACATGTGCAGTTAATCCTATTATTGGTATCGGTGGCTTTGATTGAGATAACTCCCATTCTCTAATTAATTTTGCTACCACATGTCCTTCAATATCTGGTAACCCAATATCTGTGATTATCAGATCAAATTCATTGGTTTTAGCAAGCCGTATGGCTTCTTTACCTTTTGCTACAGAAACAAAACGACATTTTTCTTGAGTCGCCAAGCTTTCTATTGTACGTCTGGCTACCAGATTATCTTCCAGGATGAGAATATTAGGTGAGTTATACAAAAACTCATTTTTTGAGTTTTTATCTAAAATTTTTTCTTTTTTAGGTACAGGTATTATATTTTTTTTTTCAAGCTTATAATGACCCTTTATCACTTCATTTTCTTTTTCAATTTGAATAGGGAGTTCAAAATAAAAGGTAGTTCCTACTCCCGGTTCACTGTTTACCTGTATTTCTCCGCCTAGCAGGTTTACATAGGATTGAACAATATGTAAACCAACGCCATGGCCTTTATATTTTCCTATGCTGGACGGGATAATACGATGAAATCTGTCAAATATTTTCGTTTGTTGATTTTCGGGGATACCAATGCCAGTATCAGATATTGCAAAATAAATTAATCCTGACTCATTATTTAGCTCAAGTAATTTCACATCAATTGCAATATAACCGGAATCGGTAAATTTAATGGCATTACCTAAAAGATTGAGAATAATTCGATGAAGTTTTATACGGTCGGTTTTTATTAATCGAGGAATCTTTTTATCAATATTAACGATCAAATCAAGTTGTTTCAGTTTAATGGACGGCATTTCAAGATGAACTAATTCCGCAATACATTCGTTGATGTCAAAGGTTGTTATTTTTAATTCATCTTCTTTAACATTTCCCAAGGATACGATGTCAAGTATGCCATCTAATAAACTCAATAATTGTTGGCTGCAATCAAAAATCCACTCCGCATATTGTACTTGTACAGGATCTGTTACTTGCTCTTTCATAAGTTCAGCCATACCCACAACACCACTTAGTGGGGTTCTGAGATCATGGCTCATATTGGCTATGAATTCAGTCTTTACATTGTTTGCTTCCTCAGCAGCTTCTTTAGCTTTACTAAGTTCCAACTCCATTTTTTTTCTATCAGTAATATCTACTGATACCCCGAGCATACCTATAATTTTACCCTCCAGGTCACGAAGAGGGACTTTATTCGACAAATAAATCTCTTTAGTAGTTCCATCGGGACAATAGAATGGCTCTTCCAGACTTAATGAGATACCTTTATCCATAACTATTTTATCTGCTTTTTTATAGTATGAGGTTGATTTTTCGTGATATAGATCCTCGTAAGTTTTACCAACAATATCGTACCTTGAATTGAGATTTAATAATTTAACCATATTATTGCTACACCCCATGTACACATGATTTTTATTCATCCAATAAACACTTACTGGAATCTGTGCGATAATATTTTCCATGTAGCGATAAATAGCATATACATAATCTGAAGTATTTTTACTTTTATTATTTATTTGTTCCGTTAAAAATTTACTTGTGATGTCTATAGGGTTGGTGCCATCTGTGTTTGTTTTGAGATTGCTATTCAATGCGGATTTATTGGTTTGATTTTTAATAGTCCCTATAGCAATATATTGAATTCCATTTATAGGCTTTTTTAAACATAATGAATCCCATAAAACTATTTTTTTTCTAATATATGTCTTTAAATTTCTATCAAAAGGATGTTCAAGTGATTTTAAATCATGATCAGAACATAAAACTGAAAAAGGTTTTCCAATAATTGAATTCTTTGTAATTTTGAATATTTTCTTGGCGGAAGCGTTGAGATCTAAAATAATAAAATCTGAGGAAAGATAAAATATTGGTTCTTCAAGGGTATTGATGAGGAGCAATGTCAGATCCGCTTTTTTAGGCATAGAGAGTGACCTAATTCAATTTCATTCATATGGATTTTATTTATTCCATTTAAATAATAGGTCACGGAGAGAGAAGAAACAAATCAACCAAAACCTCTGTGCAGTTCTGATGATACTGGTTTAGAGTTGATCTATAAATGAATCCTTCAGTGTATCATTGAATTGGTAATGCTTAATATCCTGCTCATTTAAGCTATCATTGAGCTTGGTAGCCAGGATTTTGATATTAGGCTCATAAAACATGCTTTCATGATCACCAGGAGTTAAATGTAGTTCAATTGGTTGACTTGTATAATTTTCCCACCAATTCAAACTAGCATTATATTGAAACATTTCTGTAAGTTTTTTTGCCTTAAATAAAATAAATTTGGGTTTAATAATTGGCATTTTATATTGAGTCAACATGTTTTCTCTATGCCATTGTAATTCTAATAAAAATTTGGAGTTACTGACGTTATTTTCAATATATTTCTTTAGAATTCTTGAATTTTGTTCTTTCATAACTTCTTGAAAATAAAGCTCATTGTTTTGTAAGGAAGGGTAAAATGCCCAACCATCAAGGGAGATAATAGAAATTACTGTTTCTCCTTTTTCCTCTAATTGTTTCGCCATTTCAATAGCAACAGTACATCCAAATGATGCGCCACCAAGTATGTAAGGTCCGCTTGGTTGAATAGCCTGAATTGAATGGACATATGCACTAGCCATTTCTTCCAGGTTACTAAATATCAATTCATTTCTATCAAGCCCAGGATCCTGTATTCCATACAATGGTCTATCTTTATCAAAATATTGTCCAAGAAGTTTGTACCAAAAAACACTTCCACCAATTGGATGTACTAAAAACAGAGGTGTTTTTTCTCCTTCTGTTCTAAGAGGGATGATATGATTTCCAGAAGACTGATTGTATATACAATCAGTCTTCTTATGGTATATGTTCTCTATTGCTTTAGATAAAGAGGATATTGTGGGAAAATCAAATAATGTTCTAACGCTCAATGTCAGTGAAAATTGTTCCCGTATATGTGATATTATGTTCATTGCTGATAGTGAATTACCGCCAAGTTCGAAAAAATCATCGTAAATTCCCAAATTATCTATTTTTAAAACCGAACACCAGATATTGTGTAATAATTGTTCTTTAGGATTATTGGGGGGAGCATAATTAGTACCCGAACGTAATCGTTTGGATGGGATTGGTAACATTTTTCTATCTATTTTACCGCTTGGGGTGCTAAAAAATTTGTCAACAATATAAAATCGGGCCGGGATCATGTATTCAGGAATATTCTGCTTTAATATAGCCCGAATATCTACAGCGGATATTTGAGAATTTTTTTCCAAAACCAAATAAGCTGATAAAGACATTGAGTCGTCCTGGTTTTTTTCCGGTTTCACAATGCATTGATGGATGGAAGGAATTTTTTCCAAATAGGATTCAATTTCATTGATTTCTATCCTATATCCTCTAATTTTTACTTGATTATCACATCGGCCGTGATATTCCAGGACTCCGTTGGAATTCCATTTGACAAGATCCCCTGTTCTGTATAATCGATCATTTTTATTGTTGCTGAATGGGTTGGGTAAAAATTTCTGTATGGTAAATTCAGGGTTGTTTAAATAACCACGTGCTAAACCATCTCCTGAAATATAAAGCTCCCCCATTATTCCAATAGGAACAGGCTGCATTTTTGCATCTAATACATACACTTTTGTGTTCATTATCGGTTTGCCTATTCGGCTTACATCGCCTTTTGCATCTCCTGCGGTACATGTATAAGCAGTTGTATCAATGGTTACTTCCGTTGGTCCATAGAGATTATGTAGTTTTGTATCTGAGAAGTTGTACTTAAAAAAAGCATTAATTGTTTCTGATAAAAGGGCTTCACCACCACAAAATACATGCGTGAGTGATTTGCAGAGACCAAACTCTTCGTTAGATACTAATTCTTTTAGCATAGAAGGAACGATCTGCAATACGCTAACTTTGTTCTCTCTGATTAGGCGTATCATTTGATTGGGACTGGTATGTGCATCATTTGGGGCAACGACCAGTTTACCACCAACCAGAAGTGGCATAAAAAACTCCCAAACAGAGGCATCAAACGAGAAGGGGGTTTTCTGTAAAAATACATCCTTGTTTTTAAAAGCGTATTCCTTCTTCATCCACAACATGTGATTGCAAATAGAACGATGCGATATGGCTACACCTTTAGGTTTTCCTGTAGTCCCGGAAGTATAAATAATGTAGGCTAAATCGGATGGTTTGTTAATTGCTTGAAGATTTTCAGAAGACAGGTTTTTTAAATTTAAAAAGGAATTTATCTCAATACTTTTGCCATTGAATCCATGTGGTTTTCTCTTTATGAATTCTTGATCTGTTATCAGCAGGTTAGTTTTACTGTCCATTAGCATGTATGAAATCCGCTCATCAGGATAATTAGGATCTAATGGCAGGTAAGCTCCTCCAGACTTTAAAATGCCTAAAATGCATATAACCATTTCCAAACTGCGACTTAAAGAAATCCCTACCAGGTCATCTTGTTTTACACCTTGAGATCTTAAATAGTGTGCTAATTGATTGGCTTTTCGGTTAAGTTCTACATAAGTTATTGATTTGTTCTCAAAGACAGCAGCTATTTCGTCAGGTGTTTTGGAAACTTGCTCTTCAAAATATTGATGAATCGGTTTTTCATAATCGTAATCACACTGAGTGTTATTCCAGACTACCAATAAATCGTTTTTTTCCTTTTTACTGATTATTGAAAGTTCGAATATCTTTTTATCAGGGTTACTGACTATATCTTCCAATAAAGTCAGCAAATGCTCATTCATATTTTCAAAAAAAGCATAAGATTCCAAATGGGCTCTATAATTTGTTTTATTATTAACATAAAACCAGGAACAATCCTCTGCAATACAGAAGTTTAACTTTTTATCGCCGACACAAGGTGCCACTGCTTTTGAGTCAGTAATATAGGTGATACTGACATCAATATGGTTGAAAGCATTATGTAGCTCAGGGTAGCGTATGAAAATATCTCTAGTGTAAGTGCTGTTTTCATATAACTTTCCCTGTTCTTTTGAGACAAATGTCAATGCGTCCATAAATGTCATAGTGCTATCAAATTGCGTTGTTAAAGGCACATAGTCTGATAAAAGCTTATTTAAATCAGGATCATTACTGCTCAATTGTGAATTAATGAATGCAATCGAGAGATTACTGTAATTATTTAATCGATATAGGTAAATTAAGAGGCTAGTTAATAAGATATTCTTTATTTGCCAATGCTCAGGGCATAGTTTTTTCAATTTTGCGAGTAACTCACCAGGTACTTGTGTTACTGTTTTTCTATCGTGAAGTGAACATGATGTTTTATCGAGTTGGGATAGTGGAGATAAAAATGAATTCTTTTCTTGAGCACATTTCAAAAACTCATTGACCCAGAACTTCTCTATTTTTGGTTTTTTAGCAGGACAAATTGTTAGCTTTTCAAAAAACGCAGGTTCAATTGTGTCAAGTTGTGAGTAGCGAGTCATTTTAAATAAGCTGCCTAATTCTTCCATTGAGCATGTTCTGCCCTCAAGATCAGTAAGCTCTAGAATCAATATATCTGTTGTTCCGGTAGCTACTTGTAAGCCACCATTCGAGTTATTCACAACGGTGCCTGGTTTTACTCCTGAGGATATATTTAATTTTTCATAAGATTTTACAACATAAATTTCCTTATTAATCATAATCTTGGGTACTTCTAACTGATTGGTATAATTTCCAAATGTTAAAGCCCTGCAGAGCCGATCAATGCTTTCTGAAGATTCTTCCCATGAAATAAATCCAAAATTTGCCGGCTTGTTTTTTAGACCATAATAAGAACGGCATGACAGATTTTGTTTAACCGAAGTCGTAGTGTGGGATGAAAGCTCTTCAACAAGTTCATGAAAGGAATAGATCCCTTGTTCATAACATTTCAGATTTAAACTAAACGCCGTATCCAGATCATTTATTGGAAAAGTTGGTTGCTTTAGAATATCACCTGCATCTATCACTTCATTCATAATGTGCCAACTAATACCATGCTGAGTTTCGCCATTAAGGATCGCCCACGAAGTGGCATATAATCCTGCATATTTGGGTAATGGGGAGTTATGATAGTTTATGGCGTAATAACGAGGGAGTCTTAAAATTTTTTGAGGAATGATTTCACTGTTGACTATGCTAAACAAGAAATCAAATTCTTCGTCCATATGATTTTTTTCAAATTCCTTGATGTTCTCAAGATAAGCAATGGAATTGGCAGTACACCATTTTTTTATGGTGTTTGATGGAGAGATTATGCCAAGTAATTTATGGCCTCCTGCTAATAGGATATCTGCACATTGAAGAGTTATATTAGCTTCACCGATAATATAGCAACTAAATGTCTTGCTTTTAATCATAGTGCTCCATGCTGTCAGACTGGATCGATTAATAAAAGCCACATTTTAATTGAAATGATCTTTTTTAGTCAAGGTTGATTAAAATTTCACTCACGACATCATGCAAAGAAGAGAGGAACCGAGTGCATAAATATATTAAGGGTTTCACAGCAAATATTTAGTTAAGGTCTTTTAATTTCCTTTTATATCTACTCAAGCGACTAATTAAAACATAAAATAAAGGCGTAAAGACCAGACCAAAAAAAGTCACTCCCAACATCCCGCTGAATACAGCGACACCGAGCGCTCGGCGCATTTCAGCGCCTGCGCCTGTTGAGATAATCAAGGGAAAAACACCGAGAATAAATGCAAATGAGGTCATCAAAATCGGGCGCAGACGAAGTTTTGCTGCCTGAATGGCGGCTTTCCAGAGGTTATAGCCCCGATTTTCAAGTTGTCTCGCAAATTCCACAATGAGGATGGCATTTTTCGATGCAAGTCCAATCAAAACCAGAAAACCAATTTGAGTCATAATATTATTTTCCATCCCGAGAATTTTAACTCCCAGCATGGAAGAAAAGAGACACATCGGTACAATTAATATGACGGCTAAAGGTAAAGACCAGCTTTCATATTGAGCGGCAAGGACAAGGAAAATGAAAATAACACCCAGAGTAAAAGCCATCAAAGCAGTATTACCTACCATTTTCTGTTGATAGGCTATTTCTGTCCACTCATAACCAATCCCGTCTGGAAGATTGTTCTGAGCCAGTTTTTCCATAGTCACCAGTGCTTCATCAGAACTGTATCCGGGAGCAACATCACCCTGCAAATCAATAGCGGGATACAGATTGAAACGAGGCATACGCGAGGGAGCAACCGTATTTTCTATTTGCGCAACTGATCCTATAGGAACCATGTCTCCACTGTTGCTTTTGACTTTGATTCGTAAAATATCATCTTCAGTATGCCGATATTCTGAATCAGCTTGCGCAATAACACGAAAAGTACGTCCCAGGTAATTGAATTCGTTAATAAAAACAGAGCCAAGGTAAACTTCCAGTGCTTCCACGACATTGGCGTAAGGCACGTTAAGCCGTTCCACCTTTTCTCTGTCAAGTTTCAAGTGAAGTCGTGGTGTTGAATTTTCAAAAAAAGTAAATACTGATGTGGTGGCTTTTTCCTGATTCGCTGCATTAACCATTGTTGCTGCCGCTTCCATTAATACATCAAGACCTCGACCACCCCTGTCTTGAAGCATCATTTTAAAACCACCTGCATTTCCAATACCTCGAACTGGGGGAGGAGGGATAACCACGATGAGGGCTTCCTTGATGGTACTTAATTCCTGCCTTAGACGCTTAAGAATATCGTTATAATTTATCCCCATACGTTGCCTTTCTTGAAATGACAATAGGGGGGTAAAAATTGCTCCGGCATTCGATGAATTAGTAAATGTAGCGCCAGAAAAGCCGGTAAAACTAACGGTATGGGCAATACCAGGAATCGCCAATATTTTGTTGACTGCTTTGTTGATGACAGCATCGGTACGGCTCAAAGAGGCTCCAGGCGGCAATTGAACTGCAACGATAAAATAACCTTGGTCTTGTCTCGGGATAAAGCCGCGTGGTACGTAGACAAATAGAAGTAGTGTGATGGAAATAAAAATACCATAAGCAATAATCATTAAAGCCGTTTTACGTGTGAGGGTAGCAACCAATTTCCCATATTGCCGGGAAAATCCTTCCATTAGTCGGTTAAATCCATGCAAAAATCCATATATTGGTTTTTTCCACCAGGCTAACCCTTCTTGTTTTATAGTTCCGTGATGAGCACGAAGCAATAATACCGCCATGGTTGGAGTCAGGGTTAACGAGACAAAAACAGAAATGGCAGTTGCGACAGCAAGCGTTGTACCGAATTGTTGATAAAAACGCCCGGAAATTCCTTCCAGAAAAACGGTAGGTAAAAAGACGGCAATCAACACCAAACCCATAGCAACCAATGCTGATCCTACCTCTGTCATGGTTTTTCTGGCGGCATCGCGGGGATTCATGCCTGCCTGGATATTACGCTCCATATTTTCGACAACGACAATGGCATCATCAACCACAATACCAATAGCAAGAACAAGTCCAAACAAGGTCAAGTAATTCAACGAAAATCCAATAGCCTGCATCACGGCAAAAGTTCCTATCAATGATACAGGAATAGCTACTACTGGAATGGCAGAGGCTCTCCATGTTTGTAGAAAAATCAAAATGACGAGTACAACCAGAGCAATCGCTTCATAAATGGTATGAAATACCGCATCGATCGACTGTTGAACAAATAGAGTAGGATTATAGGCCATGTCATAGGTAATGCCCGGCGGGAAATCCTTGGCAATTGTTTTCATGGTTTTAATGATTTCTTGTGCAGTGGCTAATGCATTGGTTCCTGGGCGTTGATAAATAGGTAATGCAACAGCAGGGTATTTATCTAAATAACCTTTCGTCAGGTAATTTTGCGTACCTAACTCGACGCGACCAATGTCTTTCAGGCGAACGATACGCCCGCTTTCACCTGATTTGACAATAATATTCTCAAATTCTTCTTTTTTAACCAGGCGTCCTTTGGTTTCAATATGGTACTCGAAACCGTATTGTTTTTTCTGTGGCTGCAAATTAAGCTTGCCGCTGGCGACTTGCACGTTTTGAGCACGAACAGCTGCTAAAACATCATTTGCCGTTAAATTAAAAGTATTCATTAAATCGGGATTCAGCCAAAGACGCATGGCATATTCACTGGCCCCAAATACGAGTACATTGCCTACACCTTCAATTCGTCTGATTTTATCGCGTATATGCAAGATAGCGTAATTTCCGATGTAGGTTTGATCATATTGACCATTAGGGGAGTACATATTCACTACCAACATCAAATCAGGTGAATTTTTGTTAGTAGTGATTCCTAAGCGGCGGACTTCTTCAGGTAATTTGGGTTCCACAACTGCCACCCTGTTTTGCACCAGCACCTGCGCCTGATCCAGATCTGTTCCAAGCTTAAAAGTAATAGTCAGACGCATTTGTCCATCATCAGTGGATTGGGAATCCATATACAACATGTTTTCCACACCATTAACTTCCTGTTCAATCGGTGTTGCAACAGTTTCAGCTACTGTTTTTGCATTGGCTCCAGGATAAGAGGCGTATACCTGAATCGTAGGAGGAACTACTTGTGGGTATTGTTCTACTGGTAAGTTGAAATAGGACAATACCCCCACCATAACAATGATGATGGAGATCACTGTTGCAAATACTGGTCTATCAATAAAGAAAAGAGCTATTTTCATCCAGAAAATCCTTTTCGTGAGGGCTCCACCATAAAACGTTGTATGCTTTGTGCAGTATTAAAATTATATCAAATGACCATAATTCCAATACAAAACCGGTTTAATTTTCAGTCACCTCAATTACCACAGGCTTAACTTCCTGGTTTGGGCCATGAATACGTTGGATTCCATGAATGATAACTTTTTCATCCCCTTTCAATCCACTTCGGATAATGTAAAACCCGCTTTCGCGCAGTGGCCCTAACTCAACATACACTCGTTTCACTTTATTTTCATTATCAACCACATACACAAATTTGCGGGCTTGATCCGTATTGATTGCTTTATCGGGGAGTAAAATTGCTTCATATTCCCCACTTCCAACTAATTTTACACGTGCAAAAAGACCAGGATAAATGACGTTATCAGGATTAGGGACAAGTGCTCTGGCAAGGATAGTTCCTGTGCCTGAGTCAATCACATTATCTAAAAAATCCACTGTTCCTTGATGCAAGTAATCCTTTTCATCAGGTAACTTAATTAAGACTGGAGTTGGTTTTTTCTCGGAGCTGAGTCTTTTTCCAGCGCGATCGAGGCGTATGTATTTGAGCAAATCATTTTGACTGGTTTCAAAATAAAAATAAATGGGATCAACAGAAACTACTTTAGTCAAGACTGTGTCGTTCATGCGGATTAAATTACCCGCACTCACAAAATCTCGACTAATTTTGCCACTGATGGGGGATTTGACCTCAGTAAATTCGAGATTCAATTTTGCTTCCTGTACTCTGGTTTCAGCAACTTGTACGTCTTGAAATCGTTGATCTATCACTTCAGCTGAAATAAATTTCTCTTTTTGAAGTTTTATGGCACGTTCATATTGCGCTTTGGCTAAGGCGTATTGAGCTTCTGCTCTTGCCAGAGCATATTTGAAGGGGCGTTGATCAATAACGAATAAAACGTCTCCTTTTTTTACCATTTGGCCGTCTTGGAACTTGATCGCCTCAAGATATCCAGTGACACGGGCACGAACATCCACTTCTTCTACTGCTTGAAATCGTCCTGTGTATTCGTCCCATTCTACAATATTCTTTTTTACTGGTAGCGCGACGTCAACTTCTGCCAAGGTATGTACCACTGGCTTATTGGATTCTGAATTACAGGACATGAGGACAGGAATAAGAATAACAGCCAGTAATCGCATGACCAATGCCAGTTTTTTTTTCATTGTTATCTATCCCTGATATTCAAGTCACTGGTATGTTATGATCCAGTGGATAAGCTTAGTTTAGCTTATAAAGACGCATTATGCGTAATGCCGTGAATATTATATCTTGCATTAGGAGATCATCCGGCTCAAGCAAAATACCAGGGCGTTTTTGTTATACTGACACGTATCGACCGGCCTTTATTTTTTTATGCAAAGTGACTATTATCCATCATTTTGTTCGTAAGGATATGTGCAATGTTCGGGTTTGTTTCAGATTTATTAACA
Organism: Legionella pneumophila subsp. pneumophila str. Philadelphia 1; assembly: GCF_000008485.1. Lineage (NCBI taxonomy): Bacteria > Pseudomonadati > Pseudomonadota > Gammaproteobacteria > Legionellales > Legionellaceae > Legionella > Legionella pneumophila. The sequence goes on along the minus strand of NC_002942.5, from coordinate 2,442,489 downwards.
GCAGCGGTCAGTTCTTTAGATGAATTATTACAAGATACTCCGGCACATCAAATCATATTAGGCACAGCTGCTCTTTATTTTCTTTATAATCAATACCATAACCCATCGATTTCCAGGTGGTACCGTAGCCGTAATAACGCCAGTATGAAGCAGCGTATTATTGATAGTGCTTACGCCTTGGCAAAAAATTTACCTGGGGTGAATCAGATCATTGAGAAAGAGCTCAATAAAGAACTCTCTTCAACGAGAGAAAAATTGAGAATTCAGCGTTCCGGTATGACTCTGAGGGAGGAAATACCGGAGGAAGGGCTTTCTCCCCAAGATATTTTGAGTGCATTTGATGTGGATGTGGAAAAATGTCATTTTGATTTTTTATCCGTAACTAATGACAGCCCTGAGAGGGAGTTTCTTGTTGAAAGAGGGGATGGTAAAGATTCAGGTGCATTATACGCTATTCACCCTAAGGAACTGACAGAGCTGCTTAAAGAAGTTTATGGGGCAACTGCTCTCACTAATCCTTTGCATGATAAATGGCCTAGAATTAACGCAATGCAAGCGGAGGTGATTCGCTGGTGTCAAAATTTGTTTCATGGTTCAAAAGAATGTTATGGTTTATTAACTCATGGGGGTACGACCAGCATTATTGAGGCGATGGCTGCTTATGTCATTCGCGCAAGGGCAAAAGGCATTGATTATCCTGAAATTGTCGTTCCTGAAACAGCACATGCTGCATTTAAAAAAGCAGCCGAATTAACTGGAGCAATATTAATTACGGTTCCTGTTGATAAAAAAACGGGTGCGGTGAATCCCAAGGTCATGAGTTCCTATATTACCAGAAATACTGCTGTAATCGTTGGATCTGCCCCATCTTTCATGAATGGAATTCATGATCCTGTCTCTGAGTTAGGTCAATTAGCAAAGAAAAAAAATGTTCCTTTTCATGTGGATGCCTGTTTGGGTGGATTTTTAACGGCTTTTTTAGATACTTCATCAGAACCTATGGATTTTAGAGTACCTGGAGTGACTTCCATTTCAGCCGATTTGCATAAATATGGCTGTTGTCCTAAAGGCACCTCTGTTTGTCTTTTTAGTGAGGATTCGCCTGCTTTGTCGGTTTATGCCGCATTAAACTGGTCAGGTGGATTGTATGCTACACCAGGAATTCTCGATGGTTCAACCAGTGGGGCTCGGGTTGCAGAGGTCTATGCCACTTTGTCTTACTATGGAAAAAATAAATATCAGGAAATCGCTAAAAGCATTATCACATTACGCAATGCGATTCAAAAAGAATTAACGACATTACTGGAGGAAGGCAATGGATTAACCAGTGAGGATATTTATGTTTATGGTAATCCTCAATGGTCCATCCTGGGTTTTAGAAGTAACACTTGCAATGCTCATTTCATTGCAGATGAATTGGAGAAGCGAGGTTGGAAGCTTAATTTGCTACAAAATCCGGACGGATTTCACTTATGTTTGACTCATGTGCACACATTAGTCAAAGGTTTCGAAACGCAATTTATAAAAGATTTAAGAGAGGCGGTGATTGATGTTAAAAATTATCCTCCTGGAAAGAAACCAAGCGGTAATGTCAAAGTGTATGGTGCTGTTGGTATGATGCCGATTGAGCTTCAGCGAGAAATTTGTAAACAATATCAAAAAGCCCGTCTTAATTATACTTCTGCCAGTCCAGGGAGTTTGAGGATATTTACAAATGTGCCTGTAGAAGAAGATGAAGGACTTAGAAATAGAAAAACAGAGAAATATAAAGTGTAAACCTTACTCTGAACTATTTTTACTGTAAAAATTACGCGCGTTCCTGTACAGAATTTTTTCTGTCAGCTTCTCATCAAATAGATCCTGGATTATTTGAATGTCACTATCCAGAAAAGGGCGGGGGGCACGCGTGGAGGGTAAATCTGTACCAAATAACAAAGCGTCTGGATTAATTTGGGCAATGGTTTGCAGTGCTTTTTTAACATCAAAATCGACTCTCCCAAAACCTGAAGCTTTTATTTTGATGCCATGTTCCACCAGATGGAGTAATTGAGAAAAACCTGAATGCGATAATCCTAAATGATCAATACTGACAGCCGGTAATTCCAATAACAGACTAGTCAAATCGCCAAGATCCTTTGAGTCAACATAAATCTCTACATGCCACCTGACCATTTCATAAATACGATGAGCAAAATACTTTAACCGATGGATGTTTTCTGAGCCGCCACGCTTGACATTGAAGCGGACTGCACGAATACCTTTTTGATTTAATTGAATAATTTCTTCATCACTTACAGTGGCAGGTAATTGAGTAACTCCTACAAAATCGGAGCCTAAAATAGACAGAGCAGCTAGAAGATAACTTTGGTCAAAGGCTTGGAATGAGCCTGAAACAACAGCTCCTCCGCAAATATTCAGGGGCTTTGCCCGTTGGAGGTAATCTTCGACAGTAAATTCGGGAGGAAGATAGGATTGATTAGTTATTAGAGGAAAACGATAATCGATAATATGAAAATGAGCATCAAATAGTTTCAGCATTTTAGTCAATTAAATTTGCGGTTAAAATCATACTATCATACAAAGATTTCATTCGTTATTAGCGATTGGTTTTTTGCTTGATGACTATAAATGATATAAGGCCATTCTCTAATTTATTTGTCAGTTGACAGATAGAATACTTGTTGCTATTAAATTGTAAGTGGTTTTTATAATATGGGCCGTTAGCTCAGTTGGTAGAGCAGGAGACTCTTAATCTCAGGGTCATAGGTTCGAATCCTATACGGCCCAATCAATAATTAATCGCCCAATCCTCACAAATTAAAATGGGTCTTTCCCAAATACGGGGGCATTTTATCAAGCACATAATACTCTAACTCTTAATCGGTAGTTTTCAAAGTTTCTAAACCCATAAGCTCTTCGTTGTATTAGTTTCATTTTCCGATGAAATCCTTCAGTGATGCCATTTGATTTACTAAACCGCCACATACAGGCAATTTCTTCTTTCCATGAATCTAAGGTTTTTCCCAGGGCAACTAATGATTTAAATGGGCTTTGTTTCAAGTTCTGAATCATTTTTAAGAAGAGAGGAATGATTTTACGGCATCGTACTTTAGTTAGAGTTTTATTCATTAATAGCTCATGAAGCTGTTGTTGGAAGTGATAAATGGCTTCAATGGCTGGATTTTCAGCGAGGAAAGTGTCTCGCTTTATTTTCTTATGAGATGTGAGTTTATCTGGTTTGGTTCGCAACAAAGCCAATAGACCTCGGTTATTTTTAATTGAGCTGGATAACTCACGATAAGTCATCATACATTGATGTTGTACTAATCGAATGACGTGAAACCTATCAGCTACTATTTTAGCGTTTGGGAAATGCTTTTTGACCAGAGAGCGGTAGGTATTACTTAAATCCATACAGACCACTTGAACACGGTCTTTCCCTTTTAAAGAGTTAAGGTAGTGATTTAAATCAACCTCTCTTCGTCCTTTAACGATATCAAACACTTTATGCTTTTTAAGGTCACATAAGGTAGTTGCAAAGCCATGTTTTCGACTAAAGAAGTGCTCATCAAGACCTAACACTTTTGGACAAGGCGTATTGAGCAATTCATTTCCTTCTATTTGATAGCGTCTATGATACCAACGTTCAATGGTTGCTTTCCCTTGTTTAAATTGAAGAGATAACTCTTTCTGGGAAATACCACTCGTATGGTGATGAAATATTTGAACTTGTAAACGCTCTGTAGACCGTTGATATTTAGCAATTCCGGGAAATTGTTGATTACCATAACGACCGCATTCATTGCAAAACAGTTTGTATGCTTTGAATCGAAGAATAGTCCGTCTGTGACCTATTAATTCATGATGAACCTTTCGTTCATAACTCGATTTCTTTCGAACCTTTTTGCTTGAACAATGAGAACAGCGTGGTAAACGGTTATAGGTTAAATCCAATAACAAGGGTTGATAACCACTTGCTTTTTTTATAGTAAAACCAGGCAAATTTAGGATAACATCATGTCTCGGCACTTTAATCTCCTTTTTGATCGCGAAATCAAGAGGTTAGTTTATACTAACTTGATTAAAGTGCCCCCTTTGTTGGGGTAGAGCCATTAAAATATGCTTTATTAATTCGTGTTATTGTTAATGAGTTTTATTATAGTATTGTCATTCTTTCTCATACTCATATGGTCTAAATAATGCACCAGGAGTTATTAAAGTACTTAGAAATGTATCACCCGCAAATTGCGCCATTTATGCATCTTCAGATTAATGAATGGGACAAAAACAGGCCACTGGAAGGAGTGAAAATACTGCATCATGTGCCTTTGGTTCCCAATACACTGCTAAAAATAGCAGCTCTTGTCGCTGCAAATGCTGAGGTGACCGTAACCAATCCAGCCTCTTTTTGTCAGGCACATCCTGATGCGATTACTTGTCTTCATAATTCAGGAATTGCTTATGTTGAAAATCTTGACCTTTTAAGAGATGAAACGTTCGATGTTTATATGGATTGTGGCGGGCAGCTTCATCAGCGTCTCGGAAGACCTTTGACGGGAGCTATAGAGTTAACAGGCTCAGGGGATCAGTATTATCGTAGTCTGAAAACACTTGATTTTCCGGTTATAAGCATTGATCACACAATGACGAAACAATTGGAAACAGTATTTGGCTGTGCTGAAAGTTCTCACCAAGCGATTCAAAAACTCACTGGTGTCGATCCCACAAACAAGAATTGGCTAATCTTTGGGTTTGGTAAAATAGGGCGAGGGCTCGCTTATTTTTGTCTGGAACATCAAGTACCAGTTACTGTAGTGGATAGTTCAGTCCATCAATGTGATTTAGCTTTCAATCTTGGTATAGAGGCTATTAGACCCGAGGAGCATGATAAGCTCGAAAAAGCTGTGGCTAAAGCAGATATTATATTAACTGCAACGGGCGGTAAAAATATCATGAGCGAATATCCCAGAGCCTGGTTTGATGGCAAAATTTTGGGGAATTTAGGACTGCATGATGAGTTTGGTCCCAATTTCACCTCTCAGGATGTATTATACGATAAAAAACCTATTAATTTTTGCCTATATGATCCTACGCCAATGATTTTTATAGATCCTGAGTTTTATTTGCATAATCTGGGATGTTTATTGCTTTTACAGGGAAATTTTCCTCGAGGAATGCATGATATTCCTGAAGATATAGATTCCTCTATTATTAAAGACTGGTGCCAATATCATAGGCGTTCTGAAAAAAGTATTCGATGTTGGTTTCTGACTTCCCAGGATTTTTCTCTTAAAACAAATTAATATAAACAGTTCGAATAAGACGGTTTATAGGCACTTTAATTAGTCTATTTAATTGAAAATTACTTTTTCAGGACTTCTGAATATCAATAAGATGTGGGGAGTTATTTAGAAGTTCTATTTTTCAAAATAGTCCTTGTGTTTGATTTTCATCATCAAAAAATTTCACAAAGAAGGTTTTGGAAAGCTTGGGATTGGCTTGATTGATGCGAGTAAATTCAGCCGTGTATCCGCATTTTCTGTAAAATTCTGGTGCTTGAAAGGCGCTGGTACATAAATTGATATTATTAAATCCTTGCCCTTTAAAATGATTCTCAAGAGTTTGCAGTAATTTTTTGCCATATCCTTTACCACGATATGCTTTATCTACCCATATGTCATCGATGTATATTTCTGCAAAAGCAGTAAAGGCATTAATAACGCCACAAGTCACCCCTTCTTCAGATAGTACTATCGAAAAACGCTTGTAGTTCACATCAATACCATGAGTTCTTTCATAGGCTATCAGATCTTCTGTCATCTTTTTTTCCAGAGATTTGGGGATATTATCCACGAAATCTATTGTAATAGGTTTTTTTGGAATGGAATGACAAGATTTGTTCTGTTTTTGTGTATTAAAACTTAAAATAATGCGTTGGGTTTGGTGGATATCATAATTCACTGTCTTTATCTGTTCTTTGTACCGTCCAAGAGTATAGGTCATTACTGCCTGGCGCCAAAACGATAAAGCCGGTATGTTTTCCGGAATGACCGATATTTCCCATTCACCTGGATGAGTGCGCCATAGTTGATGAGCTACTGATTGGCCAATGCCTTTCCCTTGGAATTTAGCCAGGATGAAAAACTCTCCCATACTCCAATCAACAGCTTGGATTCCGAATTTATTTAATAAAGCAAAACCGGCCAGTTCATTGTCAATTTGAATAAGGAAGGCTTTTCGTTCGGGGTCGGTAAAATAAATTTTGAAATCATAACTTTCATAAAGTCCATCTGGTGGGCATGTCCATTCTTCCGAAATAAAACCGCAATAACGTGACATATCATAAACATAAAATCGCGCCATATTTTGAATAACTGGATAGTCACCAAGTGTTGCCTCAATTAACTTGGGCTGTAATAAATTATCAGTGCTCATGAATATTTATTCTCAAGAGATTTTCTTAATTATTTGGATAAGGTATCAAAGTGTTCTGTGGTTTTATAGAGTGATTGTTGTTAATCGCATAATTAATCAGCTATTTTGGTAGGCTGTCTAGAATAACTAAAAGAATTCCATGAATGTATGAATTCATGCTCAGGAAATGGTTCATTTCAAAGTGATTAAATTATTCACTCATATCTTGACATTGCTTTTGATAAGTATAGGTTTCTCAATGATATTTTTAACGAGGATGTTTCCATTGCCCTTCGGCAATACCCTTATAGATCACATAAGTAGAGAGAATTAAAAGGATATGATAGATATCATTATCATAGCGATATTCTATAGGTATTTCATGACCAGTGAGATAGTTTGCAATATGTCTTGTAACTATCCATATCAGGTTTGATATAACGACCATGACAAAGCCAATCCTGACTTTTGCTTGCGAATAATAAGCCGCAATCAAACATACAAGGATGACAGGAAGGGCAATGTAGGTATAATTTCCATCGTGGGTCAGGAACAGATAAGTGAAGACGATGGATAGAAATACTACGATAACTCGGCACAAATCGGGCATTTGCATTGATTGGACAAGCAGATAATTAAGCATGATTACAAGCAAACTAATCGCAATCCAGGCTGGTGGTAAATGCAAATGAGAAGGGTAGTAATGGACATAAACTCCCAATACCTTGAGAACAAGGAGGTTTAAGAAAAAAAACACAATCAAAAGCGAAAAAGTATGATCTTTTTTTAAGTAGTGGATGCAGGCACCAATTAAGTACAATAACAGGAAAAGCGCATGGGCGGCATTAGAGATGGCGTTTGTTGTCGTTGCGTCCCATACCATTCTGTATCTCCTTTTTAAAAAATACAGCTATCAGCGGTCGATGTCCCGATGTTTGTTCATTTGCTAATAGTAATTGTAGCTTGTAGCAGCTTGGGATGTGTGATATCACTCACTTAAAAGCCATACTACAAGCTATGATTGGTCATTACTCCAATTGCTTACGTTCGTTTTAGACAAAAAATACGAAGACGATGCTCATCGGGATCAACACCAACAAATGTGTATCCAAAATCCATTTGTGTGGGAGGTTGAATAATAGAAATTTCTTTATCAGACCATTGCCTGTGTATCTCATCGACCATTTCATTACTGTTAACCTGAAAAGACAGCTCCATACCCCCTCCTGTTTGATGAGCTTTAGGCTCAATCTCTTCTTGCGCCCATAATCCAAGACGAAGCCCTGTTTTCATGACAAACATAGCGAATGTCGGTGAAGATTCAATAGGTTGAGTGTCTAACAGATTTTTATAAAATTCTTCACTTTTTGCCGGGTTTTTGACGTAAAATAAAACCAAATTAGGGTCACTTAACATGTTATTTTCCTTATTTTTTATTAATCATCGCCAGTATAAACAAGGCTAATGACAGATTTTGTCAGTAGTGTTTTAAGTGCCTAATATTGACCTTCTTGATAATAAAAAACACATGAAACAGGATTTTGGTGTTATTATGAAAACAAAATTTAGCCTATCCTGGCTCAAAAATTTTGATGAGTTTATTTTATGAACAGCCGTATTGAAACTTTCCATCAAATGGAGTGGCATTTTTTTTCACTGATTAGTATGGAGCTTTTATCATTGGAAGGATTGAAAGCTTGTAACAGTGGAATGCCAATTCCTGCTCTAAATCCCGTGTTTTATTCAGGTAAATCGACTCTGCTTGTGGCAGAGATTTATCAATGCAAACGCTTTTATGAGTCTCATTCAGTACCTTGGGCACTGATGGTTCCCGACTATTTATCTGATACAAAAACAGATAATGTACTTGCTCAATCAGGATTTTTATCTATTGATCAAGGAGTGGCCATGTACTTGTCAATTCAGGATCTTGGAATGCCCGGGTTTAAATCTGACTTGTTAATAAAGCGCATGGATAATGAGATGGAAACCTGGATTTTACCTACTATCCCTGCATTTGAATCAACTGCAGAGATTGCAAAAATTTACAGAGTAAGACATCAGGAGGCTATTGAGAAGTCTTCTGATATTTATCATTTTTCCGGTTTTATTCAAGAGCAAATTGTCTGCTCATTAACGCTGACTGTTATGGGAGACTGTGCAAGGATTGATGATGTAGCTACTTTTCCCAAATATCAGAAAAATGGGTATGCAACACAATTGATTTTATCAGAACTTCAAATTCTGAAAGACACTAATATTTCCTGGTGTTTTTTAGAAGCATCTGCAGATGGTTTGAATATTTATAAAAAGATTGGTTTTCGTGAACTGTTCAAAAATCTTTATTATGAAGAGCAATACCACTATGAGCAAAACTGAGAGACTCTTTCATCTGTTGCAAATTTTGCGGCGTTATCGTTATCCCCTTAGTGGACAATTTCTTGCCAATGAGCTGGGTGTCAGTACCCGTACCATCTATCGGGACATTGCGGCTTTACAGGCTCAAGGTGCTGATATTGAGGGTGAACCAGGATTGGGTTATGTGTTAAAACCAGGCTTTATGTTACCGCCTTTGATGTTTAATGAAGAGGAAATTGAGGCTCTTGTTTTAGGCTCCAGATGGGTAGCTAAAAAAACGGATACTCACTTGCAACAGGCTGCTCATAATGCCTTGGCTAAAATCGCTTCTGTACTTCCTGCCGATTTGCGACAGCAATTGGAGCTATCCAGTTTATTAATAGGGCCTGGTGAAGTGATTTCAGGAGAAGATGAATCTCTCGCATTAGTCAGAAAGGCAATACGAAAAGAACTGAAGTTGTTTATTCAATACCATGACTTAAAAGGAAATGTTTCAACGCGTACGATTTGGCCAATTGGACTTGGGTATTTTGATCAAGTAAGAGTTTTGATTGCCTGGTGTGAATTAAAAAAGGATTTTCGTCATTTTAGAGCTGATAGAATTGTAGATGTTGAAAACTTGGGGGTCTGTTATGCAAAGCGACGCTCGGTGTTACTTCATGATTGGCGAAAGCAAAATAATATCCCAGGCTGATGACAACACGATGTTATTGACGTGTTAACTTGAACAGGTAAAATTTAATGCCGGGAATCAAGTTTTACTTTCTTCCCGGATTAAGATTGCTTCCAATGCCAAAGACGTGCTGAACTCCCACTTATTCCTGAGTGAGAGAACCTCGTATTTCAAACGGTTTTACATCAAATTTTGAAGGGCAATGGCTGCGACACCAACAGCAATTGCTCCCAGCGTTTCTCGATTTGGCAAGTGCTCTTTAAAGAAACCATAATAATGATTTAAATTTGAAGAGAAATCACTGCCATTGGTTTCGTGTTTGATTTCTGATAGCACTTTTGTAACGGAAGGTTCTTTTTGTTCAACAGCAGTGTCCTGTTGTAGTTTTTCTTGCAGCTTTTGTTCTAACCTTTGTTCAAGTTTGTGTTCTAACTGTTTCAATTGATATTCGTTAATTTGCTTTTGATTCTTATCGCATTCAATGTGAGTTTCTTCCAGTTGTTTTTTTAATTCAGCTCGATAGGCATCCGCGGTGTCGAAGGGGTGAAATTCTTGCTTCAGCTCATGTTCAGCATTAATGACTTGCTCATAGCTGGTTTTTAAATTTTTGATAAATGAATCATTAGAGAACCAGGACATGATCCAGTCGAAAAATTTTGTAAAAAACCATTTGTTATTCCATTCATTGTTTAATTTATGCTGGTTTTGCGAAAGGAGATGATAGTCTGCCAGTTTCTTTGCAAGAGCATCTATTTTGACAATCAATTGATTTCTTTTATTTCTTGAATCTTCAAGGGATTTTTCAAGCTTGGCTAGCTCATCGGACAGGTTGGATTCTTTTGATTCGTTAAGTTGTTTTAGCCCGATTGGTTCACTTTTTGCAGTTTTATTGGCATAAAAATTCTTGAACAATCTTGTTGTATACTCTTTTGCTGACTCGTCATTTTTCTTTATGAATTCAGATTCATTAAAGGCAAGATTTTGACTTTGACAATATCGTCTAATTTCTCCTAACATCGCTTCGGCTTGAGCACGGGTCGAAATTTTCTTTTCATTAACACCATGGATTACCTTTGATCTAAACCAATTGATAGAACCTTGGTATTCGACATTTTCATAGTTCTTAAGGTGCTGATAGTAAACGATTGCAAAAATCAGGGTTTCAGCGTTAGTTATTTTGGGTAAACAAAATTCATATTTTTTTTCAGGGGTAACAAATGGGACTCGATATCCGAACAATTTGGCTTTTTCGTGCAGTCGATCTCCTACCTGTTGGATTTGAGTAATCCCCAGTTGTTCTATTGTCAAGCCAATCTCGATCATAAGATCCGCGGTGGCTATTTGATTGGAGTATTCTTTGTTGTCTACAGATGAACGAAGTTGATCAATGCAATCTTTAAATTGTTGCCAATAAGTTGTTATTGAAATCATATCAATCATTATTTAAGAAAAAAGAGTCATAAATTTACACCGGTCTTCTAAAAAAAGCTATTATTTAGTCGTGATTATTAATCAGAAAATTTTTAAAAAGAGAGAAAGCGGGAGAGACAATTCATATAGGGGAAAAGAACTATTTAAAATTGTTTGCCAAAAGTGATACCAAAGATCAGCTCTTTTTCACCCCCTTCAATAAAATCAAGGTCTATATTCGGGGTGATTTCTATATCCGGAGGAAAATGTATGATATATCCAATCCCCAATCGACCAACCATGCGGTTGGGTTCATCTTTTTCATATCTAATTCCAGGGCCTATGCCAAAAGTCAGGTTTCTGAATACGTTTAATGTACCAAGACCTATCAGTTCTACTTGATTATTATGTTCCACATTAACGGGGGTATGTTCAATAACCGCACTAAAACCAAAAGGCATGGAAAGGACTCGGTGGTACTCAAATCCATAGGTAAACGCTTCATCGTTTTGAGCATGATTTCCACCTACAAAAACACCAAGGAGATTTTTGTTTTTTTCCCTCACGTGCGGTTTATTTGAGAAATCCGGAGCAGAATTTACCGGGTGTATTGAACAAAAAAGGCATGCAATCCCCAGAATGATAGTTATTATTTTCTTACCATTTATTACCGACATGAGTTCTCAAGACAGGGTTATCTATTTCTTTATTAAATCGCAAAATGACTAATATTTAAAGAACATTTGAATCGATATGTTATATAAAAGTCTTTATTAACAATAAGATGTTGATAATGTGGCTGGCAAAAAATTTTTTAAGACATTGCCATTAATTTTTCTACCTTAATTGTTGATTATTAAGTAAACTGATGATTTTGAATGGTAAGCTGGGATCTATTTAATAAGGAGATTGGCATGTATTTTTCAAGATGTATTTCACATGGCGCTATTGCAGGAATTATAGCAGGAATTGTTTTTACCTTTTTTTTAGTTATGGGGGGCATGCTCGAAACATTGGGAAGTATGATTAATATGCCAACAAAAGGAGGAGGCCTTTTGGTGCATGCTGTAATGAGCATTGGCAGCGGGATCGTTTTTGCCCTGGTTCTGGATTGGTTAATGCATTCTTGGGTCTCAGCCATTCTTCTTGGGTTATTGTTTGGTTTTGCAATGTGGGTCGGCGGCCCAATGACCTTGTTACCCTATTTCGCTTCAGGGGTGCCTTTGTTTGCAAAATGGACTATGGAAGGATTTAAACAAAACATACCCCCTTTGGTTGGGCATCTTGTGTATGGGTTGATATTGGGTGTTACTTATTATGCTTTCAAGCGCAGGAATAAGTGACTTCATTTTTCAGCGTAACAAATTGATTTTATTTAAAGATACAGTGACATCAAAAGGTGGTGATTGCTTTTTATGGCAATCGCCATCTCAATTTAGCAAAAATAATTGTATACATCACATTTTTCTCAATTAAATCAGCAAAAATGGTCAAATATTTTCAGTAAGAAAACAGTATTCTTATTCTGTAAATCAAGTTAATAATCGGAAACAAGAAAGTGAAATATCAACAGAAATTGAGAAATATGATTGATTTCATTGGAAAGCATCTCGATGAAGAGCTTTCTCTTGAAAGCTTAAGTGAAATTTTTTGTATATCAAAATTTCACTTTCATCGCTTATTTACTGCATTTACCGGATTGTCTTTGCAGCAGTATATTAAATGGCTACGCTTAAAACGCGCTGCTCATCAGCTTATTGTCGATAAAGATCAGTCCGTCATTAACATTGCAATCAATGCAGGTTTTGAGTCTCATGAAGCCTTTTCCAGGGCCTTTAAGAAAGCTTGTGGGTTTAGTCCAAGTCAGTTTAGGCAAGGTTTTGGGAGGTCATATTGGGAGCAGCCACCGTATTGTTTGCCCGGACAGAGTAGAACTGATATGAAAGTAGATATTAAAAGTATTGATAAGATACGATTAGCTGTAATTGAGCACAAAGGCGATCCTAAATTGCTGGGTGAAAGCATTAACAAGCTGGTATCCTGGGCAAAATCTCAATCGATTAATCTTAAACCACGCGCCGGAGAAGCGTTTGCCCTTGCTTATGATGACCCTAAAACAACACCACCATCTGATTTTCGTATTGATCTTGGGATCAAGGTCCCCGAAAATTTAAAATTGGATGGTGTGATTGAAAAGTTTCTGCCATCAGGTCGTTATGCAGTGACGGTACACAAAGGTTCGCGTAATAATATTGGTGATGTGGTTTATTATCTTTATCGAGATTGGTTACCCAATACCTCAGAACAATTAGGAGATTTACCCTGTATCTTCTGTTATTACAATTTTGATCATGAAGTAGCTGAAACGGAACTTTTAACGGAATGTTGGCTTTTGTTAAAATAATCCGCTTTAAACAGCAGTCAGAATAGCTGATAACAATAGATCGGGCATAACCGGCATCTTTCATTTTATTGCTGTGTTACAAACGTTTCTGAGGCAATTTTTACTATTTATAACTTCGCTCCTCAAAACGTTTGTGCCTTGCCTAAAACAAAATAATCAGCTTATGCAAGAGGTCTTTTATTATTATGGTACTTTATAAAAGTACATAAATAAAAATAAAACGCGTGCTAATTGGTTTTATTGCGTCTTTAAATAGTTAGTCAATTTGTCTTCAGAAGATCCTTGGTTTTTGAGAGGATTTAGTGTAGGTCGTTGGCTGTTTGGAATTCACTTGATTCAGAGCTTGTGCTACCCGAAAAAATCTTTGTATGGTAGTTGCTGCCAGGTGTTTGCTTTCCATCAAAACAGCATTTAGTCCCTCTCCCCATGAACCATCTTGTATAATTTGAAATGCAGTAGGGTTCCCAAACTCATTTTGGCAGTCTTCTATCATTTTTTGATAATCCTGTTCATTTGTATAAAGTCTTTTAACAAAACGGGATAACATAAGAGATGCGGAATAATAGGAACGAAGGTAGTCTGATTTTTCCGGATTTTCTCTAATGGCATCTTGTAATGATTTTACTTGATAAGTTTCATGCATGACGGTCAATGCTTCATTGAATACTGGAGAGTGCTTGCTGCCATAAAGCGCAGAAATAACAAACCGATGCTTGGCAAATTCTGCACCATAACTTGCTTTAGCTTGTGACAAGAAAGGGGTATTTTCAGTAATAGCAGGCAATTTCTCTATAGGAACGACATCAGTATCAAAATAATACCCGTCATCATTAAAAATTTTAACCTTGCGAACAATATTCGATAAAGTAGCATAGGCTTTTTCCCTGAGAGCACGCTCCGCTTCTCTCAGCAAAAACTCTTGTCGAACATCCGTCAGGTCAAAACATTGTTTCCAGTGAATGGTATTTATTCCGGGAAGCTGAATAGAAGAAGAATGTTCATCAGTGATGAAATTGATTTGATAGTCTGGGTTTAAACTATGCCATTTTTTTAAATGCTGTAGATATTTTTAGGGAAGGCGTTGTGATCCTACCCAAATGATATTAATTTCTTTAGACATATTGTGTCTACCACCAATTAGAAAAAAATTGCTTTTATAGCAACGCATTCAGAATGTCAATAAAATAAACAATTGAGGTGGGGGATTTCATTTGTCTGAAAGATGAATGATTGATTTTCCAATAGGATATCTATAGGTTTAGGCTTGATTGAGAGCAGTATGGCCCAATTCGGAAATCAAACCTGGTTTTGTAACAGTTCTTTTATTCTTTGAAATTTCTTTTTATATTCTTCGGAAGGGGATACTTTTAAAGATTTTAATATATCTTCAATGAATTGAATGACCATTGAGCGTTCTTCTTGTGATTTCAGTAAATGAGGTATTGTATTAAATGCAAGTTCAGGATCATGCTCTATCATTATTGTTTGTGAGTGCACAATTTGTTTGAATCCATTTTTATCTAAATGTTTAAGAGCATTGCATTCACGTAGTTTTTGAATGACATCAGGTAAGTTAGCGCCAATGATATAGCCTTGAATTTTCACTAATAATAGTAATATACGCAAAATAGCCTCTGGTACACCTCCATCACTAATATGGGCAATAATTGATTGAGTTATTTTTTCCTGATTATCTTTTTCAGGGGAATGAACAATCATATCTCTTCTGGGATCAAATGGAGCTAATAATTGAATGTAGCCATAGACAGCATAAAACATTAGTTCCACAGTATTATCACGAGACGCGCTGAAGAAATCCCATAATGCGTTTATAAGCTTTGAAAAATTTAATTGCTGAGTTAAAAAGGGATTATTTTCAGAAATTTTAATGCGATTTTGACGAATAAAAGGTGATATCCATGATACAGGGTGCACTAATGGATTCAGATCACTCAATAAATACTGATTCTGCCTTAGTGGGTGTAATTTTCGAATCAATTCTGCAGTGTATTCGTTACTTATATTACGGATTATCGGAGCCATAAACAAGTCATAGCTCATGGCATTGTATTCAGATACCATACGAACAAGGTTGAAGATTGCTACATTACTCTCCTGTCCTTTCCTGATGTCGTTAATAGAGCGCTCTTCAATATAAGCGAGGTAATGTGGGGGTGACTTGGGATTTTCTTTTGTTTCATTCAGTTTTAGTTCATATAAACCTGGAGCCAAATGTTCTATGTAATTTAATAAATCAATAATCTGGTTATGTTCTTTTTTAGCCACCTCACTTGAGACAAAAATACCTAAATGACCAACACTCTTATGGATAAGATAAACAATAACTTGTCCATCCAATTTGATTTCCAGAGTATTTGAATAAAGATCAGAAACCCAGTTTAAGGCTTGTTGGGGTGGTGTAATGTTGTCGCCTTCCGAGCAGAAAATAATAACAGGCACGCTAATGTTTCTTAAATCCAGGTTATTACCCGATTGCCCCAAGGGTATTTTGCCATGGACCAGTTTGTTACCAATAAACAAATTATCAATTATTCCTCTCATTTCGTTCACATTCAAAAGAGAAAAACCTCCCCACCATCGCTCAAAATTTAAAAATCGGATTTCTTCTTTATCAAGATTGGCAAAGAGATTGTAATATTTGCTCCAGTAAGTGACTTTAGGATTAGCCATTTCGAAGTTCATTACCAAATTAGCCCCGTCAAATTTGCCGTTACCCAAATCACCAGCCATCTGTGCGATCCAGCTCCCTCCCCAAATTCCTCCGATGTAGCGCATGGGATTTTTTCCATTTTCCCCACCCCAATAGGAAAGAGGAGCGCCATTGACTACAGCGACCCCTGCTACATCTGGGTTAGCGGCCATAAGGGTTAAAATAGCCCATCCTCCCTGACAATTACCAATTAAGCAGGGTTTGGGACTTTGAGGGTGACGCAAGGCTACTTCAGTTAAAAATTTTTCGTGGGCTGCGGTGACATCCACCAGCGTTTGATTGGGTTCAGGAACAGGGAAAAAGATAATAACGTAAACTGGGTGTCCTGCCCTTAAGGCAAGTCCTACTTGTGACGCGTCTTTAAAACCGCTGATTCCTGCTCCATGACCAGCCCGCGGATCAACAATCACATAAGGTCTTTTTGCAGGATCAATCTGGATGCCTTCAGGGGGAATGATTTCCACCAGTGCATAATTTACAGGTCTCTCAAAATGTCTGCCATCCATGAGCATATTATAAGAAAAAATGAGAACAGGAGGTTGTCCTTCTTGTTCATGCTTGAGATATTGATTGCCCCGTTTGCGCATGATGTCCCAAAACAGAATGCTTCTCTGCATGAAGTCTACGGTATATTCAATGGCATCATTTAATATGTTGGGATAAGGATAAATTTGTTGCTGATTTAAGTTGATTAAAGATTGCGTCACCTTGTTTGTTTGTTCAAGGCTTTTATCAATTGATTGCATCCAAAGAGAAGTCATGGATTGGGAATATTCAAGAACATTATGGAGTTGCTCTTGAATTTTGGGTATTTCGGCAAACATCTTTTTCTCCTGTGGCCTCTCAATTCGGGGTTCTTTAACTCTATATCATTAACAAATTTTGACTATCAGTGTATGTTGCTATCATTCTCTTCTTTTTTCATATTTTCGTAAGGCGGTTTTCTCTTTAGAGAAATATCTTCTTCAAACGATAATAAAACCATTCGCGTTTTTTTAGCCTTTTAACACGTTCCGGTTTGCTGGCTGGGGCAAATAGTAGGCATTGTGCATCGAGCATTTAAACCCATTTGTTAATCACTTTTAAATCATTATAGACAGTTATTATCAAAACAGTAAATGCACCGTGTTCACTGAAATTCTATTGTTACGCTTTGGATTTGTATCAATTTTGTTTTTAGTTTGAAAGGTTAAAAATTTATTTCTACTAATTTATATGTTAGGCAGTTGGGTTTGCTTTTATTGGGAAATTTCCAGGGGTTATCTCATTATCTGTTTAGCCGTTGACGGCAATATGGGGATCTGTAATAGTTTCATAGGATTGTATTAAGTGAGTCAGGTTTAAGCAGTTCACTGTTCTCAGCTAATCAATCTCTAGATTTTGCCTGGTTATCCATGCAGATGTTTTTAATCAATCTTCTTAAGGATAAAATAATGAGATATGCAGTTACCTATTGTGCGATGGATCATGAGTTTAGTGGTAATCCTTTTTGGCATAGTTGCATTTTATTATCTCAATGGGATGACAATGGAAAGATTGAGGTAGTCGATAATTGGGGTTTTTATGGGGTGCCATCTACTGTTCGTGATACGTGGTTAAGTAAACTGAAAATCAAGTTGGGTCTGGATGTTGATTTGAAGGGCAATCATGGTATGTTACGACACGAAGAACTGCGTTATTTGGATGTTGGCTATGGTTTACATGGAGTTACTTTTGAGTTAACCAAGGAAAAATTTGATTTACTGCAGTTGAAATGCCAAACAATGTTGGAAGAACAGAAGCAAGCAGTTAAGGAAGTTGTTGAATCACAGGGGATTGCTGGTAAACAAAAATACCGTATTTATGAGCATGAAGAGTATTCCCCGTTAATTTTTGCTTTGGAAAAAATCAAGGCAAAACAAAAAGGCCATCAGCCAAGGCTTAAACCATTTGAGTTAAATTTGTCATTTACCCTGTGGGGGCCGGCTTTAAATCAATCCTATACTTGTAAATCACTGATGGTTGATTTATTAAAAGGCATACTGACTCAAGAGCAAATTGCCCGAATTACTGAAGCAGGAAAACACCCTACCGTACCAAGATACAGTGGTAAATTGGAAAGAATTTATTTGCATAGCAGCGGACCATTACGTGAACATAAAAAATCTTCCGGTGCGATTGTTCATTATCGTGATTTGCAGGACGAGGGAGTCAAATTACATTGGACATTGCCTCCACAAGAAATTGAAGCGTTATCCGGAGATACCATCAAATTACTGGAAATAAGCGAGGAGTATTGTGATGAGGTAAAACAAGCGATAAGCAAACTGCAAAAATTGGAGTGGTTATTTATTGATGCCAAATTACCAGAGAAATATAAGCCTTATCAAGACGATTTGGTTGCTCGTATTCGGCAATATTATGAAGCATTTGCTCAGGTTGAACCTAAAAAGGCTAAGTCAACAGCCACAGGCTGGATGGGATTCGCCTTTTCATTGCTCTCTTTGCCAAGAGATCTTGATGAAAAGTGTCTTTTGCAGAAATTAAATAATGCTAAATATCTGATTAACAGTCTATACATGGCTATTGTTGATCATTGGAAAATTTATGATGATTGGCCATCTGAAACTAAAGAAGACTCTACTGAATATAATCCTCTTGAAGCTTTGGCTGCTTATTTATGTGAAGAGGATAAGAAGAAACTTTGTAAGATTATTGGACGAAATTATCTGGATCCTTCGTCAGAAGAGGAGTTTGATGATATTGAAGAGAGCGAATGGGAACAGCCAGAGTTGAGCAGGAGTGTTGCAAGTCCTATGTAACAGCCTACATCAAGTCATTTTTTTAAATAGCAAATGCGGATTATTACACTGGATGATGTCTGCATTTGTACACTTATTGTTACCATTGTGTGATTTGAGGGAACTGGCTGAACGGGTTTTTCACTTCTAGAGAACTTACGCCCCCCAATCTCTTTGTTAAAAAGAGTTTTAGTTCAGTCATTTATTTTATCTAAATTTTCTCATTAAAAACATTTTTTGCCTTGGCCTTGGGTTTTTTTGTCAGTCCTGTTCTATTCTCATATTAATAACACTCTTAAACGAATATTGTGGGATGAACGCTTTAACATCGTGGATAAAGGCATGGTCACAGAAATTTTTCCCCAATCAGAAAAAAAATGAGAATAAAGAGGAAGAGGCTGATTTAACCCAAGAAAAAAAGGTGAGGCCTAATGCCGATTTTTATGAAAATTATTTTTCTCTTGTTGCCGCTGGTACCAGACTTAAACTGATTGAAGCCATGTTTGGTGTCAATTTATTTTCTTTATTTGAAAATAAGGCATGGGTTTTAGAAAAGGATATTATAGAAAAATTGCAATTAATGCCAATAAGGGCCAGGAAGTGGCTGCATCTTCTTAGTTCAGAGCATTTTTTAATACAAATTAAGGTTAATGGGCAGCAAGCTTATCAATTACCCGAGGAATTCATTGAGTTAATACACAGTGAAGAATTCCCTGCCATGGAAATGTTTTTTAAGACCTGGCTTGTTAGTGCAGAAGAAAATCTGACCGATGTATTGCGCTTTGGAAAAGTCAAGACAAGTGTTTCCTGGCCTCCGAAAACTCAGCAAGAAGCAGAGTGGCTTGAGGATTGGATGACTAGAACATCTGATCAGCCTACCTATTGTTTATTACAATCTATCAATTTTAAAAAGGTCAATAAATTTTTGGATGTGGGTGGTGGTGATGGAACTATGGCGTGTACTTTTGTTAAAAAATATCCGCATTTAAAAGCAGCAGTCTACAATTTGCCAATGTCTGCGCAGATGGCAAGAAAAAATATCGAATCGAGGAAACTAAATCATAGAGTGCATGTGATTGAGGGGGATTTTATTGAGAAGGATGCTTTTCCGGTAGGATTTGATCTTATTTTATTTACAAGAGTTCTGTTTGATTGGGATGATCAGGTGTGTAGAAAATTATTAAGAATGGCTTATCAGGCCTTACCAAAGAATGGATTAGTCGGTATTTGTGAATTTTATAAAGAGGATAATAACGACATTTGCCTTGCCTCGGAATATCGGTACATTTTTCACGATGATTTTGGTGTGAATGTGATGAAAAGGGCCTCAGAATATCAGAACATGTTAGAAAAAATTGGTTTCACTATTGTTCAACCGCATAAAGTAAAGGGGATGCATTTTTATTATTGTTCTTTGATATTGGCTCGAAAGTAAAAACCCTTATCTTTATTTTTGTAAAGCTTCAATTTATTTTACAGTGTAATAATTTCCAATAGCCAAAAAGATTGACTTTTTGAGTTTCCAGCAATTTAAATTCTTTATAATTTAAAATGGAATGGATAGAAAAATTCGAGTTAAATCCTACAAAATTATCAATATGTGACAGTTGTTTTTCAAAGAAGCGCAGGATGGGTTTTTCAGAAGCAAAATGATTCACAAATATTATTTCGCCTGATGGTTTACAAACACGTGAGATTTCTTTTAGAAAAGTATCAATATCAGGGACAACAGACGCAACATACATGGCAACAACAAAATCAAAATGGTTATCTGGAAACTCCAAATTAGCGGCATCCATAATTTTTAAATCAATATGGGTTGTTAATTTTTTCTTGACGATACGTTTTTCAGCCTTTTCTAACATTTTTTCTGAAATATCGATTCCAGTTATGTTCAAATCTGGACGGTAAAAGGGTAAAGATAACCCTGTGCCAACCCCAAGCTCTAAAACAGAAGCATTCAGGCCAGCATTTTTATTAACCTTATTAGTACATAGAGAGCGGCCTTGATGAAAGATAGATCCAAAAAGGACATCATAAAAAGAAGAATAAATATTATAAACTTTTTTTACTGAAGAGAGCGACATAACCAATACTCCATTTAGAAAGACAAAACGAAAAATAGAACCATTTGCTTTTAGGGATTATAAATTCGTATATTGTAATGAAAAAGTTCACTCCTGTTGAAACTGAGGTAATTTCATCTCAAAGTTATCTTTAGTAATATCTGCGCCAACAATACGAAATGATCCAAAGGATGAAGATATGTCTTAAATAAGTCAATGATCTCATGTAAAAATTTTGAATTTACAAAGTCAAAGTGACTCTTTTATAAGCGATGTAGCTACCAGGGAGAAGAATCAAGGTCTAAATTAAATGGTATGCAAACTGGTCGAAATTTCGTTGCCAGTAGATGGATATATTCTCTTTTATTTTAAATCCATAACAAAAAGTCGGGTCAATAAGACCCGACTTCAGAACTTCATGCGATTTGGGTTAAGGTCAATTAAAATCCTATAGTTTTTTTATTGGATTCATCTTCTTCAACCATGACAAATTTCAAATGCTCAGGCTCTCTACCTATCTTGGTGGAAATGTCATCGATTGCTTTCATTCTTTCTTCCAGTTCATCTGGAGAAGTTGTTTTACCCGCTAACTCAGTTAACAGTAAATGTAACTCCATCGCATTGTCTGTAGATATTCCCAATCCTTCTTGCAGTTCAGAAGGTCTTTTCCTTGCCAAATTAGAGATTAGCTGATCCGTATCAATCTTGTCATTAAATAATTCATTTTTGAATCGTGCAAGCGATTGCTGTTTAGTCCTGATGTCAAGTCGTTCGTCTGTGGTTAAACCTACTTTGTTGGTAAGACCCCAGATTAGATTACCCACCATTCTTGTTATTCCAGCTTCTCTGTCCAGCCGATCCAGTTCTCGTAATCTTGCATTTCTTGTTTTATCCAGATCGTCATGGTTAGCTTGACATACCTCACGTAATTGGGTAACGAAGACTTCGCTCTTGAGTTGCATTTGTACCATTTGAGGGTAGGCTTTTTGTTTTGCAACCAGCAAATCATTAAGTTTGGGAATATCCTCCCTTAGTTTTTCTGATGTCTTTGACTTATCCAATGTTTTTTCGAGTTTTGCGAGTAACTCGAAATTTTGTTGTATTTCCTTTTCCTGTTCGTGAAAAGTTTTCGCTTCCATTTGATTGATGGACACACGGATGGTTGTTATCAAATCTGAAACCAGGGATTGATTAATGCGCTGTAAGCTGCCGCTTAATTTATCCAAATCAGACAGATCCAGTGGATCTTTCGATGAACCGTGTTTTTTGATTCGCTCATTACGCAACATTTCAATATCAGTGGTTCTGTCAAGAAATGCTGCTATTTTTGTTTTCAATTCAGTCTGATTTTTGGGTTTTGTATTGTCAAGCGCTGAAATTTGTTTGGTTACTTCAAGTAAATAAGCATCGGCTAATTTGGTATCGATAACCTGTATTTGTTGTTCCAGTTTTTCAACATCTGAAAAATCAACTTTATCAGTTCCAACGTGCATCCGTATTTTTTCATTACGTAATACGGTTACTTCTTGTTTCAGGTTGCTCAAGTTAGATATGCCTTTCTTGACAGCATCAAGATTGGGTAATTTCCCTGTTTCAAGTTCAGTAATTTTCTTCGATGTGTTTTCTATCAGGGCATCATAGCGTTCTCTTACTTTCTTTTCATCGGTTACTACAGGGGTAACAACAGCACGCTGCAATGATTCCAGTTCTTGCCTGGCGCTTTGGATTTGTTCTCTTAGCTCTCTTCTAATTGTACCCATCTCTTTTTCGGACGGGATTTTTTTGAGAGCATCCAGTGCGCCAGCGATATTTTGCTTTTCCAGCGCGTCCTGGCATTGAGTCAAGGCGTCAAGCACCACTTTATTTCCAACCATTTGCTTAATGGCATCCATCTGTCTTTTGGCTTGCCTTGCTTCTTCAAAATTGAAGGCTGACCATTGTGTATCGGATGGGAATGCTGCTAATGCTTTACTTAAAGTGTCCGTGTCACTCTCCATGAGTCCACTAAGACTATTTTCTAAAACAGGACCAACGGTGTTTTTTAGAAAATTTTTGTAACCCGTCGATAAGTGTGAGTATTGCACTGCTTCTACTTCGTTTTGTAAATTGAAAATTGTCTCAAGGTCAGGTGCTCTCTGGGCTTTTTCAATAGAGCTTTTGACTTCGGCTAACTTTGCGGCTTGCATTCTTAAAAACGGTTCAACCGCATAGCCGCTTTCATGACGTGGTGTA
Organism: Legionella pneumophila subsp. pneumophila str. Philadelphia 1; assembly: GCF_000008485.1. Taxonomy (NCBI): domain Bacteria; kingdom Pseudomonadati; phylum Pseudomonadota; class Gammaproteobacteria; order Legionellales; family Legionellaceae; genus Legionella; species Legionella pneumophila. The sequence goes on along the minus strand of NC_002942.5, from coordinate 2,419,421 downwards.
AAGTCAGGGCTTTTTACGGCAACAAAGGTAAAGACATATCGATTTTCCCCTTTTTGCGTTTTACCATCAAGGGTGACCTTGACTGGGACCAGGGCAACATCCTCCGGCAAATAAACGGAGAATTCACTTTCGGTGCCTTCGCCATGGCGTCCTACTTGCTTGGAATGCAGCAAACCATCCGGGTCAAGCATTTCAAAGATGACATTGGAGTCCCAGGTTTCTTTTACAAGCTTAATCTCCGTGGTTGTACTGGCATTGGTTCTGCCGGACATTTTACTTAAATCATTTAACTTGATTTGTTTGAAGGCTTCTGGTGAATGATCGGTGAAAAGACGCTCTGTCGTATTGGCAATCATTGCATTCGCTTGATCAATTAATCCCTTGGTAAACTCTTCTGACAGGTTTAATCCACGAAATAGTCTTGTAGGGGGCTTGGCTTGCGAGGTATCCACTAGTGCTTTACTAGTCAAAGGCGTCATTAAAGTAGTAATCAACACCTCCTTGAAAGTAGAGCCTTTATCCCGGTTTTGGGCGATGGCATTGACTCGGCTAAAATACCACGCATCATTTTGCATGAGGAAAATTAGATCGTGTTTCTTTTGGGTGATGTTGCCACTACTATTATTAATTCTTTGGTCATTAATCCAATATTCTCCAATTTTCACCGGAACTGCTTCAGGATTGGTAGAATGAAACTCAGTGTCTTTTTCATGTCGCATTAAAGTATCAATGTTTCCTATGTCGGTGTCATTGAGGAGTGAGCCTACAACAGCCATCTCGCATTTCGCTAACAAGTCACGGAAGAATTGTTGTTCCAGTTTCTGGCCATTGATGAGCACATGATCATCATGGATGCAATCAGGATTGGCCAAGATTTGCTGAATGATGCGGGCAGCAGCAATTTCATCGACATTAGGTTGTCTTCTTTCTTTCCCTTTACTGGATTGAAAAGCTTGTTTAATAGGCTCAATTTTCGCCTTGTCATGGGCTGTTTGTAATTGTTTCAAACAAAAATCAACATCGTTTTCGCATCGTGCTCTGTTTAAAGAGTTCAGTCGATTCCAATAATCCATTTCATTCATACCTGGCATTCCACCTTGTAAATGTTTGCCAGAACCAGGGAAGGTATTTTGTATTTCAGGAAGTTTTAAAAATTCATCGACGCGCATAAGACGCTCATTTTCTTTTAATTTATAAGTTTGAGGGAAAACTTTTAAATCTCCTTCTTTCTGTCCTTTTTTCGGAGCTTCTCGGATAGGTTGACCATCTTCACCGATGACATAACGACCTAAACCAGAAACAACCAAATGAGGTTCTTTGTTATCGGAGTCAAAACCTGCGACTACTTCATAGGTAGCATGGAAAAACTGTCTTTGTATTCCAAAAACAGCTTCCGTTGCCTGTGAACCTATCCAGCGTTGCATGGAACTGAAATAGCGTTGTAAGAATGATTCAGGGGGTTGCTTGACCCGTACCAAATCGACCATATGGCCCTGGTTAATTAGCACATGGGCTGGGGTTGATTCCCAATCATGACTTTTATCTTCAATCACTCGGGCATAAAAATTGACATCTTCCTGATCTTTGAAAACATCAGGAATCAAAGTGGATTCATTGTCTTTCACATATTTTAAGAAAGCATCCCGGCTTTGTTCATGATATTTTTGGTAGTTCTTGGCATCGGATGCTTCATCATCACGTCCAGCTACAAAAAATGCCTGGGCAATCATGATTTTTTTTAGTTCTTGAGGGGTAACGTCAGCAATAGTACGTCCGTCTTTGAATTTCCCTAATGTTTCACCCCGTAATTTAGCTTTACGTGCTTCTTCAACAATCAATTCCGCATAAGCCATGGTCCGTAAAGTATGGGAAAGTCCATGATGTTGTCTGTACACCATTCGACCGCCAAAATTCGCAGGTGCTGATTCAACTGATCCGGTATACGGTTTGCCCAGATAGTTGTCATAGGCGTATTGTGCCGCGGCTTTAACGGTATCATCAGTATATAATGAAAACCCATTCCAAACAGGCACAGATTTATCTTGTGGTGCAGTGGGTTTAACAGACATTTCTTTAGGGGAGGTATCTTTTCCAGGAAGAACCAGTGTAGGAATTTCTATTTTTAAATCTTTTTCAGTGTTTTCTCTTAATGCTTTCCCATCTAATTGTGGGTCACCTTCAGGGAATTCATCAGCAACAGCACGTAACCATCCGGTAATTTTTCGATAACCGTCATGATCGAGTTCGTTACGCATTTCATTGGTAATGGTTTGTCCCACATTTAACAAAGTAGGGGGATTATGTTGATTTAATGCCTGGTGTGCTCTTAAACCAGCAGAGGCGACCCAGTAGCCGCATAATCCCATATTCAAACCGGAACCATTGGGAATAACAGAAAGGGTAGACCCCATTGGTAATTGGGCTGCTAAAATATTTTGATAGCCTTCACCTGATGTTTTGCCTAATGGGTCAAAGAGGTAGTATTGGTTGCCAGGACCTTTGATTAACATAATCCAGTGGCCGGAGTCTCTGTGTGGTCCTACCCCGGTTAACACGGGCATAAAACCTTGCCTGTTTAGCGCACCTGTGTCAATAGTTGGCACTCCGTTGTATATGCTACCGCTGGTAATATCTCCATACCCCATGCGTGCAAAAATAGCATGCATACCTTCTTGAGTTAGTTCTACCCCTTCGACATACTTAGGCATTATGGCTTCTCCCAAACTGATATTCTAAAACGTGCAAATGTGCACATTAGATGAATATAAATATTTCAAATTGTATGTTTATTATAGAAGTGTAGTATTAAGAAAGTATTAAATGTAAAAAAAAATATTCATTTTTTTTTGAATTTGATATTTGAAAAAAAATTGGGAGGTGTTCCTCTTGTATAAAGAGCAGGGCAGTAAAATAAGGTGAATTTGAGCGGAAAAGAGGTTGACCCTATCTTTATAGTGTTTCTTCATTAGAAGTGACATGTTTTAAAGCGATTAACAGAATGAGAAACTAATTCATATAATGTCTTTCATTTCTCATCTGCTAGCGCTTACGATCATTCACTGAATCATTTCACCATCGAACAAGTACTTAAAAGTAACCACTTTCTCGGTGATAGGTATCACGCTCATCTTCATCTACTGTGTGAGTCGACTCGAGTTTTACGGGTTCGGTACCTATTTTAGTTGAAATTTCATCAATTAACTGTGTATTTTCTTCAATTTCGATTTTCGAAGTCATTTTACTAGTGAGTTTACTTAACAGTCCATGTAATTCTTCGGCATTTTCTTTCGATATGCCTAAACCTTCTTCCAGCTCTGATGGTTTTTTATTTGCTAAAAAGGCAATGACTTGATTCGTATCGTATTTGTCATTATTCAATTCTGTTTTAAATCTTGCCAGTGCTTGCTCCTTCATTTTTATTTGCATCCTCTCGATACCTACTGTGTCTGTGGTAACACCTAATTTGTTAGTAACAGACCATAATCCCCCTAATAATCCGCCTTCCTGATTATCAAGTGAGTGAAGCCTGGTCCTTCTTGCTTCAGCTAAATTACCGTGATGAATTTTACAGATATCACGTAATTGGGTAACCAGATCTTTACTCTTGGATTGCAAATCCAGCATTCCGGAATTGGCTTTTTCCTGTTTATCAAGGAGAGAATTTCTACAGGCGCTAATGTCTTCTTTTTGTTTCATTCCTTTTACCGAACTATCCAGTGTTTTTTCAAGTTCTGTTAAAAGATCAAGACATGCTTTTACGTAAGGTTCTCCTTCCTTAAAGTTAGCCCTGTCATTGATTCTATCTAGACCATCTTTAGTAGCATTTAGTATCATGCCAGTCAAATTTTGATTAAAGGTTTGCAATTGACCTTTTAAACTATCCAAATCGGACATATCCAGAAGTTCAGGGGATTTACCGTGTTGTTTGATTCTTTCATTACGAATCAACTCCAGGGTTTCCAGGTAACTGTTAAGCTTGGTTGTCATTGATTTTATATCTTCAAAGGTCAATTTCCTGGGTATTTTTACTAATGCTGAGATTTCTCTGGTTGTTTTATCCAGGAGTGCTGTCAGTAATTTAGGTTGAGCATTTTGTACTCGTTTTTCCAAGGCTTCTATGTCAGAGAATTCCACTGCTTTTTCTTTGCCATCATGTATTCGGGATTTTTCACTACGTAGGAATTGTAATGCTTCTTGCATGTTATTTAAGTCTGACATAGCCTTTTTATAGCTTTCGGGATCGATAGGTTTGATCTTTTCAAAGTTACCGATTTTTTGTGTCGCTCCATATAGAAGAAATTGATAGTATTCTCTCGCTTTTGTTGCGGCAACATGTTCTGGCGAGACGGGTTTACTACCCATTTTGGTTGATATTTCATCAATTAATCTTGTGTTTTCCTGCAATTTATCTATTGGAGTAGCTTTTGCGTCTAGTTGCTTTAACAGTCCATGTAATTGCTCAGCATTTTCTTTCGATATGCCCAAATTTTCTTCCAATTCGGATGGTTTTTTCTTTACCAGAAATTGAATAAGTTGACTCACATCACTTTTGTCATTATTTAATTCAGTTTTAAATCTTGCAAATTCATTTGCTTTCTTTGACTCGGCTTGACTTATAGCAGTCGTTATCTGGCTAAAGAAACCGCCTAATATTCCTCCGGTCTTGTTCAGTAGCTGTTGTTGTTCCTCTCTCGTTTTGGCCAAATTATCATGATGAATATTGCATAGATTACGTAATTGTGTAATCAATGCTTCACTCTTGTATTGCAATTGCAACATTTCTGGATAGGCTTTTTCCTGCTTCTCCATTAGAGAGTTTTTATAGGTGTTAAAGTCTTCTTTTTGTTTCATTCCTTTTACCGAACTATCCAGAGTTTTTTCAAGTTCAGCAAAATGGTCAAGGCAGCGTTTTATATATTGTCCTTCTTTTTCGAGTGTAACCGGATCCTTGATTTTATCGAGTGAGTTTTTAGCTCCATTTAATAAAATTTGGGCTAAATGCTGACTCACGCCTTGTAGTTGATTTTTTAATTTATCCAGATCAGACATATCCAGTGGCTCAGTGGATTCACCATGCTTTTTAACTCTTTCATTACGAATGAATTCCAAGGTTTCCAGGTAGCCATTAATCTTGGATGTCATTGATTTAACATCGTCAAAACTGATTGACTTGGGTATTTTTTCAAGTTCTTGAATACCTTTTGTTGTTCCTTCCACAAGCGAGGGATATAAATTGGGCTGTGCTTCTTTTAATCTCTTTTCCAAGGCCTCTATGTCAGAAAAGTCCACTGCTTTATCTTTGTCAGTATGCATGCGAATTTTTTCATTGCGCAAAAGGTTTAATTCTTGTTGTATGTTATTTAAATCGGCAATGGCCTTATTATAACCGTCAAGATTGGCCGGTTTGATTTTTTCAAAGTCGGTGACTCGTTTGGTCACGTCTGTGAGAAGCGTTTCATACCGTACTCTCATTTTCTCAGCATCTTTTACAACAGGGGTAGTGACTGCGCGTTGCAAGGATTCAAGATTTCCAGTCAGCTCTTGCTTAACACCTACAATTTGCCCTCTTAACTCTTGTCCTATCCCCTTGGCTTTACCTATTTCCTTTTCTGCAGGCAGTTTATTAAGCGCTTGTAATGCTTCTGTGACATTTTGTTTATCCAGTGCTTCACCACATTCCGTGAGAGCTGGGATAATTTGAGTTTGCAGCATGATTTTCTTTTCGATCTGTTGCTTTAATACATCCATTTGAGCTTTGGCTCTGACTGCTTCTCCTGATTTAAAAGCAGACCATTGTTTATCAGTAGGGAATTTTGCCAAGGCTTTTTGCATCATCTCCATATTGTTTGTTCTAAGAGCAATATGACATTCCTGTAATACAGGGATGACGTGTTGGTTAAGAAAATCTCTGCGTTCCGGAGATATTTTGTTATCACTGGTTTCCAGAGAAAAACGATGAGAGAGTCTATCAAAAACCCCTTCTCTAAGAGGCAATTTGGCTTGCCTGACCATTTCTGTTCTTAAGCTTTTTAGTTGTTCGTCGATGTTATAGCTGTCTTTATCCTTTTCAATGGCATCCAATGCCTGGGTGACTTTCTCTTTTTGCATTTTCATGAAGGGTTCAACCGCATAGCCGCTTTCATGTCGTGGTATAAAGTCAGGGCTTTTAACAGCAACCAGTGTAAAGATATACCGATCTTCTCCTGTGTCTGTTTTTCCTTCAAGAGTTACCTTGGTTGGAACTAAAGCGACATCTTCCGGCAAATAAACGGAAAATTCATCTTCTGATCCAGTCATATGGGTTCCTACTTGTTTTGGATGCAGTAAACCATCCGGGTCAAGCATTTCAAAAATGACATTGGAGCCCCATATATCGGTTAAAAGTTTCATATTTTTGGTTGTGCTGGCACAGGTTTTGCCAGACATTTGGCTAAAATCATTTAACTTGATTTGTTTGAAGGCTTCAGCAGAGAGATCAGTAAAAAGCGTATTTTCTGTATTGGCAATAATGGCATTGGATTGATTGATTAATTTATTGGTAAATTCTTGTGGCAGATTTAATCCACGATACAGTTTTTTCGGAGCTGGGACGTGGGATGTATCTATTAATGATTTATTAGTCAAAGGCGTCATTAAGGTGGTAAACAGCACTTCTTTGAAATTGGAGCCTTTATCCCGGTTTTGTGCGATGGCATTGACTCGGCTAAAGTACCAGGCGTCATTTTGCATGAGGAAAATTAAATCATGCTTCATTTGAGTGACGTCGCCACCTTTGGTTCTTATTCTATTTTCCCAGGCGTCTCCAATTTTCACTGGAACTGCTTTGGGGTCAGTAGAATGAAACTCAGTGTTTTTCTCGTGTCGCATTAAAGTATCGATATTTTTGATGTCGGTGTCATTGAGCAGTGAGCCTACAACAGCCATATCACATTTCGCTAACAAGTCACGGAAGAATTTTTCTTCCAGTTTTTGACCATTGATGAGCACATGATCGTCATGGATGCAATCAGGATTGGCCATGATTTGTTGAATAATGCGGGCGGCCGCAATTTCATCCATATTAGGTTGTCTTCTCTCTTTCTCAGAGCTTGATTGAAAGCCATTTTTAATGGCATCCGTTTGTAGTTTTGAACGGGCTTTTTGGATAGCTCCCAGACATTTTGCAGGGTTTTGTTCACATTCTCCTGCAAATGGTGTTGGGAAATAGTAAGAGCTTGCTTCCAAACGTGTTTTGTAACCAGGGTAGGTTTGCTGCACATCAGGAAAAGCGTAGTATTCCTTTATGGTTAGGAATCGTTCGTTATCTTTCAGTTTATAGTCACGATTGACAGCTTTTGGTAAGTCTTTCTTGGAAGCTGGTACCTTATCATCAACAATAACAAATTTCTCCCCGCTATAAGGATTTTCATAAGGTCCACCTCTACTGGGGTCATCAATTGCTTCAGGGTTAACTAAGGGAACAACAGCGCCTGTGGCAAAGAAAAAATCTCGATGGGCCTTGAGGACCACTTCAGCACCTTTTGAACCGACGGTACCTTTCAGTGTATTGTAGGTACGTTCCAATGCGACTTCGGCAGGTGCTTTAGTCCTCATTAAATCGACCATATGGCCTTGATTTATCAGGATATGTGCCGGGGTGGCATCCCATTCATGATTTTTATCCAGAATAATCGCAGCATAGAAATCGACTTCTTTTTGATCTTTAAATATTTTGCCGATGAGCTTGTTATCTTCAACGTATTTCCTGAACGCTTGCTCACTTTTCTCATGATATTCCGCGTAAAAATTTCTCTTGTGGACGTCATCATAGCCGGAACGCTCATCATCCCTTCCTACCACAAAAAAGGCTTGTGCGATGAGAATTTTTTTCAGTTCTTCTGGTGTTACATCAGCTAAAGTCTGACCATTTTTTGCTTTACCTAATGTTTCTCCTCTCAGTTGAGCTTTACGTGCTTCTTCTATCATCACCTCGGCACAAGCCATTGTTCTTACCGTATGAGCAAGACCATGAGGTCCTCGATCGGGCCCTTCATTTGGAGGAAGTCGTCCTTCTTCCGGTGCTTTTGGATTTTTTAATGGGCCAGGATATGGTTTTCCTAAATACTCTTTATGAACATACTTTATGGTGTCTAGAACATCATCGTCATTCTCTAATAACTTACTGTCTAAAGAATACTTGGGAGCTACTTGTGGTGCAGTAGGTTTTGTAGAAACTTCCTTAGGAGCTGTGTCTTTGACTGGAGAAACAGGAGAGGGTATCTCTATGTGCAAATCTTTTTCAGTGGTTTGTCTTAATGCTTTCGCATCGGGTTGGGGGTCACCTTCTGGAAATTTATCAGCAACAGCTTTTAGCCAGCCGGTAATTTTCAGATAACCATTATCGGTTAATTCATCCTTCATTGCATCCGTTGTGATTTGACCCAAAGTTTCTAAATTGGGAGGATTATCCTTATTGAGTGCAGAACATGCCTTTAATCCAACAGAAGCAACCCAATAGCCACATAGCCCCTTGTTTAGGCCGGGCTCATTGGGGATAACAGAAAGGGTGGAGCCTTTGGGCAATTGAGTGGCTAAAATGTCTTGATAGCCTTCACCTGAAATTTTACCCATTGGATCAAAGAGATGGTATTGGTTGCCTGATCCTTTGATTAACATGATCCAGTGACCGGAGTCTCTCTTAGGTCCTACCCCTGTTAATACAGGCATAAAACCTTGCTTGTCGAGAGCTTCTTGATCAATAGTAGGTACTCCGTTATAAATAGTACCGCTTTTAATCTCGGGATGCCCCATCCGTGCAAAAATAGCATGCATGCCTTCTTGAGTTAACTCTACCCCTTCTACATATTTAGGCATTTTACTTTCTCCCAAGCGAATATTTGTATGTACAAATACTGATTCTAATAGATGTGAATATTCTTATGTTTATTTTCATTATAGGGCTACAGTATTAAGAAAGTATTAAGTGTTTAAAAGATAGGCAACATATGGAGTTGATAGCTGGAACAGAAGCGGGGGGTTTTCTCTTATTGCTCTTAAAACTCAAGCCAGAAAATGAAGAAGTCTATTCTGTCTTATAGACTTCTCCATGGGAATAGTGTGGTTTCAAAGAGTCAGGGGCAGGGTATTCGTTTTATCACAAACGTTTATCAGTAGTACGTTCGGATTCCGGCTTTTCAGAATCGATATCCGATTTTTCTGACAAGTTTTTGCGTGCTTCTCGCCAGAATCGTTGAATGGTTATTGCGGCATTGGTTCTGGCGACTACTTGAAAACGTGAATCATAGGCGTCAGTTGGTGCGGAGGGATATTTAAGCTTGGCTTCTTCGTAGTAGGACAAAACCAATCTTTTCTGAAAATGGCACCCAGGCCTTGCAAGGTCCAGAAGTTGGGCAACTGCTTCAAAGCACGAATTGGCATCAGTTTTTATCTCACCAGAAAGTATTTTTTCAACTTGTTCCAATTGTTTAAAAAACTCTTTATCAAGTTGCATGGTTCCTTCAATCAGTGTTACTGTGGCATAGAGCAGTTTTTCAAGTTCTCTTAATGGGCTTTCCCTGTTATATCCACCCAAGTCCTGATGAACACCATCGACGGACAATCCAACACCAGAGACTAATTTATCAGTGAATTCATATTCTGGCTCACCGGAATAAATGCTGTATTGCTCCATTTGCAGTGTATCTTCATCCAGTTTGGAATAATCAGGCGTCATCCAGAATTGTGTCTGTCTGAAATGTTTTTCAATATTAGCTCGTTGTTTTAGTAGTGTCAGTGCTCGCGATTGAGGTATTCCAGTCATGATATGAATGGCTTCTGCACAACTTGTAAACATGACGTTTGCCAATTCTCGCCATACCGCCTCTTTTTTAGGTTTATCCATCATGTCTCGAGTCACTTTATCCCCATAGCTGCCGAGTGTTAACTGAATAACCAGCAAATATTCTGCTATGGTATTGAGATACAAGTAATTACCAAATAATCGGCGCTTGCCGGTGAATAAAGAGTTGGCTGTACCAGATGACTTGTCAAAGAAGGTTGGGTGATATCCTCCTGTAAGCAGTTCAGAGAAATAATGTTTTGTGAAATCAGATGAAGTGAACAGGCTAGTTATGGGCAGACTGTCTCCCAAATCAGCCAGACCACTGCTGCGCAAATTGACGTATTCCACAGCTTTTTGCCATTTATCAATGCGCCCTAATTGGAACTGTAAAACATTCAAAAGTTGAACTAATGCCTGGTATCTTCCTTTGTCTTCGCGCTCGTCTTCACCAAAATGAGTATGGAAGATATCGGCTAATTGGGGAAATACGATTCCTTCGCGTAATAGAACAAAGAGATCGTGCACATTTGTTTTAACAGAAGCTGTCAGATCTTCCAAATCCTGATTTTTATCGTGTAGGTAAGTGAAATAAGACTGGGGGGCTTTATAAACATACACTTCAAGGTCTTTAGAGTCGTCTATTAAGGTTTTAAAACGCTCAAAATCTAATGATCCCCTGCTTATTTCCAAAATCTCTGATTTTTTAACAGAGTATTGTCCAAGCGGTTGTGGCAATTTGCTGTGTACATCCAAACGACGTTGATGTTTCAGCAAATAATCTGCCATTTCGAATTCTTCTTCCAAGGTGGACTTAGGCTCTCCTTTTTTTTGTACTTTGACTGCAACCACATCATTTTGGGGGGTACTAAACAGTAAAGTTCTGCCCTGGATACGCAATAACCGATCACTTGACATTTGATAACGAAAAGACGAGTCAATTGGTCCTTTTTCCTTTTTATAATGATGCTCTGATGAAAGAGTTACTTCCTTAGGTTCTGTTCTTAACAAGAGATTATCGGTCAGAGTGGAATGATAAAAGTTGGTGGATAATCTTTCACGAAACATAGGATTAAAGCTGGAGTCCTCATCATAGGAATGAGCGAGCCATGCTGTATAAATTGGGTTAGGGAAGAGAAAGACAGAGGAGTCCCTAAATTTTTGTACAAAGGCGCTTTGGTTTTTGGTTAATGGTTCCTTATGATACTCATGAATTAATGCCAGCATGAAATTGGAATGAGCACGGTTATTTTTTAAATAATGAATAATTGGGTATTCACTTTTTTCAATGAGTTCATTGATCATTTTCCATACATGGGGCTCTTTAGAGGCAAGGTAAGTGCCCAATGGCTTGGCTAATGACAGTATTTGATTTTTTTTAATTCCATCAGTCTCTGAGTTGGCAAGTGATCTAAGAAAGAGATAGTGAGAGGCGATTTGTTGTGATGGAATAGAGTTTAATTTGTTGCTTTTGATGAGTTTATCAATAGAAGTGAGATAAATCTGGACTAATTCATTTCTGGTAGCTTCAAAAGGAATTTCTTTTAATGGGATAGAGCGCCCACTTAACACCTTCACAGGTGGTGGCAGAGAGGTGTCATGAGTGCTTGTTTCACCTCGCCGGGCAAAATAATATTGTTTCACGTGACCATCCATTAGTGTTACTTTGGGGCCTTTTTGTTTGGTTGTGCTTGTAGTCGTTTCTGTTTTTATTTGGTGTTTTTTTTGTTGGTCAGGTGCGATTGTCTCGGGTTTGACAGAACCCCCAGGTTGGGTAGGAACAACCGTTTTGGTTTTGACTGAACTCTCTTCCTGGGTGGTGTCAGTGGTTTTGATTTTTGTTGAAACATCGGTTGTTTCCACCGCAGTCTCAGATGGATTATCTTCAGATTGATCAACACCAAAAAAATCAAGTACTTTCTTTATGAAACCAAACATACTGCGTCCTCATGACCTCGAAAATTATAAAATAAGCTGCCTCATAACCTCTTCATAGTTGTGCCTTTTTTTCCAAGACATCTGTATTTTCATCGTCTCTTTTTTGATTTGAAGGACAACACCAAAATACGTGTCTAAGGAGTGATAACAGGAAAGACTCATTTGCCTTGGGAGGCTCTTCTCTTATAGTGATTTGCGGTGGCAAAGCGATCACTTCATCGACATCATAGTCTTCTTTTTCTTTAACCTGATGATACCAATCGGGTGTGTCTACTTTGACCAAAGCGCCATAGCAGCCATCCACCGAAAATCCAGCTTGTGCGGTTTTTTTAGCATCGGCTTCCTGACCTTCCACTTCAAGCGGTCCTACAATCTTAAGCGCTCTTTCCACTCTATCAGACTCAATGCCCAAATGGGGCCATTCCGATGAACTGATATAAGGAACAGCCTCGCCAGTGGCAGCAAAAAGGCTGCGTGCATAATGCATAATATCTAAACCGTCTTCACGACCAAATAGTTGAATCAAGGTTGGTACGATACCTGAAACACCGCGTGAATGTCCTATAAACACTTCTACTGGGCTTTTACAGCGCATTAAATCGATCATGTGCGATAAGTGAATGAGATAGCCTTCAGCAGTTTCATCAAACCGATCGCCTATTCGATCTTCGATGCATCGAGAATAAAGGACAATTTCTTTTTCTGAAAAGAGATGGGTCAAATGTTTACGGGCGTATTCTTCGAATTGTTTAGCGCCATACAGATGATATCGGTGATAAGCATCACCATAAGAGGCCTCGCTTTCTCGTCCAGCCACAAAAAATAATTGCGCTATGTTAAGCTTTTTAAGGTCTTGCGCACTCAGATCAGCAATAGTGCGTCCGTCAGCACATCGATGAGGGTGTGGCTGTCTTTTGGCCGCTTCATACATTAATTGACTGTAAAAAAGAGTGCGCATGGTATGAGCCAAACCATGAATGGGGCGATGAAGTTTCTGATCATCTATCGTGATAAATCGTTGCAAATTATGCCCTGTGCCTGTAGCACGAGTGGCATAAGGGGTTTTATGATTGTATTCCCATTCCGGGCCTACTTCAGTGTAAGGTTTGGATAATCTCTCTTGATAGACATACTCTGCTACTTTTAATACTTCTGGATCTAAAATTATGGGCACAATAACCACCTTTTGTTTAAATTAAAACATAGCATTCTTTAATGCTACAACACGAATAATTATTATTCAACAAGTAAATTTAGTATTCCTTAAAATAAAAAGCAGCAGCTTGATGAGAAACAAATAATATGATGTTTTGCCTTCTCATCTGCCACAGCTTTGTACTATTCATTACTTCATTTAACAATTGAACAAACACTTAAAAAATACTCCTTAGAAACCATACCTTATGTCATCGCTTTCTTCCTCATCTATTGTGATGGTATGATCTTGTTTTACTGGTTCTTTCCCTATTTTAGTTGAGACTTCATCAATTAGCTTTTCAATTTCCTGGAGTTTATCGGTTGATGCTGTTTTAATCTCCAGTTGTTTTAACAATCCATGCAATTGTTCTGCATTCTCTTTTGATATTCCTAAAGCTTCTTGCAATTCAGATGGACTTCCTTTTGCTAAAAAGGCAATGACTTGATCCGTATTAAGCTTGTCATTAGTAAGTTCTGTCTTAAACGCTCTAAGAGTTTGCTCCTTCATTCTAATCTGCATTTTTTCAATATTCACATTGTCTGTAGTAAGACCTATGGTATTGGTTACAGCCCATAATCCACCTAAAAGTCCGCCTCCCTGACTATCGAGTTGTTGAAGTCTCACTCTTCTTGCTTCAGCTAAATTGTCATGGTGAATTTTACAGATATCACGTAATTGCATAATCAATGCTTCACTCTTGTATTGTAACTGTAGCATTTCTGGATAAGCCTTTTCCTGTTTATCCATTAAAGCGCTTTTATAGGCAGTAAAGTCTTCTTTTTGTTTTCTTCCCTTGTCTGAATCATCCAGAGTTTTTTCAAGTTCTGCTAAATGATCAAAACATTGTTTGATGTATGGGGATTCTTTTTCAAAAGTAGCTGGATCTTTAATTTTGTCTAGAGAACTTTTGGCAGCGCGCAATAGGATATCAGCCATGCTTTGATTATAAGTTTGCAGTTGACCTTTTAATCCATCCAAATCCGACATATCAAGAGGGTCGGTAGATCCAGCATGCTTCTTGATCCTGTCATTACGAATCAATTCCAAGGTTTCCAGATAATTATTCATTTTGGATGTCATTGATTTGATGTCATTAAAGGTAATCTTTTCCGGCATTTTTGCTAATTTTGCAACATCTTTAGACGTTTGCTCTAAAAGTTGAGTTGGCAATTTGGATTGAACGTCTTGTAATCTCTTATCCAACGCTTCTATGTCAGAAAAGTCCACTGCTTTGTCTTTGTCAGTATGCATGCGAATTTTTTCATTGCGCAAAAGGTTTAATTCTTGTTGTATGTTATTTAAATCGGCAATGGCCTTATTATAACCGTCAAGATTGGCTGGTTTGATTTTTTCAAAGTCGGTGACTCGTTTGGTCACGTCTGTGAGAAGCGTTTCATACCGTACTTTTATTTTTTCAGCATCTTGTACAATTGGAGTAGTGGTAGCGCGTTGCAGGGGCTCAAGATTTCCGGTCAGCTCTTGCTTAACACCTACAATTTGTCCTCTTAACTCTTGTCCTATTGTCTTGACCTTGCCTATTTCTTTTTCTGCAGGCAGTTTATTGAGCGCTTGCAATGCCTCTGTGACATTTTGTTTATCCAGTGCTTCACCACATTCCGTGAGAGCCGGGATAATTTGAGTTTGCAGCATGATTTTCTTTTCGATCTGTTGCTTTAATACATCCATTTGAGCTTTGGCCCTAACCGCTTCTCCTGATTTAAAAGCAGACCATTGTTTATCAGTAGGGAATTTTGCCAAGGCTTTTTGCATCATGTCCATATCGTTTGCTCTAAGCGCGATATGGCATTCCTGTAATACAGGGATGACGTGTTGGTTAAGAAAATCTCTGCGTTCCGGAGATATTTTGTTATCACTGGTTTCCAGAGAAAGGCGATGAGAGAGTCTATCAAAAACCCCTTCTCTAAGAGGCAATTTGGCTTGCCTAACCATTTCTGTTCTTAAGCTTTTTAGTTGTTCGTCGATGTTATAGCTGTCTTTATCCTTTTCAATGGCATCCAATGCCTGGGTGACTTTCTCTTTTTGCATTTTCATGAAGGGCTCAACCGCATAGCCGCTTTCATGTCGTGGTATAAAGTCAGGGCTTTTAACAGCAACCAGTGTAAAGATATACCGATCTTCTCCTGTGTCTGTTTTTCCTTCAAGAGTTACCTTGGTTGGAACTAAAGCGACATCTTCCGGCAAATAAACGGAAAATTCATCTTCGGAACCAGCCATATGGGTTCCTACTTGTTTTGGGTGCAGCAAACCATCCGGGTCAAGCATTTCAAAAATGACATTGGAGCCCCATATATCGGTTAAAAGTTTCATATTTTTGGTTGTGCTGGCACAGGTTTTGCCAGACATTTGGCTAAAATCATTTAACTTGATTTGTTTGAAGGCTTCAGCAGAGAGATCAGTAAAAAGCGTATTTTCTGTATTGGCAATAATGGCATTGGATTGATTGATTAATTTATTGGTAAATTCTTGTGGCAGATTTAATCCACGATACAGTTTTTTCGGAGCTGGGACGTGGGATGTATCTATTAATGATTTATTAGTCAAAGGCGTCATTAAGGTGGTAAACAGCACTTCTTTGAAATTGGAGCCTTTATCCCGGTTTTGTGCGATGGCATTGACTCGGCTAAAGTACCAGGCGTCATTTTGCATGAGGAAAATTAAATCATGCTTCATTTGAGTGACGTCGCCACCTTTCGTTCTTATTCTATTCTCCCAGGCGTCTCCAATTTTCACTGGAACTGCTTTGGGGTCGGTAGAATGAAACTCGGTGTTTTTCTCGTGTCGCATTAAAGTATCGATATTTTTGATGTCGGTGTCATTGAGCAGTGAGCCTACAACAGCCATATCACATTTCGCTAACAAGTCACGGAAGAATTTTTCTTCCAGTTTTTGACCATTGATGAGCACATGATCGTCATGGATGCAATCAGGATTGGCCATGATTTGTTGAATAATGCGGGCGGCCGCAATTTCATCCATATTAGGTTGTCTTCTCTCTTTCTCAGAGCTTGATTGAAAGCCATTTTTAATGGCATCCGTTTGTAGTTTTGAACGGGCTTTTTGGATAGCTCCCAGACATTTTGCAGGGTTTTGTTCACATTCTCCTGCAAATGGTGTTGGGAAATAGTAAGAGCTTGCTTCCAAACGTGTTTTGTAACCAGGGTAGGTTTGCTGCACATCAGGAAAAGCGTAGTATTCCTTTATGGTTAGGAATCGTTCGTTATCTTTCAGTTTATAGTCACGATTGACAGCTTTTGGTAAGTCTTTCTTGGAAGCTGGTACCTTATCATCAACAATAACAAATTTCTCCCCGCTATAAGGATTTTCATAAGGTCCACCTCTACTGGGGTCATCAATTGCTTCAGGGTTAACTAAGGGAACAACAGCGCCTGTGGCAAAGAAAAAATCTCGATGGGCCTTGAGGACCACTTCAGCACCTTTTGAACCGACGGTACCTTTCAGTGTATTGTAGGTACGTTCCAATGCGACTTCGGCAGGTGCTTTAGTCCTCATTAAATCGACCATATGGCCTTGATTTATCAGGATATGTGCCGGGGTGGCATCCCATTCATGATTTTTATCCAGAATAATCGCAGCATAGAAATCGACTTCTTTTTGATCTTTAAATATTTTGCCGATGAGCTTGTTATCTTCAACGTATTTCCTGAACGCTTGCTCACTTTTCTCATGATATTCCGCGTAAAAATTTCTCTTGTGGACGTCATCATAGCCGGAACGCTCATCATCCCTTCCTACCACAAAAAAGGCTTGTGCGATGAGAATTTTTTTCAGTTCTTCTGGTGTTACATCAGCTAAAGTCTGACCATTTTTTGCTTTACCTAATGTTTCTCCTCTCAGTTGAGCTTTACGTGCTTCTTCTATCATCACCTCGGCACAAGCCATTGTTCTTACCGTATGAGCAAGACCATGAGGTCCTCGATCGGGCCCTTCATTTGGAGGAAGTCGTCCTTCTTCCGGTGCTTTTGGATTTTTTAATGGGCCAGGATATGGTTTTCCTAAATACTCTTTATGAACATACTTTATGGTGTCTAGAACATCATCGTCATTCTCTAATAACTTACTGTCTAAAGAATGCTTGGGAGCTACTTGTGGTGCAGTAGGTTTTGTAGAAACTTCCTTAGGAGCTGTGTCTTTGATTGGAGAAACAGGAGAGGGTATCTCTATGTGCAAATCTTTTTCAGTGGTTTGTCTTAATGCTTTCGCATCGGGTTGGGGGTCACCTTCTGGAAATTTATCAGCAACAGCTTTTAGCCAGCCGGTAATTTTCAGATAACCATTATCGGTTAATTCATCCTTCATTGCATCCGTTGTGATTTGACCCAAAGTTTCTAAATTGGGAGGATTATCCTTACTGAGTTCAGAACGTGCCTTTAATCCAACAGAGGCTACCCAATAGCCACATAGCCCCTTGTTTAGGCCGGGCTCATTGGGGATAACAGAAAGAGTAGAGGCTATGGGTAATTGGGCTAATAAAGTATTTTTATAGCCTTCGCCTGATGTTTTACCCAGTGGGTCAAAGAGAAAATATTGGTTACCAGGCCCTTTGATTAACATGATCCAGTGACCAGAATCTCTTCTGGGGCCTACTCCTGTTAAAACAGGCATGAAGCCTTGTCTGTTCAGGGCCTCTGTGTCAATAGTCGGTACTCCATTATAAATGCTACCGCTGGTGATATCGCCATGCCCCATACGAGCAAAAATAGCATGCATACCTTCTTGAGTTAATTCTACCCCTTCTACGTATTTAGGCATTTTACTTTCTCCCAAACTGATGTTTGTACATGCAAATACTGATTCTAATGGATACGAATATTCACACTTTGTATACTTAATTATAGGATAATAGTTTTAAGGAAATATTAAGTGTTTAAAATTAGTCTTTTGATTTTTTGTGATTGGGGAATTTGATAGACAGTAAGAGCTTTCTATTTTAAAAATAAGCCAAGAGGAGTTGATACAATGATATAAGACTTTAATGTTTTAATAGTTATAAGTTTTTCTTAGGATTATATTAACAGTTTACAGGCTGATATCAGGTTACTTTATGCCCGTATGAAACCTTCCGATTGGTGTGTCCAGTAGTTATAATAGGCTCCTTTTTTTTCTAATAGTTCGGTATGTGTTCCATTCTCGATGATCTTGCCATCTTCTAAAACTAGAATTCTATCCATTGCTTTGAGCGTTGATAGACGGTGCGCGATCACTAAAGCAGTTTTATCTGCTAACAAATTTTGTAAGCCATCTTGAATTGCCTGTTCAGTACTGGAGTCTAAGGCTGATGTCGCTTCATCAAGTAACAAGATAGGTGCATTTTTGAGAATAGCTCGGGCAAATGCAATACGCTGTCTTTGTCCACCTGATAATTTTACGCCTTGCTCGCCAATAATAGTGTCATAATGTTGTGGGAGTTCAGAGATAAACTCATGGCAGTGTGCTTTCTTTGCAGCTAAAATCACATCTGATTTATCAAAATTATTGCAACCGTAGGTGATATTATCATAAATGCTACGATGAAAAAGTGTTAAATGCTGTGGCACTATTGCAATCTGAGAGCAAAGTGATTTTTTAGTGTAGGCATTTATTGGCAAGTCATCTATTGCAATGACACCTTTTTCTACATTGTATAATCGCATCAATAATTTGAATAATGTGGTTTTACCAGCCCCTGAACTACCTACAATTCCTATTTTCTGCTTTGCTGGAATCGTTAAATTAAAATTTAGAAAAATTGGCGGTTGATTGGGATAAGCAAATGAAATGTCATGAAATTGAATTTCACCATTATTAATTTGATGTGCTTGAGCATTTGCGTTATCAGTAATCGTATGTTGATCTCCCAATAAGCTCAACCCTTCATTTAAACGCCCGGCATTAGTAACAAAATCGAGAAAGCATTTCCCAAGGCTGCTTGTGAGGCCTGCAATAGCAGTAACTGATGTCATAACAAAAACAATGTCGCCTACACTGACATAACCATAATTATACCCAAGCACTGAGCCTATTAAAAAGAAAGCGACGAGGATATTCATTGCAATGTGCTGTACCAGCATGACTTTTGTCATGTGGCGCTGCAAATTGCGATCATTTTGAACCATATCCTGAATGTCTGTATCCAGATTACCAAGTTCAAAAGACATTTCAGCATTGTAGATTACTGTGTGGATGTTATTGACCACATCGACTACCTTACCGTTGACTTTACTATTGGAATTCGCAAAGAGCATTGCTTTATCATTACCAATTTTGGCGGAATGGTATGAATAAATAATAAGTATAGCTCCCCAGAGCCAGAGAACCACTCCAAAATACGGAACGACTAAGGACAATAATATACCTGTTAGGATAATTGCTAATGATTGTGGGTAAATAATGGTAAATAAATTAAAAATAAGTGGCTCAATACTAGAACTGGCATTGGTAATTTTGTTTGTTAAATAACCGGAGTGCTTATCTTCAAAATAACCGATCGATTGATTGCCCAGGTGATTAAATAGTTGTTTAATCAGTTTGGCTTTTTTTTCGGGAATACTGGTAAGTGAAAACAAACCATGAACGTAATATCCCAAGCTTCGCAAAACATGAATTGCAACATAAAGAATTAATGAGGTTAGGATTAAGCTAAAGGTGTCGAACTGTTTAGGATTTTGAAATTTTATTTCATCTATGATTTGCCCAAGTAAGTAGGACATATAAGGTAGAGTAAATGCCCAAAAAAGGCCAAATAAAATAAAAAATGCTGTATTCCAGCGGTATTCAGCCATATATGAGAACAAGATTCTTAAGAAGGTTGGTGGTTTATTACCGCTGGATAAACTACAATTGTTTGGAGTTTTGGGCATAACATTTCCTTCAAACTTTAAAATTTGTTCCACCTCATATGGCGGAGTGCTCTCAATTCATTTGCAAAAATCGATAACCAACATCGATATCTCAATAGTATTTATTCTTTAACTCCAAGTGGATTTGTTCGATTAAGTTGGAATTTTATTGTTTTTTACATCTTGCAAATAATCTACCACATTATCGAATTCTTTCTGATTAAATGAGTAACCAAAATAACTTGAAATTTTTATCGCTAGGTCATTGAATATTTCACACATTTTGAATAATGAAGCCCACATGTTCTTATAATCAGCATCAACGTAGGTTTTGAGGAATTCTTGCCGGAGCTCGAGCTCAAGGTGGTTTTCAATATATTTTCCATAAGTTCCCATCGGTTGACTAAAGTTGGTTTGAATTCCTGCATACCACATGAGCATTTTAATTAACTCTTCTTTAACTATCTGCTCTGAAACGTGTTTTGCATAGATGAGTTGTTTTCTCCAGAGTCCTTTGGCAACGTAAGTGCTTACCCATAAGAATTCATTACAACAGTTAACAAAATCTTTTTCTGTAGGGGGGCTTGGTAAGTAATCTTCATCAGTAGGTTCGCCAAAAGGTGCAATTAAATTGTCTTTATCAAGCAATAAGAGACTTTGACTGTCTCTAGGCATAGTTTCCAGTTGATCGATGTGTAACAAGGTTAAATCAATCCTATTCCAATCTTTAAATTGCATCAGATAAGTATATTTACCTTTAAATTTTGGCCATTGCCCATCCATTTCATCAGGTGTTTGCATGATAAGTAATTCACCAAACTGATTAATCCAATTTTTATCATGAACAAATGATTCTATTTCAGTTACCAGATACACAATATCATAATCCTGAAAAATATCTTTTTTCGCTGAAGGGCTTGCTCGAGAGCCATTCATAATCACAATTTTAATCCTCTCATCGTCATTAGCTATTTTGATGATGAGTGTAAGCATTGTTTGTTCATCACGTCGATTTTTCATATTTCTGGATTATGGCCTTTTTAAATTTAAATTCTAGAATAGCTATTAGGGTTTGCTGTTAAAGTCTCTGGTTCATCATGTTCTCGCTAATGGTATTCTGGATAGCTTCGTTCCATTTCAGCCCCAATCCAACTGTATCATGAGCTACTCTCGCTTGTCCTGTGGTAATAGAAGCTCGGTCTTGTCCAGTAGAATCGCGTTTCTTAAAAAAAAGTTGCGAATTTGCCGAGGTATTTAGGTCTGAAAGAGATTTTGCTTGTGAAGATTGTTGATATGAGTCGACCAGTTTGACATACCTTTGATAATTTAATATTTGAAAATTAAAAGCAACTTTAGCATTTATCTTTGTTATTTCCAGAAATTTTTCATAGCTATCAATTAAATCCAGACCCAATTGAGTTTGTGTCATATTATCAGCAACAGCATAGTTAATTTTAGAGAGTTCTAATAGTTTTTCATAGGAATCAACCATCATAACCCCGGATGAAGTGCCTGTGATATACTCTGCAATCGCGGGATTAATTTTTGATTTTTCCAATAACTCTCCATAAGATTTGACGCTGTCAAATCTTGTAGGGGTATTTTTTTTTACAAAATCATTTTTTAATGTTTCGATTAAATCCAAAATATAGCATGACATTATCTTTTAACCCCTTATATTTAAAGTAATTTGTGGTGGAAAAGAACGAACCTCTGGAGGCCCGGTTCCATAGACTTAATTTAACATAACAAATTAATTAGAAGGGTTTTTAGATATTAGTCAATTTTCGAATTGTTTTTCTGTGTATGTTTTTATCCAATAAGACATCATTTGGCCAATGATATGGCCAAAATGAATGAAGAATTAATATACCAGCCCCATCCTCATTTCAATTAAGAGTAGTCGGGTGCTTTTTGATGAGTAAAGACAAGTTCTATTTCCCTCGCCGTTTCTTTAATCAGCTTTCTGATTTCGTTTTTTGAAATGTTTTTGTCCATGGCATCAAGCGCTTTATGTGGATCCAGCCAGAGACGCGTAACAAAATCAGGAAGTGGTGAGTGTTCAGCAAATGAGGTAGCATTAATATCCATCTCTGAAAGTTCTTGAAGACTTTTCAGTTTGGTATGGCTTTCATCATCAGTTTTCAGCCATTCGTTGATAATTTTTTCGAGAGAGTCTTGTAACAATCTCATTACATTTTTTTTCTGGTAATCTTTAAAAAAAGTTCCAGCTGCTTTTTCGCGACTCATCATAAATCAAACTCCTTCGTTATTTTCAAACACCCATTAATACAATTTTAGAACAATTTATAATTTAATTGATTTTTATTGTTTTATTGATTAGCTTGGCCCCTTTTTATACCTGCTACTGTCAGTCATTTCTTGTTCTTTCTTATCGACATTTTTCCAAAATAAAGAGGGGCTTGATTCAGGCTTGATGTCTAATAGGCTCTCCAGGTGTTCGGTCATTGCCAATTTTGCTCTATTTCTATAATTTTCTACTTTATCTGATGGATTTTCTCCTGGATGGGTATCAATAAATTCTTGCGTTTCCTGTAAATTCTTTAATGCCAATTCAGGGTTAATTTCAGTTATTTTGAACTTTACTCGTAATGGTTGTCTTTTTTCATTAAGGTGGGCGCAAAAAAATGCTTCCCGGCCTCGCTTTGAAAAAAATTCTGCATAAATATCCGAGCGTTCTTTCGTGTTTGTTGTTTTTCCCAGTACAGCTAATTTTTCAATATACTTGTCGATGCCAATTCGCGACAGGTATTCATCTTTATCGCTGACAAACCAATCCTGTAAAGTGTGTGAACCAAAGTAAGCTTGATAAGGATAGAATTGGCGTGGTGATTCACCCAGCGTTTGAGGGATATATATTGTAAAAGAATGCGACCCGATCCAAAAATCGAATCTCTCTTTTTGTTCGTTAAAGATATCTACGATCTCACTTATTGCAAAATCCTCAGGTTTTTCAGGCTCTTCAAGAACAAAAGGATCACAAAGACTATATTCTGCTGAGTCTCCAATTGCGTTGAATAACTGCGTACATTTTTTTTTACCTGGTCCAAGGTTAAAAAGATTACCCATCTTGTCAATAAAATATAATTTATTTTCTAATAGGTAAATTTTATTCTTCACAGCGGTTTCCGGATTGAAATTCTCGTTTTTTGTTTTGACCAATACAATGGGAGGGTCTTCTCTGTCAATTTCAAATCGTATTAATAGGTTAGTGCTGGATGGGGCTGTATTTTCTAAAACATTTTTTAGATTGTCTCCATCTGCTGATAATGCTTCATATTTGGTGAAATGGAATTTTTCCGCTTCAATTTTTCCTAAAAGCAATTCACACACATCATTACTGGCTTGGCCACAACTCTGAGTGGGTTCAGTCATCATATGACATACCTTTGAAACCTCCTTTGCAATTTGTTGCTTAAGGTTCCCTGTTTTATTAATGCTGGGGATAGATCGCTCTGCCTGCATTTGTCCTAACACCTCAGCAGGGACACCAGTCATCATGACTCCATAGCTTTGGGACATGCTTTTCAACTTTTTGTGTACCATGAAACCCGGCGATTCCAGTTTTATTTTTGTCATATTAATGCCACGCACAATCAAAGTGATATATTATAGGTCAATATCATTTGATTATAAACAGTTCAAGTGACAAATACACAAAGCCGATTCGATTTATCACTTATCACGAAGAACTAACCCGTATTGTTCATCCCAGGCTTTTTGAGCTGTTTCTGATTCAGCCTTGATTTCTGCCAGCTGCTCTGATGGTAATGTTTTAAAATACTCCACTAACTTTTCACGATCCTTTCCAGAGAGGGTATCTGCTTCTTTTGCAAGAATCTTGAGGTTTTCCATCGTAATGACTGATGAGATCATTTTATCTATTCTACTGGTTGTATCTAAGTTTTTGCTAAAGAAAGATTGTGTGTTTTTTTCTTTATAGGGGGTTACTGATTCTTTTCGATGAGTCGGCTCTATTAGAAGTCGCATCTCAAGTTGTTTAGTCATCGCTTCTTGCGCTTTTATTTTATAAAGTTCGCATTGATCTTTCGCGTTTTCGCCAGGATAATTCGTATCAATAAACTCTTGAACTTCTTCTAAATTTTGCAATGCTATTTCTGGATTAACTTCAGTGACTTTAAATTTGACTCGTAATGGCGAGAATTTTTCGTTCATCCCGGTACAAAAAACATGTTCTTTTCCTGGAGGAGAAAATAGTTCTCCATAAATGCTGGAGCGTATTTTGCTATCGGTTGTTGTGCCTAATAGAGCCAGTTTTTCGATATAGCCATCGATACCCAAGCGTGATAATTTTTCATCTTTATCACCGGAAAACCATTGTTGCAAAGTATGGCTGGTCCAATATGCCTGGTAAGGATATAATGTGCGTGTGTCTTCGCTGTCCGATTCAGGAACAAATATAGTAAAAGAATGGGTTGCTGTCCAACAATCTATGTTTTTCATTTTAGCTTTAACTATCTCACCCATTTCAAACATGGCCGCTTCCTCAGCACTTTCTTCCGGATCAATATACTCATCATAAAGAATATAATTTTGATAAAAAGGGGTGGTAATAGCATTAAATAGTCTATGACATGTGTCTGATGTCTGTCCAAGGTCGATGACTTTTCCAAATATATCGAGATATACCAGCTGATCTTCCAGTAGATAAATTTTATTTTTTTCCGCGGTCTCGGGATTAAACTCCTCTCTTTTTATTTTTTGGTATTTTTGAGGAGCATTAAATCGATCCATTTCAACCCTGACCAGTAAATTTTTATTGGGTAGAGAACCTTTCAAATTACTGCCATCCCCAGATAATACTTGATAGCTTGATTTTTCGAATTCGCTCGCTCCTTCTGTTCCTAAAAGTAAATCACACACTTCATTGCTCGCTTTTCCGCAGCTGTTTGTGGGTTGAGTCATTTCAGATTTTCGAACTACTTCAGCAATATTTTCTTTCATATTTCCCATTTTTTTTACATATCCAACCGAAATTTCTGCCTCATTTTGCCCTAATATTTCGGCAGGAATACCGGTTATCATCGTTCCATAATTCTTGACCATATGTTTGATTTTTTCATGAACATGCAAACCCGTTTTTTCAAGCTTGGAAGTTGTCATATTAACCTCACTGATAGATACCCTATATTTAATTGTAGATTAAAATAAACTTTGTACACTTTGGTTTTGTATGTGTTTTTTTGTATTATTTTTATATATTTGATTGACGATAAGATCTTAAATCGATAGGGCGACTATTGAAGAAAAATTGCTGAGAGGGGATCGAACCACTAAAGCAAGCGTTGTACTGGCTGAAAGAGGTTCATCTTTTTGTTGGTGGTTGCAAGCAATTATCGAAACCAGGCTTTCCTAATTAGTAAGGTCTCAAATCCTCGATTATAATTAGTAGTAGGGTTAATTGGCTATTCATACCCTGTGTTGAAAATTGTACATTGGATTCATGGCCAGCCTCGCAAAGACTTGTGTAATGCTTTATAGTCAATAGGCCTTACATAGAGGAAGGAGGATGCTCTATGCGAAGGGAAAATACGAAATCAAATATAGATTTTAAATCTATATTTGATTCCCTGCCGGATTTATACCTTTTATTGGACAGGGATTTTAATATCGTCGGAGTCAGTGATGCCTACTTACAGGCAACAATGGTGAGTCGCAAACAAATTTTGGGAAAAAATGTCTTCGATGCTTTTCCTGATAATCCAAACGATCCAAAGGCAACAGGTGCTAAGAACCTATATGCATCGCTACTAAGGGTTCTAAAAAACAAATCAGCAGATACAATGGCTATACAAAAATATGATATTCAGAGACCTGCAGATCGAGGAGGGGGATTTGAAGAACGTTATTGGAGCCCTATTAATACTCCGGTTTTAGGGGCTGATCAGGAAGTGGAATATATTATTCATCGTGTGGAGGATGTTACGGAATTTGTCCACTTAAAAAAAACTGGTTCAGCGCAGCTGAAGCTGATGGAAGAACTGCGTACCAAGGCTGGGGAAATGGAGATTGAAATCTATCAGCGTGCCCAGGAAATTCAGGAAGCAAACAAGCAGTTGGAAGAGGCTAATAAAAATCTGGCTAGACTTGATCAAATCAAAACCCAATTTTTCGCTAATGTCAGTCATGAACTTCGTACCCCATTAATGCTGATACTAGATCCTCTGGAAATGTTGCTTGCTGAAAAAAAGCTTCCCTCATTTGTTCAGAATACATTAAGGCGCATACAAAATAATGCTCAAATTTTACTAAAACATGTCAATGATTTGCTGAATATATCAAAGCTGGATGCTGGCAAAATGATTCTTCATTATGCCAATATTGATTTGGTAAAATTAATTCAACAGACAATTGCATTGTTTGAGGCTCAGATTCCCGAACGCAAGCTTGTTTTTTCAATGGATTTGCCTGATGAATTGCAAGCACAAATAGATCCCGACAAAATCCAGCATGTTTTAATCAATATTTTGTCAAATGCCATAAAATTCACACCACAAAATGCGAAAGTAAGGATTAGATTAGTGCAAATCAATCCTGAAACATGCAGGCTTCAGATAGAAGATAATGGACCGGGTATTCCTTCTGATCTTTGTGAAACTATATTCGAGCGTTTTTTTCAGATTGAGGAATCTACAACTCGTACGGTAGGGGGAACTGGGTTGGGTTTATCGATTGCAAAAGATTTCGTTGAGTTACATGGGGGTTCAATTTTGGCAGGGAATGCTAGAAATGGCGGTGCCATTTTTACCATTGAGTTACCACTAAAAGCGCCTCAAAATGCAAAGGTTTATTCTTCCTATAGCCAGCTATTATTGGGGGAAAAAGAAATAAGCGCGAGTCTTGCTGAATTCAGAAATAAAGTAAAACCAATTAAGGAGGGGGCTGAAGAGTATTTTGAACAGGATTATTACGATAGACCGCTGATCCTGGTAGTAGAAGACAATCAGGAGATGAATCATTTTATTTGTAAAATATTGAACACTTTTTATCGTACTGAAAGTGCTTTTGATGGTCGGGAGGGGTTGCAAAAATCGCTTGCTTTACATCCAGATCTCATTGTTAGTGATATTATGATGCCTCATATGAGCGGTGTCGAAATGGTGCATGCTATTAGAGAACACCCCCTGCTATTGAAAACTCCAATTATTATTTTAACTGCCAAAGCAGACGATGAATTAACTGCACGTATGTTGGAAGAAGGGGCTCAGGATTATGTGATAAAACCATTCTCGGCCAAGGAATTTAAAGCCAGAGTTGCTAATTTGATTTTGGTGAAGAAAGCTGAAGATGAGCTGGATCAATTTGTCTATCACGCATCACATGATTTAAAAGCGCCTCTGCCTGCTATGGAGCATTTGATCTCATGGATTGAAGAAGATCTGGGTGAAATGCTTTCTGAACAATCTAAAAAATATTTACTGCTCTTGCGTCAACGTGCTTCACGAATGTCAAAGTTGCTCGATGGATTGCTTAAATACGCTCAATCAGGATATGTTTTTGATAAGGTTCGTACAATTCACACTGATAGATTGATTACTGATATCATAAAGAAATTGAATCCTCCGCAGACTGTCACGTTTCAACTCGAAGATACACTACCAGTATTGAATACTTGCGAGCTTCCTTTGAGAGAGGTTTTTACAGCGCTTCTCGATAACAGTATCAGGCATCATCACCGTAAAGATGGACATATCATCATTGGTACAAAAGAAAAGGATCGGTTTTATGAGTTTTTTGTAGCGGATGATGGCCCTGGAATAGAAAAAAAATATCAAGACAGAATTTTTCAATTATTTCAGACCTTACAACCCAGGGACAAACTTGAAACAAGTGGTGTAGGTCTGAGCATTGCTAAGAAAATAGTCGAGTTTCAAGGAGGTAAAATTTCTGTGGAATCAGAAAAAAACAAAGGCAGCGTCTTTCGTTTTTTATGGCCAAAAGATAAGGAGATTGGCGATGCGTGCTAAGAATGATGAGTGTACCCATGTTTTATTGGTTGATGATGATGAAGTCGATTTAATGTCTGTTCAAAGAGCGCTGACAAAATTGAGTATTCCAGTTTGTTTTCATATAGCTCGTGATGGTGTTGAAGCTCTCGAACAACTCTCTGGAAATATCAAAGCGACCAAGCCTAAAATCATCATCCTTGATATCATGATGCCAAAAATGAATGGTATAGAATTTCTCAGAGAATTGCGTTCTCATATTCATTATAATCCGATTAAGGTTGTTATCTTCACGACATCAAGTAATATCCGGGATAAGCAGGCAACAACAGGTTTGGATATAGCAGGATATTTTGTAAAAGACTCTCAATTTAATGAGTTTGTTTATTGCTGCAAACACTTGCTGGAAAAAAAATCACATCTATCATAGACCAGACGCGATCTGTTTAATTTAACAGCTTTAACAAACAAGGCACTTGCTCTGTGCTATTTTTTCTTCTTGCATTCCCCTAATTAAGGCGCGTATTTGTTTTTTTTCCTTATCCTTGAAGGCTGGATTTGCCAGTTGCTTTTTAAGAAGAGAGATAGGTGAATCACCATAGTTATCTTTAAAATTGGGATCGAAAGTGTATTTTCTCCAGAGGTAATTTGCAGTTTGATATGCTTTTCCTTCGATAGCTGCAAGTAAAGGCGTTCTATTTAAGTGGTAGCTATTGGTCTGGGTTGGATCGATTCCTTTTTTTAGAATCTTTTTGACCTCTTCCAGGTTATTGCTTCTTGCCGCCACCATAAGATTTCCCCATAGCTCTCGCTTTATATGCTGTTGTCTTAGTTGATGCAGCTCCAGATGTTTATCATTAGCCAAGCGATTAAAAAATTGACATGTCTGAGCTATACGAGCTAGTGTGTTTGCTTTTAAGAAACTCAATGTATTGACAATTGTTTCCTCAGGAAGATCAGAAAAAAAATTCTTTTTCATAGCAGCAAATAGTGATGATTAAAAGTTTAATAATTTTACACTATGTTTATTAACTGAATATTAAGTCATTGCTTCACTTTTTTGCTAACCAGGATTTAATGAAAGGAGAACAGAATCAGAATAGGCAAATACAAGATACAATTGCATTTTTATATATCAAAAAGAATTATTTATATGCAAAATAACCTATAATCAAGTTAGTGTCAGTTTTGGGATGTGAAGACAGGTTATTATGATTTTGAATATTACGGCAGAGCAATTTCCAGATTTGACGCTTAATGCTATTAAATCCTGTCAAAATATTTATCAAAGTATTGATTTTAATTTTGGGGAAGATGCTGATATAGCCATCAATAAAACCAGCTTGGAGAAATTTATTAATCAATTTAAGAGTATTCATAGCACTCACGATAAGCCCATTGAAGGGATTATTACTTTGGGGAAGATGAAAAATGTCTCCTCTGATACGATTAAATTGCTTCTTACCACAGAAGATTTCGTTCAAATGCTTGACCAAAAAAGCTTCTTAAAATTAATAGTAACCTCTAATGAAATTGCAAATTTTGTATTAGATAATCCTAAATTAAGAGCAAAACTGGATGGCATTGAACCTTTGGTCGATGCACAAAAATTCGAAAATTCTTGTACTGCAAGAGCAATAATGAAAATACTTCTTGAAAGGGGGTTTATTGAACCAAGCAGCTATACACCTGGCAAAGAATTGGAAATATACAAAGACATTTGGTTAGAACCCGGTAAAGTGGCATCGCCTGAAAAGATCGCATCCTATTTTTGCAAATATAATTTGAATGTCATTGGTGTCGAGATTAGAGAGCTATCAAAATCTGTACGAAATAAATATTCAAAAGATATGGTTATTACTTCACTCTATTCACTTTTTAAGAAAGAGGTGCCAATAAGAAAAAAAATGACATTGACAACCTTAAGTGAGGCAGATTTCCCTGAGGGGATAACCTCTCTTATCATTATAAAAGCTGGAGTACTCCATACCTTATTAGGCAAGAAACGCCATGGGCAGTTTGAAGTAACCGATCCCTGGTTTGGTGATAAAAAAATATATAGTGGATTCATGGACTTTCTCGAAAAAGAGAGAAAAAATCTGGGAGTATTTTTTGAAATTTCTCAAGGATCCCAAGAGATTTTTAGACCGTAATGGTTATCAATGTTTGCCAAAAGCAAATGGCCACATTATTCCATGCAAGCAATGAAAAGCCTTAGTGCGAGCATCAATAGCAAGAGATTGATTTTTATGGATAACGTGAGTTATGGATAAGACAGCCATTATTTTGAATCGTTCGGGCTGAGGAGGCATTTATGCCGTCTCGAAGCCTTGTATGGAATTTAATGTTTCTTGCCAAGGCTTCGAGACGATGCTTACGCATCTCCTCAGCCCAAACGGACTCTGGATATTGACTGCTTCTTATATAATCCTTATCCAGAACCCACATCAGATAAATCTGAAACAGGGCATTAAAAATCAATCTTTTGCTATTGATGCTCGCAGGCATAAATCTAGATAAGGTTTGCTGATTAATTTCTTCCTGCCATTACCCCTCCATCGACATTCATAATCTCCCCTGTGATCCAGCTTGCTTTTTCTGACAAAAGAAATTCGATTGCATCAGCGATATCTGTTGCCTTACCGATTCTGCCGATAGGATGAAATTTATTAAAATCCTGTAACGACTCCTCGATTCTCTCTTCATCAATAAATGATTTATAGATAGGAGTGGCTACCACTGCCGGTGCCACGGCGTTTACTCTTATATTGTGCTCAGCAAGCTCCATAGCTAAATGTTGGGTTAGTGAATGAAGTCCGGCTTTTTGCATGGAATAAGCAGAGGAGGGGGTTGCTTTAACCGCTTGATTCGCCCACATTGAACCGATATTGACGATACTACCCCCTCCATTTTTTTTCATGTTTTTTACTACGGCCTGGGTGATAAAAAAGAACGCCTTATTAAGATTAACCTGACGATCGTAATCTTCTTCATCATGTTCTAAAAAAGTGATGGGTTTGAAATAACCTGCGGCATTTACAAGATATTTTACTCTTCGAGTTTCATCATTCATACTAGTCATAAATTGGAATACCTGCTCTTTGTCATAAAGATCAAGAACTAAAATGTCTACTTTTGCTCCCAGTTTTTGTATTTCTGCCGCAGCATTTTCAAGTTTTTGTTTATCTTTTCCGGTAATTAACAGCTCCATATTGTTACTTGAAAGTTTTTTTGCAGTTTCAAGGCCCATACCACTAGAGCCGCCAATAATAATAGCTAAATTTTGATTGAACATAGATTCTCCTGATTCATTAAAATACTGTCCAATCCAGTATGAAAGAACTACAATATTAAAAAAAGTAAGCACTTTTCAGTTCACTAAGTACTTTATGGTACAAATTATTGAAATGGATGAAAAAAAATTAATACAAAAAAAAGCTCCCATTAAGACCGCATCAATGGTAGAGGCTATCTATGGTTGTAAGTGGTCCTTGACTATCTATTCTCTTTTACGAAATGGAATCAATCGACCAGGGGAAATGGTACGAAGCGTTGAAGGACTATCAACAAAAGTTTTAAACCAATGCCTTCGGAAGAATATTGAATTTGGGATTCTCGGCAGAAATACCTTTCATGAGCTACCTCCCAGAGTTGAGTATTTTGTGACTCCTTTTGGAGAAAAGTTTTTAAAAATTCTGGATCAAATAGAAGAGTTAAACGAGCAAATCAGGGATTATCAACAACCCAAGTTCCACAATGATGATAGTTAAGATTTTTTGTAAAAGACGTATTACCAATAGACTGCGGGTGAATTATGGCTCACAATACTCAGCGTCGCAATGAGCTGTTGTTAATCAGTATCATTATGAACATCAAAAAATATTTGCAATAGGTATTCAAATGGTGGCCATGAACAATCCCATTAGCCTTTTAACAACATGGATTTCTGAGGAATTGGAAAAAGGAGCACCTAATCCACAGCATGCCATATTATCTACAGCAGGCAAAAACTCTATTCCCCATGGGCGTGTTATCGCCATTCGCGAAATCAACGAGCAAGGTTTATTATTTTTTACCCAACGAGGAACCAGAAAAGTTGAAGAAATGACCCATAACCCTATGGTATCTCTCACTTTTTGGTTTGAGTTATGTGAAAGAGAGGTCATGATAGACGGTTCAGCCAGGCCATTATCGGAAAGCGAAAATCAAGCATACTGGGATACCTATCCGCCTTTCGCGCAAATCAGATTTCATAGTTATGCGCCTACTTCCTCACAAGTTATACCCAGCAAACAACTCATTGAAAATAAAAGAAAAATATTGACTTCTCAGTTTCACGATAAGCCATTGCCTATGAGTGAATATTATTATGGTTTCAGAGTCATTCCCACACGCATGGTTTTTTATACTTATAGAACGGATGAATTGTCTGATGTCGTAGAATATTGTTTTATAAAAAACAATTGGGAGAAGAATCTGCTTTCTCCTTAATATCAATTTGTTTAAGCCTCATGATTGACGCAACAATATTTTTTTATTACATCCAATACCCATTGCAGCGGTTTATGATTTGATAATCGTTTATGATAGTAAAAATTAACTAAAAATGTCTTTTTAGGGAAAGGAAAAGGGTGTAGTTCAATTTGATATCTGTCTTTGAAAGTAACAGCTAGAGTTCTCGGTACAGTTGTAATGAAATTCGTATGGTAAACCACTTCCAATGCGCTAATGATATTGGGCACTATCACTTTGATATTTCTTTGATGATATCCTTGTAATGCTTTATACAGTATATTTTCATTTCCCATGTAACTAAATTGTATGTCAACATGTTCAGCTTGCAAGTACATATCTTGAGTTAATTCCTGATTTGCGAGAGGATGAGATTTATGCATGATGCACACAGCCTCCTCTTCAAACAATAATTCTCTGATGATGTTATTCCCCGTTTCAACAAAGCCTGGTCCTATTGCAAAGTCTAATTCGGACATTAATAAATACTCGAGACTCAAGTACTCTGACAGTGAAGAAATCTTTAATACAAATTTCGGAGCATTTTTAGCCAAATGAGCACATAACCTGGGTAAAATAAAATATTCCCCTGTACCTACTGATGCAGTCTTTAAAAATAAATTGTCATTTCCTGGATTGAAAGTATCTTCTTCAAAAATATCATTGGAGTAATTTAAAAATTTTTTAATCTTGGGGGCCAGATCAAGTACCTTTTGTGTTGGTTGAAGCCCGTGCGGTTTCCTAATAAACAAAGGGTCATCGAATATATCACGTAATTGTTTTAATATATGGCTCATTGCAGTCTGGCTCATGAAAGATTTTTCAGCCGCTTTGGATACTGAGAGCTCATTTAACAATGTATCAAGATGCAATAACAAGTTGAGATTAATTTTTCTGAGATCCATTTTTCATTAAATCCAAATTAACTTTTTTATATTCCTATCCAGGGTGACTGAATAAGCCCAAAAACTACAATTTGGAATTTACCGACCATATCTTTTTCTTTATTAATAGAATTATAGTTAAGGAAACAGTTTGTTTCTAACAAACAGTATTATGAATATGAATAGGAGTTGTTAATAATATTTTTTGATATTTATCAAAATAAATAACTGCTCATAAAAAGACGTCAAATCATCAGTAATTCATTGAAAAATAATAGATATAACTAAATTTAATAAAACATATCAAAACAATTAATTGTATTAATATTTATCAATATGCTCAAATACATGTAGATAATTGGCTTGTAGGAGAGCATTATGGTTTATTACATAAATTTGAAGGAACAACCTTTACATCAAGATAAAGAAATTTTAACGCAGTTAATTAAGCAATATTTATTGTCTGGTTCCAGTCAGTCCGCATTATTTGCCAACCATCCTTATACGCTAAACGATGAAGATGGAAATGAAATAGAATTCCTCTTAAGTCATGATATTTACAAAAATCAACGTGAGGATGGTATTACGGAGTTTTTAATTTTAAATGGCTCACAGATAGGGAGAGGAACCAAAGGCGTAGTGATACAGAGTAATCATGCTATGTACTTAATCGATGATGAATTGGTAATTTTTCCTAAAGAGAATGTACTGAAAGTTTTATATCAGAACTTTATCAATGCCGAGGAGCTAATAAAACAGGAATCTGTCAATTATTCGATTTTATCAGGAAATTCAACTGCAGAATTAGTCAATTTGCAAGGAGGAAACCAAGGATTTTTTATGCAAAAAGAAGAAGGATATGCCTTGGAAGAACTTCTTGAGGATATAGACTCGCTTCAAAAATTGACATTTTCAGACAAAATGGAGTTAGCCATTTCATTTTTAACTGAGTTGGAAAATCTGCATAACAAAGGCTACGCCCATGGCGATTTAACTTTCAAAAATATTTTATATAACGAAAAAAATAATCAATTAAAAATTATTGATGCAGGAGAAATGAAAGTAGCAGATGAACGCTTTTGGGCACAGGATATTTCAATTGCCATAGAAATGATATCACTCTTGTTTACAACTAATGAAACAAATCAATTTAAGGCATCACGCTATTGGTCTGATGAACCTACAGTCAGGCGAATAGTTAACCCCAACCCAGTAGAAGCAAAGTTAAATAGAATTTTGAACAGTGAATATCGTTGTGTTTCAGATTTAAAGTTAGCTATTGAAAGGAATTACAATGAATATCTAAATAATTCGAATCTGGTTTTGAAAAAAAACGTTGAACTAGAAAGTGAAGCTTTGGGTTTACAAGCATACAAAAATCAAATGAGCAAACAACAGTTGTTGGGAGAAATTCAAGGATTTAAAGAAAATTATTGGAATATGAAAGATTTGTTGACCTTGACAAATCGACATCATCTTAGGGTATTTTTGGAGTATTTAGATAATATCTGTTCCGCATTTAAAGATGATAAAACTGATGAAAAGTCGGCCAGAGCGGCCTATGATTTTCTAAACGCACAAATCAATAAATTATTCGAAGATAATTCAAAAAACTCAAAACCAAGTTTTGAAAGTTTCTCAGAAGATGTTCAGCGATTTTTAATTCATATTGATACCTATTTAATGAAAAATCCCTCTGCTTGCTCTAATTCCATAGCTTCCACCATTCAGTTATTGAAACAGTTGGATAATAAAAAGAGTTTTAATCCTGAGCAATCTTTTAAGGATTTCTGTTCATATAAAGAAATTACGATTCAACTGTTATTAAAGCCATTTGAAACACCAGTGGCTGAAATGGCTAGTGCGCCAGCTATAGCATCAGATTTAATTGAAAAGCAATCTGACACCAAAAGAAAACTTCAAGAAATGAAATCTTCTGCAAATCAAGATAAGCAACCTATATTTACCCCTTCATTGATGCGAGGCCCAAGCTAAAAAATGTCACTGAAGTGTTAGAGCAGCCTGTCATCTATTATTTCACTGCTCTTGTGTAATTACATTTGCTGGGAGATACTAACAGGACTTACGAAAAATCCCAATCTCTATGTTAAAAAATGTTTTTAATTTGGTCATTTGGTTTATCTAAACTCCTTGATTAAAAACATTTTCTGCCTCGACCTTGGGGTTTTTCGTAAGTCCTGAATAAATCATATAACAATAAAAAGAAGGTATTAATTGATGACTTACTTTCGAATAAAACACAGTCCATTACTCTTGATGTCTGCACCTGCCACAGATTATTTTTTCGATTCCATGTTGACTGAAGATAGATAGATTTTTTGAGCTATCGTTTATGGAATATCATCGTGTTTGGCGGTTTTCTTATGGATTAGTCCTGCTACTGCTGTATGCCTCTCTGGTATCGGCTGGGAACGCTTTGACTCTTAAAGAAGTAACCCAAATTGCTTTAGCAAACAATAAGGATTTAAAAGCCGCCCGTTACAATGTATCTATCGCAAAAGCCCGGTTGCTACAAGCAGGCTTTTGGCCTAATCCAAGCTTGAATCTTTCAAATAATGACGATCGTTTATTCACTGATGAAGGAGAGTATTCGCGCAGTGCTGGCTTTAGCCAGGCATTTCCCATATCAGGACGTATTGCAAAACAAAAGACAGTGGCTCGTCTGGATGTATTGAAAGCTGTTGCAGAAATCAGGGAAGCTGAGCGTCAACTCAGTGCCAAAGTGGCTAGTGCCTTTTATACAGC
Organism: Legionella pneumophila subsp. pneumophila str. Philadelphia 1; assembly: GCF_000008485.1. Lineage (NCBI taxonomy): Bacteria > Pseudomonadati > Pseudomonadota > Gammaproteobacteria > Legionellales > Legionellaceae > Legionella > Legionella pneumophila. The sequence continues at coordinate 2,383,461 of NC_002942.5, read as the reverse complement.
AGTGCTTACAGAGCGTCGCATACAGCAAGTCAATTACTTATTACGGATTAACCGGGAATTGGTTGATGTTATCCATAATCGTTATCATGCTGCAGAGATTTCAAAACTGGATGACAATGCAGCGCGCATTGAGTATTTGCGTATTGTTCAAGAAAAACATCTTTTGCACAGTCTCAGTATTAGTCAATATGCGACACTAAATCAATTAATGGGACGTGAAGCCAACTCTTCTTTATCACTTAAAATGGATTTTGCCGCTGCAAAAAAACTCCCGGCATTAGATGTTCTAAAAACACAGGCGCTTAAAAATCGCCCTGATCGGCAATCTATTGCGTTATCGATTGAGCGTGCCAATGCTGATCGCCGTTTGGCAAAAGCCGAGCGCTTTGCAGATTGGACAGTAGGCCTTGGTATTCAGCAGGATAAAATTGTGGTGGAAGAAGGCCCCCCTCAACCAGCCGATCGTACTTTGGGCGTCACACTGTCTGTTCCTCTCCCTCTTTTAAATCGAAATCAAGGGCGAATTTTAGAAGCAAGTCATACAGGTACTCAGGCGATGATGTCATTACGTGCTCTCGATTTAAGTATTGCAACGGAGATAGCCAGTAATTATGAGCAACTCAAAGCATTACGTAAGAGTCTTGAGGAAACACAACGTGTTTCTCTTCAATTAACTATTGAAAATGTAAAATTGGCTCGTGATTCTTATGAAAATGGGCAAATTTCTTTTTTAAATGTGCTACAAGTGCAAAAACAACAAAACGATTTGCAAACCACTTATCTCAATACGTTAGAAAAATTTTTACAAGTCTATGTGGCCTTGTGTACAGCTATTGGTCCTGGAAAAACAGATGGGTTTTGCTCTTATTTAGAGTATCAAAGCAACGGTGATAGCAAATGAGATTGCAGCTTAAAATTAGAATGATGATCATGACTGTTTTTTTTCTTGGCTTGCTTTCCCCCATCCAAGTGAGTTTTGCACACGGAGGAAACATAGAAGTAAGTGAAGGAGGCACCAAGGGGCCGGTTCATTTGACTCCGGAACAAGCCAGGATGCTTGATATCAAAGTTGTCCAGGCAACCCATCGTCCTATGGCACAATTGCTGGGTTTAAATGGTCAAATTCAATTATTACCTGATGCTCAAGCTGATGTCAGCATTCGTATTAGTGGCAGTGTGACAGCGATTGATGTGAATTTGGGGGACAGTGTCAAGACAGGACAGCGCTTGGCTACAGTGCAATCACGATTGGTGGGAAATCCTCCACCGAGCGTTGCTGTCAATGCCCCAATTGCTGGTATCATTGATGCAAGGAACATCAATTTAGGTCAGGCTGTCGAGCCAAACACCGTTCTTTTTCATATCAGTAATCGCGATAAATTATTAGTCATAGCTCAAGTGTATGAAGAAGATTTAGGTAAAGTGAAGGTAGGGCAAGAAGTGAATGTTCATGTCTTAAGTTATCCCAAACAGACATTCCCGGGGCAAGTCACTTTAATTGAACCCAATCTTGATCCATTGACCCGTACAGTTAATGTACGAATTACTTTGGATAACAAGGAGGGGCTACTGAAACCCGGAATGTTTGTGCGGGCTAATGTGATTTTAAGTCATAATAAGGCAGCACTCGTTGTGCCGAATGCCGCTCTTTTACAAGCAGATAACGAGCAATTTGTTTTTGTGCAAAATGGAGGCACTTACAAACGAGTCGATGTTAAAGTAGGCGCTGTGGAGGATGACTACTCAGAAATTATTGATGGTCTAGTTCCTGGCGATCTCGTTGTTACTCAGGGAAATCGCGAGCTTTATACACTTTGGTTGAGTGGAGGCCGCAAACTGCAATCAGGGCAAGAGGAGCATCATTAAATGTTTACTCGCCTTATTGCCTGGTCTTTGCATAATCGTCTCTTGATTTTGGCATTAACGATTATTCTTTGTTTGCTGGGTGGTTATACTCTAAAGCAAATGCCGGTAGATGTTTTTCCTGAATTTGCCCCTCCTCAAGTTGTAGTTCAAACCCAAGCGCCAGGCATGGCAACCCAAGATGTGGAAACATTAATCACTTATCCTTTGGAAAGTGCCATCAATGGGACTCCAGGGGTAGCCAGTGTTCGCTCAAAAACCTCCGTCGGATTATCAACAATTACCGTGGTATTTGATGATAAAACGGATATCTATCTCAATCGTCAACTGGTTAATGAGCGCATTCAACAGGTAATCAACCGTCTCCCTCCAGGTGTTTCCTCACCTGTGATGCTGCCAGTCACATCGGCAGTAGGGTGGTTGCTTAAATATGCTTTGGTGAGTCACACAGCAAGCCCTGAAACCTTGCGCACTATTTCTGATTGGACTATTCGTCCACGTCTATTGGCTTTAGGCGGAGTTGCTTCAGTAGTTTCACTGGGCGGAGAAGTAAAGCAATATCAAGTACAGCTTGATCCCAAGCGTATGCTGGCTTATGGCATCACAGTCGAAGAAGTTCGTCAAGCGTTGGCAACAGGAAATCAAAATGTACCTGGTGCTTTCGTACATCAGGGGGGTACGGAATTTGTCGTAAGTACCATTGGTCGTATTAAGACGTTGGACGATATAAAAAAAACACTGATTGTAGTCCGCAAGGGAGTTCCTGTTACTGTTAATAATGTAGCCACAGTCGCTTTTGGCGGTGAAATCAAACGCGGTGATGCTTCGTTCAATGCAGAAAACGCTGTCATTGGTACTGTTTCCAAAATTTATGGAGCTGATACATTAACTACAACACGTAAAGTGGAGCAAGCTTTAGCTGATATAAAAAAATCCTTGCCGGCAGGTGTTGAATTAAATACAGAAGTATTTCGGCAAGCCAATTTCATTGAGTCAGCCATTCACAACCTAACCAGGGCTCTTATTGAGGGAGCTGTTATTGTGATTGCCGTGCTCTTTCTATTTTTGATGAATTGGCGAGCTTCATTTATTACCTTTCTCTCTATGCCCGTTTCCTTTATCGCAGGTATCTTGGTCCTTCATTATTTTGGTTTTGGCATTAACTCCATGACTTTGGGCGGAATGGCGATTGCCATTGGTGAAGTGGTGGATGATGGGATTATTACTGTAGAAAATGTGGTACATCGCTTAAGACTGAATCGTTTGGCAGAAAAACCTTTGCCTACGATTGAAATTGTTTTTGATGCGGTTTTGGAAATTCGCAGTTCAGTAGTTTATGCGACCATTATTATTAGCCTGGTGTTTTTACCCATCTTCTTTTTGTCAGGAATTCCCGAGCGGATTTTTAGCCCATTAGCCATTGCTTATATTGCTTCCGTAATAGGCTCTCTTGTCGTTTCTATTACTATGGTACCAGCCCTATGTTATCTCCTTTTGGTGCGAAAAACTGAAAAGAATCAGGATGCTAAAGTGGAGGTGCATGCTTTATCCGAAGACGAACGTTATCATTACGCACAAGAGGAAACGGTTAAACAGACTCAAACGGAAACGCGTTTTGTGATTTGGCTAAAAAAGCATTTTTTAACCGGTTTAAATTGGTCTTTGGCCCATTGTAAAACAGTTTTAGTCATATCAATTGCAGCATTCATTTTTGCTTTGAGTTTACTTCCTTTTTTTGGAACCTCTTTCTTGCCGGAGTTTCATGAGGGCAACTTTATTATTGTGATGAGTACTCTTCCTGGAACTTCATTGGATGAATCCATGCGTTTGGGTAAGCAAGTAAGTAAGACGTTATTGAAATATCCGCAAGTAATTTCTATTGCCCAACGAGCGGGTCGCAGTGAATTGGATGAAGATGCTTTACCACCGAATATTAGTGAATTCGATGTACATCTGAATTTTGGTAAAGATAAAACCATGTCTCCTGATGAATTGTTACAATCTATTCGAGCTGATTTAGCGAATATTCCAGGAGCGTTATTTAATGTGGGGCAGTTTATTGCCCATCGCATGGATGAAGTGTTATCAGGAGTCAGAGCGCAAGTAGCCGTGAAACTCTTTGGTGATAATCTTGCTACCCTTAATGAATTGGGTGAATCGGTAGAATCCATTTTAAAAACCGTCCCAGGAGTAGTAGATATTAATAAAGAGCAGCAAATCAATGTACCTCAGCTGGTCATTAAAATTGATAGGGAGAAAGCGGCTCGCTATGGTGTCAATATTGGTCAAATTTCCGAGGACATTCAAATCCTTCTTAATGGTGTGACGGTATCCAGTATTCTTGAAGGCCAGAGGACGTTTGATTTGTATTTGCGTATTGGTGAAACAGAACGGGATAGCGTTAAAGCCATTCAAAATATGCTGATTGATGCCCATGGTGCGGCCAATAATCAAGAAACAAAAATCCCTTTGCGTGCGGTGGCTGATATTCAGTTAGAGCCTCAACCGTTTGCAATTAATCGAGAAAACGTGCAACGTGTTTTGGTTATCGGTTTTAATGTGCAAGGGAAAGATTTGGGTAGTGTGATTCAAGAAGTACAACATCAGATTAAAGAAAAGATTTCGTTACCTGGTGGTTATTTCGTTCAATATGGTGGCCAATTTGAAAGTCAACAACAAGCATCTCGTGTGATTGTTCTTTTTGGTGCATTGGCAATTTTTATCATGTTAGTACTTCTTCATAAGGCTTTTGGCACATTTTGGGAAGCCTTGTTGGTTATGTTCAACTTACCTTTGGCATTAATAGGTGGAGTGGTCTCTTTATTCCTTGCCAGCGGTGATATGAGTGTGGCTGCCATGATTGGGTTTATTACTCTATTTGGAATTGCGGCACGTAATGGGATCATTTTAGTGAGCCACTATAATCAATTACGTTCTCTTGGCCGGGGACGTGAGCAAGTAGTGATCCAGGGAACTCTCGATCGCCTGGTACCCGTATTAATGACAGCAGCGACAGCAGCTCTGGCCTTAATACCTCTCTTGTGGGGATCTCCTGCTGGTAAAGAACTTCAACGTCCTTTGGCACAAGTGTTATTGGGAGGATTATTAACTTCAACGGTTTTAAATATGTTTGTTGTGCCTACAGTCTATAATGCCTTTGAAATCTGGCACGAAAAGAGAAAACAATCAAAAGAAAGTTCTTAAGAAGTACCATGATGAATCGAATAATTGAACCTATTAAGAAGTAATCGTCACCAATTGCCTGGATGCTTGCACAGACATGTGCTTGCAAAGGCTAATTTTATTCAATTATCTGATCTTAATTTTATCGGGGCTATCTTGTAATTCTTTTTATCATGTAAAACGAGCAAGGCAACACTGGCCGATAAAAGTATATAGAATATTGGTGCAGTTGCTAATTTGAATGAATATTGTAAATAATTGGCGACCAATGGCGCTGTTCCTCCAAAAATAGCCATGCTTACTCCCCAGGCAATAGAAACACCACTGTATCGAATCTGAGTTGGAAAAAAATCATTCAATAGCTTAAAAATTGGTGTACCGACCAGAGCATTGCAGATTGCATAGGGAATTTGTGATAAGAGAATTAATGCAAAAGAGTTGGTTTGAGGGGCCAGGTAAGCTATAGGAGCTGCAATAAAATACCCCCATAAACCGATTTTTATAATATGTCTTTCGTCAGTTCTATCCGCATACATTCCTGTTAAAACAATGAATAGGACAACCAATCCTTGCCCTAGGGTAACAACGAATTTGGTTTGGGCATCTGACAAAGTGGTGTATTTTGCCAAATGAGAAGCATAATAAACATTCATAATGTAGATATAAATACCTAATGCCGCTACTAATAATACCGATTTAATTAATTGTTTTTTATAATCGTCAAATAAAATTTTCAGTGGATTTGATGGTTTTTCTTTACTTATTGTGAGGTAGGGTGGTGATTCCCTCAAATTTTTACGAAAATACATCGCACAAAAGCAGGATAAGGTTCCTAACAGAAAAGGGATACGCCATGCCCACTCTGGCATGTGAGGTAAATAAATTAAAGTAGACATCAATCCGCCAAACATCATACCCAATGCGGAAGCAAATCCAGTCCAGCTACCGGCCTGGCATGGTTTTTCTGAGTCGTGTTCAATCAGATAGATAGCGCTACCATTAAATTCACCAGATACGGCAAAGCCTTGTACACAACGAAAGATGAGCAAGAGAATTGGAGCCAAGATACCAATACTATTGTATGCAGGAAGACAACCAATGAACAGAGAGGATAACCCCATCAGCATAATAGAAGATTGCAGGGCAACTCGACGCCCCATCTTGTCTCCAAGATATCCAAAAAAGAGGGCTCCTAACGGACGAAAAAAGTAACTGAGCGCGAAAACAGAAAAGGTTGCTATCAAACCAAGATGATTTCCCAATTTTGGAAAAAACGATCCTGAGATAATATTGGCGATATAGGCGTAATAAGTAAACTCAGCCCATTCCAGAAAAGTTCCGGCGGTTGCGACAACGACCCTTTTCTTCTTATTTTCCATACAATAAATCAATAGAATATTAAAGTGATGTAGAGGGATTTTACCTTAAATTGATCTCATTATTCTATGTAATTCGATGATATAACAGATTCATAGAGTTACTATAGTGTCACATTCTGCTTCTAACAATTAAGTATTTTTGTACTATATTAATACAATATATTAATACAATAGGGTTCAAATTGAGGTTTTGAATTTGTCACTTTATCTCAGTGAGTGCTGAATGCAAAAGGCCAATGCAAAGATTCAAAATATAAATGAAATAATGTTTTCAGATCGCGTAATGTTACTAAATAAAAATTTATTAGTGAGCATTCCTGCAAATTTTTTATGCGCATTAATTATTTATATTGATTTCAATAAAACAACAACAGATCAAGAAATGCTCTCAGTATGGTTTATGGTTGGAGTAACAGTATTTGTTCTCCATGGAGGTTTATTTTTATTTAATTATTATCGTTCCTTGCCATCCAAATACCTTTTAAAATGGTTAATAAGCGTCACTGCGATTTATGGGGCTCTATGGGGAATAGCAGGTTCTGTTCTTATTCCTCAAAATGATCTGTTAAATCAAATGATTGTCATAATTATAATTATTGGAATCGCATCAGGTGGATTACATATTCTTCAGCCCAGTTTTTTAGCAAGTCTATTATTTTTTACATTAACCCTTATTCCTCTATGTGTCTGGTTTTTTCAGCAAAGTACACTTAACTATTGGTTCCTTGGAACTGCATTGCTGATTTACTTTTGTTTTTTATTAATTATATCCTGGATGGGATATGGACTTCTTAATAAGAATTTTAAATTACGTTATGAGAATTTGGATTTAATTAATAAATTGTATGCAATTAACGCTAATTTGGAGGAAAGTGAGTTACGTTTCCGTTCCGCATTTAATTCTGCTGCTATTGGTATGGCTATAGTTTCTTTGGAGGGGATGTGGTTAAAGGTTAATCAATCGCTTTGTCAGATTGTAGGATACTCAGAAGAAGAATTATTGGAAACTAATTTTCAATCGATCACTCATCCAGAGGATTTAGAGCTCGATTTGGGTTATGTGAGGCAATTATTAGAGGGGGATATAAGATTCTATCATATGGAAAAACGCTATATTCACAAAAATGGTAGTGTCATTTGGATTTTACTCAGTGCTTCTTTAATTCGAGATCTCGACAATAAACCACTCTATTTTATCTCGCAAATTCAAAACATTGATGCTCAAAAACGAGCAGAGCAAGAACTTCAACACATCGCATATCATGACACTTTAACTGGTTTGGGAAATAGAAAGCTATTAGAGTTATCATTTGACCAGGCATTAGCTCATGCGAAACGTCACCAAACGCAAATTGCTATTATGTTTATGGATTTGGATTATTTTAAAAATGTGAATGACAAATTGGGTCATGATATTGGGGATCTTTTATTAGTTGAGATTGGGAAAAGATTACAGACGATTTTAAGGTCTACTGATCTAATTGTCAGGCATGGTGGTGATGAATTCATTATCGCGCTTACTGAATTATCCAATGTAAATCAAGTTATAGAAATAGCAAATAAAATTCTAATTGCTGTAAGCAAGCCTATCACAATCAAACGTTATGGTATTTCAATTACAGGCAGTATTGGTATAAGTATCTATCCATATGACGGCGATGATTCAGACACATTAATTAGAAAAGCTGATGAAGCATTATATAGGGTGAAAATAGGGGGAAAAAATAATTTTCAATTGTTCAATACCGTGTTACATAAGTAAGACTCTCTTGATCATACTCTGGCATTGACTTATAAACCTGGTAATGGGTGGGGGTTTATGGATATTAATCAATACCCCTCTAAAGTTTTTAAAACCGAAGAGACAGGATTACTTGCTAAAATGATAATAAAGGGTTTGAATTCAGTCCCGCCTTCCACTTATATCGCTTTGGATGCATCCATTTACACCACAACAAGAAACCCACAAATGTATTCATTAAGCACACAATTGGGTCAATTTAAATCCAGTCATGTAATCACCCCGGAAATAGCATTCCGGGAACAAAATGGGATGGGTTTAGCCTGGATTGCAGCACGAATAGGAGATATTGCACTTATCTCAGAGCTTGCGAAGCATCAGGCTGAACTCAATAAGGCAGATAATGATGGCTTTACCACGGCTCATATAGCTGCATTAACAGGTCAACCTTTGGTTCTTGATGAATTAATAAAATTAGGTGCTGATCTAAGTCCTTCCTTAATTTCAGCCATTCATTGGAAAAAAAACCTACTTGAAACAAGATGCTGTTTCTCGAATGAATTCATTTCTGCAGTTTCATAAAGGAAAACAAGAGGTGTTACTCTCGCCTGGAGAACTGGCAGTTATTATGGGGGATGAAAATCATATTCAACGTTATCTGGATAAAGTGATTGAACCTCATTTTAGATCTGCCAACAGGGCGGATTGTGCAGAAAAAAGGAATACTCGGGCGGCCATTGCCGAGGGAAGTGATTGCATGTCTTAACCAGCTCATTGATTTAAAACGCCAAAAGGAAATGCTTGAGTTACAATTTGAAGAAACAGACGCGCTTCTGGAAGCAATCAAAGAAAATGAGGAACGCGTCATAGGCAGAAAATATTATATTGATTTTATTGATGAGCACAAAGAGTCCTATACTAATGTCATGTGGCATATATCCAACCCTGTAAAAGAAGAGCTGTTTCAGAATGAAGCACAGCTTCGTCACTCAGGACTTTCAACTACGGTACTTTATGGCATGAGTTGGGCGACGTCATTCCTTTCCTCCTGCTACCGTTTTTTGACACCCAAGCGTCCAACAAGAATATCTTGACTCTTTCATGCCCCAGACTTTGGATAGTCAAAGTAAAGCCTTGTTTAAAAAGCTTTTGCAAGAGCACAAGGATAGCCTAAAAAAAGAGATGGCCAGGTCCGAGCAATTTATTACTAATATCAATAAAAAATTATTCCCTGAGTCAGAAGAGATGCTCCCTCTATTCAGTACGTTGTCGTCAAAAAACCTGCAGCTACTGCCTATATACGAGTTTCGTATAATGAAAAGCAGACTTGCAGAAGACAGTGATATACTAAAAGAGCCTATAGATGCACAGAACTTGATGCATAAAAAATCATCGATGAGTATTCTAAGAATTCCGGCAACTGAGCGTGAAGAAAATATTTACGCGGTATTTCAAATGCTAGAGTGCCCTCTAATGTGTAATGAAGACAGTTTAATTCCCAAGATTTTAAAAGAAATCAAAGCGATTATAAAAGAAATAGACCCACAAGAAGAGCAATCAATTAGTGATGCGCTTCGCCTGATTCGCAATGTGATAAAAGATGGGGCCCGACAAGAGAGACCTTTAGTTGCTGAAGTTCTAAAAATATTTGATGCTACGGGTAGCCTTAATTTTAGACAAATACGCAATTCGTTAGAGCACTTACCTGGTTTAAATGAATTTTCTTTATCATCAAGACGACCACTATCAGGGCATTCTACATAAAATAAATAGGCGGTATCAAATTTCGTCTCAATTTAAATAATTAAAACCTTAGCTCCAGGATTGGCTTTTACCCAATTTGCCACATACTCGATGTAGTTGTTTTTGCCAACAGCAACACATCCACGAGTTGAGCCTGGTAAGTTGTTTAACCAACCAAATAAATTGGATGTCTGGGCTGGTCCATGGATCCCAACATCCCTACCTGAATATCCAGCAGCTAATTGCTTTTTAGTCGGATAGAGAATTGGAATAAAGACTTTAAATTGATTGGATTTTCTTGGATGGGCTAACCCATATAAACCAATTGGAGTTTTGTTATCCCCAGCCTTTTTTTTACCAACGCCTTTGTACCCGAGCGCTACTTTAAAGGTTTTAACGACGGTGCCGTTTTTACAAATATTTAAAATTCGCTTTTTAGTGAGTACATTGATTCCATTTGATAAAGGACAAGTCGTATTACTAGCGAATAAAGTAACTGGAAAAAAAATAGCGATCATGAAAAAAATTGCTCTTATTTTCATATAAATAGGCTAATATTGTTGAAGTTGGGCAATAATTATCCCACAATATTGTTTTTATTCATAGACCTGGCAGGCTAAATCTTATGTAAATATACGTAGCTTGAAAGTCTGTTTAGGAAAAAATCAATTTCTATGGCGTGCTCTGAAGAACTCTCCTTCAGAAATCTTAGTTCGAAGCCAAGTATTTTAGCCATGACAAACTTTAAAATAAAGATTTGATGAGACGGTGATTAATGATAACTAAGAAGATCTGGAACAATTTTAAAAAAAACTGAGAAAATATATCAAAAAACTTGAAAGATGTATGGGCCTATTGCTTATGCAATGAAGAAAGCATTTTACAGTTGGCGATAGATAGAAATAAATAATTCACCAGGCACAGGATACTTGGAGATAATGTTTTTTTAATATCAGATAGTACTATACTCAAAATAGTAATTCATAAAGGATCTTAAATTATATTGGGAGTAACCCCGGATGATGAATGAGTCTTCAACAGAGAAGAAGAACGAGCTCAGCTTATCATTTGCGGCTCTGGGGGTTGTTTTTGGTGATATAGGAACAAGTCCTCTTTATGCATTTGGCCAAGTAATAAAGTATTTTCCAATCAATGACCATAATATTTATGGTATTTTATCGCTCATTTTTTGGTCGCTGATCATTATAGTCAGTATTAAGTATCTGGTAATCGTGTTTCGTGCTGATAATGATGGCGAAGGCGGTATTATAGCTTTAGCAGGGTTGATAAGACAGAAAATAAAAAAACCAGGAGGCTGGCTTTTATTTATTACTCTTGTTGGCATAGGGCTTATCATTGGTGATGGAATATTAACTCCAGCGATATCCATATTAAGTGCTGTTGAAGGTCTGGAATCTTTGTCTCCCAATTTGGCCAAATATGTTCTTCCAGTGACATTAATTATTTTATTTTTCCTCTTTAAGATGCAGAGCATAGGTACTGGGAAAATTGGTATTTATTTCGCTCCTGTTATGCTTATTTGGTTTATTACCATAGGCGTTTTGGGTTTTTTACAAATTATACAGAACCCCAAAGTACTGATGGCAATAAATCCTTACTATGCGATTTATTTTTTTATGATACATAAATACTTTGCTCTTTTTATATTGGGAGGGGTGTTTTTAGTAATGACTGGTGGTGAGGCTTTATTTGCTGATTTAGGGCATTTTGGCAAAAAGGCCATTCGAACAGGGTGGTTTGCTGTGGCGCTTCCCGCATTACTTTTATGCTATTTTGGCCAGGGAGCGTTTGTATTGATGCATATAGAGTATATCAAATATCCCTTTTTTAGTTTATCGCCAGATTGGTTTCTCCCTGTGATGATTATTTTGGCTACCATTGCAACCATTATTGCATCACAGGCAATTATTTCAGCGGCATTTTCGATTTTAAAGCAGGCGTCACTGCTTAATCTGATTCCACGTCTTAAGATTATCTATACGTCCAAATTTGAGAAAGGCGAAGTATACTTGCCACTTATCAATTTTATTTTAGCTTTAGGTACATGTTCACTTGTTGTGATTTTTAAATCATCATCTAATCTTGCCGATGCTTACGGCATCGCTGTTAATTTAGATATGCTTATCACAACAGTTTTAGTTGGGATCATTGCTTATTATTGCTGGAATTGGCATGCGTTCAAGGTAATGATTTTCCCTCTGATATTGGTTATTGAACTTGCATTCTTTGCTGGAAATATACCCAAGTTGTTAACTGGGGGTTGGATCCCTATTTTAATCGCGTTTCTAGGATTTGTAGTGATGTATACCTGGCACTGTGGCTTTGAGAAACTACGGGAATTGCATCATAGAGATGCTCTGATGGATGCTTTTATCATTGATGAATTAAATCAAAATAAAATTTCAAGACAATCCGGAATGGGATTATATATTATCGACCCCTATGATTGTGAAGGGGAAAGCCTTCTTCACCATCTTCGCCTCAACCGTATTTTTTTTGAGAATATGATTTTTGTAAGTATCAAAATTGAAAATAAACCTTATATCCCTATTGAAGATAAATTTGAGCTTATAAAGAAAGCTGAAGGGTTTTATTTAATTTTTATTCATTATGGGTTTACTGAAAATATTAATTTGCCTAATGAATTAGACGAAATGTTTAAAAGAGTATACTTACCTTTTGAGATAATTAAGAATAAATTAATCTATTTTATTGAGATCGTTTTTGTTGAAATGACTAGAGAAAGGCAAAAACACATGTACATGTGGCAAAAGCACCTTTTTTCTCTCATGATACGCAATGCTGTGCCAGATATTCAGTTTTATCGATTACCTTACAATAAAACTATTGCAATAGGGACTTATTATCAATTATGAGCCCATTCAAGAGGCGATATTGGGTTTTTAAGTGGTTAAGGATAGTGAAATGAACAAAGCCGATTTACATAACAGCGTGTTATTTAAGGGAATAGATGAAAAGTACATTGATGATTTTTTGGAAAATTGTGAGGAAGTTGAACTTCCGGAAGGTGAATTTCTTTTTCATCAAAACGAAATTGGTGACTCAATGTATATTGTCGAACAGGGTGAATTACAAATTATACTGGATCAAAATTCGACAGGCTCGAATCCTCAGGAGGAGCAAGTGATTGGAGTACTTAAAAGCGGAGCATTGTTTGGGGAATTATGTGTATTTGGACAACTAAAACGAGCCGCATCAATCCGTGCCTTAGTAGATTGTAGATTATTAAAAATCGAAGGGGAGGATTTCAGGATTCGTATCTACTCAAAAGATTTGGACGCATTGTTGATTTGTTATAATATCGCAAAACTATTAAGCCAGCGCTTTATTACTCTTTTAAGCTTGCGTCCTACTCTGAATATGTAAATTGGAATAGATCTCATTAAATGACAAGCTCAAATAGATTCAAACCCACGGAACCATAGTTCGAAGCTGATGCTCTGATAATTCCTTATAAATCAATATATTGTAAGCTGTCAAATTCACCTGAAATGGCTTATTACCGCGAGGTGTCGCTATTATGGAGTCTGTTATCAACTAGCTAAAAAACCAACTATGGCATAAAAGATCATTTTTAAGTGTAGGTCATGAAGATAAAGGATGTTAAATGCCAATAAAATACTTTCAATCAATGCGGCATAAAACATGATTGGAATGACGTTCTTTACTTTATGAGACAACACTCCAAAAAAAGGTGCGCCGACCATATACCCCAAAGTGGAAAAGCCATTAACAAGAGTTGCATCTATCTGGTTAAGATGATAATGCTGTTCTAGAAAGTCAATTACTAAAATTAAGAGTTCATTTTGCTGTACTTTCAATTTTCAGTAGCATGTTTTCACAAATATCCTTATGGAAACTTGAATAAAACGCTTGTTAAATCCAGTTTTCATTTGCAGTAAAGGCAATGGTAAGCCAACGTTGTGGCGTATCTTCTCCAATAGCCAACGCGATTTCATTACGAATTTTATCCAGGGTTTCAATGCTCGAAATTGGGTAATCCATAGGTACTACTATATGTATTTCAATAAATTGTGCGCGTCCTATTTTTGCAACGTAGCTTGTATAAGTCTTGAAATCATGCTGTTTAATAAGCTCATCTAAAAATTCTCTTATTCTTTCATCAAGACCCACAGGAGCCATGCGAAATATGTCTCTCATGGCATCACGGACTGCGGCCATAGGCACAAAAATCAGAAATGCAGTAAGAATTGCTAAAATAAGGGGGTCAATGTAAGGGGTAAAATATCCATAAGCCCCACCATGCAACAAGGCTGCGATGCCAAATGCCAATAGGAGAGAAGTAGAAATCAAAGCAGACATTAACCAACTTTGAATGTCTAGTCGCAAGAATTCGGACTTAATTTTGCGGTTTGTTTTGACTAAATAAAAATACATGCCTGTTGATAAAAAAAACACCAAAAGTGCAAACACAAATGCCCAATCAAAATTGAGTTCATGTCCACCAGACATCAAACTGCCAATCGCGTTTACCAGTGCATAAGTACAAAGAAGTATTAGGATACTACCATTCAAAACAAGAACCATAGGTTCAATATGCCAGTAACCATATTGAAATCTCCGATTCCCCTTACTTGTTAAAAGACGGGCAACAAAAAAAGCAAGGATTGATATAACGGTATCCACCATATTAAACATGCCATCAAAGACGATAGCCAATGAACCGGACAATAGCCCAAATAAAATACCTACCACGGCTAAGAGAAAGGTAACAGCGATTGATATTTTAAGAGCTCTTCGTTCATGAAGTCCCTTTTGTATTGTCATTTGAGTGATATCCTGATTTTAACAATGCTTTATCTACTTATACTATTGCTTCAACAGCCACTAATAAATCCATAGGCTTGTATTATTAGGTCTTTTACATAATAACTGCTTCTTTTTTCAATTGTTGCAGTAAGTTTTTCGCATGGTTTAGAAAAATCAATTTATTTTACGTACATTAACTTTGCGTCCTTTTAATTTTCCACTTTGTAAATATTGGTAGGCTTTATCTGCTTGGCTATGGTGAATTGCAACATAGGAGTACATGGCGGTGATGTTAATTTTGCCAATTGTGTTGCCTGCTAATCCTGCATCTTTGGTTAATGCCCCAAGGATGTCACCAGGGCGAATTTTATCTTTTTTACCGGAAGCAATACAGAGTGTAACCATTTCTGGCACTAAGCGAGCAGTGTTGTGATTTTCTAATTCATTAATGTTTCCCCAATGAATGGGGAGCGGGTAGTTATCTTCAATGGCGCAAATTCGTTGTGCATCTGCAGGCGTTACAATGCTTAAGGCAATGCCTTTACTCCCAGCTCGTCCTGTTCGACCAATACGATGAATATGGACGTCGTGATCAAAAGCGAGATCAAAATTAATCACTGCGGAAAGTTCTTTTATATCAAGTCCTCGTGCTGCAACATCAGTGGCGACAAGAATAGAACAACTTTGGTTGGCAAAACGCAAGACAGCAAGATCACGCTCGATTTGTTCCATATCACCATTTAAAGCGATGGCACTGAAGCCTTCATTGATGAGCTGGTCTGTGACTTCTATTGTTTGTTGCTTGGTATTACAGAAGATTAACACTGAAACGGGTTGATAGTGCAACAGTAATGATTTTAATAAGGGAAATTTCTGAGCATGTCTCGAGACTTCATAAAAATGTTGTTCAATATCAATTTCTTCAGGAGGGGTTACCACATGAACTTCTTTCGGGTCCTTCATAAATTGTTTTGAAAGCCGTTTGATTTCTTCAGGATAAGTCGCAGAAAAAAGCAGGGTTTGTCGTTGTTTGGGACAAACCGAAATAATGTTTTTAATGTCATCAAAAAAACCCATATCCAGCATTCTGTCTGCCTCATCCAAAACTAAAGCTTTTACCTGAGATAAGTCTAAAGAGGCGTTTTTTAAATGCTTAAGTATTCTCCCCGGTGTTCCTACAATAATATGAGCTCCATGTCGTAATGAATCAAGCTGAGGCTGCATTGGTATACCACCAGATAAATTAATAATTTTGACATTAGGCATCAAACAGGCTAATCGACGGATAGCTTGGCTTACTTGTTCCGCGAGTTCACGGGTAGGGCAAAGAACCAAGGCTTGTACTACAAAAAAAGAAATTTTTAAATTATTTAATAAACACAAAGCAAAAGCAGCGGTCTTTCCACTCCCTGTTTTTGCTTGAGCTATCATATCTTCATTTCTAAGAATTATGGGCAGGCTTTGCATTTGGATAGGGGTCATATTTTCATAATTTGAAGAAGCAAGACTTTTTATTAATTCTTGACGAAGGGGGAATTGAGAGAATGATAGGTGTTGGTCGTTGTGTTCTGATTGAGTCATGGAAAGTGCTTATTGTTATAATAGGTGAATAGCTTAGCACTTCTTAGTGCAATTTTAAATCAATTTATTTTGGGCAAGCTTAATCTGATGCTTACAATTGTCTTTTCTACTTGAATCCGTGTAGATCAAAATAACATTAAAATCATCTCAAAGACATCAACAGAGAGTGATTTTAATGTTTCTATCAGATATATCATTCTACAAAGAGATATAAGTAAAAATAATATTAGCTACTTAAATTAAAGGGCTGTTATATTTTGTGCTTGAAGACCTTTTGCTCCTTGCGTCACAATGAATTGTACTCGCTGACCTTCAGTCAGGGTTTTAAAGCCAGAACTTGAAATTTCTTTAAAGTGAGCAAATACATCCGGGCCGCCTTCTTGCTCAATAAAACCAAATCCTTTGATCTCGTTAAACCATTTAACGACTCCATTTACTGTTTTAGACATAAGTATCCTTAAGTATTTATTATAGTGCCTGTATAGGCGAATTTAGCCGGAAACCGGTCAAGAATTAAAAACTACCGAACGAGGGATTAAATGAATAAAACGACGATTTGGAAAGTATAAAAATAGACATTTTCTAGCTAGGATCAGAATACTATTCTTTAAGGCTACAAGTCAAGGCTCTACCCCAAATAAGATATTGGCTCTACCCCAACAAAGCTGTCTCTTGATCACATCTCCATCAACTCGTTAGCTATCCTAAGCCCTTCTACTCGTTCCTGTAATCGGAACCATCCTTTCCAGATAGTAGACCAAGCTGCTTTCCCAGTTCTTTTGGAATCAGTCCAACCGCCCAACTTGGCTATTGCTTTATAAGCCCAAGCAGCAGTAGGTATTTTTTCAGGTAATGATTTTCTTTCAACACTATTCCATAAGACTTTCCATTTAGCATCAGTGAGCAATTCATCGCAAGAAGTACTGCTATCATTGATAACTAGAGTAGTCGGGTATTCAAAATACTCTTTTAATTGGAGTAATCGAATTGCTACAAATGAGAGAATGACAATCATTTTCTCTAAATTTTCAATTGATTGCATACGCTGCTCTTCAGCACCAACCCCCGATTTCCATGCTTTATGAAAATCCTCAATGCGCCATCTCATCTCATAATATCGTGTTATTTTTCGAGCACACTCTAATGTTGTGGTTGCTTCTGTTGTTAATAGAACCCATTCAAGGCAATCGCTTTCAGATGGATTTTTCTCTTTTGCGATAACCACATTTAAAGTGATTGGCTTTAATTCCCGTGCTTTGGCTCTTCGCTCTGGTAGTGAGAAAGTAACGGATGCTGTTTTTAATTCAAGAGCCGCTTGGCGTTTCTTTCTATTTGCTTTTTGAGCTATTGCAATTGTATAAGTACCCAAAATTGTTGCAGAAGGTAACATTTGAAATAAATAACCATAACTTCCTTCCAGTTTTCGATTATGGCTCGCTCGAACAATAAAACGTTGATGATTATCTAACTTATACTGAATGTATTCAAAAATATCGGCTTCCCTATCGCAAACAGAAATCACATCAGACATTTTAGAACCCAGACGACGCTCTAACTCTCGAGTATTCTTTTCCCATTTATAACTTTCTTTCTCTGTATACAACCTTACTCGTCGATGATTTTTTTTGCCTCTTTCTTTGATATCTCGACACCAACGTTCTTGCGCTATTAATCCTATTGTTTTCTCTTGTTCTGCATCCATGAGCATGGTGGTGTGAACATGAAATCCTCGATTGCTTTTTTCTTTAGGACCGCCTAAATCACCTAATGATTCTTTTATTTGATGGGTATAGGATAGTGTGGTTGTGTCTTCAATCGCCAAAAGAGTAGGGATTCGCTGAGATAACCAGCTTGTTACTTGGTAACCACCCTCTGCAATTTGACTCGCAGTAACTCGTTTATTGCGTAAAAACCGATAACTCCCTTCTATGAGTGCATCCTGTCCTTCACAACTTTCTGGAAGAGAACCACCAGGCAAGGATGTTAGTTGTTTACCTATCTGTGCTAACCGATGAGTCAGGCGTTTATCACCTAAATCAACTGAACCAAAAATAGCTTCCGACCATGCCGCAGAATCCTCAATTGCTAAATCCATACATTACCTCAAAATGAGGCGATTTGATCATGTTTCTTTGATATAGACAAGATGTGTAGAAGATTCAGGTATTTGGGAAAGATGTCCTTATTGAGACATAGGTAACAAAATATTCTGGAGACATAGGTTACACTCAAAGGCATTTCTGGAGAAGAGAAATGCCATGGCAGGAGTGTACTAAAGTGGATGAAAAGATAAAATTTGTAGCAAGATTGTTAGATGGCGAACAAATGTCATCTTTATGCCAAGAATTCGGTATTTCTCGAAAGACGGGGCATAAGATATACAATCGTTATAAAGAAAGTGGATTGGAAGGATTAAATGATCGAAGCAGGAAGCCTCATCGTTATGCGAACCAATTACCTTTTCAATTAGAAAAAGAGATATTAAAGGTAAAGAAAGAGAAACCTACTTGGGGAGCTCCCAAGATACGAGAAAAGATATTGAGACAATATCCAGATGTAAAATCACCTGCAATAAGCACCATTCATACTATTCTTGATAAATATGGCTTGGTCACAAAACGTAAGAGAAGGCGTTACAAAGCAGAAGGTACTAAGTTAACTAATGGAAAGACTCCCAACGAATTATGGTGTGCAGATTATAAAGGTGAATTTCAATTAGGGAGTAAAGAGTATTGCTACCCATTAACACTCACTGATTTTAACAGTCGCTACTTACTTGCATGCGAAGGGTTATCAACGACAAAAGAGCAATATGCTATCACTGTATTTGAACGTGTTTTTAAAGAATATGGGCTACCTAACGCCATCCGTACCGATAATGGTGTTCCTTTCTCTTCAGTACAAGCATTATTTGGACTAAGTAAACTTTCCGTATGGTGGCTGCGATTAGGTATCAGCATTGAGCGCATAAGACCAGGCAATCCGCAAGAAAATGGTCGTCATGAGCGTATGCATTTAACTTTAAAGAAAGAAACAACAAAACCCTCAGGAGAAAACTTCTTACAGCAGCAAGAGAAGTTTGACCGATTTATTGATGAGTACAATAATGAACGTCCTCATCAAGCTTTAGATATGCGTTATCCAGGTGAAGTATATATCCCATCAAACAAGGAGTACAAAGGACTGCCTGAGGTTGATTATCCATTTCATGATAAAATGATAACAGTAACTCATTGTGGTAGGTTATGTGGCTCTACCCCAACAAAGGGGGCACTTTAATCAAGTTAGTATAAACTAACCTCTTGATTTCGCGATCAAAAAGGAGATTAAAGTGCCGAGACATGATGTTATCCTAAATTTGCCTGGTTTTACTATAAAAAAAGTAAGTGGTTATCAACCCTTGTTATTGGATTTAACCTATAACCGTTTACCACGCTGTTCTCATTGTTCAAGCAAAAAGGTTCGAAAGAAATCGAGTTATGAACGAAAGGTTCATCATGAATTAATAGGTCACAGACGGACTATTCTTCGATTCAAAGCATACAAACTGTTTTGCAATGAATGCGGTCGTTATGGTAATCAACAATTTCCCGGAATTGCTAAATATCAACGGTCTACAGAGCGTTTACAAGTTCAAATATTTCATCACCATACGAGTGGTATTTCCCAGAAAGAGTTATCTCTTCAATTTAAACAAGGGAAAGCAACCATTGAACGTTGGTATCATAGACGCTATCAAATAGAAGGAAATGAATTGCTCAATACGCCTTGTCCAAAAGTGTTAGGTCTTGATGAGCACTTCTTTAGTCGAAAACATGGCTTTGCAACTACCTTATGTGACCTTAAAAAGCATAAAGTGTTTGATATCGTTAAAGGACGAAGAGAGGTTGATTTAAATCACTACCTTAACTCTTTAAAAGGGAAAGACCGTGTTCAAGTGGTCTGTATGGATTTAAGTAATACCTACCGCTCTCTGGTCAAAAAGCATTTCCCAAACGCTAAAATAGTAGCTGATAGGTTTCACGTCATTCGATTAGTACAACATCAATGTATGATGACTTATCGTGAGTTATCCAGCTCAATTAAAAATAACCGAGGTCTATTGGCTTTGTTGCGAACCAAACCAGATAAACTCACATCTCATAAGAAAATAAAGCGAGACACTTTCCTCGCTGAAAATCCAGCCATTGAAGCCATTTATCACTTCCAACAACAGCTTCATGAGCTATTAATGAATAAAACTCTAACTAAAGTACGATGCCGTAAAATCATTCCTCTCTTCTTAAAAATGATTCAGAACTTGAAACAAAGCCCATTTAAATCATTAGTTGCCCTGGGAAAAACCTTAGATTCATGGAAAGAAGAAATTGCCTGTATGTGGCGGTTTAGTAAATCAAATGGCATCACTGAAGGATTTCATCGGAAAATGAAACTAATACAACGAAGAGCTTATGGGTTTAGAAACTTTGAAAACTACCGATTAAGAGTTAGAGTATTATGTGCTTGATAAAATGCCCCCGTATTTGGGCTGTCTCTTGATCACATCTCCATCAACTCGTTAGCTATCCTAAGCCCTTCTACTCGTTCCTGTAATCGGAACCATCCTTTCCAGATAGTAGACCAAGCTGCTTTCCCAGTTCTTTTGGAATCAGTCCAACCGCCCAACTTGGCTATTGCTTTATAAGCCCAAGCAGCAGTAGGTATTTTTTCAGGTAATGATTTTCTTTCAACACTATTCCATAAGACTTTCCATTCAGCATCAGTGAGCAATTCATCGCAAGAAGTACTGCTATCATTGATAACTAGAGTAGTCGGGTATTCAAAATACTCTTTTAATTGGAGTAATCGAATTGCTACAAATGAGAGAATGACAATCATTTTCTCTAAATTTTCAATTGATTGCATACGCTGCTCTTCAGCACCAACCCCCGATTTCCATGCTTTATGAAAATCCTCAATGCGCCATCTCATTTCATAATATCGCGTTATTTTTCGGGTACACTCTAATGTTGTTGTGGCTTCTGTTGTTAATAGAATCCATTCAAGGCAATCGCTTTCAGATGGATTTTTCTCTTTAGCGATTACTACGTTTAAAGTGATTGGTTTTAATTCACGTGCTTTAGCTCTTCGTTCAGAAGGTGAGAAAGTAACAGATGTTGTTTTTAACTCAAGAGTCACTTGGCGTTTCTTTCTATTTGCTTTTTGAGCCACTTCAATTGTATAAATACCCAAGTTTACTGCTGAAGGTAACATTTGAAATAAATAACAGTTACTTCCTTCTAGTTTTCGATTATGGCTCGCTCGAACAATAAAACGTTGAGCATGGTCTAACTTGTACTGAATGTATTCAAAAATATCAGCTTCTCTATCGCAAACAGAAATCACATCAGACATTTTAGAACCCAATCGATTCTCTAATTCCCGAGTATTCTTTTCCCATTTATAGCTTTCTTTCTCTGTATATAACCTTACTCGTCGATGATTTTTT
This sequence comes from Legionella pneumophila subsp. pneumophila str. Philadelphia 1, assembly GCF_000008485.1. Lineage (NCBI taxonomy): Bacteria > Pseudomonadati > Pseudomonadota > Gammaproteobacteria > Legionellales > Legionellaceae > Legionella > Legionella pneumophila. The sequence continues at coordinate 2,361,671 of NC_002942.5, read as the reverse complement.
TTGCCTCTTTCTTTGATATCTCGACACCAACGTTCTTGCGCGATTAATCCTATTGTTTTCTCTTGTTCTGCATCCATGAGCATGGTGGTGTGAACATGAAAACCTCGATTGCTTTTTTCTTTAGGACCGCCTAAATCACCTAATGATTCTTTTACTTGATGGGTATAGGAGAGCGTGGTTGTGTCTTCAATGGCTAAAAGCGTGGGGATTGACTGAGATAACCAGCTTGTTACTTGATAACCACCCTCTGCAATTTGATTCGCTGTGACTCGTTTGTTTCGTAAAAAACGATAACTACCTTCTATAAGCGCATCCTGCCCTCCACAACTTCCTGAAAGAGAACCACCAGGCGTCGATGATAATTGTTTGCCTATTTGAATTAACCGACGAGTAAGTCGTTTATCCCCTAAAGCAACTGAACCAAAAATAGCTTCCGACCATGCTGTAGTATCTTCAACTGCTAAGTCCATACATACCTCAAAAAGAGGTGATTTGATCATGTTTGTTTGGAATAAACAAGATGTGTAGAAGATTCAGGTATTTGGGAAAGACCCAATTTGTAACCGATGTCTTCGGAATAGACCAGACCCAAATGGCGCGCTCGGAGGGACTCGAACCCCCGACACCTTGGTTCGAAGCCTGATACTCAATAATAGAAAACATTATAAATCAACAACTTACGATGCATCAAATCATCGAATTACTGCCTAGAACTGCCACAAATACACTACAAACGGTCACTGTTACGGCACGATTTCGTCACTGTTGTGTCAGGCAGCGCTAGGCAGTCCCAATCAATATTTCCCTGTGCGACATACAGCCACATTAGAGTCCTATTGTTGATTATTAGTATTTTGATTAGACTGACTCTGAATGGTATAATCTCTTATTACCTGAGTTAATAAAAATACAAAACGCGTATTTGAATTTGAGAGTGGTTGCGCTATAATATAATTAACCATGCCCGTCACGCCTCTCAATGATGCGCACCACGACGGGTTATTTTTTTATGGCTGAAAAGAGTTATACGAAACCTGCACTTACTGTTAGTCAACAGCTGGAGTTTTTATTTTCTCAGGGTTTGCAGATTGAGGATCAAAAACTAGCTATTCGTGCATTGGAAACAGTAAGTTATTATCGCTTATCATCCTATCTTTTGCCTTTTAAGCAATCCCACAATGCAAAGAACCCTCGCCAGTTTAAAGAAAACGCTACATTTGAACAAGTTTGGCAGCTTTATCAATTTGACAGAGAGCTAAGGTTACTTGTTGCTGATGCAATTGAAAAAATAGAGGTGGCATTTCGAGCGGCATTAACCAATGTGACAAGTATCCGATTTAATCCTTTTTGGTATGTAGAACGAAATTATTTTAAGGCTAAAGCTGGTGCAAATAGAGAAAGAGATTTTTTTGATGATTATCTAAAAACAATTAAAACGATTAGTACCAATAAGCAGGAACTATTTATTCAACATTATCATAAGAATTATGATAAACCATATTTTCCACCAATTTGGATGATGGTTGAGGCACTCTCCTTTGGTGTCTGTTCTAAGATGTTTAATAATATCCAGTCGAAAGATGTGCGTAATGAGATTGCTTCTTTTTTAGGTCAGCATACAACTGTAATTGAATCTTGGATAAAAAGTTTAACCTATACAAGGAACCTCTGTGCTCATCATTCAAGATTATGGAATAGATGGCTTGTTATTCCTCCGCTAATACCTAAGAATGCGCCTATTAAAACCCATATTGATGGTAACTATCGTTTTCAATTAATCGCTTTTATCATAGATCAATTATTAGAAACAATTGCACCTGAATCTAATTGGAAAATAAAGCTCTTTGAGCTATTTGAAAGAAATGAGCAGTTTTCAGGAATTGAAATGGGATTTATAAATAATTGGCGGGATGATCCAATATGGCATTGTTGAATAAATCAAAATTAGGCAACATTTCACCTAACCGAATTGGTTTTACTTCACTTTCACAGAGACTGGCATACCCAGTGAAGTGATTCGTTTAAAGCACGCGTAGCAATCCCACATTCTGTTTTTTGCTGAGGTAATTCCCTTGCTTTCATGGCTGTCCCCATGACTTTTTTGTAACGCAAAATAGCTAACTCTATATGGCTGCGCAAACCATAATTGTTTTTCTTTTGCCATACCATATCCCCCTCGTCCTGCAAAAGGCGAATATGATCGTCGCGCTGAGTGTTCGCTTTCCAGCTAATCACTGCAACTGATGGAGGAGGAATGACGATCTTTGCATCAGGCTGTTTCGTCAGTATAGCCTTATTAAAAGCAAAGCTTATTAAAAGCAAAGCTTGCTTCTTTAATTGCTTTTCCAGGAGAATTATGAAATTCAGCATTATCTACAATAAAGCTCTCGTCTGTTCCTTGAAATCGACCCGCTTGAATCCATGCATCTGGAAATATTTTGGCTCTGTCCTTACCAAATAATATTAACCCTGAACTGTAGGTACTTTTTTGCCTTGATAATCCATTAAGATAACGACCGTTTCTAGATCTTTCTTATCGATCTTCCTAATTTTTTCGAATTGCTCTAAAGCAGCTCTGAAGTCTATCGCTTCGGAGTTCAATGCAGTTAAGGGTTGCTCATCAAAAGTTTGATTGCTGACTATGCGATTTAACTCTTTAATCATTTCTGTGTCAGCTTTTCTATTTGTGGTTCCAGCACGAATATATACTCCTTCTTCTGGTCCTGATTTTTTTATAATAATGATGTCTAGTCTAGCTTGGAAAGACACGAACAATTAAAAGATAAATATCCCGCCATAGAATAGTATCTATTTCGGGAAAAATGTGTGGGGCAATTGATCGCTAATAAGAATGGCAACTTTTTCTCTGATGTTTTTTGTTCTAAAATAAAAACGTAGATACCAAAAAGCTTGTCCATTGAGTCAATTGGTATTTCGAGATCTCTGGATCTTCCAGTTCAACCGCTGTAAATCGACGTTCTATAAAGTCAAGAATAAAAACTTGAGGATTGAATCTTAGGGTGGTTTGTATTTGGGGCAAAATATAATTTGGATTTTCTATTAAGGAGGTGGTTTTTAAGCCACCCCTTAGAATAATTTATGATGCAGTACGTCCTTTATGGGTATCAACGACAGGGAAGTCGATGTCCGTCTTGAATGCTTCGTTGAAGTAGTTAGTGAAAGTGTTCATCGCTACATGCGCTAAAATTTCAACCATTTCTTCATCACTAAATCCAGCTTCACGGACAGTCTTGATGTCGAACTCACTCACCCCACCACGACGTTCAATCAGTTGAGTAGCAAAATTGAGAGCCACTTGTGTTTTCTTATCAGACGATTTTCCTGAGAGGTTTTCTTTAAGTTCATCTTTATTAATCCCTGCTTTTTCTCCAAGATAGGTATGAGCGGATGCGCAGTAGTTACAGCCATTATAACCTGCTGAGACCAATGCGATTTGTTCGCGTAGTTTAGGGTTAAGAGCACCTTTGCTAAGAGAGGTCATAATCCCAATGTAGGCTTCCAGTGCCGCTGGTGAGTTGGCAAGTGTGCTGAATAGATTTAATTCAGTGCCCATAGCTTTTTTTGTGCCTTCGAGTAGCTCTTTAGCTTTGCCTTGTGCGTTAGCGATAGAGATTTTTTTAATACGTTGCATGATACCTCTCCTTATTTTTGGATAGATTGGAATACGACAGTATCCTCTTGCCCTTTATATTTGTAGCAGACCATATAACTTACGTCAAGGAAATTGACAGTTGTTCGGAATTCTGTTGTTCGGAATTCTGACTATACTTAAGAATAGAGCATTAATCAGTGAGAAACCACCATGAAGAGTATTATCAAAGGTTTGTTATTTTTTTTCATGAGTGTTGCCTCTTTGACAGCCTATGCAGAACAAGCCTATAAACGACCTTCAGATGCTGTCATCAAACAAAAATTATCAACAATTCAATATAATGTTACTCAACAACAGGGTACAGAATCCCCGTTTAATAATGCTTATTGGAATAATGAAGAGCAAGGTATTTATGTTGATGTTGTTACCGGTGAACCATTATTTATTTCGCTCGATAAATATGACTCTAAGACTGGCTGGCCGAGTTTTACCAAACCGCTAGAACCTGGAAACATAATATATAAAGATGATAGCAGCATGTTTACTAGTCGGACTGAAGTGATTTCCAAACATGGAAAATCACATTTGGGGCATGTTTTTGGTGACGGCCCTCCGCCCACCAATAAACGTTTTTGCATGAATTCTGCGGCGCTGGAATTTATTCCAGTCAAGGATCTGCAGAAAAGAGGTTATGGTAAGTATTTGCCACTATTCAAAAATGCAGGAAAATAACGTGAAGTAATATGCCATGTTTATGGCTCACAACAAGATTTGCCTTTGATAAACAGAGCTTAGGCAGTTGAGTGGTTTTGCCTGGTTTTTGCAATTTATCAATTAATCAGCTACCTTTAAGCTGGATAATATTATCAACAGGGAGCTTAAACCTGACATGAAGTTTTATCTTCATCCATCTTGTCATTTATTATCAATGCATTGGAACAGTTTTGACCTCATTAAAGCATCAAGAGATGGTTACAAGCATCCTCCTCGTCCTAAAAAAATGGCTCATTCACAATCTTTAGTCATTTGGCGCCGCCAACTTCAAATAAGATATTATCTAATGGATAAGTTAGAGCAAAATATGTTAAGCCAATCCAAAACAAGGCTTCTTTCATAGAAATTTGTGAACAATTAAGCTATGAAATGAAGGATGAGAAAGCGGCAAGCTATTTGGTAAAAAAATTGTATGTTTGGCTTGAGGAACAATTGTTTGTCCATCAATTGAATCCTTTTGTCTAAAACACTATTATGCCTCGTTTCTAGTCATTCATTAAAATCATTGGTTTTTTCTATCTGTATTTCTTTTTCTTAATGGAGGTAATAAGTAAATTATTTGCTCTAAAAGTAAAAAAGGACCATACTCAATCGGACAGCACAGAGAATTTATTTCGTGCTCCTACAAGGAAGGATACATGGACAACTCCTCAAAACCACCAGGCAAGCGCTCCATAAAAGCTGAAATGATTTAATTCAACTATTGATGCTTTTCTAATAATGGTCGCCAGGCTGCCTAAATGTGTGTAATTAAAAGTAGCATTGGATGGTTTATTATAAACAAGAGCCGCAATTTTTTTGGCAACAAAAGCGCCGCTTTGTTATGCGGCAGGTGCAAGTCCAGGGAAAGATTTTCCGTACCACTTCAATGTAAAAAGATTTAAATATGGTTAACAATTTTATAAGGATAGCAGCGATGAAAAAAATTAAATCATTGTATATACCGCAATTAATATTTATTTTTATGATGCCAGTTCTTGCCTGGGCTTCAGATATTTCCTACAGTTTGGTGGGTATTCAGGGGTATGATCCTGTGTCTTATTTTCAACAAGGTGGGCCTGTACGTGGTAGCGGAAACTACACGGGATATTATGAAGGTGTGAGTTATATTTTTTCTAATCAAGAGAACAAAAAAACATTTCTTGCAAATCCTGAAAAATATCTTCCCGCTTATGGAGGATATTGCGCGTATGGCGTATCCGTTGGGAGCAAAATAGTGAGTGATCCTTTAGCTTGGAGAATTGTGGATGGAACACTCTATCTAAATTTAAACAGCAAAACACAAGATGTTTGGGCAAAAAATATACCTGGCAACATAAAGAAGGCAAATATTAATTGGCCAAAAATTAAAGGCATCGACCCTAAAGACTTATAATAAGTTGCACTGTTTTAATATAATTCTCCTTCCCACTTAGTTTGCATCCGGATTTGTTTTGCGGTTCGAATTAAGAAGTTTGGAAGGGGAAATGATGTAATGAGTATGTATTCATTAAGTAAAGATTCGGGAAATTGTGGTGATTAATACAGACTCTATAGCCTTTAAACAGACTACCGTCAGCGGTAAGCCAGTAATCGTGGCTGGGAAAGCCTTGACATCTTTTAATATTCACCTAAACTTTTCATTAAAACGTTGAGCTTAATATATCGATAATATCATGTTCATTAGCTGAAGAAGGAATATGAAAGAAAAAAAAAGGAGTAAAACAAGTAAATACCTAAGTAATTTAGTTTTAATTCTTGCTCTCTCCATGATGGTTAGCTCAGCTGTGATTTCATATTTCTTTATCAGACAAAATGAGCTGCTTATATCTTCTTTGAAAATGCAAGCGCAGAACAAACAAATTCTCATTAAAGATGTATGGAACAATATAGTAAAAAAAGAAACCAGAGCTGATATCGCGATACTTCTGTCTGTTTTACCTGTAAAAGATGAGGTCGAAGTTCAGGCCATTAAAAAAGACTATTTGAGAGACTTTTCTGAGTTAACAGGAACATCAAGTACAGCGGATATTGTCAAAGAGGTTAAAAAGGAAATTGAGCGTTATGGTGAATATATTGATAATTTATATCTTGATCAAGTGACTATTCAAAATAAAGCAACTGCAATCGAAGGTAGTAATAAATTGTATTCTGAAATAGCGTTTTTTCTACAAATATTTAGCGTTGTATTGATTATTTTAAGGAAGGATTTTACAGAATAATAATAGTCTCAACGATGGATCTTAATCCCAAGTTACTCCTTAACACGAAAGTTTATAAACTTGTTTAACCTTGACAGCGAATTGATCGGTGCTATATTTAAAAGATAACATATCGGATAGTCCTGAAATAATATGATTGTTTTCCAATACCATGTTATGTAACTGTTATATTAATCAAGGGGCATTAAAATGATAAAAAACGGAATTTTTACAGCAGTTGCAGCAGCGATAACTTTAACAACTAGTGTTGCATTTGCTGAAGGTGAAATGGAGAAATGTAGCGTTGTTAAAGATGGCAAGGGATTAATTAAGGAAAACAAAGCAGATTGCAAAGGTTCTTCCCACTCCTGTGCTGGACAAAATAAAGCAGGTGATTCTGAATCGTGGATCTTAGTACCAAAAGGTCAATGTGATAAAATAAATGCGGGTGATTTTAGCGCTGTTGGGCAAGACATTAAAGATAAAATCGAAGTTTCAAATTAATCGATTCGTATATTATGACTTTGAACCCGCTAATAGGTATTGGACTTCGGTACCCTCATTACACACAAGTTCTAGAGGAGCGACCTTCGATTGGCTGGTTTGAAGTTCATAGCGAAAATTTCTTCTCCAACGGCGGAAATGAGATAAAAGCTCTTTTAAATATTTCCGAATATTATCCGATAAGCCTTCATGGTGTTGGGCTATCTTTGGGTTCATCCGATGGTATCTCCAAAGTCCATTTGGATCGCCTATCGAATCTTGTTCATCAGGTGCAGCCTAAATTTGTTTCTGAGCATCTTTCATGGGGACATGTTGGTGGCATACACATGCCTGATTTACTTCCAGTGCCTTATACAGAAGAAAGTTTTAACACCTTTAAGCGCAGTATATCGATAGCACAGGATTTTTTAAAACGAGAAATTCTTATTGAGAACCCATCTTCCTATATAGAATATAAGTCATCCAGGCTCCATGAATCCTATTTTTTGGTGGAGCTTTGCAATCAAACAGGTGCCAAGATTCTGCTCGATGTGAATAACCTATTCATCTCATCCTGGAATCACGGATGGAATACCAAAGAGTACATTGATTCTATTCCATTTAATTTAGTAAAAGAAATTCATATTGCTGGTCATTCCATAAAAGAATTGTCAAACGATAGTACTCTGCGTATAGATACTCACAATAATTATGTGTGTGATGAGGTGTGGGCTCTATACGATTATACTGTTCAAAGATTTGGCCCTATACCAACTTTACTTGAATGGGATGCAGACATCCCTTCTCTCAATGTTTTAATTGAGGAAGCTTCAAAATGCGAGTCATACCTCTCGTCTTACAAAGTCAATAGGGGGGTAGCAAATGCATGAATTACTTAAATTACAAGAGTCCTTTTATCGAAATATCTTTAAAAAAGACGTTGATTTAAGTTTTATAAGCTCGGATTTCTCCCAAGAACGGCTAGATGTTTATCGTCAGACTATTTTTGAAAATATGATCAATGCTTTGAGGATTACTTATCCAGGCGTTTGGAAATTAATCGGCAATGAGTGTGCCAATAGTGTTGCCTATACTTATTGCAAAAAGGATAAGTACTTACCAAAGACAGGCTGGCTTGATGATTTTGGTGGAGATTTCCCTGACTTTCTTTCCACATTACAGCAACTGTCTGAGTTGCCCTATTTAAGTGATTATGCCCACTATGAATGGCTCAAACATTTGGCGTATGGGGCTGTAGACTCTAAGTCCATTTCCCCTCAAGATTTAATGACCATCCCCGAAGAGGAAATAGATCATATCAAACTGAATTTTTGTCCTTCAGTTTGTATTTTTCAGTCCAAATACCCGTTGTTTGATATTCATGATACCATTGAGAATTGTAGTTCAAAAGCAATTACCCTTAAGACAGAAGCAGCTTATGGTGTTATTGGCTGTAAGGAAAACGAAATACATACCTATTGGATTGCCGAAGATCAGTGGCATTTCATAAAGAAATTATTTGAAGGTGCAAAGCTTTTAGAGAGCGTCCAGTATGCACAAACAATCAATCAAAATTTTGACTTAACTTCAGCAGTTGCTTTTGTGTTACAGGAGCAGCTGGTCGACAATATCATTAAAACCGGAGGCAATAATGCTCAATAATTCGGTAGAAACTTCTATAAATAAGCCGTTCATTTCTAAAATTATTCAAATTTATCTATCAGTTACAAAGGTTTTGGAGAAAATTGCCCTTCCTGTGCTTGTTTTATTCATGCGCTTATGGATGGCTAAAATCTTCTGGTATTCTGGCATGACTAAAATATCAAACTGGCAGTCGACCGTCTTCTTGTTTAGGGAAGAATATAAAGTTCCTTTTGTGCCTCCAGAAATTACTGCTTGTCTTGCAACCTCTTTTGAGCTCGCTTGCCCTGTACTTCTTATCTTTGGGTTTGCAACAAGACTTGCAACATTGCCTTTACTGGCTATGACCGCTGTCATTCAGTTTACCTATCTCGATTTAATAGACCATCGTTACTGGGCTATGCTGCTTGCTTTGATTTTATTTTATGGCCCGGGTTCACTATCTCTTGACCACTTAATTTCTAAGAAATTTGGATTATTGGCATCTTCGCGTGGCGATGTTGCCTAAATCAAATTTGGTGTGCATAATGCTTCTGAGTATAATAAGTCCAGCGATCTCAATAATTCTTTTTCTAATAGATTGCCCGCTCAGAAAAAGTAAATACTTTGAACAGATTTATGCAGGGTAAAAAAATAATTGTTTTATCACCCGAGTTTAAAAAGTATTAAACTAATGTTCAACACCGCAAGGAAAAAAGTGCAGAAAACGTCAGAACCATTCCCCGCACACGAAATTTGAAATGCTTTTTATTATAAATAAAAGCATAAGCATGAAGAATTCTTCCCAGAATAAAATATAAGGCCAAGATGAATAGAATTACCCAATGGGCTTGATTTGCTTCAGTGCAAAGCATCAATATCAATGCAACCCGTATTTAGGCGAACGCTTACGTATATCTGCCTGTATTTAAAACTTATATGGGACACGACTCTTTTCACGAAAGGGCCTATTACCTTCGTATGACGATCGATGTGTTTCCCGATATAAAGTTGAAAATGGAGACTAGGTACCCAGGAATAATCCCTGATTTGCAAGGCGATAACGATGAAACCAACTGATTTTGCAGAATATTTTACTGAATTTCTTACTGTTTATTTACCCAAACAAAAAAATGTAAGCAAGAACACCATTTACTCTTACAGAGACACATTGAAAATAGAAAAATATTTTCAGTCCAACAACTACCACTAATTTAAGAGAAAAATGATTACTATGAATAAAGATAATTATAATTGGATTGACTTGAGCCATTTTTATAGGCAAGTTTATAGAAACAATTCACGAGCCTTTTAAACTAATGTCTGAGATCAATTACAGTACAGTACAATATTACTTAGTACTCATTCTTATTTTTATTTATTTGTCATTGTTTGTTTTAGAGAAAAAGTGGCCTTTAAGAAAAGCAACTCGCCCATTATTGCCGCGATTAGCAATTAATTTCACCTTTACCCTCTTGGTTTATGTCATCGCAAGTCTGTTTATTAGCCCCTTAGCAAAAGCCACCGTCCTTTTCACCTTTAGCCATGATTTCGGCCTTCTATCTATGCTTCCCTTTAATCAATGGGTAGTGTTTATACTTGGGTTTTTGTTAATGGATTTAAGCTTTTACTACTGGCATGCTCTAAATCATAAACTTCCGTTGTTGTGGCGATTCCATGTCGTGCATCACGCTGATCCTGACTTAGATGTTTCAACCGCCATGCGTTTTCATTGTGTGGAAATTATGTATTCGAGTCTCTTTAGGTTGGTGCAATTAGGGTTGATTGGAGTGAGTCCCTTACTCTTTTTTTGCTATGAATTTTTTTTTCAAGCACATACTTTTTTTCAACACAGCAATATCAAATTGCCTTTTCGCTTTGAACGGCTAATTAATAAAATTATCGTTACTCCAAGAATGCATGGCATTCATCATTCCAATTATCTCAATGAAACCAATAGTAATTATGGGGTTGTATTTTCATTTTGGGATAGGTTGCATCAAACAATCAAATTAGATATTCCCCAACAAGCTATAATAATTGGTGTACCTGGGTATTCCAAGCCATCAGATAATAGTCTTATACGGTTACTTTTGATGCCAATTAAAGCTCAACGCCACTATTGGCAAATAAAAAAGGATTTTCATTTTAGTCGAAAGTCAAAAACTTCTGATAAGAAAGTAAGAACGTTATGTGAATAATGAAAAGGGCATCATCTTATGAAAATTAGTGCAATAAAAACTTGGCTGCCCTTATTAATTATAATAGTTTTATTAGGTCTTTTTTTGGGTTTAGGCTTAAATAAATACGTAAGTTTTGCCAGTTTACGAGACAATCATGAATGGCTTATAGCCATAACAAAATCACATTTTTATCTGGTCTCTTTCGTTTTTATAATAATTTATACAGTGGCTGTAGCACTCTCTATCCCAGGTGCTATCTTTTTGACTTTAATAGGCGGCTTCTTATTTGGAATACTTTGGGGAACTTTTTTGGTGGTTCTAAGTGCCACTTTAGGTGCAACGATTCTTTTTTTTGCAGTCCAATCGTCCTTAGGCGAAGTGTTTTCCAAGCGTGCTTCAGGTTGGGTTAAGCGGATGCGTTCTGGGTTTAAAGACAATGCATTTTCTTATTTGCTCACCTTGCGACTTATCCCATTATTTCCTTTCTGGGTGATTAATATCGTTTCTGCCGTATTGGGTGTGAGCGCTTCTACTTTTATCATAGCCACTTTTATAGGAATTATTCCTGGCTCTATTGTCTATGTGTCTGTTGGTAATGGATTGGGCGAACTATTTGCAGCAAGCCTTCAGCCTAATCTGGGGATTATTTTTGAACCCAAATTTATTCTACCTTTATTAGGATTAGCCGCTCTTTCTTTGATTCCTGTTTTTTACAAAAAAAAGGGTAAACAGGGTACTGAAAAAATGAAAGATAAAGATTTATTTTGTGATTTGGCCATTATTGGCGGGGGTTCTGCAGGCTTAAGTATCGCTGCAGGTTGCTCTCAATTGGGATTACAAGTGGTATTGGTTGAACCAAACAAAATGGGAGGTGATTGTTTAAATTACGGTTGTATCCCTTCTAAAACGCTATTGAACACTGCCAAAATCTTTTATCAAACCAAACATTCGACTGTTTTAGGTATTCAGGCAAAATCGGTGAAAATTGATTTTTTGCAAGTGATGCAGCAGGTGCATAATGTGATAGCGTGTATTGCAAAAAATGATTCGGTGGAACGTTTTACCTCTCTAGGTGTTCAGGTTATTCAAGAAGCAGGGCATTTTATAGGGCCAAAACAGTTTAAATTAAAAAGGAAAATTATTCGGGCCAAACATTTTGTGATTGCTACAGGCTCATCTCCAGCCATCCCTCCTATCCAGAACTTAAACAAGGTCTCTTATTTAACTAATGAAACCATCTTTAACCTAAAAGTACAACCTGAGCATTTGATTGTTATCGGCGGAGGTCCTATAGGCTGTGAATTAGCTCAGGCTTTCGCAATGCTTGGGTCTAAAGTCACTATTTTAGAAGCCTTTACTATTCTTCCTAAGGATGATGCCGATTGCGTGGCTATTATTCGAAGTCAACTTGAGTCGATGCAGATAGCACTTTATGAGCAAATTAAAATTAACAAAATAGAAGAGAGTGCTGATAAGACCATTAGTGTTCATTTGGAAAACCAGGACAACCCAATTACTATCACAGGCTCGCATTTGTTGGTATCAACAGGTCGTGTGGCTAATGTGGACGGGCTCGGTTTGGAAAAAGCAGGCGTTCAATACACCACCAGAGGGATAAACACGAATGCCAGACTTCAAACCACTAATAAAAAAATCTATGCCATAGGCGATGTGACAGGGCCTTATCAATTTACGCACATGGCTAGTTATCAAGCGGGTATTGCATTGAGAAATATTGCTTTTAAATGGCCTGCAAAAGTAGATTACAAAGCGGTGCCTTGGGTGACTTATACTGAGCCCGAATTAGCCCACGTGGGCCTATTGGCGAGTGAGGCCTTAAAAGATCCTACATTAAAAATCACAGAATTTGCCTTCGCCGAGGTGGACAGAGCCCAAGCGGAAAATAAGGTAAATGGCAAAATAAAAATCATAACCGGTAAAAAAGCTAAAATTTTGGGTGTGAGCATAGTGGGCGCTCATGCGGGTGAATTAATTTTACCTTGGGTTATAGCCGTTAAAGAACGGAAAAGTTTGCGAACTTTTACCGATGCGATTGCAGCGTACCCCACTTTTAGTGAAATTAGTAAGCGAGTTGCGGGAGAGTATTATAAGCCGTTTATATTTTCTTCTAAAATTCGAACTTTCGTTCGTTGGCTAAATAAATTAGGATAAATCTATGATAGAACAACACCTTAGGCCACTGTATCAACGCCTTTGTGTCAATCCAATTACTCCTGTGTTGATAGAGCGAGTGACCCCAAATCAAGTCACCTTCTTTTCTGGCGTATTGGGTCTTTTAGTGATACCCGCACTGTGGCTAAATCTACCCTATCTGGCCATTAGTTTACTATTACTGTCTGGATATTGTGATACCCTCGATGGTACTATTGCTCGTCTAACTAACCATAGCTCTGACTGGGGTAGTGTATTGGATATTATGACTGATCGCGTGGTTGAGGTGGGTGTTGTGTTTGCCTTATGGGCTATTAATCCAAATGAGCGGGGTCTTGGGTCTTTGTTAATGATGGCGAGTATACTACTTTGTATCACGAGTTTTCTTGTTGTGGGTATTTTTAAGACTAATGATTCAGAAAAAAGTTTTCATTACAGCCCAGGATTAATAGAAAGAGCTGAAGCCTTTGTTTTTTTTATAGCCATGATGCTTTGGCCAAACCACTTCCTAAGTTTAGCAATGATCTTTTCTTTGTTAGTGATAGGGACAGCGATGCACAGGCTTTATGAATTTCATAAGCAATCTATTTAAAAAGAGTTAAATACTCTTCATAGCCTTCTTTGCTCATTTGATCTTTTGGGATAAATCGCAATGCCGCCGAATTCATGCAATATCGTTCACCGGTGGGTTTTGGGCCGTCATTAAATACATGCCCTAAATGAGATTGCGCATTTTTAGAAAGCACTTCAGTTTGCACAAAAAACAAATAGTGTCTCGCGGGTTTTAAAATAACATTTGCGGTATTTATGGGTTTTGTAAAACTAGGCCAACCGGTTCCTGAGTCGTATTTATCCAGAGAACTAAACAGAGGCTCTCCTGAAACTATGTCCACATAAATTCCGGCTTGTTCATTATTCCAATAGGGATTATCAAAAGGTTTTTCTGTAGCAGCCTTTTGAGTCACTTGGTATTGTAGAGGCGTAAGCTGTTTTAGTTTTTCGGATTTGTTAAATTCAGGCGTGTAAGCCAGGGCAGTATTTAGCATAAATACGCTTACAATAAAACTAACTAGACTTTTCATCCCATAACTCCTTGATACGAGCATCACGACCACAATTGTAACGGTAATATTTGTAACGAATTGGATTTTTTTGATAATAATCTTGATGATATTCTTCTGCAGGATAAAACGTTGTAGAGGGAATTACCTCTGTATATACCTTAGGAAATCGTTTTTTTATTTCATCAATACTAGCTAAAGCTGCCTTTTTTTGATCGTCATTTAAATAGAAAATGACGCTGCGATATTGCTTACCAACATCGCAAAATTGCTGGTTTTGTACTGTTGGGTCGATATGACGCCAATAAAAATCTAGTAATTCTTGATAGGTCACTTTATCGCTATCAAAGACAACACGCACAACCTCTACATAAGCAGTTTTACCCGATGAGACCAATGCATAACCAGGCCTAGGCTCAGTACCACCATCATAGCCTGAAATAGTCTCTAAAACCCCAGGAACTTTATCAAAATCGGCTTCAACACACCAAAAACAACCACCAGCAAAGATGGCTTCGGATGGTTTAGCAAAAAGTGGTTGGGATAGAAGAGCTATCAAAATAAAGAGGTAGCGCATACCTAACCTTGGAAGACAGTTTGTATTTTAAGTGTAGCAGAAAATTACTTTAAGGTTTTAGCTCAAATACTCATGTTACCCACGATCAATTTTAAGCAGCCATATTTTTAAGCCCCTGCCAGGCAATTTGGTTCGCTCTAACAATTAGTTTGTACTTAATGGCAAAGTGATTTAATTGGGTTTTTATCTTCAGCATTTCGAGCTTGCAGTAAGCAATAATAGACGCATAAATATGATTGCACTGTGTTATGACGATTCGAGCTGGGGACTTGGTTAAGCTTGCATTTTGCTTAATTGACTTGTGATACTCTTCAATCCGCCAGGGTACACTTCATAAAGACGTTCGGCACTACTTTGCATGTCATTTGAAACAAGATAGAGAATTCCTGTTGAGCCATTTTCGTTTTTGAAAACCTTTTTCAGGAGCCTCACGGGGAGGTCTAGGCCTTTAAGCCAGTATATCCTCTTCAAGTTCTAATGCTCTTACTTGTTGGTACCGCCCGTTTTTGGCATCGTTTTCAGATAAGGCTAATGTTAGGTTAGACTTGATTCCAATGATAAACGACTTTTGAAGGTCTTTATGGATGTGAACCATATTGGCCTTCGAGCCAAACCAGTTGTCAGCTAGCACATAATCAAACATCACCTTATTGGTAATAGCCTGTGCAATCAAGCTTTGAAATAATTGATTCTTGTTCACTGATGATTTTCTTCTGGTTTGTCTGGTTTTAATATCACAATAAGCGATATCTTTTTTAATCACCTTATATCCTATGGATACACTGAAGTCAGCGTAACGAACCATGCAATACAAGATGTTTATCCCTTTGAGTACAGCCCCTTTAGCATGAGAGTAATACCAGCAATTCACTTCATTCTCATCAGAGTAGGGCTTCTCTTCGATGGAATCATCAAGTATCAATACTCCTCCTACTGTTTCTTGTGACCTAACTGGCTTTTTGACATAGTGCCAAAGTGATTTTGAACCAAAATGTTCAAAACGAAGAAATCGTGTTACTTTGTTATGAGCAAATGCTCCATCAACCAAATCAGATAACCCGGTAGCAGTCGCATATTTGTTTTGGAAAATTAAATAATCACAATAAAGATCAAGCATATCCATTGAATTCACTCCCTAAAATTAAGGGCAAAATTCTAATGCTTTTTATTCAAACTGCAAGTTCACGTGCGTAACATGAGTGGTTTATAAAAAATCTCAGAACTATCCGTTAACATTTCACTGGTAAATCGAATTAATTAGGTTAAATGTATTAGTATCTCCCTGTATACCTCACAACACACACAATAACGCCGATAATTATAGCGTCAGTTACTTTATCAATTTTTATATTCCCCCAATTATCATTTTCGGCCCGCAATTCAAATGGATTAAATTCTTTTGATAAGGTTAGTTGTTTATATCTACGCACGATAACCTCATTTTCTTCGTTAAGCTGTGCTGCAACTAAACTTCCTGGATGCAGTTCAGAATTGGGATCAATAATCAAAATATCATTAACTCTTAATTCAGGGTGCATACTCTCATCTTTCATTTTTAGAGCAAATGCATTTTCTCCAAGACGAGTACTAAGCTCAGAAGAAATCGGTATAAAGCTTATTTCATCTGAATTATGTTCGTTCCTAACCCTTTGAATGAATCCTTTAGGATCGCAGGCTTGTTGATGATCGAGCAGTGGAACCAATGACCCTAATCCTGGAATTTTTTTTGGACGTTTCTCATCGGTTAGGCACATCAAATAAGCAGGTGAAATATCTAGTGCTCTAGCAAGTTGTTTTATTTCTTCAGGCCCTGGAGTTCTATCACCTCGCTCCCAATTGCTAATTCTTGATTGTTTAAGATCATCAGTTAACTCCTCAAGGGCCTTTCTAGTTAATCCTTTTGCTATCCGTTCTTCTTGAATTCTTTGACCAATTTTTTCTTTTATATTCATATTAACCAACCCAATTAATCCCATATTGTGAAAATATATATTGACAATGCACCAAATAGTGGTAAATTAAAATAATTATTTACACGAATCGTACGACTCAAGTAGTAGTTAATAGTAAATATACCATATAAAAAAAATAATAACGAATTTGTACACGGATTGAGAGTGAATAGTGGATTTTTTAATTAATGACAAAGAACTTGCTGCTTTATGTGGGATGCCACACCTTCAGCAACTGGCTTACCTAAGAGGGATAAGGCCATATATGGATGTCAAAACAGGATTAGTCGGCATAAAGCGCGGAATCAGCTATCAATCGATAGCAGAGCAACTTTATATTGAGCCGCATCAAGGCATTAAAAGCGGGAGCTATTCACGCATGCAAATACGCCGTGCCTTATCTGCTTTGGGGCGAGCAGGGCTTATTACACCACAATCCGAAGGTTTAAAATTAATTTTAAGATGCGAATTAGCTACAATGGGTTATTCCGTCCAAAATAAACTAGACCTAAACCAGACACAGCAACTAGACCCAGCTAAAAATCAGCAACGCCTTATAAATACTGGCTTATCAAAGACAGACCCACTAAAAGCCGGCATAGATAAATCTCCAAAAGCCGACACACCTCTAAAAGAAGATAATTATTATATTTTTTTATTATCACAATTCGAAAAATTTTGGGATTTGTACCCGCTAAAAAAATCAAAGCAAAAAGCATGGGAAGCATTTCAAGCGCTTAATCTCACACCTGAGTTGCCAATACAAATTTATTCGGCTTTACAACAACAAATCCAGTTTTATCAACAACAGCATAGCCAAGGCCAATGGGTTGCTGCTTGGAAATATCCTGCCAATTGGTTAGCACAACATTGTTGGGAAGATGAAATTCAAAGTGATACGTGTCAGGAGACAAATAATGCAGTCCATGAAACAAATTATAAGAAACAACCCATTAGAGACAGCTTCTGGGAGTCATGTAAATCAGGCATTGAAGAAGAAACCGATGACAACATCATCGACCTTAGCGCCTACCGAGGAAGGTCGCAAGCGCATTGATCGATTATTTTTGAGGTTTGCAGCTATGTACGGACAGGTTTGGCGTAGTCAATTTAAAAGCGATGAGTTTTTAGTTTTTGTTAAAGGTGAATGGCAACAAGGACTATTTACCTATGCGGATAACATTCTTGATATGGCAATTGATTTATGTCGAAAAAATAAGGAACTACCGCCAACCTTACCCCAATTTATTGATTTTTGTAAAAATTGTTCCAAGAGAAGTTCATTTTTTGTACCTGATGCAGCTCCCAAAAACAATAACCCTGAAGTGGCTAAAACCCAATTACTGAAAATGAAACACATTTTAAATATGAAAGTTAACTAAAAAGGAGAAGAAGATGTTGAGTTTAACTAGAAGAGTCGGTGAAAGCATTGTTATTGGAGAAGATATATTTATCACAGTTCTATGTTGTAAAGGGAATCAGGTACGCATTGGGTTTAATGCACCCAATTCAGTAGCCATCCACCGTTATGAAATTTATCAAAAAATTCAATCTGAAAAGCACGATGGTTTGGCTGATCCAACAAAGAAATTTTGCCCATCAATGCAGCAATCAATCCTCAATCACCATTAAAAAGGAGGGATAACATGTCTTTATTAAATCAGTTCAGAAGTAACGTGTTAAGCAGTATTAATGCTCACATTGGAAAGATTTTCATACTTATTTGCTTGCTAATAATGGCTCAAGGAACCTTTGCAGCGGATGCTTTATCCGCTGCAGAAGAAGTAGTTAAGGATACCTACAATGGTTCGATAAAAACCTATCTTTATGTCGGAGAAGCTGTAGCGGCTGTTGTTACCTTGATGTTTACTCGAAATATTAAAACGCTTGGCGGCGTTGGGGCGATGGCTATTTTTCTAAATGTCGTTGCAATGCTAGCAGGGGTTTAAGATGGAAGATCCGAGAAAATACAAAACACCCCAATATCTTAATGAGCCTTATCGATTGATTATTTTTACACTCGATGAGGTCATGGTAGGAGCACTAACTCTCTACGTATTTGGGGCTGTTTGTGGTTTTTTTGTTACCTCATTGATTCTAACCTGTGCGTTTCTATTTCTTATGAAACGCATGAAGGGTAATGAAGGTCCCTATTTTTATATCCACCTTTTTTATTGGTTCTTTTCTCTATCACCTAAGTTACGGGCAACACCACCGTCATGGATTAGAGCGTTTTTGGGGTAACAGATGAAAATAGAACAAAAAAAATCAGAATTAATGAAGGAAAAAAAGATTAGGGTTTTATTCATAGGTATTAGTAGTGTGCTGCTAGCTATGACATTCATGCAATCAATTACCATTGTGGTCTTATTGCATTATGCTCATAGCAAACATGAAACCCATTTCATCCCACCTAAAATATCTCAAGAATTTACACTTTCTGGAACAGGTGTTTCGGAAGGTTATTTAAGAGACATGACCAATTTCTTAACGCAACTTCGTTTTAATATCACTTCAAGTTCAGCCACTTACCAATTTAATGCGCTCTTAGGCTATGTAGCTCCCTCACTGTATGGGGACATCAGGGCGCAATTGGTTAAGGAAGTCGAACAAATTAATCACGAACATTTATCCAGCGTGTTTTATCCATCGACCTTTGAAATTGATATCAAACACTTGAGCGTAAAAGTAATGGGACAGATGAAGCGTTTTGTTGGCGCGGATTTGATGTCTGATGTACGGGAGACTTTTTTGATTAGGTATTCCTATGAGTATGGCCTGTTGAAACTAACGAATCTTGAGAAGGTGTAATCATGAAACAAATGGCAATGATATTCAGCTTAGGCTTATTAATAGCAACAGCAGAAGGTGCTCAAATAAAAACAGTCAGAAATTATGAAGATATTTTCATTAATGCCTCAATTAAAGAACCCAATAATCTTATGTTAGAGGATGATCGCATTCAGCAAATAAAAGCACCTGGCAACACCCTGGTTGATGCATGCAATGGGAAGGCGAATTGCAAATTAATTGATGATACGACGGGTATTCTTACTTTTTTGCCATCGCCTCTATACCACACACGAGCTTTTACTATCAATTTGCTGACTGAAAAAGGTCTTTTTTACAACGTGCGTGTAGAACCAAAGCCCATTGCGTCACAAACAATCGTTTTTAAATCCTACAGAAATCCTGTAATTCGTGCCCGCGCTCCACATACATCAAGTTATGAAAAGGTGATGGTTGGTTTTTTACGAGCGCTTGTTAATGGGTATTTGCCAGAAGGTTTTACCCAAACAATACCCAAAAATCCTTCAGTCTATAAAGCACAAAAAACACAACTAAAACGCTTATTGACAGTTAATGGCAATCGTATGCGGGGTGAAATTTTTGAGTTAAAAAACGTAACCAACCAGCCTATTGATGCCAAGGAATCCTGGTTTAATTGGCCTGGAACCAAAGGGGTGGCGCTTGCTAAAACCCATTTAGCGCCGTTTGAAACTACTCGATTGTACAGGATTAGCTAACATGTCTATTCAACTTAAAAAACAACAACAGATCTTTTTAGGGATTGTTATCGGCGTTATAGTGTTGGTGATTGCGTGCTTTGCCTTATTGGGAAACAAGACAGTTAAATCCAGAGAGGTTGATAAACCCGCTTATAAAAAACACAGCTTAGCCAGCCCGATATCTACTGCCACTAATGAATCCCATTGGATTGAGAAAACACAAAATGCCTGGCGAGCTGAGCTTGCAAAATCAGAGCTCTTTGATAAAAACCTCAAGGCATTAGGTGATGAAAAAGACAAGCAAAGCAAGCTCATTACCTCGCAAAAAGATGAACTATCTGAAATGAAATCCACACTTTCTGAATTAAAGCATCAAATAGTTAAGCTACAAATGGAGCGTACTACCCCAATAGATGGGACATTAAAAAACAATGAGCCTCAAAATGGGTTGTTACCCCGAGCAGATGAAGCGGCAGCGAGCAACTCCATGGAGATGGATTCGGGATTTATTCAATACACAGCCAAGTTAAATAAAAAATCCAAGCCACGAATCAAAACACCCAATAATTATGTCTTCTCCAACACCTTTGCTAAAGCAGTTGTTTTACAAGGTGCAGATGCATCTGCGGGAGTTTTAAGCCAAGCAAATCCCGACATTATGATATTTCAAATTGTCGATGATGGAGTGATGCCGAATAAATACAGGGCACCACTTAAAGGCTGTATGGTAAGTGCTTCTGTAATTGGCGATATTTCCAGTGAGCGAGGAAAGTTTCGTACCGAACGATTAAGTTGCATTCATTCCAATGGCACCAATATCGACATCCAGGTTACAGGCATCATTTCAGATTCTAAAAACGGAATTCGTGGGCGTGCGGTATGGCGTGATGAACCGATGGTGAAAAAAGCTTTTTGGGGGAACTTCTGGGAAAGCATGGGCAATATTGGCCAGCAATATTCCACTGATTACAGCACCTCGCCTCTAGGAAGTGTATCAACCATTCAAGCAGGAAAAATTCCTCTCGCGGCTGTTTCTAGTGGCGGATCGGGCGCTGCAAAAATGTATGCGCAATACAACATCAAGCGTGCTGAAATGTACCACCCGATTATTCAATTGCCTCCAATCGTTACAGTAGATGTAACTTTTCTTAAGGGTTTTTGGCTTGATGGGGGAACGGACACTAATGCCCCTGAACAACCAGAAGAAAGCCAAAATTCCAAAGTAGCTTTTGAAGCCCCTGCCGAGTCTGAGACTGCTGAAGAAAAAGCTGCCAACCAATTTTTCTATAAAAACCACTCTTTCTAAGGATATATAGATCATGAAAATTTTAACTACTTTATTACTGTTGCCCTGTGTTGTTTTGACCGGTTGCGCCAAATTGAATGAGGACTTTGATTGCCCAGCTCCCAATGGAGGAACGTGCAAACGTATGGATCAGGTTTATGACATGGTGAATGGTAAGGGCAAATCCCTGGCTGTAACCCCCAGCCGAAATCCTTTGGTGATGGATGGGCGACCTGGTCAGCCTGTGCGTTATGGAGAAGGGGTGATGCCTCTTTGGATAGCACCTTATGAAGACACTGATGGCAATTATCATCAAGCCAATCGAGTGTACAGCGTTGTTAAGGAAGGACAGTGGATGCAGCAGTCACAATTGGCTTTAAAATAAGGGGAGCCATTATGTTGTCAACTATAAAAAAAGCGCGTCTTGCAGTTAAAAAAACAAGCACTATTTTAAGTCATGCAACAGGCTCGCTATTGGAAACATTGCGAGAAGAGCTTGGCATGACTGATGCGCATCATAAAAAGCAAATCGAAGCGCTGTTGGATACTTATTGCTTAGCACCTTATTTACCTGACGAGGTTTACGATTCAGAAGCTGATATTTATCCTTACAAACAGGCATCTCATATGATGTTTGAATGCTCGACACTGATTGGTGCCAGTGAAGAAACAGTGACTATTCTCACCAGTATATTAACGGATATTTTGCCACCGGAAAGTTGTTTTCATGCTTTGTTTTGGGCATCGCCTAAAATTGGCCACATGATTGATGAAATGGAACATCAACGCAATCAAGGCAGTGAGGTTTTAAAAGCCCTGGCACACCGACGAGCTGAATTTTACCGCAAAGGGGTGTACAGCTCATTAACTAAAGAAAGCAATTTTGTCTTGCGTGATTTTCGTTTATTTTTATGTATTTCAATTCCGCGCAAATCCATAGAAGACGATCGCTTGTTGCTTGGTAGTTTGCGCGAAGACATCAGCAACAATCTAAAGTCAGTCAATATTATTTGTAAAGAACTGTCTATTGAAGAAGTGATTAGCTTAAAGCGGGAGTGGCTCTTTCCAACCGACAGCTTGTATGAAGAAAAAACCAATTACGATACCAATACTGAAATTCGTTTTCAACTGACTGACATTGAAGCGAGTATGCGGGTTAAATCCAATCAAATAGAGATTGAGCGAGAAGAAGATACGAGGGTGATTAAATGCTTGTCCGTTAGGCAATATCCTAAATCCCCTGTGCAATGGCAACTGGGTGATTTATTTGGAAAAATGTTTAATACCTCTTTGCAAATAAGTTGTCCCTTTCTTTTTAGTTTTGCAATACGAATTAAAGATAAAGACAAGGTGATGGCGGCATTAGATGCCAAGTATGCTGATGAAGGGCAAAATGCCAAACAACCTTTTATTGCCAAATGGGTCAAAAATTTTAACAAAAAATACGCAGAAATTGAGGAGTTAAGAGAGCGGCTCAGTGGCGATGATTCTTTGGTTGATTCCTATTATAACGTTTTATTGTTTACAACACCTGCCAATGTCCGTCGCGATGTACGACGTGCCAAGGATGTATTTCGTGGTAACCAATTTGATTTACGCACGCCAACAGGTTTGCAGTTACAAACACTTCTAGCCTCCATGCCCTTTGCACCTGCTGAAGGTATGTTTGATGATTACAAATCATTTGGACGGGTAAGACCTTTAACCAGTTTTAATACGGTTAACTTATTACCTATCCAGGGGGAATGGAAAGGGGCAGGACGATTTGCTCAGGTCTATCCACAAAGACGAGGGCAATTTACCGCTATTTATTTTTTTGACAACGTAGTCAGAAACTATAATGTCGCTATTGTAGCTCCTCCTGGAAAAGGAAAATCCTTTTTAATGAATGACTACATTCAAAGTCTGTTATCCCAGGGGGGCTTTGTTTATATCATTGATGTGGGCGGTTCATACGCTAAATCTTGTGAGATGTTGAACGGACAGCTTATTGATTTTAATCATGACACTGAAATTAGCCTAAACCTCTTTTCTACAATTGATGCACAAGCCAAAAATGATACTGCATTTAAAGACGTTCACAATCAGCTAATACAACTTGTAGGTATGATGGCAAGACCATCAGGTAACGTCAGTGATGAAGAACGAAGTCATATTGAGAAAGCCATTGAGGCGATGTGGCGACAACATCACAATGCTACAACTATTACTCTTATTGCTCATCACTTAGAAAGTAGTAACGATCCTATTTCTCAAAATATTGGGCGCCTGTTGTATAGCTATACTAAAAACGGTCGTTATGGCAGTTATTTTGAACCGCCTTGTTCGCTCGATTTTAAAAGAAATTTAGTCATTTTAGAGTTGGGTGGTCTTGATGGAAATAAGGATTTGCAGCGCATTGTATTGAAAATCTTAATGTATCAAATCACCAATGCGATGTATTACACGCCAAAGCACATTCCCAAAAGCTGCTTGATTGATGAATCCTACGAATTACTTTCAGACAATGGTACGGGTGGCAGTGCTAACTTTGTTAACGAGGGCTATAGGCGTGCGCCTAAATACGGTGGTAATTTTATTACAGTGACTCATGGCTTAGATGATTATGAAAACAATCCAACTGCCAAAATGTGTTACGACAACGCCTATTATAAAATCTTTTTAGGTGCCTCCAAAAGTACGATTGACACTTTAAAAACGAGTAATCAGTTGGATGCTTATGGCGAGCGTTTAATCCGAAGCCTTAAAATAACTAATGAATACTCTGAGTTTTTAATGATGTGTGAAGAGAATTCAACAGTGCATCGTTTGATTGTCGATCCATTTTCACGCGTCTTAAACACTACACGTGGTCCTGAAGTCGAGGCCTTGAAACGATTAATGGCAACAGGTTTGCCATTGGCTGATGCCATTTCCAAAGTTGCCCTGGAGGTGTATGGCTATGTTTAAGACAACTCAAGTATCTCTTTTGACCGCACTCATCACCAGTATCTTAGTTAATGGGATTTTTTTTAGTGCTTTGAGGCGGCCAGATATTGCAACCATTGATATCTTGTCAATCACCTCCCAATTTATCAAAGAGGAAGCGCAAAAAAATCATTCCAACCTTGAGAAAGAAGCAGAAATTAAAGCATTTTCGCATCGTTTGGAATCAGCGTTACAAGACTTGTCCCATTCCAAATCGTTGGTGTTATTACCAAGAGAAGCGGTCATTAAAGGCAGCACTGATTATACAGCCACCCTCATGACGATGATCAAATTGGAGCATAAATCGTGAAAAAGCTTCTGTTGATTATTTGCATGCTCTATCTCCCTTTTGCAGAGGCTAAAGACTATGGTGTCTTTGGCAAAACCTTTGAAATTGCTGAAATAGATTTTTTAGAGTACATCCAGCAAAAAATGAAGGGGATGCAGGTTAATGGGGAATGGAAGACCGTACAATCTGAGTTTAAAAAACGGGTAAAAGAACATGTGGCACGCCCAACACCTATTCGTTTGCCGAGAGCAGAAGACAATAGAACGTGGTTTTTTAATCCATCACTTGCTGTGCCTTACGATGTGAAGGACAGTCACGGCCAAGTGATTGTTAAACAAGGCACTGTAATTAACCCCCTGGATAGAGTGGGCTTGAGTAGCACTCTCCTGTTTTTTGACGGGGATGATGAGGCACAGGTTGCATGGGTTACCCAGGAATTAACGCAGCACCAAAAAGTAAAATTAATCCTCACCTCAGGCTCTGTAAAGGAAGTTGCGAATCAATTAAAGCAAGCTATTTATTTTGATTTAAATGGATTTTTGGTTGCCAAATTTCAAATAAAGTATTTGCCGGCGCGGGTTTTTCAAGCAGGGAAGCGGTTGCAAATTAATGAGGTGACTGTATGAAAGCCTTTTTTATTCTTATTGCTTTTTTAGCTTCTGGGTTGACCCAAGCAGGATCTTGTCATGGTCGTTTTGTAAATCCCATTACTGATGTCTGTTGGTCGTGTTTGTTCCCGTTCAGTTTAGGGCAAGCTAATCTCGTTTCCTCCAATCATTTGCCAGACACTAAAAATCCCAAACTGCCTGTTTGTGAATGCCCAGGAAATCCTATACCGAGATTGGGATTAACAATGGGTTATTGGGAGCCTGTTAACTTAGTGGATGTAACCAGAACCCCATTTTGCTTAGTTAATTTAGGGGGAATTTCTTTAAATTTTGGCAAGTATTACCGCAAAGGTGCGGTGGAAACAGATAGTAATTTATCCAATCAATCATTTTACCACGTGCACTGGTACAAGTTCCCATTGATGTATTGGTTGAATGTGTTAACTGATGGGATTTGTGTTGAAAAAGGAGACTTTGACATTGCTTATCCGAGTGAATTGGATGTGATGTGGAATGACGATGAGCTGGGTTTCGTCATTAATCCTGAGGCGGTATTGTTTGGTAGTTTACCCGCACAAGCGGCTTGCGCTGCTGATTCAAGTACCGCTTTATTGGGCAGTGCCATTGACAAACTCTTTTGGTGCGCAGGAGCTCAGGGAAGCATGTACCCTTTAACGGGGCATGTGCAAGAACATGTTGGCGGGGTTCAGGCATCAGTCTTACTGTCTGAGCGTATGAATTTTAAACTGCACCGCCAGGGACTATTGGAAGACACAGTAGGACTTGACGATTCGACAAGCAGCGCAAAATCCATTTGTCATACTCATTATTCCCCTATTTTGCCCAAATCACGTTACCGCTATCAAATGGTCAATCCTTTACCGACTACTAATGCCTGTTATCCCCTTGGGCGTGCTACGACCCTATGGGAGGCAGGGCACGAATATCCGTTTAAGGGCGAGGATTTTGGGTATCTGATCTGGCGCAAACGCAATTGTTGCGCCTTTTAACGATTAGGAGATGTGATGAAAACAATACGAATGAACACTTCTTTCTTGGTTGCATTATTTTTGTTGTCATTTCCTGCACTTGCAGAAGATGAAGCCTATATTGCGTCTATTGAGGCGAATACAAAAAATCGCGCCAATGCTTTTACAAATGAAATAAAGCAAATCAGTAAGTCTCTTGAGACTTCAGAAAAATCGGGTCAAATTGCAGAATTTACCGGCGAGATGCATCAAGTCATAAAAACACAGGAGCCCATTGTAACCCACTTAAAAAAAGTCAGTCAGGTACTCGTGTTCTTATCGTTTTCAATGCCAGAAAAAAGTCTAAAAGCCTGGCTTTTACAATGTAAAAAAAGTGGAGCAACACCTGTGATTCGGGGACTAATTCATAATTCGTTTAAAGAAACGATGACGGCTATTCAAACGCTCAGTAAAAAAACAGGAATTGGGATGCAGCTTGATCCTATTCTTTTTAAAACCTTTGATATCGCTATGGTTCCTGCAGTGGTTTATGTGAAAGACACCCCTGCTTGTCCTGCCAATATGGATTGCAAACCGGTGAGTTACGACAGTCTTTATGGTGATGTATCGCTGGACTATGCTTTGGAAAAAATGAGGGGAGATGAGCAGTCAGAAGACCCCGTGTTGGATCAAATGATTCTTCGGTTAAGAGGGGAATTAATCTAATGAAAGGCTTCGTTTTAGTTTTTTTAATCCTTTGTTCACAGGTTTTTGCACTTGATTTGAATCAGGCGTATCAAGAAGGCGTTCAGACCGGAACAAGCCATACCAATCAATCCATTGATTTATTAAAAGCACTGGATCTGAGCCAGTTTCCTGGCTATCAAGCCAATCTGCCGCAAGAACATTATTATAGTGGCGTCACGCAGGCAAGCACAGGTCTTGAAGCCGATTCGCAAACTGCCGTGGCTCAGAATGATGCAGGAAAGGCAGTAGGCGAAAGTTTTAATCATCGCCCCTTGTATCAAGTAAATCCTGCCTCGGAATCAATGCAAAAGTTAAATCAAATCGCGGAAAATGGAGATGCGATTATGCATGGTCAAAATACCGATAAAACCACCTGCTCTTTAAAACCCAAAGAATGCCATTACTCATGGCAGGAAAAAACATGCCTGTCTAGCAAGGTATTAGGTGTATTGCATTGTGCAAGACACTTAAGGTTAGATGTTTCCCCCTACAAAACAGAAAGTTACAGTCTATACCTGCGAAAAGGAGGTATGAGGAATACCCCTTTTAAAGTCTCAGTTAATCTGGCACAAGCGGATACCTGCCAACAAGGCAAAACTCCTTGCTATACGATTTATAAGGATTTAGCACCAGCACCAGCGATTCTATTGCCTGCCAATTGCGCCATGGTGAAGGTCAGTTTCCTTGATGAAAAGAAATTAGTGGTTGTTGAGCAAACAGCTACATGCGCCAATCCCACCCTATCATTGTCTGTTGGCAATTGTCGATTCGGTCGCTGCACAGTGCCCTATGTTCACTCCGTTTCGATGACGGTAGAAATTTATGAAAGCAAAGAGTATTGGGACGACCAATGCCAACATTTGCAAAACAAAGAAAAAGAGGGGTTGTGTCATATTACTGAGCCTCTAACATGCACTGAGCCCAATCAAACACGGATTATTGGCGATGTTCCATTGACCCGCCCTTGCTGGAAAGAGAGAGCATCCTACACCTGTGGTGGTAGTCAGGAGCAAAATACGTGCGATAACCTAGTTAATCAAGGATGTGAGCAGACTGCTTCAACTTGTGTGAAAGAAGAAGCAGGACTTTGCACAACCCATCAGCAAACGTATCAATGCCCGATAAACCAATGTACTGACAACCAACTGTTGTGTGGCGAGGATGCTTTTTGTTTGGATGGTAATTGCGCGAAACATGAACTAACCCCAGCCAATGAAGACGATTTTAAAAAAGCAATGTCCACCTTATCCGCCGCCTCGGATGCCTCAAAAGACTTTGATGGCAATGCCAATTTTATTTTCAAAGGTCAATTGCTTGAATGTTCAACAACAATGCTCCATTTTAAAAATTGTTGCAGTGATAAGGGGTGGGGTCTGGATCTTGAGCTGGCACAGTGTAGTGATGCTGAGAAAAAACTGGGAAAAGCTCGAGAAAACAAACTGGTAGTACCTACGGGTGAATATTGTTTTAAACGCAAAAAACTCCCTATTGGCTCGGTCTGTGTCGATCATCACCAGACTTACTGTGTCTTCCAATCTAAATTAGCCCGTATGGTTCAAGTACAAGGAAGACGTGATCAGTTACATATTGGTTTTGGCCAAAATAAATATTCAAATTGCTCGGGTATTACGCCTGAGCAATTGCAATTAATTCACTTCGAAGCCATTGATTTTTCAGAATTTTATGAGGAGGTAAAAAATAAACAAAAACAACCGGATTACCAACAGACTGCCAATGGAATAAGCCAGCGCCTTAATCAATTTTACAATCAAGGAGACATCAATGGCTAGATGGTTTTTTGTTTTGTTGGTTAGCGTGAGTCCTTTTTTGTACGCCGAGCAGCCTTATCTTAATGAGCATGAGGAAGGTTGGTATTGGCATAAGGATCCCAAAGAGGAAGTCAAGAATAAACCACAAACCGAGTCAGTGGCACCTTCACATGTAAGTAAACCTGCCGATCCTGATAAAACATGGAAATTGATTGGTAATAGAGTGCAACAGGCTCGCGCACAAGCTATTTTAAATCCAACTCCTGAAAATATTGCTCGTGCAAGACGATTACAACGATTGATTGTGGCACAGGCTAATCTGTTTTCTGAGAAATGGATGCTCGATCTGCTAATAAACCCCGATCAGGATGAAAGTCTTATTAATCCGAGCAGTAGTGCAGCACGTGATATCTACAACCAGCAAAACAGCATGCAAAAGGAAAAGGCGATTACTCAAATTAGTCAAACATCTGGTTTGTTGTATTTCTATGAAGGTGGTGAACCATTTAGCGAGCGCATGGCCCAAGTAGTGAGTGATTTTGCGAACAGTTATCACATGACTGTTATTCCAATTGCCATGACCAATCGCATCTCCCCGATGTTACCTAACTCACGAGTTGATTCCGGTCAGGCAACTCAGATGGGTGTTAAACACATTCCTGCGGTTTTTGCTCTTAATCCAGTATCTAAAAAAACCATGCCAGTTGCTTATGGCTTAGTCAGCCAGTCGGAATTGAAGGAAAACATTTTAATGGCAAGCAACGCTTTTCAATCGGGAGATTACAATGCGCAATAAATTAGCTATTTTTCTAATATTAGGAACGTTATTTTCATCAAGCCTATACGCCGATATTGATAATGCACCGCTTCATGCCCTTGCCAAACATCAAGGATTTTTCTTTTTTTTCAGTTCGAGTTGTCCTCATTGTCAACGCTTTGCACCCACGCTCAAACGCTTGAGTCAACACTATGGCTTTAGCGTAGTTGCTATTTCTGTTGATGGAGGCTTTTTACCATCCTTTCCTGATGCGGTGATGAATGAAGGACAAACGAAGGTATTTCAAGTCAGTGTTTATCCTTCTCTTTTTTTGATTAACCCAAAGAGCCAAGTGGCGAGTCTTGTTACTGAAGGCACTATTGATGAAGGCGAACTAACCAATCGGTTACTAAAAATTAGCCAGATACATGACAAAGAGGTGCCTTTATGAAAAAAATTCTTCTGTCTTGTGGGTTAATCGGTGCACTTGGCATCGGACAAGTGTACAGCAAATCAATAGGTGAGGATTTAACTGGTTATTTTAAAGCTCTTAATATGGGCGCGAATGTAACAGAGCCGCATGCTTACCAAGCGCAGCGTGCTGGTTTTTATACTGGCGGTAATTTATACGCTAGAAGCAGCGTACGTAATCTGCAAATCATGCGTTTGAGCTGGCCTAAAGTGTCCGCAGGCTGTGGCGGCATAGATGCCACGTTAGGTGGGTTTTCTCACATCAAAGGTAAAGAATTTGTCGATTTTACCAAGAATATATTGAACAACTCACAAGGTCTTGCCTTCCAATTGGCCCTAGAGCAAGCAACTCCTCTTTTAGGTAATGTGGCAACCAAATTACAAAACGTGGCTACCTGGGTGAACCAAACCAATATCAGCTCGTGCGCAACCGCGGAAAGTGCCGTACTGGGTTTAGCCCCACGCACCCGTATTGCACAACAACATGCCTGCCAATCCATCGGTCAATCCAAAAATCTCTTTTCAGACTGGGCCGAGGCACGACAAGGCTGTGGTAAAGGCTCCAGTAATTATGATTACGACAGAGTGATTAATGAAAACAGCAGCAATGAGCAGGTAGTTGATAATACCAATGTGGCGTGGAATGCGTTAAAGAAAAACGGCTTATTTGCAGATGATATCGAATTAGCTCAACTCATGATGACCTTATCAGGCACCTTAATTCTGACTCGCGATGCAGAAGGGGTGCATGTCCAACGCCTGTCTTCCTTAGTAAGTAATAACAATTTAATCAGCGCTCTTTTACGCGGTGGCGAGGTAAAAATCTATCAATGTGATGAAAAGGTCAAATGCTTACAACCCACCTTAACCAGTAAAAACATTGATATCAGTCATGGTCTTGAATCAAAAGTTCGTGATCTGATTTTGGATATGGCAAGCAAGATTAAAGACAATGTGGAGCAAAGTGAGGCCGCTAAAGGATTAATTGAGTCCACACAATATCCGGTGATGAAAATGGTCAGCGTTCAAATGGCCTTTATGAAGGACAGTGCAGTGATTGACACTACACGTTACTCAGAAGCCATTGCCATCGATATTTTATTTCAATATTTGAATGAAAACCTGCAACTCGTTAAACAAGCAGCAGGAGCTCTGCAATATCCAGAAGCAATAATGAAAGAGTTTCAAACTGATCTCACCCAGGCTCGTCGCGACTTGGTTCAAATGGAAGGTAGCGCGCATCAGCGAATGAGCATGGCGATGCAGATGATTCAAGAAACTCAAACCATCGAGCAAATGCTTGTAGGCGAATTTTCATCAGAGCTCACTCAGTCTTTGAGTTGGGCTAATCAAATGAGGTGAGTGAAATGGCTGTTACGATGCAAATTTATACGATTACCGGTGGTGAGTTACTTAAGGCGTTTTATAACGCCACCGCAGCTATGTTTCACTATGATGGAATACTTGGGATTTTTAGAACAGCACTGATTATTGGTGGGGTTTGGACTGTTGGCCAATTTATTGTAAAACGTGATGTGCGCAGTATGTTCTTCTTTATTTTAAAATATGCTTTTGTTATTTCATTTATTCTAACACCTACCTGCAATTTGCAAATCCACGATAGAACTGATCCTCTGCGACCAGATTTAACGGTTGATAACGTGCCCTTAGTTTTGGGTGTTGTAGGAGGATTAAGCAGTCAGCTAAGTGATAAAATAACCCGGCTTTTTGAATTCTTCTTTCATTCACCTAACGATATGGATTACAGCCAAACAGGCATGATCATGGGTGCGAAGCTCTTTTTATCAGCAAGTAATATAAAAATAACCGATCCGTTGTTTAATGCAAACATGCAAAAGTTCATGCAGCAATGCGTGTTCTATGATGTGATGTATGGACGATATGGCTTAAAAGACATTAATCAAGCAAGAGATATTTGGGAATTGGTTAAATCCAATGCCTCTGTTGCTCGTGGGTTTATTTACGATGGTTCATTTAAATCGTGTATGGAAGCCGCTAGTTTATTAGACAGTGCCTGGAGTGGCGTGATTGAAGATGCCAAATCTAAGTATGCAGGTTTTGCTTTTGGCAATCATTCAGATGCCCTAGCTAATTTCGAAAAATACTTACCTCAAGCTTATAATCATTTAACCGCCATGTCAGGTGATGCCGCAGCACTTATTCGGCAAAATATGATGGCCAACGCCATTCGCGATGGCGTGTTTTCTATGGGCGCACGTGTGAATTCAAAAGCGGCCATAGACAGTTTTTCAGCCAGTCGAGCACAGGATAAAATACCCGCGGCACTCAGCAACATTGGACTAATGTCCGCCTATTGGTTGCCCATGTTGCAAAGTCTTTTATTTTGCATTGTTATAGGGTGTTTTATTTTTGTCTTGTTTTTTTTCCCCTTTCCCTCCGGCATTTCTTTTTTTCAATTTTACGCAACACTGTATGTCTGGCTTGCCCTATGGGCACCGATGTTTACTGTTATTAACTACATCATGACTATTTTGGCGCAGTTTTCATTGTCCTTTGTGTCAACAGGGGCGACTACTTTGGCCTACCAAACAGGCATGAATCAAGTCTATGAAAATATGGCTGCCTTGGGAGGCTACTTAGTCTTGGCGACAACCACATTGAGTTATATGTTAATCAGTCGACACGTGGGTAGTTTTGTATCACTCACGCAACAACCAACAGGTATTGTTCAAAATGCCGCCTCCTCTGCGGCAGAAGAAGCACAAATGGGAAATTACAGCTACGGAAATACCAGTTTTGCTAATCATAATGGGTTTAATAGCAGTTCTTTTCATAACGATCAAAACGCCAGAATATCATTGGGTGGTATTGAAACAAGCCTTGATAGTGGTTCAATTGCGCGAATATCGCGTGATGGCAGTGAAACACTGACGATGGCAACTGCGACCTCGCATACCCCGCTTAATATTCAATTAGGAGAAAGCACGCGATCTGCATTTTCTGAATTATCCGACAGTGCTAAAAGTGCTGGGTTCAATAAATCAATTGCTTCATCAGAGCACTATGCGGCATCACTCAGAAGCCTGGCAGAGCTTGGTGAAACGCAATCACATGGGGAACAAAGTGGGCAGGGACACCAAATATCCACTTCAGCAGGCTTTAATGCGGCGGCATCAAAAATATCCAATCTCATTGATACCTTTGCTCACGATCATAATATTTCTCGGGATGACGCGACTAAAGTTTTAAGTGCTGCCAGTATTAATTTAGGAGGATCGTTTGGTTTTGGAACCGGTTCTGCAGTACCTGGGGCAAAGGGTAATATTGAGATTGGGGGAAATGTGCGTCATGAACGGGACAAATCAGAATCCCATCAAGACGCACGCTTGATGAATGAAGCGCGGCGCTTTAGTGAGGAACACCATTTTACAGATGTGGTGAATGAGGCAAGACAAGCCACCAAGGACGATCATTTCCGCACTTCTGATGATTTTAGTGGACGCTTGGCTAATAACTTTTCAGCAGGCTTTGATAAATCTATGCAGTATCGAGATGAAGCTGTGGCGAGTTTTTCCGAATCAGAGAGTTATCACCGACAAGCAACTACTTCCAGCGAACAAACAGCATCTATTAATCTTGATGCTCAAACAGGATTTATTGATTGGTTATCACATCATCGTGCACCTAATAGTCAGGGCACTATTGGGTTGCAACAGGCAGAATGGCTAATTCGTCACGATCCTGAATTAGCTCAGTCTTATGCAAGACAATTTGTTGGTGAAAAAACCGCGCAATCAATCAGCCAATTTCAAAAAAATCATCCTATTAACGAAAGTCAAGTGCACCAAAAAAATGAAGGATTTAAAAGTCGTATTGCAGGTAGTGCGGGGGTTGATCATGCCCTTGGGGATTATACCAATACGTTCAATGACCGAGCAAAGAACATCAATGCAGGAAGCGTCAATAAAGATTCGGTTAGTGCAGTTGATAAGGATTTTGCACGCGCCAAGTCAGAGATGTCCAAGAATGTTGAGGGCATAGTGCAAGACGGGTCGCAAGTCATGCAGGATGTCATCGTTGCCCAGGCAAACAAGGACGTAAAATGATGCTTACCAGGATCGGGTTCCATAAGGGTTTCCAGAGGTATCCATACCACTGCTTCCTGACATCGGCCGACCTGAGCTTGGGTTTATGCTCACAGAAGAGCCGTAGTGGTTTGAACGATGGTAATTGGGCGACTCATGTGAGGAAAACGGCTGGTTTAGTGATGAACCACCGTAGGATCCAAAAGAAAATGCAAAGCCTAGATCTGAGAGCATCAAATCAAAGCCAAAAGAGGCACCAAGCCCAAAAGCCGCTAAAGGTGACACAAGGAATAAGAGCCAATCGGTGCAGTAAAAAAATAAGGAGTCTTTGTTACTTGGGAAATCACCAAAACAAAGAAATAGTAACACCACAATTAAAAGAACAAGAGAACCGATTCCCATTGATGCCAAACGCAGTTTTTTTCTTTGTTCAGGGGACAATTCATCAAGTGAGCTTATCATCACTTGCCCTTTATAGTTCTTCTCCATTGGATTTTCTCCTTTTTATTCATTGTAGCCTGATTTTCACTTTTTTTATATCGATTCGGAGTCAATGATGGCGGTAAATCCTACAAAATTATTTATTCGCGGCGGTCAAATCTTTTTGCACAATGTCCGCATGTTCACACAGGTAGGTAAGAAAGTAAGCCTTGCTATGCTGATAGTTTTTTTTATTTTCTCAGTCATCGCTTTTTATTTTAATACCAGTGCGTATCAACGTTATATTGGCCAGCAATGGGTTAAAGCCCAGGCAATGACTTTAATACAGAGCAAAGCCAAGCAAGTGGTTCGCATGCCAACGGGTGAATCTTATCCAGTGTATTCAGCGCAAATTGTAAAAGCTCCCATGGTCATCGGCATTGTTAATCAATTAAAACAAGCTCTACTTAAGAGCATGATAGAGGCACTATTTGCCTCTGTCATGATGTTAATTGTCATGGTTAAGTGGTTGCAAAAAAGAGGGGAAAATCAAAGTAAAGCTAAGATCATTCGCGGCAGTGAGTTAGTTGATGAAAACACGTTACAAAAGTGCATCAAAAAGACAAGCAGGATTTCTCCTTATCGGATTGGTGGTGTATCTCTGCCCTTTGGTTCTGAAACCCAGCATATACAAATAGTCGGAACCACCGGATCTGGTAAAACTGTTGCTATTCGTGATCTATTGACGACAATACAAGCTAGGGGTGAGCGCGCGATTATTTATGATAAAGGAGGAACTTATTTATCCCGTTTTTATCGTGAACATCAAGATGTAATTTTAAATCCCTTAGATACGAGAGGCCATTCCTGGAATGTCTGGGCAGAATGCGAAGACAAAGCAGATCTTGAAGCACTTGCTGAGGCCATCATGCCGATGCCCATCAATAACACCATGGATCCCTTTTGGATTAAAGCCGCGCGTATGATTTTCGTCTCGACTGCCAATGAGCTAAAAAATGATCCTAAACGCTCCAATCTGATGTTATTGCAATATTTGCTCACAGCAGACTTAGGTCGAATTCATCATTTACTGCGTCATACTGAATCAGAATCTCTGGTATCCGATAAAGTACAAAAGACTGCTTTAAATGTGAAAACCGTAATGGCTACTTATTTAAAATCCTTACTGTATTTGAAAGATGATGGGGACATCTTTTCGATTCGCGACTGGATTTTGAATGAGCAGAATAATTCCTGTTTGTTTGTCAGTTCTGATGGGCGCAAACACCCAACCATCAGACCACTAATTTCGGCCTGGATTAATACTGCTACCAAAGAACTCTTAAGTTTAGCGCCTGATGATAACCGCCGTGTTTGGTTTATTTTGGATGAGCTGGCTACCTTGCATGCCTTACCTTTTTTAGCCGCAGTTAAATCAGAAAGTCGCAAATTTGGTGGTTGCTTCTTATTAGGTCATCACGGTGCATCCCAGTTGCGTACCATTTATGGTAACGATGGTGCCGCGTCCCTTTCAAATCTGTGTTCGACTCGATTGTTCCTACGCTTACCCGAACATACTGATGCGGAGCACGCCTCCCGCAATATTGGTACATACGAAATTGAAGAGGTGAATGAGTCCATCAGTTATGGGGCAAACACCATGCGTGATGGGATTTCAGTTTCTCGTCAAACTAAAGAAAAACAATTGGTTTTACCAACCCAAATTCAGGTAATCAATGATCTACAAGGATATTTGCGCGTCAAAGGGGAATTTCCTGCGGCAAAAATAAAGCTTAATTACGTTGATTATCCTCTCATTCATGAAGAATTTATTGCACGAGACATTGATCCTGATCCACTTCGTCAAAAAGTAGAGCAATTGGTGGACACCTACAGCGATCCCATCCTTGCCGCATCCCATGATGATGCTTTAGAGGCTGCAACTTCAACAAAAAAAGATATCACAAAACCAATTGCAAGAGAAAAAAAGCTTGAGGAAGAAAAAGAGCTTGTTGAGTTTTTATAAGAACAAATTGGGGGGTAAGCATGTTAAGTCTTCAGCCATTAGACAGTGCCGATGGAGCCGCAGCCTACTATCTAGATGTCGTCAATTATTATGAAAACGATTCTAAAAGTGTTCGTTGGTTAGGAGATGGAGCGAAAATTCTTGGGATCCACGGGCAAGCAGTAGAAAAAGAACAGATGATTGCCCTTCTGAAAGGCATATTACCTGATGGTACTCAACTCGGTCGAATCGATAAGGATGGTATTCATCATCGCCCCGGTTTTGATATGACCCTTACTGCCCCAAAGTCTTTTTCAATTTTACTTGAAAGTGGTGCTGATCCAAGGCTTGGAGAGGTGTTTGATAAGGCCGTAGAATGGTTCGTTGAAGAAATGGAAAAGGAGTTTGCACAAGCCAGGCAACTTGTTGACGGCAAAATTGAATATATTGATACCAGAAATTTAGTCATTGCAGCATTTCGTCAACCAAGCTCTCGTGCCAATGATCCTAATTCACATACGCACCTTGTAGTTCAAAATATGACCCACTGCCCAGATGGGAAGTGGCGCTCGCTTGCCAGTGACATGGATGGTCAAAAAGGCGTGGTTGAACAAATCATGAAGCACCATATCTATGGCGGGCTTAAATTTCGTAACAAATTAGCGAATTTAACCAAAGAACTTGGCTATCAGCTGGCATCTGATGGTGATGGTTTGTGGGAAATCCAGGGTGCACCTGAGCAGGTATTAACTCATTTTTCAAAAAGAAGGGAATCCATCGAAGCATTACTTGACGAAAAAGGCTGGAGTGGTGCTAAAGCATCCTCGATTGCGGCTCAAAAAACAAAATTGGATAAAGAAATCATTGATTATGAGAAATGGAAAGAAGACATCATCAAAGAATGCCAGGAAATGGGCTTTGATCCACATCAACTAGTGGCTTCATCGTATAAGCCTCAGAAAAATCTCTTTCAAACTTTAAAGGAAAACATTGTTGAGCGCTTTTATGGTAAGGATAACATCGAAATGACTCATGCCAGAGAGTCTGTGTATGTGGCCATTGAATCAATCAGTCAACAGCATGCGGTGTTTGAGGAAAGGGAACTTAAAAAAGAAGCGCTAAAATATGTAATCGCCAGCAATAAGATAATCGATGAAACCTTAATTAATAAAGCCATTGATGAAAACATTGCAAATCAAAACCTGTATACGGCAAGACACCCCTTCACACAAAAGCCTTTATTGACAACGCCCTGGCAACTAACACTTGAGAGCGAGGCCATCCAGCGTATTGAAAATGGTAAAGGTGCTGTTTCTGCTATTTGTTCGAAACAAAAAGTCAGTGAGTTTATAAAAGCAAAAGAACAGGAGATGGCATTTGCTTTATCCCCTTCACAGAAAAAAGCTATGACAACCTTCCTAACCTCAACAGACCGATTTATTGCCATTCAAGGGTATGCAGGAACTGGTAAAACCACGATGCTACGTTTGACTCGTGAATTAGCATCTCTTCAGGGCTATGAAATTCGTGGTATTACCGCAGGCTCGGCAGCCGCCAATGAACTGCGCCATAAAGGAGGGTTAAATGCTTCTACCTTTGCAAGAGAGTTAGGGAGATTGCAAAATCAGAAACAGGACTTAAGTAAAACCATATTTGTGGTGGACGAAGCCTCTATGTTATCTAATCCACAAGGACATAAAATCATCAAACTGGCAGAACAGTTTAATACCCAGTTAAAGATCATTGGCGATAAAGCCCAGCTTCCTTCCCCATCCAGCGGGAAATTATTCTCTGTCATTCAAGATTATGGGATTAAAACCGTTGCCATGACGGATAATCTTCGCCAGAAAGACTCAGAATTAAGGGAATCAGCAATTCATGCTGGTAGAGGTGAAATCTATGATGCCGTTGATAAGTTAACTCATGTGGAAACGCTTGATACTTATTTAAAACGGGTTGATTATATTTCAAGTAAATGGTTGTCATTAACACCAGAAGAACGCCAAAACACACTATGCTTTGCCCCAACGCACAGAAATCGCCAGGATATAACTCAGATTTTACGAAACGCTTTAATTCAAGAAGGGACACTAACCGGACAAGAGCATCTGCAACCCATATTAAAAGAACGCAATTTAACTGGAATTAAGCTCAGAAATGCAGCTTATTATAGTCAAAACGATATCATTCGTTTTAATCATACTATTCAGCGGTATAACATCAAAGCAGGAGATTATTTAACTGTTGGGCAGGTCACTAACAAAAACAAGCATAATAATACACTGATTCTTAAGCATGAAAATGGTCAAGCCATAAAATTTAAATTGTCCTCACTACCTGAATTTAGAACTGAAAACAAAGATTTGGAACGGCCTGTTGAAGTATATCGGCGAGAACAATTGAGTCTAATGGCCGGTGATCAAATTCAATGGAAACGTAATTCTGAACACAATGGTATTCGCAACTCTGAATTGGCAACCATCAGACAAATCAACAATGAGGGAATAACAATCATAACGGAAGACAATCAAACCCTACACTTACCTCACGGAGCAAAAGAACTACGACATCTTGATCATGGCTATGTACTCACGACCTATGCTACCCAGGGAAAAGATAAAAAAAGAGGTCTTGGCCTTATTGAAAGCCAAAACCGATTTGCATCAACCATCCAAAACTATTACGTGGAAACAACCCGTGGTATTTGGGAAATGATAGTAGTCACGGACGATAAAGATCATCTGGTTAAAGCCATTACCACCAATAACAGTGACAAGTACTCCTCAATGGATATGGTTGATTCAGATACTCTGAAAGCTCATGAAGCACGTTTTAAAGAGCACAAAAACAGCATAGTCTTACAAAATGCCATTGAAAAAAAATTATCGAAAGAACAGGACTGGAAGGGCTTGGAACAGACAGTAGAAACCTATGTTCAATGCAAACAACAAGGGGAAGATCGAAAAGCGGCAAAATTAGCATTTGCCATTGTGAATGATCCCAAATTGTATCGCCTTGCCAAAGAACGCTTGGGTTTTGGTGTTAGTACCTATCGGCGTGAAGCCCTGCGTTTCCAAACCTCGAAGTTATTACATTCACTACCCAAATCAGAAAGGCAGGATTTTTCTACTGTCAGGCAGTACGTGTTTTTAAACCAACAAATCCTTAAACGAAGTCAGCATATCAATGCCCAATCGTTGGATAATGGAATTTCAAATCAGAATAAACAAGCTCTGCAACAACAGTCCGCTAAACGCAATGCAGTAGCTTTTGTAATTAGTAGGGATCTGGAGCGTTATAAACCTTATTTGCAGCATTTTTCCATCGGAGAACTAAACCGAATTGGATTGCCACAGCATGAATATGGCAAGGAATTTAAAAAAGCACAGATGCGCCTGGAATCACTTGGCAAGCAGGCAACAAGGGACTTAATACGTACCAATATTTCGCTTTATTTAAACGCACAAGGCGAAGAGAAAGAAAGGCTTGCAGTCCAAATTAAAAGAGAATCCAAGTTATCACATTCTTTTGTTTTAACCCATGCAAAAGAATTGAATCAAAAGCCTGAATCATTATGGCAATCCATACATAAAGATGCGCGTTTGCATAGCGATAAATTGTTTCGAAATGGATTAAGTGCTGAGGGAAGATTGGCGTTCGATAACATCAAAGCCTATAAAGCATTACAGCTTGAGCTTAGAGAAAATTGGTCAGCAAGTTTAAAAGAAGCGGGAAACAGTGAAGGGAAGAGTAGTAATCCAAAATCTATTGAGTTACTCACCCGCCGCAATGAGTTAGCTCACGAATTGATGCAAAACAAAGCCATGCCTGAAATAGCCTCTTATTTCAAGCTGGATTTGGCAAAGTTAGCAGTACAAACAGAAAAACAGCAGTATCGGGAAAACATCAAGCAATTTACGGCAAGTAAGTCTAATTTCAAAACACGTCTTGCAGTAATTAATGAGATTAAAAATGATATCACTGGCCATTATCCCTTT
Source organism: Legionella pneumophila subsp. pneumophila str. Philadelphia 1 (assembly GCF_000008485.1). Taxonomy (NCBI): domain Bacteria; kingdom Pseudomonadati; phylum Pseudomonadota; class Gammaproteobacteria; order Legionellales; family Legionellaceae; genus Legionella; species Legionella pneumophila. The sequence continues at coordinate 2,321,196 of NC_002942.5, read as the reverse complement.
ATTAAAGAAGCAAATATTGAATCTAAAACCCTTAGTAAATATCTACGAGTTACCGACAGAAAGGAACGATTATCTAATATTTCTTCACCTGAGAAAAAAGACTATCAATGTTTCCTGACTTACAAAAAAGCCAGTATGCAAACTTACAGGCTTTGGCAGCAGGCGCACCTTAATAAAGCTGATGGCAATGTACAAAATAACAAGCTGATATCAGCAGCAATCAGTCAGTCATCAAAACGTGATGCATTGGCTCATCAATTAAAAGGCTCAAAGTACCTTGATTCAATTTTATCCTATGAAAAAGGCAACAAAGAAAAGCTGTTAGCCCAGGCTAGCAACCACCAAATAAAATTGCGTGAAATTAAGGAGCTAAATGAAGTCGTACACACACTATCAATGCAGTTCCCTAGCGTCACAAACTCTAATTCTGCAAAAGAAATATCAGCCTGGAAAAAGAACTGGTTATCTCTTTCCAGTCATATGAAGCAAATTGAAAAGGGCAGCGGTTATCAATTAGCTTTGCAAGAATATCCATTGAATGTGTCATCTGTAAATACAATTAATAAGGAATTAGAAAATAACTACGATTTTAAGCCAGAAACGATCACCCAAAAATCATTGCAATCAACCAATCCGGTCTTACAAAAAATCCAACAATCTGCACAATTTTTGGATGCCAGAATTATTAATGAAGCTCTGATGGCCGACCCAGAAACTACCTATAAAACAATCTGGGGTGAGCCAAAAACACAAAACTCCAGAGAGTTACGTTATTCTGGTGGCTTAATTGTAAGCTTGAAAGGCAAGGACAAAGGCTTATGGCATGATTTCAGTGACGGAATAGGAGGCGCGCCGATTCAAGCGATTATTGCTAGAGATAAGCTGTCCTTTAAAGAAGCACTCTCTCAAGCTGCGTCCATGGTAGGCATAAATCAATTAGAAAACCTTTCCATATTCATAAAAGCCCCCATTTCCAGTAAAAATGAATTACAAAAATTAAATGACCTTGAAAAGAAGAACAAAGTAATTTCTGCAAAAAGTATCTGGGATGGTTCTATTCTTGCAAAGGGAACATTGGCCGAAAAATATTTAAAACAACATCGGGGCATAGAATCCATTGATAAAATGGATATACGTTTCTGGCCCACTGGATCTCAATGGAAAAACTGCAATGAACAAGGATTATTGGAAGATAAAGTTAATAAAATCCCAGCATTAATCATTGCTGCAAGAAATGAAAAAAATGAACTAACAGGCGTTCAACGAATTTATCTGGACAAGCAAACAGCCAGTAAAAATAAATTCATGGACAACCCAAAGCTATCCAAAGGAATCATAGACGGCAGTTGTGGCGTTATTCAAAAAGGAATGCAAGGATCCCGCCTTTATATCGCCGAAGGTTTTGAAACAGGTGCTTCCATCGCTCTCGCGGACAGCAAAGCCACAGTTTTATGCTCCTTTGGCGTTTCAAACATGAAGAACTTAAGCCCAATCATCAAAAAATTCCATTCAAAAGAAGTTGTTATTGCAGGAGATAATGATGGAGAGTTCGCTAAATCACAACAAGCCATCGAAAAAACAATTAATGCCTTTAAACAAGATAACTTAAGTGCCAGAGCAGTATTTCCCGATGGGTTGCAGGGAAAAGCAAAAACAGACTGGAACGATATTCATTTAAGCAAAGGGATTGCAGAAATCCAAAAGCAACTAATGAGAAAGGATATAGGAGCCATTTCCTCAATCGTTGATAAGCCAATTGAACTACCAAAAACAATTGCCGATTTTGTACAAATAAAGTCCATGAAGTTAAGCGGCAGCCAAATCATTTCCATTAGAGACAATGCTGCAACCATTGACAATAAAAGAGACTTAAATCAATTAGTCGCAGCTTACAACAAAAGTCAACAAGCATTAGAAAAATCTGGCTCCTTCACTCCTGAAAAAACACTGCCCACAAAAACAAGGAGTGAAATAGAAATGGATCGTTAGATACACCAACCATAGCATAGCGTATGCTCACACTGAAAATATCTGCCATTGATACTAAATCAGGTGTTCATATTATTTTTCTGTTTTAAACACATAATCTTAGAGAACCCCCAAAGGATATTGGGACAATCAAGGGACATAACCACTTCGGTAATTCAGTGCCTCAGACTCAAAAAATACCCGTTTGAACTATAATTAAACACATCGGGTCTTATTTATAGAGGGCAAAGGATGGCCAAACTAAATCCAATTTCGTTTGAAGAAGCATTAGAGAATTCAACCAACAAAAATAGATCCATATTGTTGGGTAATGGCTTCAGTATTAGTTTATGTGAAAATTTTGATTATAAATATCTATACAAACAAGCACAAAAGTTAGCAGATGAAGGGGAGATATCCATAAGTAAGAGCATCAAAAATCTATTTGATGACATCAATACCTGCGATTTTGAGAAAGTGTTGGACCATTTAAATATAACTATAGAAACCATAAAACATTATCCTAAAGCGGAATTACTCAACAGAACTCTCAATAAGGATAAGGATAATCTAATTGCCGCTTTCTACAATACAATAAACTCTGTTCATCCCAAATTCCAAAGCGACATTTCTCCTGGTACTTTCATAGCATGTTTAAAAATATTATCAAACTTTAACAAAATATTTACTACAAACTATGATCTTTTACTGTATTGGATAATTATGAATAGGACTAATCAACATTTAGACCTGTTCAATTTACATGATTTTGACTTTTCATCATTACCACATGACGATGGATTTACGCGTGATATGAATACCAATGATTTTCCAAAATGGAATAATAATCTTTCAAGGGGTCCGCAAGATGTTTTTTACTTACATGGAAGCTTATTCATTATTAATGCTATAGAAAATTTTATTAAGATTAATAACGATAGCAAAGACGGGCGCATTTTAGAACAGATAGATAAATGGTTGAAGGATGACCAGCAACCATTAATTGTTTTAGAGGGTAATTATAAAGATAAGGCTAAAAAAATTTATAGACACTCATACCTTCGATGTTGTCTAAATGCTTTATCTACTTTAAAGGGTGATCTATTTTTAATCGGCTTTTCAATAAACGATGAAACGGACAAACACATCATTGAAAGCATTCAAGAATCTGTGATTGAAAGGGTTTATGTTGGGTACTATAAAGAATTAGATAAAGATTTTGAAAAAAGAATAAAACAATTATCGTATACAAATGACCCAAGCAGAGAAAGAGAACTATTTATTTTCAATACAAATGAAGCAATACAATGGAAAGCTATTAAGCTAGTTACTAAAGGTAAATAGTTATCTACAACTGTCCCATATGTGTCCCATAATCCGGATGGTGATTTTGAAAACAACCTATAACCATTGGTATACCTGGTGCCGCTGCGCGGAATCGAACCGCGAACCTTTTGAATATTAATCAGAAGAATTGAGTTCATATATATATGATAAAACTCAATATTTGAGTTTGTATTATATATTCAGGGGCAATTATGGGGTACTGCATTTTTGTCTGTAAGCAAAAACAAACTTATTTGTTTGATTTTTTGCCTCATTATTTTACTTTTAGCGAATCGAAATGGGTGGCGCAAATGCCTTTAGTAGAGTTTACCTACTAGGAGGTGACCGCCAGTAAGACCGAACATAAATGGGATCGCTGTATAGCTTTCTCCAATGTTGCCTTACAAAAACGGTTTTTTTGCTATGTAGCATCAAGTACTCCTTCAGTTACTTCCCTAGTAAATCCTAGGTTTTGAGCTTTATTGCCCTGTTCCAATAGCAATTTTCTCAAAGTGAAATAACATAAGGCGGAGCGCCACTGTTTAATTATAGAGCATAAATGAGTCCTAATTTTCTAAACTAGGCTAAAATTAGATAAAAAGGATAAATAATGATAAAAAATAGTGAAAAGGAATCAATAATCCGCATTAGACCATTTTTAAAATGGGCCGGCGGTAAGTTCCAGATAATAAATAAAATTCGTGCGAGCCTACCTAAAGGGGCTCGTTTGATTGAACCGTTTGTAGGTTCAGGAGCAGTTTTTTTAAATACGAACTATAACAAGTTTATACTCGCTGATATTAATGCTGATCTAATTAACTTGTTTGAACATTTGAAGTTTGAAAAGCATGATTTTATCCATTTTTGTAAGCAATTTTTTACTGCTGAATTTAATAAAAAATCAACCTTCCTATCATTGCGTACAGAATTTAATTCAACTACAGATAGCCACTTGAAGGCTGCACTATTTATTTATCTCAATCGTCATGCTTTTAATGGCCTCATGAGGTACAACAGTTCTGGCATGTTTAACACGGCTTTTGGGGATTATAAAAAACCTTATTTTCCAGAAAATGAAATGTTGGTTTTTATTCAAAAAGCGGAAAAAGCAGAATTTAAATGTGCTGATTATAGCGTAATTATGGGAGAAGCTATTAAAGGAGATGTAGTTTATTGCGACCCCCCATATGTTCCATTATCTGCATCAGCCAATTTTACAAAATATCATTCCACAGCTTTTGGACAAGAAGACCAGAGACGATTAGTTGAGTTAGCTAAAGAACTGGCTGCGAAGGGGATTCCTGTAATTTTATCTAATCATGATACGGCTTTTACTCAGAATTTATATCAAGGATCAAGCATTATCAGTTTTGAGGTGCAACGGAATATCAGTTGTAACGGGAGCACAAGGGGACGAGCACGTGAAATGCTTGCCCTATTTAATTAGGGGTGTTGCCATGAAGCAGGGTGGTTCATATGCAAATAGTAGCGGAAAGGTTCTTGAGGGATTAGTAGAGTTCGCTCTAACAAAAAAGGGCTTTACTGTAACTCGTTATAAGGATTGGAAATTAAACCCTTCGAATTTTGGCGAAGAGCTATTATTAAAAAATGTGCCATATGAAGGAATTTATAAACATGCCAGTACCACCGAGTTTGTCTTAATATCTAAGGCATATAACTTAAATACAAGAATTGAATGTAAATGGCAACAAGTTTCTGGGAGTGCTGATGAAAAACTACCTTATTTGTTTTTGAATTGTTCTGAAAAAATGTTTGAGCCCCATATTATTATTTTACTTGACGGGGGTGGTTCAAAGACTGGAGCAGTAAATTGGCTACGTGAGGAGTGTGATAAATTTAATTTAAGCCAGTCAAATGCTTCAAAACGGCAAATAGACTTAATGGATATGACCGATTTTGTTAAATGGGTTAATACAGTTTTTAAATAGAGATGAGAATATTGAATAAGAGAGTTTCCATGCAATATCAGCCAATTATGAAGCAAATAAGAGCGGCCATCTCCAAAAATGATGCTGATCAATTATTGAATATTACTTCAGCAGATTGGGTAATGGTTTATTTATATACAGATCATATTTTCCTAAACTCATTTACCGTTGAGCAAGAAAATTTTGATTTATATGATTCAGATGAGATTTTGTCCTTAGATTTTCCTTTAAAAGAGTCTTCGATTTCTTGCTTCAAGCATAGCGAAGATGATGGTTATAGTAGTTCAATGGAAGTTTCACACGAGTTTGGTTTAGATAATAGCTTAATGTGGCCACTTTTCTTCAGTCGTGCAAACTATAAAGATGGGAAATTAATTACCCAATATGAATTATTACAACATTTTGTTCATGCTAATGGTTTGTATTTGGATAATGAAAAGGGTACTTTCAATTTAATAAACGAGGATGGTGATGTAGAACCAAGGGCATTAATAATAGTTGAGCAGAATTTTAATTTAATACTTTTTGAAAGAAAAGCATTAGATTATTACTTGGGTTATGCAAATCATTTTTTAGTACGTTTTTTTGAGTTAAAAGAATTAGAGAGTCCTCTGCAATGGAGTATTAGTAGTTTACAAACTTCAAGAATCAAACGAAGAATTTATGAATATGAAGATATACCACGGTTTAAAGGTGCAGAGGTAATCCAAACAGTCTATTCAATTGAGCAGATTGAAAAAGGCGATCCTAAGAAATACGAGAATTTTATTATTACTGATTTTAAAAATAGTAAAATAGTCGAATGGTCTTGTGCTCCAGAAATGCTTGATAATTACTATAAAGATACTGGTAAACCTTTTCAGACAAGCCCAGCATTTTTTAATCCAGAAGTATTGTCTAAATATAAAAATAATCATGAGAAATATGAGGTCAGAGATCGGGGAATTCATTGCTATGGAAGTTGGAGTTTGAAGTCTTACTCAATAAATGATGAAGGACAGGTGCACGCTTATATTTATTGTTTAGGGCAATTACCCCATAAAGAACAGCTTCATTGGAAGCAGTATAATGAAGAGCCAAAAGCGGGGATTTCAAAAGTCGCTTATAACACGGATTTTTTAGCTGAATTCGATGAAGAAGAAAGTTCTCTTAGAGCGATAAAACAAAAATTAGCCAATTTTCCTCCTTATTCTTTAGATAAGGAAAAATTTGTATTATGGGCTCCTAAAGGGGGTGATATTGATATGCTATTAAAGCAGATTCACCCAGTTATTACTGATATCAAAAAAGAGTATTTAGATTATTTGTTGAATTTGACTATTTTAGTTATTGATGGATTACAGGAAAAGGTCATTCGTAGATTAGTAAATGCTGAAGAGAATAAGAGGAGCCTTGAGTGTTTGGAGATACTTTTGAAAAACTGGGGTTCTCCAAATGCAGATAAGATAATGAAAGCACTAAGGTGCTTGCAAGCTAAAAGAAGTAAATATGCTGGCCATGGTGGTGGTAAAATTGATTTTGATATTAAAGAGGATTCTTTGGCAATTACTTATGAAATTAATGAGGCTATACACTTGTTAAGTGAGGAAATTGATAAAAATAGCAGGTAAAGGAATTTATTTTAAATGCCCCATGTTATTGGGATGAGTTGCTATTTGTTATTTCTGAGTGCCCCATCAGTGCCCCTCAGACCGTTTCAGTTTTTACTACTCGTAACTACTTGATTTTATTGGTGGGCCCACTAGGACTTGAACCTAGGACCAACGGATTATGAGGAGTATGTTAAAAGTCTAAGGGCAAGATAAAGCTATAGTGATTCCTGTTGAATACCTTTTAATTTATTAAATTTGTTTAAGGTATCTTTGGTTATTTGAACGATTTTATCATCATCAAAATTAAATTTATCAACGGCAATTTCTTTGATGATGCCATTAATTTGAATAATGAGTTTTTGGCAATACTCTTCAATGTTTGTAGTCTTCTGCTCATCTTTATTATCAGACTTACTGTTCATCACCATCAGTCCAATTTCAACAAGCCGTGTTGTCGTATAAGAGAGTGAATCATTCTCCTTACCGGCTATTTTAATTATTTGTTTATGAAGATTGTCAGGTAAGGTCACGGTGATTCTAGCCATAATATAACCTCTTTTTCGATTGTGTTGGATGTCTGGCTGATGCATCCATGCACGCCACCCCTAATTACAATTAGATCATATTAGGCTATATATTTCAACTGGTTACGAGTGTCAGTATGCAGATCTGCATCAGATAAATCTGACAAAATATTTAAAAGTGATGCACATTTGCATACTGGTTTTTGATTGCTATTTAGCAAATATTTAGTGTTTCGTAGCCGATTCTTGCAAATATGATTTTATATTGAATAAATACAATGAGTTACACACACAGCAACCAGTTGCGAAAGGTGTGGTGCGACAAGATAAGTCGCTGTTTTGAGTTGTTAATCGGAAGGAATTTCGAAAACCATTTGTATCGTCAGATGAACCTACGGGAGTTAATAAAGCCTCCCTGACAATGTAGTGAAACTACAGCTGAAGGGCTGATAGTGAGATGTTAACATCCGAAAGGAAGTAAATCTACCTGATAGCCAAAATCGGGATAGCTACTAGGTAGCTGGTATGGTGAACATAAGTGAATCTGTGATAAAGGTCGTAACTCGCAACAAGCGCAATTGGCTGAATCGCTTGAACCAAAAGGTACGAAAGGTAGCTGGGGAAATCACACGAACCCCACACGATTACGAAACTTTCCGGCCGAGAGCAGACACCTAACCCGGCATTACTTGAACAGCGGAACTTGGAAACCCTATATTTCTCTTCGTAAGAAGACAGTAGCCTGCAAAGGCTGCCTATGGAAGTGTAGGCTTGGGATATCGGAAAAAGCGAAGGCCAATTTGTAATGAGTTGGATACGGGTTTCAATGTCACCCGGTCTGAAAAGAAGCCCACGTCCGATTGGTCTTTCATTGCGAAAGAATTTGCAGAATTTGTAGAAGTGAGGAAAGCAAATGACGGATAATTTATTATCTGGTGCGCCTGACGCATTCATCTTAAATACAAAGTGGGATCAGCTCGACTGGCCTAGTATTGAGAAAAATGTATACAGACTTCAAGTGCGTATCGCAAAGGCAGTGAGTAATAAACAGCACGGAAAAGTGAAGTCATTGCAATGGCTGCTGGTTAATTCCATCAGCGCAAAACTTCTTGCAGTGAGACGAGTAACGACAGCAAAAGGAAGCAAGACGCCTGGTATTGATGGTGTTGTTTGGACAACATCAGAAGAAAAATGCGAGGCGGTGCGCAACCTAAAAGCAAGAGGGTATAAGGCAACTCCGCTTCGAAGGATTTACATCCCGAAGAAGAATGGAAAAGAGCGTCCACTAAGCATACCCACTTTGAAAGATCGGGCAATGCAAGCACTCTATTTGTTAGCATTAGAACCCGTTGGAGAGACTACAGCTGATCTAAATTCCTATGGATTTAGACCAAAGCGAAGTACTCATGACGCGATATACCAGTGCTATGCAACCTTGGCACGGAAAAATTGCGCTCAATGGATTTTAGAAGGCGACATTAAGGCCTGTTTTGATGAAATTGATCATGGATGGCTCAAAAGTAATATCATAATAGATCAACGAGTGCTAACACAGTGGTTGCAGGCAGGCTACATGGAAAAGAATCAATTATTTGAAACAGCACGAGGTACTCCGCAAGGTGGTCCAGCCTCACCACTGCTCGCAAATATGGTTCTAGACGGACTTGAGAGGGAAATTCACTCCGGCTGTGGGCAAGGCAATAAAATAAATTATATTCGTTTTGCCGATGATTTCATCGTAACTGCAAACAGTCCTGATATCCTCAAAGAAAAAGTGATGCCGATAATTTCAAACTTTCTTGCACAACGAGGTCTTTCATTGTCACAGGAAAAAACCAAAATTGTGCATATCGAGGAAGGCTTTGATTTTCTCGGATTTAATGTCAGGAAATATAAGGGTAAGTTCTTAACTACGCCCTCAAAAGACAGCATTAAATCCGTACAAATGAAAATCAAAGAGACCGTCAAGAAAGGATATGGTTGGAAAGGCTCGGAGCTTATCTCAGCGCTGAATCCTATCATAAAAGGATGGGCTAACTATCATCGAAAAGTCGTCTCAAAAGCAACATTTTCCGAACTGGATAATTACATATATCAAGAAACATTCCGTTGGACGATGAGGAAGTTTAGTGGTCATAATCGCTATAAAGCAATGGATCGTTATTTTCGAAATCGTAGCCTTACAAGGCGCTGGATTTTTAGTGACGTGGTTAAGGCCAAGGACGGTACGAAGAAGTATGTTTGTATTAACAAAATGATGGATATAAAAATACAACGACACGTCAAAATTAGGTCGAGCGCCAACCCCTATCTACCCGAGTATGTTAAATACTTTGAAGATAGAAAAAAATGGGCTAAAGACTGCTCCTTTGTTCAACGAATAAAGGACAAACAATTGAATGTTATTGGTAGCGAATACCTGCTGGGTGAATAGCTTCAGAAAGGCTTGAGCGTAGTGCGGTGAAAGTCGCATGCTGCGTTCTTAGGCTTACTATTACCCATAACTAAGAAAGAGCAAGATTCCAACCTTCCGCAAGGTCGACTAATCTTTTCCATCCTCTCCACAATGTTATAGGACCAGGTTCCCCATCGTTTTTACGGGCTAAAAAGCCGCCTAGCTGAGCTATCCATTTCACGGCTTCTTTTATTGTGGGTGGTGTTTCAGGATAGTGTTTTGTATGATGTATTTTGGTATACAAGACGTTCCATTCCTCATTAGCCAATAAGAACGAACAAGGAAGATCGGGGCTTTCTCTAGCAACTAGTGTGATAAAAAAAATTCGCCATGCAATGACACTCATTATTGTAAGAAAGCGAACTAATCTATCGGCTGCACCGAGCCTGCATTCTTCAACTTTAAAACCAGATTTTAAGATTTTGTGAAAAATTTCTATCCTCCATCTTAAGCAATACCATTGTATTTTTTCTACTGCCTCTTCAAAATTATTAATGTCTATGTTGGTCAACAACATCCAATTCATAGGCTCTTCGCCCAGAGGAGGAGATTGTTCTATGACATACACTGCATTTAGTTTTAAATCAGGGAGTGTTCTGGTTTTACGTTTCACGTTATTTTTAGGAGGGTTCATCACAAAATGATCAAACCTTACTTCTAATGTTGCTGTTCTTTTAGGCTTATTATCTCGAGCAGGAATAGTGACTTGAATTTCCCCCCGACAAGGCGAACCACTCACCAAATCCCATAATTTTTCACCACTTTTTTTAGAGTAAATTGATGTCTTATTTACTGTTCTATCTTGACGTGCCCTCACTACAAAAGGACATTGATTTGTCGATGCTACTTCAAATAAATCATAAATATCTGCCTCTCTATCACAAACAGTAACCACCTTAGCATTTTTTAAATCCGGATAATTATTAGAGTGTTCGAGAGACTCGATCCAACGCATACTTTCTTTTTCCTCTATAGGAAGAGCGATATTATGACTTCTTTTTTTCAACTCCTTTACTGTCTCATCTAAAAGCGGTCTAGAACTAATTTTTTGATCCAGTAATCCTATAGGCAGGCCTTCTGTAGTTACTGCAAATGTGGTATGCATTACCAATCCATGAGTTTGAAAATTAGTTGTTTTAGAGCGAACTCTAGCTGCTATAATTCCTAATCCTTCAGTCTTTTTATGATTTTTATAAGAAATATAACTCGTATCCTGGATGGCTAAAATAGTTGGATAGTTCTTGGCTCTTTCAATAGTTTTAGTGATATGACTATCAAGGATTTTTCTTTCCGATACAGCATCATTTTGAAAAAATCTATAAGCTGCTTTACTTTGATGCCAATCGTCACATGCTCGATTTATTGAACATTCAGGGGAGTTGGCAAAGCTATCTGCTATTTTTAGAAGTCTTTTACTTAATCGTTTATCACCAAAATTAACTATTCCGAACTCACTCTCTGCCCATCCAGAAGATGAGTTATTTTGATTCCCTTTTATCATTTGCTCTCATTATCAGTCAAAATACTGCCCTTATTTATAACAGAGAGTTAAATTAAAGAAAAAGTTTTTCTTATAATTTATAGACTTATGGGTAATAGTAAGGTTCTTAGGGGACGGGATCGGGGCAACTCGATCCTGTTACCCGACCTGTCTTCTTTTTATAGGTTGATTTTATTCATTAATTTTGTACGGAAATTTATGCGAGCATGAAAATATTTTATCAAGCGCAGGACAATTGCGCGTTTGTGATTTTATGCTGAATCTACATTTCGGCTACCCAATTTACAAGTCATGCTCACCCAGCGTTAACCTACTCTGCTCTTTGCTTGTTTCCAGATAGACATCAACTCATCAAAAGTTTGTCCTTCCAAATTAATGAGTTTCATTTCATGAGCAATCATTTTGACAGCGCGGAGCCGCCGCTCAAATTTTTCCACGGTTTGTTGCAGTGTATCTTTGAGATCTAATTTACAAAATACACACAGTGAAAACACGGCATGCAATAGGTCACCTATTTCTTCCTGCAAAGCAGATGAGTTATCATTAATTCCTGCTTTTAAATGCTCATCGACTTCAATACACTCACTTTGGATTTGAGTCATAATCTGATCGGTCGTTTCCCACTGAAAACCAAATTCAGTAGCTTCATTTTCTAATGCTGCAATTTTTTCTAATAGATTCATTAATTATTTCCACGTTATTCTTGTCTACCACGTAAATATAAAACTTTTGTGTTCGATCCAGGATTGACTCGTTCTTCCGTTTCAAAAATCTCCGGTTTTCCCTTAACCAAATCACTCAGCTTTTTGAAACCATAAAGCCTGGAATCAAAGTCTGGTTTTAACTTAGTTAAATAGCCACCAAATGTTCCTATGTATGCCCAACCAGTATCATCGTATGAGTTATTTAATGCTTCTAGAATAAATTCTTTTGGAAATTCTTGTGCTGAGGGTTCATTAGCTTTTGCTTGTTTAACAGGCTGCTTTCTCTTTTTTGACTGGCTAATTAATTGATCAGGTGGTGCTACAGGGCGTAGTACTTCAGTGAAAATAAATTTATTGCAGGCATTACGAAATGCCTCTGGTGTTTTTTTTTCTCCAAATCCAAAAACTTGCAACCCTTCTTCACGAATACGGTTAGCAAGACTTGTAAAATCACTATCACTTGACACGATACAAAAACCACCAAAACGATGCGTATAAAGTAGATCCATAGCATCAATAATAAGTGCACTATCTGTTGCATTTTTTCCAGAAGTAAAAGCAAACTGCTGTACTGGTTTTATAGCGTATTTATGCAATACCTTTTTCCATTGTGCGCTAGATGGTAAGGTGAAATCGCCATAAATTCTCCTTACGATAGCATCTCCATAACCAGCAATCTCAGTTAAAAGACCATCAATAATAACTGCTCGAGCATTATCAGCATCAATAAGTACAGCTAATTTTAACGCGGCTTCATCTGTTGTAATTTTTGTCATGCTAATTGACCTGTTTTATAAATTATTTATTTTTGGAACGATAAAATTTACACTCAACACCATGACCAAGTTCATCTTTATAATATTCCATACCACACTTCTCCATTACTCGATGTGATGCACTATGTTTGAGTGGCGCAAAAGCAATAATATAATCAGAATTGATATTTATTTTACTCCATTCAAGAAGTGCCTCTAGTGCTTCAGATGCATAACCCATACCCCAAAATTTTCTTACAATAAGGTATCCAACTTCAATTTCCCCTGTTTCAATTGGCCCAAATCCACATCGTCCAATGAATTCATGAGTCACCTTATTGAATATAACAAAACCAGGCAATCCTTTATCTCCATAAAGGTTCATAATCTGTTTTATTCTTCGCTTAGTCTGCTCGCGATCTTGTGTTCCATCAGGAAAGAATTTTCTAACTTCTCGGTCTGCATGAAGCTGAGCAACTTGATCTAAGTCCTCATCCTTAATTAAACGCAAAAGCATCCTTGGTGTTTCAATTTTAATGGTCATATTGGTTCACTTATAATCCTATATTTTCTATATATTGAATTTCTTCTTGTGTAAGCTCAAAGTCATATATGTTTAAATCATTATCCATGTGTTGTTGATTTGTAGTGCCGGTTAAAGGCAATATCCCCACTTGGTTTGCAAAGCGAAATATAATTTGCGGGATGGTTTTATCATATTTTACAGCAAGTGATTGCATGTGAGGGTTTAATAAATACCGCTGATTCGCAGTGAGCAAAGAAAATCCTTGATAGATAATCTTGTTTTTTTGACTAAATGTCCTAACGTCTTGATCCCATTGTGTTATGGCGAAACATCTATTTTGTATAAACGACGGCTTTATAGAGACTTTTCTATATAGTTCTTCAACTTGTACCATATTAACGTTAGAAATGCCGAGAAACTTTACCTTTCTACTACACACCAGCTCTTCCATGGCCTGCCAAATTTCTAAATCTGCATCGATTATTCCATGAGATAGTGAAGGGCCATGAAGTATATAGGCGTCAATGTAGTCTGTCTGTAAATGTTCTAGTGAGCTTGCAAAGGATTGCTTGACCTGGTTGGTCAATGAATCAAATTCATCATAAGGTTTTCTATGATCTTGGCCATGTACAGAGGTAAATTTTGTTTGTAGAAATAAATCACTGCGTGTTTTTTGACTAGTTGTTAAAAATTGATCAATTGCATCACCCACGGCTTCTTCAAAATAATGCCTACGTTGATTGGCAGTATCAATCCCTCGAAATCCTGAGTTGAGTGCCTGGAGCACCAAACGTTTTGTGTCATCTTCTTTCCATGCTGTACCATATAAAATAGGGGGAGTGGTTGATGTGTCGTTTTGTTTTATATTCATAATGCCGCCTCCATTGGTGTCACAGCATAACCAAGCATTATCCTCCTCAAAATATAGAGGTATTTTTCGGAGGATAATGAGCTAAGGAACAAAGCCATTAATAGACCCTGTGTCAATTTTATTTTGACTTTGAGCTTTCCACAATTGAGCATAGGCACCATTTTGATTTAGTAGTTCATTGTGGGTACCTTGCTCAATAATCACACCTTTAGCGAGTACCAGAATATTATCTGCATGCGTTACTGTAGAAAGTCTATGTGCAATAATAAGTGTTGTTGTGTTGATCGATATCTGTTTGAGACAGGTCTGAATGTCTTTCTCTGTTTTCATATCCAGTGAAGATGTTGCTTCATCAAAAATAAAAATTTTAGGTTTTTTAAGCAGCATTCTAGCGATGGCCACTCGCTGTTTTTCGCCACCAGACAATTTTAATCCGCGCTCACCAACTCTGGTTTCTAACCCATCAGGCAGTTTTGCCACGAACCTGTCAAGATGTACTGCTTGTATTGCATCCGCCAATTCATCATGAGTGACATGCGGATTTCCATATATCAGGTTATTTCTTAAGGTATCATTGAATAAAGCAGTTTCCTGAGGAACAATACCGAGTATTGCTCTGAGTGATGCATGTTGGATATTGCTAATATTTTGCCCATCAATCTGAATACTCCCCGAATTCAAATCGTAAAGCCGAAAGATTAATCTTGCGAGAGTGGATTTGCCGGATCCTGAGGATCCAACGATTGCAGTAGTGGTACCGGGTTCAACTATAAAGCTAACGTCATCAAGAATTTTTCGATGTTCATTATAAGTAAAATGGACGTGATCAAATTGGATTTTTCCTTCTTTGTACTTAAGTGTTCTGGCATTGGGTTGGTCTTGAATATCGATAGGAATTTTCAGCAACTGAATCGCGGTTTGAAAACGAGCTAAATCATCTCGGGTAACACGAATTCGATAGCCTAGCATGGATAATGGCAGCATGAACATGAATAAATAGCCATGGACCAGTACAAAATCTCCGACATTCATGCTCCCTGCAATGACTCGGCTGCCAGCAAGTAAGAGCATAATAATAACACACATACCGACAATGACATTTTGCATAAGATGAATTTTTGCATCGGCATTTAATGCTCGAGTATCTGCACAGGCCTTTTCTTGTAATTTTTGAGCAGCTGTATTGATTTCATCCTGTTGGGTATTAAAATATTTCACGGTATCCGCATGCAACAGGCTTTCCACCAGATAGGCGTTTGCAGATGCATCTTCATTGTTTTGCTTCATTCTGCATTTTACAATCCATTGAGCGGTGTAATAGCTTAGCAAGATATAAGAAACCAGCATCAACAATAGAACCAATCCAAAAAAAAGATCATAAAAATAGCTCAAAAAAATCATAGCAAAAATTATTTCTATAAGAACCGGCAATATCATCACAATAGGTCGACCAATAAGATCAACAGCAGACGAGTGTGAACGTTCTATGATTGTAAGAATTTCGCCTGATTTACGTTCTCTATGAAATTTTGTGGAAAGCGCTTGTACGTGATCAAAAAGTTCTAAACAAAATTTTCTCGCCCCTTCTAATTCTACAGGAAAAGCTATTACTTGACTGAGGGTGATACAAGCTTTGGATGCACCCCAAACCGATGCATAAGTCAGAATGATGACTAAAGGGGTGCTGTTTAAAAATAGGGCATGTCCAGAGAGTGCATTAATGGCTTCTTTTAAAAAAATGGGGACACACAAATTTAGTGCAATGGAAATCAATATAAATAAGAGAGCCAAGACAACGTGAATTTTTCCTCTTAGGCTGTTCTTTGTCCAAACGCAAGGCCAAAGATAGTAGATAGTTTCTTTAATGCTGGGTAAACTTTCATTCATCATGATGCACTCTTTTGCTGCTGGCTATTCCACATGGAGTAATATAATCCCTTTTTCTCGATTAATTCTTGATGCGTTCCAGCTTCTACGATTTCTCCGTCTTGTAAAACAAGAATGTTGTCAGCATGAATAATCGTACTCAAACGATGTGCAATGACTATACTGGTGGTATGTTTTGTAACTTCCTCAATATTTTCCTGGATATTTTTTTCAGTCTGCGTGTCGAGCGATGCGGTTGCTTCATCAAATAACAAAATACTCGGGTTGCGTAATAAACATCTTGCTATTCCAATCCTCTGGCGTTCTCCTCCTGATAATTTAAAACCCCCTTCACCGATGTTGGTTTCAATTCCTTTGGGGAGGTTTTTTACCATCTCTTCCAAGTGCGCCAGTTGGATTACGTTATTGATTTCACGCTCGGAGATATTTAGAGCACCGTAGCAGAGATTAAACCTCAACGTATTGTTGAAGAGTAGAACTTCTTGTGGAACAATTCCGATTTGTTGGCGTAATGAATGCTTGCTCACAGCAGTAATATCCTGGTCATCTATGAGTATTTGTCCCTGAGTGACTTCAAATAATCCCAGCAATAATCGTGCAATCGTTGATTTACCCGATCCGCTGGGTCCCACAATAGCTGTCATCTTTGCGGGTGGAACTTCGAAGCTTACATTTTTTAAAATGGGGTGTTCTGGTTGGTAACCGAAAGTGACGTTTTTAAAGTGAACATGCGGGCCGGTAATGAATAAAGGTTTTGCATCAGGATGGTCTTGTTCAACTTCATCGGTTTGATCTAATAAATAGGCTGAATATTCTATTTTGGATAAATCATTTTTGGTATCTCGCCAACGCACACTAGCTTCGCTTAAAGGTTCAAATAACTGTAATAAATAGCCATTAATCAGGACAAAGTCACCAATTTTTAACTGTCCAATTAAAATTTGGTACCCTACTTTATAGGACAAAAAGGCAAGACCCCCCGCAATAATGAGTGTTTGTATCACCAAAAATGTACCGTTTCCACTAAATAATGCTGTATTTGCATGAACGCTTTCTTGTAAAAATTGGTCTATTTTTTTATGTTCTACGGTTTGACTGTTGTAGTATTTTACAGTTTCTGTGTTGAGTAGGCTGTCGGTAATTGCGGAACTTACATTTAATTCAGCAATGCTACAATTTTTTTGCAGGACTGTGGATTTTTTTTGAGTGAGTCCATTAAAAACAAGATAGATTCCCAAAATAATAATTAGATAGAGGCCATAGCTTAAGCCATAGAAGTGCCAAATGATTAAAAAAGCGAAGAGAATTTCTAAAAAAACAGGCACAATCCGAAACAATATGTTCGAGATAAGCATCGCGATTGCAAGCTGTGCGCGACTGATAGCGCTGGTTATTTTTCCGGTTTCCTTATCCAGATGAAATTTGTAATTTAAAGCATGAAGGTGTGCAAAGACATGAGTACTATAATCCGCAATTGTTGTACTTATGTTTACAAAAGAAAGCATCTCGCGAATTTTTTCACTGCATCTTGCCAGCATCCAGAGTAATCCATAACAGCAGATCAGCGAGATAATCATCATGCTCGATGTCCTTATCGTACCGGATAATGCAGTTACTATATCTTTAAAAAAAATGGGTACAATTAAATTTAAGGCGAGTGTTGTGAAAACCAAAAATAATGAAAATATGACCCGAAACTTTTTTTTAAAATTATTTTTCGGCCAAAAAAATGGAAAAAAATGGGATATTATCTGTAAACTCGTCAAATAGAGTCCTTATTGATTATTATCATATGATTGAGGAGGATAACATTAAATAATTTAGGAAGTAAAAAAACCGTAGACATTGAGGCAAGCGCAAAATAATTTGTGTTCAAAAAAACATACATTTGTGGAATAATATGAGTCAATCCGTAATGATATTCTATGCACGGACATGTTATTTGAAATAAAAGATTTCTTGATAATGATTGATTTTTGATAGGATAATGATTTAAATTTTTATAAAATAAATAGTGCAAAATTTTGATTGCCAAATTTTGGAGGGACTATGGAATTATTAGATGCAGTTGAGGCATTGGTGAAAAATCCACTCCTTGATACAGTGGCTTTAGAGGATTGGGTTTTAAGTAAAAGCTTGGTTGAATCATATAAAAACTCAGATACACATAAGATCAGGGAGTTAATCACTGATAAAAAGAATTTTTCGGATATGAGCCATGTGATCCCGTATCCGGATATGAGCCATGTTTTTCCAGTGACCAAATAAGGATTTAAGTGAAAGTTGTAGCGTTAGTTGGTACTGGAATTAAAACAATAGCTCATATTACAGAAGAAGCAAAAGGATATATTTCTACTTGTGATAAGGTAATCTACTTAGTTAATGAACCCTTGCTAGAGCGCTATATTCGTAAATTAGCGAAATCATCAGAGTCACTGGATGAAATATACTTTAACTCTAAATCAAGAGAAAGTGCTTATAATAATATTGCACAATATATTTATAGCGCGATAGAAGATGTACGATCATTATGTGTTGTTATATATGGTCATCCATGTGTGTTTGCTACTCCTGGCTTGCTCGCTTTGTCTATGCTTGATGATAGCATTAAAACAGTGGTGTGCCCTGGTATTTCAACTCAAGATTGTTTATATGCCGATCTTAGGTTTGATCCCGCATCTGGAGGTATCCAATCCTTTGATGCTACGGAATATCTTCTATATGATAAAGTAGTAGATCCTTCTTCTCATGTAGTAATTTACCAGATTGGTATGGTTGGAAATCTGGGTTTACCAACAAATAAAATCAATTTTGAGGCTCTTAATTTTATTAAAAAAAAATTAATCGAACTCTATAAAAAAGAAAAAAAAGCGGTTATTTACGAAGCCGCTCTTTATCCTGGTACTCATCCAAAGATATCTGAATTTGATTTAGAGCAACTTGATAGGCAAGAGTTAACAACACTGTCTACTTTGTATATTCCTCCCGATAAAATACAACGAATGCCGAGTTCTGATGCATTAAGGTTATTAAATCAAGTGGCATAGTTTAGTGGATGTATCTAATTTTTATTTAATGTGAGGGATTACAATGAGCTCAACAGTCAGCTCTTCTAAAGTAGGGTTCTCTTTTAGTGATTTACCAGTCACTTGTAAATTATTATTGGCTCTTTCTTTTATAGAGGCTATTGGAGGCGGCCTATCTTACCATATTGCGTATTTTTTTAGTGTAAGCACCAATTTTAATAAATTAAATATAGGCTTCTTAGGCTTTTCAATGGGGATTGGAGCTATTTTGGGCAGTATATGTGGTGGATACGTTACGGGAAAAGCACAAGCAAAGGGTATAATTGGGGCAAGTTTCTTACTCATGGGCGTCGCATTTGTTATTCTAGCAAAAGTGAGTTCTTTTCATTTATCTGTTGTCTTTGTATTGTTAATGGGATTTGGGATCAACTTGTTCATCACTTGCAGTAACTCATCTTTCTTGCAGATTTCAAAAAATACCAATCACAGTTTAACGATTGCCCAATCCTATAAAAATGCACTGGAAAATACTGGTGGTATTGTGGCAATGGTTTTGATAATGCTTTTAGCGCAAAATCATTTTAAATTAGCAATGACTTTGGTCGGCGTTACTTTGATATTGTTTTCAATAGTTATTTTTCTAAAATTAGAAATCAGTAATCAGGATGTGGCCGCAAAACCCAGTAATAAAGAAGAAATTGAGTCAGTCTATAGCTCGCTTATTCCAATGTTATTTTCAGTATTTTGCATCGGTTTAACTTATGGGATACAAAAAACAGTACTAGGCATTCACTTAAACGAAACAATAGGAAATTCTTTAATCATTGGATTTTTTTTCGCAACTGATCCCATTTTAATCGCATTATTTCAAGTAAAATTATCAAAAAGGATTGAGCGATTCAATAAACATATAGTTGCTTGTATCGGCTGTATTTTATTAGGGGTGTCAACGTTTGCTATGGGCCTGTCTTCTACAATACAAGGAATGTTTTGTTCGCTTTTAGTATTTACTCTTGGTGAAATGTTGTTTATGGCGTACTCCGTTGCATTATGTCATCAATATGGAAGCTCTAACCACAGTGGCCTAGGTATAGGGGCGTGGCGCAGCGCATATGCATTAGGCATGATGATTGGCCCTCTCATATCAGGAGTAGCAATGTATTATTTCAATGCCCAAAGTGCTTGGACAATATCTTCTTTGCTTTGTTTCATGAGTGCCTTCTTAGTATTTAATTCTAAAAGAGCACAGCGATTAGAAGCTGTTTATTGAGATGCATCCTTTAAAAAAAGGCGCATCTTGACAAAAAGTGTCATTGCTTAAATGATGCACTCCAGAATCATTTTTTAATAAATGATGAATGTCCGAAAGCCAATTTTTTTTATTCTCAAACCCATGGTAATAAACAAATTGAGCTTTTTTGGCTTTTTCTTCAAGAATTGTACCAGCCCATTCTTCATGATTAGAGGAAAATAGTTCTTTATATTTATTTGTAACGATTTTCATATTTTCAAGCTCAGAAATTAGAGTCGCTCTTTTTCTGGACAACCCTTGATATGGTCGAAAAATAGGATGTTGAAGCGAAAAATATACTGGATTTTTTTCAACATGTTTTTTAGGTATTAATATAGACGGTTCTGTTTTTAGCTTATAAATGTCTTTTAAAACGTAGCCTATCCATGATGCAGGCAAGAACTCATCGGTATTGGTAAACGAAAACCCATATTTTTCACCTATGAGAATTTCAAAGATATATTTAGCGGTATCTTGAATAAAAAAATCTCGTTCTAAATTTGACTTATCAAAAGCAACCCTAAAAATATGTTGATAATAGTCCCCATAGTAGGTGTAAGCATAATAATGTAGATAATACTTAAAGAAATATTTATTAATATTGATCCACTCAGGATTATTAACAATGTTATCTATCCATTTTTCAGAGAAGTAAACAATAGAGGCCCTCCATTTACTTTCAGCAGGGCAAGATTGGTAAATTCGTTTAAAAAATTCACTGTGATCATGGTATGAATTGGGGATGGTGCAATCAATTCCAGATCGAATAAGACGATTATGGCTTCTTTTGCATCCAATATTTTGTATTACAAGAGTGGTTTGTGCCCCAGCTTTTACAGACAGTATGCCATTAGGCAAGTATCGTTTAAGTGGTTTTATCTGGGTTACATGTCCAATGTTAAAAAAATCCCCTTTCTTATCTATGTAAACAGGATGCGTTTCATTTTCTGAATCACCTCTTAAGTACCATTCAAAGCACTTATCTAATACAAGACCTAATGGACAACTGTGAAATCCATAAAAGAGGTCTTTAGTAATTGGTTCTTGAGATGAAAAATTATTAAGAGTTTGAAGCTTTCCTTGGTGCGGAATATAAAAGGTTTCAGAATCACCAATTAAATCACCATATCCAAAGTTAAAAACATATAGTGGGAAATCTTTTCCTGGCGCAATTTCATCAACTAAGAAAAAAAACTCAGGATTAGAGCGTTTTACTTCCTCTCTAATTTCATCCCAACAAACTCTAGTAAAATTCCTACAAAATTCCATATTAGTCTTTTTGTTAATTAATTTGCTTTTTATTTTGAATTAAAATGCGTATTTGCCAAAGATTTTAGTGATATAAATGACAAACATATTATGCTCTAATCAAATCAAGCTTGTCAAATAAGTAAAGTACGTTGTTGTTGTCGTAATAAGGATTTTAATCATGAAGATTGTAAGTGAACAGGTTATTAATGGAGAGCGTATTGCGACTCAGGTTATTGATACAATCTTAAGCAGTACAGAACACAATCTTGTTACATTATCCGATATATTTGGGATATCTTTAAATAAGCTTGTTCTGAAAAAGGGGTTTTCAAATGATGAGATCTTAATGATTGTAAAGATAGGAAATTCTTTATTCATTAATTAATAAAATACTTTAGCCCCATTCTTTACCCAACCTATTATTTGAAACATTGATGCTGATTCAAATCGAATTTGTGGCCAGTCCGGATTGATAGGTGAGCATATAAACGTATTGTCTTCTGAGCTTATTTTTCTAAATAAGTTCTCTTCTGTAGCGTTAATATGAATCAGTACTAAATCGCAGTGGTTCTGTTTTTCTTTACAGAAAGTAACTAGGTCACCTGCATTATAAATAGGAGACATACTTTTATCGTGCACAATAAAAGCAAAATCATCATGCGTTATGTTGTCTTGAATTGATGAAGGTATTGGGAGGTAACCTTCAATTTTAGATGAGGCATTGATTATAGGGATCGTTTGGAAGGGATGATCCTTCATAGGTTTGTGGTCAATATCTAAAAATAATAACCATGTTGGAGAAACACCCAATGCACTACCGAGTATTTCTGCATCTTTAAACCTGGGCGTTCTTGTTCCTCGTTCCCAATTACTAATTCGTTGCGCTGAAAAACCAGTGACTTCAGCCAACTGCACTGCAGTGAATTTTTTGTTTTTTCGCGACTCTTTAATTCTTAACCCTATTTTTAATTTTATATCCATATAAATACCTTGCAAAATAAACATAATTGTTTATTATAAACGTTATCGTTTATATTTGTGTGTATTGTTTACCTAGCGTTTATTATACACATAAGTTGAATGAACAGTAACAAATAAACAAACCGATTTAGATAAAAAAATATGTTTAGGCGTTTTCTGTAGCTATCTACAGAATAAGTTGAAAAGGAGTATTCGTTGTGGAAAATAACTTTAGGCTACAAATCTGTAAGAACATCATTAATTATCTATTAGAGTCAACTAACTATACTCTAAAAGACATTGCTGCTTTACTAAATTGCTCAATAAGACAATTACGTTCTATTTATTTCGATGAGTTAATGCCAACTAATCTATATTGCGAACGGGATCTTGTGAGGCTTTATCATTTAATTCTTGAACTCAATACTAATAAATATGTGCACCAGGGTTATAAATGGGGTTGCTTATGAATACTTTTAATATTGAAGAGGCTTCAAAGTTTCTAGGCGCCCACAGGGAAACTATCCGACGAATGGCTGCATCAGGTGAACTACCTGGAGTAAAGATAGGGCGAGGTTGGCGTTTTATAGAACAAGATCTTGCGATGTATATGCGAAACAAGTACTCTACTTGCGATGCATCGTGGGGTGTCGATATAGGAGATAATAAATGGCACTCACGAAAAAAAATGGGTTTTGGTGGATCGACGTCACCTTCGGTGACAAGCGTATACGCAGAAGCACTAGGACTAAAGTAAAACAACAAGCGCAACAATTCCATGATAATTTTCTACAAGATCTATGGAGTAACAAGCATACCAAATTACCCCAACAGAAATCGTGGGTAGATGCTGTTGTGCGATGGTTAGAGGAATCAGCGCATAAACGAAGTTTAGTTACGGATAAATTTCATTTGGCCTTTCTGGACCCTTATCTTGGCCAGAAAACGTTAGATGAAATTAACGCCGAATTAATTGAATTTATTGCGCAAGAAAAAGAGCGGACTAATGTTACTCCAACGACGGTCAACCGAATGTTGGAAATTATACGTGCTATTTTAAACAAAGCTCATAAGGAATGGCAGTGGATAAACACCATGCCATTATTCAGAATGAGAAAAGTTGAAAATAAACGTATACGTTGGTTGAGTAGGGGACAGGCTAATAAATTGATTCAGGAGCTACCAAATCATTTGAAAGATATGGCAGCTTTTACTTTGGCAACTGGTTTACGCCAATCTAATGTTACTCAATTGCAGTGGAGTGAAGTGGATTTAATTAGAAAACATGCACTCATTCACCCTGATCAATCTAAAACAAAGAAGGCTATCCCTGTTCCTTTAAACTCTCAGGCAATTGTCATTATAGAAAAACAAGTGGGCTTACATCCCACATTTGTATTTACCTATTTTGGTAAGCCTGTTACGCGATGTAATAATCATGCTTGGCAAAAAGCGTTGATTCGGGCAGGAATCAAAGATTTTCGCTGGCATGACTTGCGTCACACTTGGGCAAGTTGGCATGTGCAAAATGGTACCTCATTGCAAGAATTACAGCAATTAGGTGGATGGTCAGAATATGAAATGGTGTTACGTTACGCGCATCTTTCAAGTGACCATTTAAAGGTGGCAGCGGAAAGAATTACAAAAAATTCTGGCACGTTTTCGTCACTGTAACTTGGTTTTTACGGCACGTTTCGATCCAGGCAACCGTTAACTACCTGATTTTAAAGGGTTTAAATGGTGCGCTCGGAGGGACTCGAACCCCCGACACCTTGGTTCGAAGCCAAGTACTCTATCCAGCTGAGCTACGAGCGCAATGGGGTGTGGATGAACATTTTATATATTTCTGGTCTGTTTATGCAGGAGGGAGACCAGAATGGTGGGCCGTATAGGATTCGAACCTATGACACAGAGGTTAAAAGCCTCCTGCTCTACCACCTGAGCTAACGGCCCTTTCAGGGTATAACCAGCAAAATACAATAGTTGATGGTATAGGTTTATTAAAAACTGGTGGGCCGTATAGGATTCGAACCTATGACACAGAGGTTAAAAGCCTCCTGCTCTACCACCTGAGCTAACGGCCCTAAAGAGGCTGAAATCATACCGGATTAGAGCAGAATTTCAAGTCTTTTTAGAGATTATTTTTTGTTTAACAAACAAGATGTGTTATTTATATGCTTTTTTCAAACAAGGAATTATTATTCCTGACAGTTAGATTATCTTCTGTAGCTAAAATTAACCAGTTTTGATCTTGAACTTTATCTTTGAGAGATTGTAAGTCTCTTTTATCGGTAAGAATTAACAAAGTATCAGCTCCTAAAGCACCACAGCCTTTTATTGCCAAGGTTTCCGGATAAGATTTTATAGACTGAATAAGAGGCAGACTATGTTGACTCACCAGATTTAATTCCGTCAATTTTTGAGCATATAAGTTAATACATTGGATTAAATGGTGGCTACGAGCCAAATCAAAAGCTTCTTTTGCTTTGATAACCAAAGAGGCGAGGTAATCTATTTGAGATGGTAGGGTGACTTCTTGAAGATGATGATGTGTCGCCAATTTGTTGCCGGTGTGAATGATCAAGAAGGATAAATCTTTGAATGGCCAGGAGAACGAATTAACCTGATTTTTTTGTTTATCAATGTAAACACAACCTTGCTGTGACTGAGCAATCACATCATAACCACTGGGTCTTAACCCCAACCCCGACCAGGACGATTGGTAATAGGCCTCAAGCATATGGTTTAATTGAGGGGTAATCTCTTGCAGTGAACAAGTTGCCAAATAACAGGCTAAAAATTGCGCGCTGGATGCGCCCAGGCCGCCTTGGCCATGATAAGGGTCTTGCCAGGATAGGCCAAAGGGATGGCATTGATTTTTTTGCCACCATAATCCTGCAGGTGACTCCGGATGAATTCCTTCTAATTTTGCATTTTCAGTTAATGTAAGAGTAAAGCAAGGGCTTGTCGTTAATAGGATAGCTGGTTCTCCCGCAATGGCAGCGTATTCTCCTAGTAAAAATGTTTTAGCGGGAATTTGCCATTTCATACTGCAACAGGAGCTTGTCGGAT
This sequence comes from Legionella pneumophila subsp. pneumophila str. Philadelphia 1, assembly GCF_000008485.1. Taxonomy (NCBI): domain Bacteria; kingdom Pseudomonadati; phylum Pseudomonadota; class Gammaproteobacteria; order Legionellales; family Legionellaceae; genus Legionella; species Legionella pneumophila. Next base: position 2,295,538 of record NC_002942.5, on the reverse strand, counting down.
TTCAGCTAATAGGTCATAAGCGTTATTCAAGCTGACTCGTTTGTTCAGGTTAAGCCATTCTTGCAATTTTTCTTTGAGCACGGGCATTTCATTTTCATTAGCCCCTGCAACTAATAGCAAATTATCAATATGCAATTTCATATGGCCTTGAATGATCCCGTCAGTGCATAAAGCTTTGAGTGCGCCAAGATTTTGCACTAGTCCAACTGCTGCGATGACTTGGGAGAGTTGATTGGCAGAAGTGATATCCATCATTCGTAAACACATTTTAGCCGTGGGGTGTAAAGAGGTTACGCCTCCAACAGTACCTACTATGATAGGAGCAGTTAACTCTCCTGTGAGTATTTCATTTTGATACCGCCAGCGAGTAATTGCTTTGTATTGTCCCGAACGTGCCGCATAGGCGTGTATTCCAGCTTCCACAGCTCGCCAATCATTCCCTGTAGCAATTAAAACCGGATCAATTCCATTCATAACCCCTTTATTATGGGTAGCAGCGCGATAGGGATCTATTTCTGCAAAGAGTGAGGCCTCTTGCAATTTTTGACCGAGGATGGGGTCAATATTACGAATGATGACTTGAGCGGTCGTTAATTTTTGATCATTTAAGTTCGATAAAATACACATGGTGACTTCTTCACCAGTTATTTGTTCTATGGGTTGTTTTAAATATTCAAGTACTTGATTGATGATATTGGCACCCATAGCATCGCAGCTGTTCATCGTCAAATGAATTACTGCCATATCTTGTCCATCGTCTCTCTTTAAATGACGTACTTGCAAATCCGTAACACCGCCGCCTCGTTTGACCATATTGGCGGCAACGTCTTTATTCGCTATTTCTATAAAATATTGACGATTTTTATTAAAGAGGTCAGAGAATCTTTGAAAGTCCTTTATTTTTGCCAGTTGAATTTGCCCAAGAATACATTCTCCGTGAACCCAGGTATTGATTTCACCATGCTGCCTAATCCATTTCGCTGATTTGGAAAGAGCAGCAATAATAGAGGTTTCTTCCACTGCCAAAGGTATTACATAATCACGTCCATCAATATTAAAATTAGTAGCCACACCCAATGGAAGCTGAAAATATCCAATCACATTTTCAATCAATTTGTCGGCCAAGTTTAAATCTTTAATACCACCTTGTTTAAGAAATGTTATGTCTTCATGAGTCAAGGCACCTAAAGCGCATAACCTTTGAAAGCGCTCTTCACGTGATAACTTTGAGAATCCGCGAAATAATTCACCGGCATTAGCAGCTATGGACATGCCTTCTCCTTTAAATCATCAAGAACTCGGCTGCCAGTACAAAACATAGCAGTTTTCAATTCATATTCAATTGTATTCATTTGGGTCAGTACTTGCCCGGTTGAGCCCAAAGCCGCTTCAAGCATGGGTTTCGCGAAGCCGACTGTGGTAGCACCGAGCGCAAACAGTTTTGCAGCATCCAAACCATTTCTTACGCCGCCAGAACCCCAAATTTCGAAAGAGGGATTAAGGCTAATGGCGTTACGAGTGCTTTGTAAAGTATCAATGCCCCAATTTCGAAAAGTATCAGCAGTTCGTTGTCTTATCGGATCCTTGTTTGCCCGATGTCCTTCAATTCGCCCCCAATGCGTACCCCCCACACCACTGATTTCAACAGCGGCAACACCTATATTATTTAACCGGAGCAGCGTATTTTTTGAAAAACCACAACCAGTTTCTTTTATTATAACTGGAGAAGCAATCTTTTTGACTAACGCTTCCAATGCTGTCCAGCACCCTTGAAAATTAGTTGTCCCTTCAGGTTGAATACACTCTTGTAATGGATTGCAATGAATAATCAATGCTTCAGCTTGCAATGTATCAATTAAGCGCTGGATTGCAGAAATTGGAGTGTCAATTAACTGAGCGATTCCCAGATTACTGAACAGGCTGACCATGGGGAAATCACGACGGAGTGGCGTCCACTCAAATGCGGCTTGTTTATCGGTTAATTCTCTGCGTTGTGAGCCAACGCCCATTGCCCATTTTGTTTTTGAGCACGCTTCCATTAATCGATAGTTAATTTCTAGAGCATTGGAATGGCCTGCTGTCATTGAACTGATAATAAATGGTTTTTCAACCGGTTTTTTAAACCGGATGCTTTGTATGGAAATGTCTTTAAAATCAAGGTCAGGTAAGGCTTCATGCACCAAAGAAAAATGATCAAAGGGATTTAATTCGCTGCTTTGATTGGCTGGCATTAAGGCCAGTTCTATGTGATCGCGCTTACGCTGTTCAAATTGGCTGTATTCGTTTTGCATGCCTGAATTTACTTTTGAAAAATAGCGTCAATTTTAGCATAAAATCATGAAATAGACCATTGCATTTCTATTCAACACAGTGATTTATTTGGTATCATTAATTTAACCATGAGTTAACTATTTTTTTCGTTTAGCTAGCTTCTTGGTAACAAATTAAGGTAATTATCATGAAATCCAAACTTGAATACCATTTCTCTGCAAACGCGGATGGCGATGAATCCTGTATTGAAGATGTTGATGGAAATGAATTTACTCCAAATGGTTCACCAGCACATGGATGGACTGCGTGGACTAGATTTTTTGGCCATCAAAACCAGCCTCCTAAATATGTTGTTAAACAACCTAGACCAGATAAAGTCCGTTCCTCTTCAGATCTTAGAGATAAAAAGCTTAATAATGAATGGAACAGAGCACGCTATCAGCATGAACTGGATATATGGAATTTGGTTTATCCAGATAATAAAGCCTATTTGTTTACAGATAAAGGAATTCGATTGGTTCTCCCTTATTTACCCGGTAAAACGCTATTTTCTTTTACTAGTAGGGAAGAAGATCAGTTAACCTGGTGTCAACTAAACCATGCAGTATTTTGTGAGTTTAAGCGCTTTACTGAGCTTGGATTGAAGCACTGCGATTTAAAATATGACAATTTTTTGATAGAAAGAAAGCAAGATGGTACCTTTAGAGCCTACATAATTGATCTCGATTCAGTGGGTAAACTAAAGCCTAATGATCAGGATTATGATTGGAATATTGTCCTGGCATCTCTATTCGACGATACCGGACTAAAAAGTCCGGATGTTTGCCCACCCGGCTATATTGCTTTGAAATCAATCGATGTTCCAGCAGAAAATGAGAATGAAGCACGATCAAAACTTGATAAAATAAAAAAAGAACTATCGCAAAAAAAACCTACCTTGGTAAGAGTCAAGAATTGCCAGCAAAATAAGTTGGATTATTATTTTGTTTATGGATGTTTGTATAATGGGCAATGGGGCTTTACTAAACTTGATGAGAAGATCATTAGTTCAGTTAATCTATCTAATTTTTCTGGTGCTTTAGTTGATTGTAGAGCTGCTTCTGTTATTGGTAATCATATTAAATTAAAACAAGGCCACATTAGTTACAGACTTGATCTTTATATCAATTGTCTGAATGAGAAAATAGCTGAACTCACTCTACTCAAATCTCAAAACTCACCTAAAAAGCTGTATATCCCATTTTAAACCAGAACCTGTTTCTACCATGAAGGGATCAAAGCGTGCTGCTGTGTTATAAGTATAATATCCTCTTCTTGGCAAAGCCTTCTTAGGCTATATCACCATAGCTATATTCTATACATAGGCCAGCAGCGTCTTATCGCCTACCAGCGATAATAGTAATAAGGTCTGTAGTAGGGCCTGTAGTAAGGTCTGTAATATGGATAACCCCAGCGATAGTAATACGGTCTATAGTAGTATCCGCGATAGTAATATGGGCCCCAATATCTATAGCGTACCCAGTAAGCCATTTGAGTCGGATTGGATTTATTAATTATCGGATTGATATCTCTGTTAACTGCTTTGGCATTTGCAGGCGTTACTAAAATCAAAGCTCCAATCAGAAGGGTAAAAGCTAGCATCAGTTTTATTAAAGAGGTCCCTTTAAAGATAAAACGTCCCATTTTTTACTCCTTAAAGCGTATTTTATTTAAGTATAGACTACACGGGATTATTTGATTAAATTTTGTACACAATCATTACTGGGCATGAGTTTAAATTTTATTGAGGCAGTAAGTGGTTTATTAGGGTTAATGATTAAAAAAATGCCCGAGCCTTTTGGCCGCAGCTCGTTCTTCAAGGTTCTCGATCTTATTGCGTTCCAAGGTTGTTTTGAATAGTCGCTGCGATTCGGGATGAAAGTTCATATTACGAATAACGTGTTCTGGTTTAAGCAAGGTATCAGGTAATTGATAACTCAATTGATTTTTTTTCTGTAACTGTTGATAAAGAGAGTTACTTAAGCCTAAACCATGTTGTAGTGCCTGGTAGAAACGGGATATGGGCCCTTGTAACGCAGCAATATGGTCATAAACTATGCCTGGTTGTGGAGCTCCGCCAATGTTTTCAAGAGCCAGCTTTAATTCATCAAGTTTTGCCATAAATAATTTTTGTTTATTCAAAACATTAACCAGGGTATCTATCGGTTTGAATTGCTTGGTTTGTTGAAGTGATTTCTTTTTGTCCTGAGACTCTTTAAGTTGCTTTTGGGCAATAACACGTAACAACGAATCTACCAAATGATTAAGCATAGCCAGAATTTGTTTTAATTCATCTGTTCCCAGAGCAAAGGCCAATCGCTCAATATTGAATTCAAAAGAATGTTTGGCTTCTACCCCCAATAACTGAAGCAGGTATTGTTGTAAATGACCTAACTGGCTTAAGGCATTTTGTGTATCCAGTCTGTATTGCAAAACCAGAATAAGGGATTTGAGTGAGTCCAATTCATCCAAGTCGGATTCTTCCTGTAGTCCTTTTTCTTGTTGTAAAGACTCCAGCAGCTGGTTAGATTGAATGAGTTCTGTTTCCGCCTGTTTGATGAGGTTAGATTGGGTTTCAATTAACTTTTCATTCATGAAGATAACCTGGATATAAAAGAGCACTATCTATATTATTATGATACCATGAATCGTAAGTTTTTGCGGTCTTGTGGTATTTTGTATTATTCTAGGAAAATTCAATAAAAAGAAATAAATATGGAACAGACTAGCGCACAGATTGTTTTCGAACAAAAGAATGCAACATACCAGTGTTGTGGTTCCTGGTCTGTTTTAACCCTTGATGGATTACCTAAAAAATTTAGTACAAGCCCATTACCTGATTCACAACAAATAACCATAAACGGTGAAAAAATCAGTGCTTTTGATAGTGCTGGAGCTCTGGCATTAAAGAAATGCATAGATGAGCTTAAAAAAAGAAATAACCAGATTGAATTAGTCAATTTTTCTGATAGCCAACAGCAAATGCTGGAGCTCATAGAGTCCAAACAAGATATTCTTTCCTATCAATTACCTGCTGTTTCCAAAGAAGGTGTTCTTTATCAGATTGGTAAAGAGTCAGAAAATAAATTGCATCAGGTTGATGGTTTGATTATTTTGATAGGAGATTTAAGCACAAGGCTTTTCGAAGCGTTTGCATATTGGCGGCGATTTCATTTGCCCAGCATTGTTTCTGTTATAGATTCTGCCGGGCTAAAAGCGTTACCCATCATTGGCTTATTGTCTTTTTTGATAGGGGTCGTTTTAGCTTATCAAATGGGTTTGCAATTAGAAACTTATGGTGCCAATATTTTTATTGCCTATTTATCTGGCATGGCAATTTTTCGGGAATTTGGACCTTTAATTACAGCAATCATTGTAGCGGGGCGCACCAGCTCATCATTCACAGCTCAAATTGGCAGCATGAAGATTAATGAAGAGGTAGATGCCATCTTGACCATGGGGCTTTCTCCCACTGAATTATTAGTTTTACCCAAAGTCTTGGGTTTATTAATAGTGTTTCCTTTATTAATTTTTTGGGCAGATGTCTTTAGCATTTGGGGGGCAATGATCATGTCCAAAAATATGTTAAACATCGGTTTTGAAGATTTTTTAAGCCGCTTAAGAGATTCCGTAGGACTTAACCAAATGATGCTGGGTTTGTATAAAGCTCCTGCCTTCTCAATATTAATTGCTTTAGTGGGGTGTTTTCAGGGGTTTAGAGTAGAATCAAGTGCTGATAGTATAGGAAGCCAAACAACCAAAAGTGTTGTGCAAGCTTTATTCTTAATTATTATTGCTGACGCTGCTTTCTCCATAGCGTATAGCTGGATGGGTTTATAAATGAGTGAACCAGTCATTGAAATCAAGGGAATGAAAAATTGTCTTGGCGGTCAATGGGTGCACACCGATGTTAATCTCACCGTAGAAAGGGGAGAAATCCTGGCTATTATAGGGGGCTCTGGAAGTGGCAAAACCACCATATTACGCAGTTTGCTGATGTTATTGAAACCTTCTGCGGGTAGTATTAAAGTATTCGGTGAAGAAATTTATAATCTTGATACGGAGCAAGCTTTCAGGCTTAGGCGTCGATGGGGCATGTTATTTCAGCACAGTGCTTTATTTTCAGCTATGACCGTTCTGGAGAATGTGATGTTCCCAATGAGGGAATTCACTACTTTAGATCAGGATTTTATGAAAGAACTGGCACTTTTAAAAATAACTTTGGTAGGCTTATCTAAAGAAGCAGCTGTGAAATATCCTTCCGAGTTAAGTGGGGGAATGCAAAGAAGAGCTGCCGCGGCAAGGGCAATTGCAATGGATCCAGAGCTATTATTTCTGGACGAACCTACAACAGGATTGGATCCCAGGGGAGCCAGGCTTTTTGATGATTTGGTTGTTTTTTTAAGAGATGCGTTAAATTTAACCATAGTCATGGTTAGTCATGATATAGAGTCTTTAAAAAGGACAACAGATCGTGTTGCATTTGTAGGTGATGGGAAAATTCTTAGTGTTGAACCCATTAATGAATTGATGAAAAATAAAAACCCGCTAATCGCTGAATACTTTAGCAAATTCTAAGAAACACTATAACAGAGGGGACAACTTACTTGGAATCTAAAACCAACTACACCATAGTAGGCCTCATCGTACTTATTCTGACAGCTGGCCTATTGTCTGCGGGTTTATGGCTCTCGGTCGGGTTTAACCAGAAAGAGTATACTTCTTATACTGTTTATCTCAAGGAGTCTGTTTCTGGTCTCAGTGTCGAATCGCCTGTTAAATTCAATGGTGTGCAGGTTGGTTATGTCAAGGAAATTAAATTAAATAAAAATGATCCCAGGCAAGTGGAATTATTGTTAAATATCGAAAAGAGTACGCCAATAACAACCAGTACTTCCGCAACCTTAATTACACAGGGTATTACAGGAGTTACTTATGTTGGGTTATCTGCTGGATCTTCCGAGCTGACTCCTTTACGAAAAATGCCGGGGGAGCCCTATCCTGTAATTCCTTCCAAACCATCTCTTCTGAATCAGTTGGATGCTGTTTTAAAGGAGGTTGCTGAGAATGTAGGTGCGGTGAGTGAAAAGGCTCAACTTATCTTTAATGAAGAAAACGCTGATAATGTAAGAAAATCATTGGCTAATTTAGAGCGTATTACAGAAATAATCGCTGATAAAGGTCAAACAATTGATAGTTCTTTAAATAATCTTGACGTGTTTGTAGCCAATATGGCGAATGCAAGCAAACAATTTCCTCAGTTGATAAAAGATTTAAAAACAGGTATTTCAAAATTCAAATCTTTAGCTGACAATATGAGTGCTGCGGGTAAGGATGTTTCAAAAACGATGATAGCGGGCAAGAATACTATCGATCAAATTTCCCAACAGGCTATACCTCCAGCAGTCATTTTATTGCGACGCTTGAATGCCATTTCAGCGAACCTTGAAAAAGTCAGCAATGAAATGAGGCAAAACCCTTCTGTGATTATTCGAGGTACGAAAGCACCTAAACTTGGGCCAGGGGAATAAAATATGAGAGTTCTCAGTAGTGTTTGTTTTATACTTGGAATATTAACACTGATGAGTTGTTCACCTGTTAAAGTCCCAGTGACCAACGAATATCAATTAACAGCATACAGTACCAAACAATTGACCAGGAAGCCCAGGCCCATAACAATACAAGTTACAGTCCCTGAAGCGGTAGCAGGATATCAGACCGAAGAAATGCTTTACATGAAGAAACCGTTTAAATTGGAACCATTTGTAAAAAACGCCTGGACCTCACCTCCCGCGGATATGCTCTTTCCTTTATTAGTACAAAGCTTGCAGAGTTCAGGGTATTTTTATGCCGTTACATCAAGTCCGTATAGTGAAGAAGCAGATTATCGATTGGATACTCAACTATTGAAATTAGAGCAAAATTTTATCAAGAAACCTAGTGTTCTTGAATTTTCAGCAAAAATAGTACTAACCCATATTAGTGATAATCAAATTATAGGCTCGCGAATTGTTAGTTTACAAATACCTTGTTCACAAGATACTCCTTATGGCGGAGTTATTGCGGCGAATCAGGCTACGTTTCGATTTACTGCAACGGCAACAGACTTTGTTGTATCGCATATTAAACGTGATTAGGAATAGCCAAAAAATAAAAAGAATTGTACAATGGCTCTCCATGATTATCATGTGTAGTTTCTAAAAAATAATAAGAAGAGTTTAAGGAGATTGTGGAATGAAAGCCGGATCGTTTTATAAACTGGGACTGCTTGTAGCAAGCGCTGTATTGGTTGCAGCCTGTTCTAAAACCCCAGGCAGTGCGGATGGTGGGGCTGCGGTAGGTGATGGTGATGCTACTGCCCAAGGTTTGGGGCAAATGACTCACTTTGCTGGACAAGAGCCTGGTGAGTCCTATACAACGCAGGCACCGCATAATCAATTGTATTTGTTTGCGTATGATGACAGCACTTTGGCATCAAAATATTTACCTTCTGTTAACGCGCAGGCAGAATATTTAAAGACTCACCCAGGTGCTCGAGTGATGATAGCTGGACATACTGATGAGCGTGGTAGCCGTGAATATAACGTTGCTCTTGGTGAACGCCGTGCTGATACTGTAGCTGAAATTCTGCGTATGGCAGGTGTTAGCAGACAACAAATTCGAGTAGTTAGCTACGGCAAAGAGCGCCCGGCTAATTATGGTCATGATGAAGCGTCGCATGCGCAGAATCGACGCGTAGAGTTTATTTATGAGGCAACAAGATGATTAATTGCAAAAAATCCATTATCACCCTATGTTTTGTACTGATGCTTCCTTTCGCCTCATGGGCAGAAGCGCCAGTAATAGATGATAGTGAAAATTTTGCAATGATTGACAGACAAGAGGAGTATGAAGCTCCTCTTGTCAATCCCAAGTACGATAATCCTCAAATTGAGAATGCTGAGTTGGATGGGTCTCAAAATGATAACTACTCAACCGATACCTCTCAATCCTATGATGAACCCGCACTTGTCAAAGAAGACCGAAGTACTATCAGTGACAATGCAAAGTTAATTGATAAAATTCAGCAGCTTCAAAAGGAAATACAAGAGTTACGTGGCCAGCTTGAAGTACAGGCACACGATTTGAAATTATTACAGCAGCAGCAAGTCGCTTTCTACAAGGATCTGGATTCTCGATTATCCAATTCTTCAACTTCAGCAAAAACTGTTCAAAATGATAAACCAGCAACAGATATTTCATTGGGATCTAATTCGCCAGAGACTTTAAAAGTGGCTTCTCCTCAAATCAAAGCAGGATCATCTAATGGTAAACCTCAGCCTGTTGTCGCTGTTTCCAGGGCTAATCCTGCTGATGAACAGATAAGCTACCTGGCTGCATACGAGTTAGTTAAAAATAAACGCTATGATGAAGCGATTAAGTCTATGCAGACTTTTGTGCAAAAATATCCCAGAGGTGGTTACACCGCGAATGCAGAGTACTGGCTAGGTGAATTATATCTTGTTAAAAAAGACTATTCTAAAGCAATAGAACATTTCGAGATTGTTTTACAGCAATATCCTTCATCCAGCAAGGCTGCAGCCAGTTTGTTAAAATCTGGTTATGCTTATGCCGAGAAAGGTGACAAGCAAGAAGCTAAAAAGCGTTTTCAACAAGTTGTTAAAACATATCCTGATACACCAACAGCGCAACTGGCCAGCTCTAAATTGGAAGCAATTAATGCTTTATGAAACGATTTAATGAACAATTAAGAATTACGGAGATTTTTCATTCATTGCAAGGAGAATCAGTAACTGTAGGTTTGCCTACTGTATTTGTTCGCCTGACAGGCTGCCCATTGCGATGTCAGTATTGTGATACGGCTTATGCTTTTTCAGGTGGTGAAGTTGTTGAAATAGATGATATTTTGAATAAAGTAGCTTCATATCAATGTCAGCATGTTTGTGTTACTGGTGGAGAACCACTTGCTCAACCTGGCTGTATTCTTTTATTAAGCAAACTTTGTGATGCAGGGTACTCTGTCTCTTTGGAAACCAGTGGCGCCAGAGATATAGCCTCTGTAGATCAACGAGTTATGATCGTTATGGACTTAAAAACTCCTGATTCCAGGGAAGCAGATAAAAACTTGCTGTCCAATTTGAGTTTTCTGAAGCCCACTGATCAGATTAAGTTTGTGCTATGCAGCCGAACTGATTATGAATGGGCATGTAGTATGCTGAGTGAATATCAGTTGGCTGAACGGGTACAACTCTTATTTTCTCCGAGTTGGAATCAGCTAAATCCTACTAATCTTGCAAATTGGATAATTCAGGATAAATTACCAGTTCGTTTTCAACTACAATTACATAAAATTTTATGGAATGATGCACCTGGTCATTGACCTCAAGGAGACTAACTATGCATTGGTTTGCTCAGGCACCAGCTAATATTGCTTTGATCAAATATATGGGTAAAAAGGATGAAAATTCCAATTTACCTGATAATTCTTCTCTATCTTACACCTTGAGTAATTTATTAAGTTCCGTGAAATTAGAGAAGTTGCCGACTAAAAAAGACATTTGGGAGCCACTTACTATTCCTGGAGCACCAGAATTTAACCTGTCAGTTGAAGCGCAAAAACGGTTTATTGATCATTTAGTACGATTGAAAGAGTATTTTGGATATGTCGGTGGGTTTTTAATTCAATCCAGTAATAATTTCCCTCATAGCAGTGGTTTAGCGAGTTCTGCCTCCAGCTTTGCTGCCTTGACAAAGTGTGCATCAATTGCATTAAGTGAACTCACTCAAAAACCTTTGCCTTCTATTGATGAGCAAGCACAATTGAGTCGATTAGGTTCAGGCTCATCATGCCGTTCTTTTTATGCACCATGGGCGTTATGGACGGGCGATAAAGTCTCTGCAATCGATTTGCCTTATAAAGATCTATTACACCAAGTCATAGTAATTAGCAGTCAGGAAAAAGAAATACCATCAAGGGTAGCGCATAAGCTGGTTAAAACAAGTCCTTTTTATGAAACGCGAAGCGAAAGGGCAGAGGCAAATTTGAAGTTGTTACTGAACGCTTTTGAAAACAAAGATTGGACGAGTATATACCAAATTTGCTGGCATGAATTTCTTGACATGCATCAATTATTTAAAACCTGTGAAAAACCATTTTCTTACATTACAGATAATACTTTGCATATATTGAGCGTTATTGAAAAATTTTGGAACGAGAAAGGTGATGGCCCCGTAGTTACTATGGATGCTGGTCCCAATGTTCATTTGCTTTATAGATCAGATCAAACAGATCTCGCACGACAATTTAAATCGGATCATTTGGTAGGAAACTATGATGTTTTATGATTTTGAAACCACCACTTTTGGCAAGTGGATTTTAGCAGGTGAACACGCGGTAGTAAGGGGACATGAAGCTTTAGTATTTCCTATCAAGGAAAGGCAATTAACTTTGAAATATAACCCTTCCTCACCGTCCTTGAGCGCAGAATTTCAAGGCATTAATGGTTCTGATATGCATTTATTATTTTGGAGCGTATTAGAGCGCGGCATGCACTTGTTGGGACGTTCACTGAATGAATTAGGAGGTCACTTTTATTTGGAAACCAATATTCCTGTTGGGGTTGGCATGGGTGCTTCGGCAGCGCTTTGTGTTGCCATGAGTCGGTGGTACTGTGCGCAGCAAATGATACAAGATAATCAATGCAATGAATTTGCCAAACAATTAGAACATCTGTTTCATGGTAAAAGTAGTGGCTTGGATGTAGCTGGTGTAGCGTCAGATACTGGTGTATATTTTAAATCCGGGCTTTGTACCCCAGTAAAGCAAACCATTTATCCCTATTGGTATTTATCCTCCTGCAATCAAATCGGCATTACTTCTCATTGTATACAGCAAGTTGAATATTTATGGAATAAAAATCCAGAACTTGCTCACCAAGTAGATAAGCAAATGGTAGAGGCTGTTCAGGAAGCAAAAGCTGTTTTGGAAGAAGGGGGGAGTAATGCTTTAAACCGTTTGGCAAAAGCGATAAATAAAGCCGCAGATTGTTTTTTACAATGGGGTTTGGTTAGTGAGGGCTTGCAACAACATATGAATCATTTGTTTGCTGATGGTGCAATTGCAGTTAAGCCAACCGGTTCAGGTGGTGGAGGGTTTGTATTAAGCCTTTGGGATAAAATTCCCTCATCCCATACAGAGTTGATTCCGGTCTAGCTCCTTTCAAGCCTAATCGACAAATTGATAATATACTTCATTTTGCTTAATCATGCCGAGTTCATATCGAGCTTGTTCTTCAAGAGCCTGATCACCACTTTTTAACTCTTTGATATCTGCTTCCAACGCTTTATTTCTGGCAGCTAATTTATCGTTTTGACTTTTATGAGCCTCCAATTTTTTTTCGAGTTTAATCCATTGGATGATATTTCCATCACCTAGCCATAGCTTATGTTGTAAAGCAACTAAAGCAACAATTAAGATAATGAATATGGGGCGCATAGAGTTTTCTATTGAAGAATGTATCTAATTACTATTGTAGTATCTTATTACCACGAGGAGCAATATGTGTTCAGGGTATATAGTATTAAATTTTTTATCGAACTGATGATTTTAAATTGTATTTTATTTATATTACCTTTGATTTAAATTAGAGCTGATGCCAAGTTTTATTCAGCACTCAACATCACCCCAACTTAAACATTAATAATGCTGAAAGCTTGAACTCATCTCTTTAGAATGTTTTTTCCAGCATAGGGTAAAGACGCCAATTCATTGATTCTTAGTAGTTGATTATATTTCGCAGTCCTGTCTGTTCGACACAAAGATCCGGTTTTTATTTGGCCACAACCACTGGCTACTGCAAGATCAGCAATGAAGGTATCTTCTGTTTCTCCTGAACGATGGGACATGACACATCGGTATCCATTGTCGTATGCGAGCTTTATAGCTTGCCTGGTTTCGCTTAAAGTACCTATTTGATTGACTTTAATTAATATGGCATTAGCAATTCCCTGAGCAATTCCTTCTCGCAGAATTTTGGGATTAGTTACAAATAAATCATCTCCGACGAGCTGAACTTTATTTCCCAAATGGGTGGTTAATTGCTTCCATCCTGACCAGTCTTTTTCGTCCAGTCCATCTTCAATACTGACTATGGGATAACTGGAAATAAGATTTGCATAGTATTCTATGAGTTGATGAGAATCAAATTTTTGATTTTCAGAATACATATGATAAAAGCCCTCATTAAAAAGCTCAGAAGCCGCAACATCCAGGGCAAATACAATGTCTTCCCCTAATCGAAAGCCTGCTTTTTCAATTGCTTCGCTAAGGAGATCCAGCGCTTGGCGATTGGATTGAATATTAGGTGCAAAACCACCTTCATCACCAACAGCGGTATTTAATCCTTGCTTTTTTAACACAGATTTCAGTACATGAAAAATTTCAGTTCCCATTTGCAATGCAACTGGAAAATCAGGAGCGCCGATTGGCATGATCATAAATTCTTGAATATCCACATTATTATCAGCATGAGCGCCTCCATTCAGAATATTCATCATAGGAACAGGCATGGTCATCATGTCACCCTGATTAAGGGTCATATACAATGGCTGATTAAGAGACAATGCTCTTGCTCTGGCACATGCCAGAGAAGTAGCCAGGATAGCATTAGCTCCCAGATGGGATTTGTTTTCTGTATTATCCAATTGGCATAAAATGCGATCCAAGTTCTCCTGATCCTCAACCGACAATCCTTGTAATGCCTGATTTATCTCGTTATTAACGTGTTTAACTGCTTTTTGTACACCCTTGCCAGCGTATCGTTTTGGATCATTGTCTCTAAGTTCACAGGCTTCCCTGCTTCCTGTGGAAGCACCTGAAGGAACGCTGGCTCTTCCAATAATGCCAGTTGTGAGAGTAACGTCTGCCTCAATAGTTGGATTACCGCGAGAATCTAATATTTCACGTGCTTGAATTTTATGTATGTGCATGATCTTTCCTAATCTTTTTATATTTATTAACTTAAATACCTACCACCTTAAGGTTTACAAGCGCATTAACTAATGGCATTAGTGGCAAACCAAGAATAGTATCCTCGCTTCCTTGTACTTCCTTAAATAACCACTTGCCTAGGCCTTCATATTGATAAGCACCACAGCTCTGATAAGGTTTTTCCGCTTGTAAATAGGCTTCAATTGTTTTTTCACTTAGATGATGCAGTGTCAGTGTAGCCGTTTCATGGTATTGCCAAAGTATTTTGCTCTCTTTAACAATGCACAGGCAAGCAATTTGTTGATGTTGCTTCCCGCTTAACTCTCTCAAATGGCTTACAGCTGTTTGATGATTCAGTGGTTTGTTAAATACTCTTTTATCAGCGACGCATAATTGATCTGCTGCAATGATATAGTGCTCTGGATAATGTTGGCTTACATCCAACGCTTTAATTTTAGCCAGGGTAATCCCTAACTCAACTAGTTCGACGGAGTTATGCCTTGTTTTAATTTCTTCTTCGTTACAATTCGATGGTACAACCAGGAAATCCAAGCCAAGTGATTTCATGAGTTTATGTCTTATAGTCGAAGATGAGGCGAGAATAATCGGTTTTTGTTGTAAAAATTTAGACATAGATGGCCACCGATGCCATGAGTAAAAAGCCTATGATTACAAAGCTGAAATCACTTAAATTACAGCAACGCTCTACCATGACACAGCGCTCTAGTCCATGTAAAGTTCCCAAATAGAGAAATGTACCGGCAGATGCCGCGATTAATATAGGGTCGAATAAAGAGTTAGTTTCTACTCCATGACCAAAATACCAACCAAAATAAATGCCTAAGGGTGTCATAAGGCTAAAAAAGAAAAAAAATACCATACTTTTTCGAGTGCTCATCGAGCTTTTATTTAATTGAATTGCTATAGCCAAACTTTCCGCCCACTTATGAGTGATGATCGCTAAAAATAGCATAATGATCATGGAATTGTATTGGGTAAAACCTAAAGCAGCTCCCAGCATAAGCGAGTGGACAGAAAGCATGGCCCAGGCGAGTATTGCGAAAGCAGGATGTTCTGCATCATGATGGTGGTATAGTTCCTTTCCTAAATGTTCAAACCACAAGAAAATAAGGAATACTACTCCGGTAATAATAAACGCAAATGGATAGTTATAACCCATTTCTTTAAATAAGGTGTTTGATTCAGGTAACATGTGAAGGAGTGCTGCACCCAGAAAAACACCTGTAGCCAAAGTTTCACCTATGGGAAAATCAATGTGTTTATCGTCTTTAAGTCGCTTTTTAAATGGGTACCAGCCTGCAATGAGAATGACTATAAATATCGAAACAGCAAAAATGATTTTTAAACTGGTTGCGGACAACATGAAGTCTTCCTACTTTAAAATGCGTATATATTATCCTGAAATGACTAATCGAATCTACAGTGCACAGCAGTATTACATTGTTAAAATTTAGCAATTCTTGCATGCCTTCTGGATATTAGTTTGATGGATGATGCATTTCCTCATGCAAGCCAAAGAGGCGCACTTCCTTTATATCGATTTGTGATTTCAGGGTTGAGATTACTCGATTATGCAATTTTTTCCATTGATTAAAATCATTTGAGCAAAAAATATCCAAACTCATTTTTCCATTTAAATAATGTATATTCCAAAATAAAATCTGGGGAAAATCATGGCGAATGTCATTAAAAAATTTTTCCTGGAGTATTGCCCTGTTTGGTAAATGCAAGGATGGACATGAAATTTCATCGTCTTCAGGGTCAACATGGACAATCACATCTTTGACGCAATCAATTTCTTTTACCAGAGTATGATGCACATGTTGAGCGATATAGTGCCCCTCGGAAACGGATATTTTGGGTGAAACCAGAATATGGACATCAATAAGCACATCACTACCCATAAACCGGCTTCTCAATTGGTGAATACGCTTTACTCCATCAATGCTTTGTATAACTCGTTCAATTTGAGAAAATAATTCTGCGTCAACAGCTGTGTCTACCAACTCTTTGACACTGTTCCAGCCATAGCTCCACCCCATTTTTATAATCATCAGGCTTACGATGACGGCGGCAATGGCATCCAGGTAAACAAGCCCTGCCAAGCTGCCAATTAATCCAATCAGCACGACTATGGATGAAGCAGCATCTGATCGATGATGCCAGGCATTGGCGGTGATTAATTGGGAGCTAATTTTTTTTCCTACATGGCGGGTGTAGTGAAATAATGCTTCGTTTGCAATGATTGAGAAGCACACTATAGGAATAGATAACCAGTTTGGCATGGTATGGTCTGATTTAAGCAATTCGTCAAGTGCATCCCAGGCAATCCCACAGCCTGCTAGGATTAGTAAAAGGGAAAGCAATAAAGTTGCTGCCGTTTCAATTCTTTGATGGCCATATGGATGAGAGTCATCAGCGCTAACGCTTCCATATTTTGAAGCAAATACAACCGTCACATCAGTAATTAAATCAGAAATGGAGTGGACTCCATCCGCGATGAGAGCATGAGAATGATATAAAAAACCACCAATCATTTTGACAACACCGAGTAAGGCATTAATAAAAGCACCGATAAGGGTCACTTTTTTGGCTTGCCAATACCTGTCATGGGGGTACATTGTTGTTCCTTTTTCAATCACAAAAATAATTTAGATTTTTGTAAATAAAAATTAGAAGGGAAACTATACCATGTTATAGCATGAGTTCCTATTTATCTCGTGCTGTCAGTTATAGTCGACTAAATGTATTAATAATTTCTTTTTGGTTTTTACTCGATTACGCTAGGAGAAGTTAAAAAAATAATTGCAGATGTTACCCAAAAGCAAATTGGAAAGTTCTGAATCAGTTAGAAAATAGACTGATTTTACAAGGTGTTTTGCATTCTGTGCACAGGATTATCCACAGATTTTGTGGATAAATATATCTGAGGGAATTAAATTAAAAAAGCCAGGTAACCCTTACATGGAAAGGGCTATAGAAATTTCAATAGTAAAATTAGCAAGAGTTTTGTGCAATTGATTTTTGAAGTTATCCACAGGGATAAGACGGAATGAATGTTACTTGTGGACCGCTTATGTTAGCAAAGAAAAAAATAAAAAACAGTCTTGACTTCAATAATTTTAATTATTTTTTTAACTTTGCAAAAATTGTTCAAAATTGCCCAGCCATCGTTGTGTAATTTGTCTGGCGATTGCTGTTTTTTCCAGCACCAGTTGTTTTGCAATTGGACGTAAAATAGCGAAGAGGGTTTTATCGCGTTGTAAGTTAGCTATTTTAAATTGTCTAAAGCCAGTCTGTCTGGTTCCTAATATTTCTCCTGAGCCTCTTAACTCCAGATCCTTTTCGGAGATTAGAAAACCGTCTGTTGTTGAACGCATGATCTTGAGACGTTCAGCACCTTGTTGTGATAGAGGAGATTGATAAAGTAATAGACAATGAGATTGATTATTACCTCTGCCCACGCGCCCTCGTAATTGATGTAACTGCGACAAACCAAGTCGCTCTGCATTTTCAATGATCATTAAACTGGCATTAGGAACATCTACACCAACTTCAATAACAGTAGTTGCCACCAATAAATCAATCTCGCCTTGTTTAAAGGCTGCCATAGTAGCTTCTTTTTCAAGTGCTTTCATTCTCCCATGAACAAGACCAACACGCGCGAAAGAGAGCTGTTCTTGTAGTTTTTTTGAGGTATCTGTTGCTGCCATGCATTGTAATTTTTCAGATTCTTCTATAAGGGTACAGACCCAGTAAGCTTGTTTGCCGTTGGCGATTGCCGCTTGCAAACGTTCGATAATGAGTTCACGCTTATCCTGGTTTAATACTGCTGTTGTAATTGGCATACGGCCAGGCGGTAGTTCATCGATGACCGATATATCCAAATGGGCAAAATGGGACATTGACAGGGTTCTTGGAATAGGGGTGGCTGTCATTAATAATTGATGAGGGATTAATTGGTTTAATTGCCCTTTTTGTTGCAGAAGGAGCCGTTGTTCTACTCCAAATCGGTGTTGTTCGTCAATAATGACCAAACCCAAACGAGCGAATTCGACTTGCTCCTGAAATAAGGCATGAGTTCCAACAATGAGCTGACAGCTATTGTCCTGCAGGGCTGCAAGCGCATTTTTTCGTTCTGTGGTTTTCATTTTACCGCTCAGTCTTAATACATTAATACCGATAGGTTCTAACCATTTACTAAGGCTATTTGTATGTTGTTCACTTAATAAATCGGTTGGTGCCATAAAAGCAACCTGAAATCCTTGTGAAATGGCTTGAAGGGCGGCTAGTGCCGCGATAATGGTTTTACCCGCCCCAACATCTCCTTGCAGCAAACGAAGCATGGGTTTGCTTTGAGTTAAATCAAAGCTGATTTCTTTAAAAACCCGTTGTTGTGCGTTTGTAAGACTGAATGGCAATGATTCGATAAAACGTTTATGAATTGCATTATCGAAAAGTATAGCGGGAGCCTGGAGCTTGCTGCGTGACTGCCTTGCAAATTGCATACTGAGCTGTTGTGCCAGTAATTCATCAAATATTAATCGCTTGAGAGCAGGATGTTCGCCAGCTTCGAGGTTGGAGAGGGAGATATCTGGCGGAGGGTTATGTAGTAATTTAATGGCTTCGCCCAAATCATAAAAATTGTTTTCCTGTAATTGTTTTTCACTCATCCATTCCAATTGATGAAGTTCGTGTTCAGATTGTTCCAGGGCTATTTTAACTAACTGCCTTAATCGGGTTTGAGTCAAGCCTTGAGTCGATGGATAAATTGGCGTAAGAGTTTCTTCCACGTGGAAATCTGATTCTTGATCAATTAATTGATATTCTGGATGAATCATCTCCAAGTGGTTGTTAAATCCGCGGACTTCGCCAAAAGCTCGAATCATGGTGCTATTATTCAAAGCCTGGATTTGCTGCTTGTTGAAATGAAAAAAACGAAGCTTCACTACTCCTGTTTTATCTTCCACATAACAATTCAACATCATCCTTTTGCCGTATTTTATTTCAGTTTTGTATACATGCCCCGCGATAACGCACCATTCATTCGAGCGCAAATCCTGAATTGGTGTTATCCTGGTTCTGTCCTGGTATTTATAAGGCAGGTGGAAAAGCAAGTCTTGTATCGTGAAAATCCCACATTTAGCAAGTTTTGCTGCAATGGTTGGGCCGACGCCAGTTAAATATTCACAAGAGTTACTCAGCACGGTATTATTTAAGATTAAAAATTTAATAATAACAGGAAAATATATTCGTTGCGACTTGAGTCATCATTCTGGCAATTTTGCCCAAATCATTACTAAGTTACTTGTTGCTTGCGAGTATCTATTCATCAAAGATGGAGTGTAATTGGATGAATCGTATTATAACGTTCACAGCGGGTTTGATACTGGTTTGGATAACAGGTTATTTATTAATCGCAGGAAGAGGACTATTAATTCCAATTGTTATATCCATTTTTGTCTGGCACCTGTTGAATACCATTAATAGCGGTGTTCAGAAAATTCCTTTCATTGGCACACATCTCCCATCCTGGATAAGGATGATTTTATCTTTGTTTGTTGTTGTTTGCCTCGTAATGGTTCTTATTAACATCATTACCAATAATGTCAGTGATGTGATAGCCGCTTCTCCCAGGTATCAGGAAAATTTACTGCACATATTTAACAGCCTGGATCAACGATTTCATGTTAAGGGTATTTTTGATTTCGACAGTTTAATTCAAGGGTTAAGCATTCAGAGTATGCTTGTTAATATTTATGGGGTTTTTACGACAATAACCAGTTCCGCTGTACTGATTTCCTTATATGTTGTGTTTCTGTTTGTCGAGCAGCATTATTTTACTCAAAAGATGGATGCCTTTTTCCCTCAGGCAGAGCACAGGAAGCTGGTTAAAAACATTATCTCCCATATTACAAAAGATACTCAAACTTATCTGGGTATTAAAACTTTGTTGAGCCTGCTCACTGCCACGTTGAGTTGGTTTATTATGAAATGGGTTGGATTGGATTTTGCCGAGTTTTGGGCATTATTAATTTTCTTTTTAAATTATATCCCCAATATAGGAGCTATTGTAGCAACAGCTTTTCCAGCTGCGCTTGCTTTGATCCAATTTGAAAGCTGGTGGCCGTTTTTGGAAGTGACTTCCGGGATAGTGGCTATACAGTTTTTCGTGGGGAATTTTCTAGAGCCTCGTCTATTAGGTAAATCACTAAACTTAAGTCCTTTAGTGATATTGTTTGCCTTAGCGCTATGGGGTGCCATTTGGGGGGTACTAGGCATGTTTTTGTCTGTGCCTATCACTGTAATGATGATGATTATTTTTGCGCACTTTGATGTGACAAGACCCATAGCAATTCTGCTGTCTCAAGATGGATATATTCACAAATCCTATGAATCTCTTGAAAATTAATGAGCTATTGCTGTTTCTATTGTTGTAATGATGGTGCTGCGGGGTTGAGAGCCTTTCCATATGGTATGAAAAAGAGCATAATATCGGTATTTTTGACGGATAAATGAGAAGTATGAAAGCTATAATCGAATATCTTTTGAAACAGGCATTAATTAATCTGCAACAATCAGGCGAAATGCCAATTGATTTGGAGATTGAAATAAAAGTTGAGAATGCCAAAGATCCAGCTCATGGTGATTATGCGACTAATTTGGCTCTGGTATTAGCTAAACCATGCCGACAAGCACCTAAAGTATTAGCCGAGCGATTGGTTGCAGTAATCCCCGTAGATCCGTCTGTAGAGAAAATTGAGATAGCTGGGGCAGGATTTATTAATTTTTTCATGCGCAGCACGGCACGCTCGCTCATCATTTCTGAAATTTTGAATAAAGGCAAGGAGTTTGGCCGAGGTAATTTAGGACAGAGCCAAAAAGTATTGATTGAATTTGTTTCTGCCAATCCAACAGGGCCTTTACATGTAGGACATGGAAGAGGGGCTGCTTTCGGAGCAACTTTGGGTAATGTTTTAAAAGCCGCTGGTTACGATGTGACTTTGGAATATTATGTCAATGATGCAGGCAGGCAAATGAATATTCTCGCTGTGAGTGTGTGGCTGCGCTACCTGGAATTGGCAGGTGAGCCAATTGTTTTTCCGGCGAATGGCTATAAAGGTCAATATGTTTATGAGATTGCACAAGAGATTTGGTCAGAGCAGGGTAATCAATTCGTGCATCCATGGATTTCGGTAGTAGAAAATTTACCTGCTGATGAACCCGAAGGTGGAGATAAAGAGACTTATATCGATGCGATCATCGCGCGAGCGCAATCCTTACTGGGCAAGGATGGGTTTGCTAATTTCCATCAACATGCTTTAAAAACGGTATTGGATGATATAAAAGATGATTTGCAGGCGTTTGGTGTTCGTTTTGACAGTTGGTTTTCTGAGCAATCGTTATTTGAAGATGGTTCTATTGAGAAAGGTATTCAGGCCTTGAAAGATAGAGGCCACACTTATGAAAGAGAAGGTGCTTTATGGTTTAGGGCAACTGATTTTGGTGATGAAAAAGATAGAGTATTAGTCCGGGCTAATGGGCAAACGACATATTTCGCTTCTGATGTAGCTTATCACTGGAATAAATATGATAGAGGTTTTGATCGAGTAATTGATATTTTTGGTGCTGATCATCATGGTTATGTCACGAGAATCAAAACAGCTGTTAAGGCATTAGGACATGATGAAAGTGCATTGGATGTCATTTTGGTGCAGTTTGCCATTCTGTATCGAGGTGGTGACAGGGTGCAAATGTCTACTCGCAGTGGTTCATTTGTTACT
The DNA here is from genome assembly GCF_000008485.1 of Legionella pneumophila subsp. pneumophila str. Philadelphia 1. NCBI lineage: Bacteria > Pseudomonadati > Pseudomonadota > Gammaproteobacteria > Legionellales > Legionellaceae > Legionella > Legionella pneumophila. The sequence continues at coordinate 2,273,434 of NC_002942.5, read as the reverse complement.
TTGAGAGAGCTAAGAGAAGAAGTAGGAAATGATGCGGCTCGTTATTTTTATGTGGCAAGAAAACCTGAACAACACATGGATTTTGACCTGGATCTGGCAAAGTCCGAATCCAGTGACAATCCTGTGTATTATATTCAATATGCACATGCCCGTATCTGTAGTGTATTGAGACAGTTAAAAGAAAGGGGTTTGAAGTGGGATAAGGATATGGGACTTAAAAACCTTGATTTATTGGAGCAACAACATGAGGCCACATTAATTTCTCTGATTGCCCGATATCCCGAAGTCATTCAATCTGCCGCCGCTTCTTGCGAGCCGCATCAGCTTGCTTACTATTTAAGAGAGCTAGCCAATGGGTTACACAGTTATTATAATGCGATCCAGCTATTATGTGAGCAAGAACAATTGCGATGTGCCCGTTTGTGTTTGCTGGAGTCGGTTCGACAGGTTTTAAATAATGGTTTGGCTATACTAGGCGTATCAGCTCCTGAGAGTATGTGATGGCAAAAGATTATGGAAATAGACGTGCTGCACGTCGCAACAGAGGACCGCACCAGTTTTTGGTTATTATTGTGACCTTTTTGTTTGGATATATAACTGCTTCGTTTCTCGATGTACAAACGATAAGTCAATGGGTGAATACACAGGTTTTAGCTCAACATGATGATGAAAAAGCGCCAACTAAAGTGGCGCAAGAACATAAACAAGTGCCTCCTAAGCCTAAATTTGAGTTTTATACATTATTAGCGAATGAAAGGGGGCCGGCATCTCAGGCATCTAGTCAGCAAAATACAGACAATCATGCGGCAGATAAGACATCAACTCCAATACAAAAGACTGCAAATACTGTCACTGCTGCTGTAAATAACTCAGTGAAATCAACGATAGCTAATCCAACACCGCAAACCCCAGTGAAGGTAGCGGAGGCAAAACCAACAACCATGCAACAACCTAATAAAGGAGCATATTTGGTTCAAGTCGCATCTTTTAAAGCGCGTCAGGATGCAGAACAAATGAAAGGGATGCTAATCCTTAAGGGTTTTGATGTCAGCGTGGTTCCAGTCACCCAAGCACAGGGAAATTGGTTCAGAGTAGTGGTGGGCCCTTATCCAAATAAGGCCTTGGCTCAAAAAGCTCAAATGAACCTTGCCAAAACAGAGCACCTGAACGGCATGGTGCGCAGCGTTGGCGGATAAAGGGTAATCATTTAATCAAAGAAGATTGCTCCTTTCAGATTATCTGTTTACAACTACTTGGATTCCCGCAGCGTTTTTTACAGCATGGGGCTTTGTAACAGCGACGGAAACCTTAGTAACAGGGTACTTTTGCTTGATTAATTGTGCAATTTGTTCCGCTACCGTTTCAATTAATTGAAACGAAGTTGACTCTACAAATTGGGTTACTGTCTGGCACAAAGCAGCGTAATCCAGTGTATTGGACAAATTATCCTTGCAATCTTTAAAGTCAAAGGGAATGGATATATCAATTAATAATCGTTGATTAATACGCTGCTCCCACCCATAAACACCAATTTTTGTTTCAACACTGAGAGCTGTAATATTTAAAGTATCCATTTGATATCCATTAATAATTTATCAGGACCTACGAAAAATCCTCAATCTTTTTGTTTAAAATTTTTAAAATCATCCATTTAATTTATCTAAATTTTCTCATGAAAACATTGTTTGCTTTGACCTTGGGGTTTTTCGTGTGTCCTGTTTATATTGTTAAGTATCGATTGCTATTTATACCACTGTATTGATTACCTTAACATGATACTATAAACACTTTTTATTGTGATAGTGATTAAATGATGTTTGATTTGAACCAATCCCTTTTTCTTCGAGCTTTGAGAAGACAACCTGTGGAGAGAACTCCAATCTGGATTATGCGCCAGGCTGGGCGTTATTTGCCTGAATATAGAAAAGTAAGAGAGCATGCCGGTGATTTTTTAAATCTTTGCAAGAATCCGGAACTCGCCTGTGAAGTAACCTTGCAACCGTTGCGTCGCTATGCTTTGGATGCAGCTATTTTATTTTCCGATATTTTAACAATACCTGATGCTATGGGGCTAGGGCTCTATTTTGCCGAAGGAGAAGGACCTCGTTTCACAAATCCTTTACAAGATACCAAGGCAATTCATACCCTGAAAATTCCTTCCATTCCTGAATCTTTATCCTATGTCTTTGATGCTGCGCGCTTAATCCGCCAGGAAATGCCTAAAGAATTACCTTTGATCGGATTTTCTGGTAGCCCATGGACTTTAGCTTGTTACATGGTTGAGGGCGGGAGCAGTAGAGATTTTAAGCGAATTTTAAATTTAATATACACTGAAAAAGAAGCAGCGCACCTGTTATTGAATAAATTGGCTGTCTCTGTGACTGCCTATTTAATTGAGCAAATAAAGGCGGGGGTTAATGCGGTTATGATCTTTGATACGTGGGGGGGAGTTTTAACTCCACAAAATTATAAGGATTTTTCTTTGGCATATATGCATCAAATTGTTCAGCAATTGAAAAAAGAATACCCTGATATCCCTGTAATTTTATTTACCAAGAATGGTGGGCAATGGTTAGAATGGATGGCAGAAACTGGTTGTGATGCATTAGGAGTTGACTGGACGTGTGATTTGGCTTCCGCGCGCAAGAGAGTAGGCGGAAAGGTCGCTTTACAAGGAAATCTGGATCCTGCTGTTTTACTAACTACAAAAAATTGTATACGAAGTGAGGTTGGGAGTGTACTGGCATCTTATGGTTATGGAACAGGGCATATCTTTAATTTGGGCCATGGCATTACTCCGGATGTACCCCCTGAGAATGTTGCAATAATGATTGAGGCGGTACATGAGATAAGTCCTCAATATCATTTGTAGTTTGTGCGAGGCAAAAATTATTGTTTCAAAATAGTGAAATGCCTCAAGAATCAGACAATCGTAACCGTACACGCCATTGCATGAACAGTTACAGATAATCAGCTTTTGGCATAGATACTGGCCTTCATTCAAGACGTCATGAATTTCATTAAGATTCATTTCTGAATTGATGGCTTAATTGGATGGCCATTTCCAGAGATTGTTCATAGTTTAATCTTGGATCAACCAGGCTGTGATAGGCAGTTTTGAGATCATGAGGAGCTAATCCACGAGCGCCCCCGATACACTCTGTTACATTGTCACCAGTTAGCTCAAAATGGACACCTCCAAGGTAGCTACCCATGCTGCGATGAATTTCCAAAGCTTGTTTTAATTCCGATAAAATGTTATCGAAGTGACGTGTTTTAGTACCGTCTTCTGTTGTTTCGGTATTGCCATGCATAGGGTCACATGACCACGTGACTGGAATTTTGCTTTTCCTTACTGTGTCAATCAGTGGAGGTAACAACCGGTCGATAAGTTTTGCTCCCAGGCGAGTATAAAGTAAAACTCGTCCTTCTTCTTTTTGCGGATTGGCTATGCTTAATACCTCTGATAACCATTCAGGTGTAGCTGCTGGGCCTATCTTAATGCCTATTGGATTTTGTACCCCTCGTAGAAACTCAAGATGTGCACTGTCCGTTTGTGCCGTACGCATTCCAATCCAGGGTAAATGAGTTGAAAGATTGTACCATTTTCCATCTTTCAACTGTCTTGTTAATGCTTGCTCATAATGTAAATGCAACGCTTCATGAGAGGTGTAAAAATCAACTTTACTTATGCTACTCGAACGTATTCCATCTATGGCATTCAAAAAATCCAGGGCGTCTTCAATAGAGTCTACAATATGTTGGTATTCGTTCTTCTGAGGGGAGTGTTCAACAAAACCTAAATCCCAGCGTTGAGGATGATGCAGGTCAGCAAAACCGCCATCCAGCAGCGCTCGGATAAAATTTAAAGTCATGGCAGAACAACTGTATGCCTGAAGTAATAATTTAGGATTAGGCTCCCTGGCAGTGGTAGTAAATTCAGGTGAATTAACGATATCTCCACGATAACTGGGTAAAGTAACTCCATTTATGGTTTCGTAATCTGAGGAGCGTGGTTTTGCATATTGCCCAGCTATTCTTCCGATACGAATAATTGGTTTACGCAAGCCATATAATAAGATTAGGCTCATTTGAAGAATGATTTTTAATTTGTTACTTATAACTTCTGAACGACAGTCATTAAAAGATTCAGCACAATCACCACCCTGCAGAATAAAAGCATTACCCCGGCCAGCCTGGGCAATTTCATTTTTTAAATGTTTGATTTCACCGCTGGTAACTAATGGGGGCAGCAAACTTAATTGTTCTACCACTTTATTTAATTGCTCTTCATCAGCGTATGAAGCTGCCTGCAAATACGAATATTTCTGCCATGTAGTTGGCGACCATTCTTGCATAATTTACCCAAGTTATTTTTGCTTTAGTTGTCGTTTAGACTTAATTTAACTCAAAGGATTATTAAATACTTTGATTTTTTTACCTAAATGAGAATTAAGACAGATTTTTTAGCTATCTAAGTATGGAATAAATGGACAATTACTGCAAGCCATGATTTGAAAAGTTTCAATCAGTTAATGACCTGAATTTTAAACCAAGATTTAAAATCCTAACAGGGGCTTGAAAATTGCAAATACAATCCCCATTTGTAGGAATCGAGTTAGTCAGGAGCGATTTTGATGAGTAAACAAAATAAAAAAGATTGGAAAAAATTTAAAGACGAACACAAAGAAGAACACAAGGTAGAGAATGAGATTCTGGAAGAAGAAACTGATGAAGAATCACAACATCAAGAACCTGCTTTAGGACATCCCAGCTATACTGCCTTGGAAGAGCAACTGACATTGGCGGAACAAAAAGCACATGAAAATTGGGAAAAGTCTGTACGCGCCCTTGCTGAATTGGAGAACGTTCGTCGTCGTATGGAACGAGAAGTTGCCAATGCTCATAAATATGGCGTAGAAAAACTGATTTCAGCTTTATTGCCAGTAGTGGACAGTCTTGAGCAAGCATTACAATTAGCGGACAAGAACAGTGATCCATCTATGCATGAAGGACTTGAGTTAACTATGAAACTCTTTCTTGACGCATTACAGAAGTTTGATGTGGAACAAATTGATCCTCTTGGACAGACATTTGACCCTCAACAACATGAGGCAATGTCAATGCAACCTGCCCCAGGAGCGCCACCGAATTCTGTAATTACTGTATTCCAAAAAGGTTACAAATTGAGCGATCGAGTAATTCGACCAGCTCGGGTGATAGTTTCCACCAAATAATCTGGTGTTTCAGTTGAGGTATTTTTAAACAAATTTTTAGATGCAGTGTATTCAGCTTTTTTTAGGGTGATAGCTTGAAATCGTCATGATGCACCCCATATGTGGAATATTGCATGAGAAAATATTAATTTGGAGCAAAATAGAATGGCTAAAATAATAGGTATAGACCTGGGTACTACGAACTCTTGTGTTGCTGTCATGGAAGGTGACAAACCGAAGGTAATTGAAAATAGTGAAGGTCACAGAACAACTCCTTCTATCGTAGCATTTACTGATGATAATGAAATATTGGTAGGCCAATCAGCCAAGCGTCAATCCGTGACTAACCCAGAGAAAACGCTGTTTGCGATTAAACGATTAATTGGGCGTCGATTTGATGATCCTATCGTGCAAAAAGATATTAAGATGGTTCCCTACAAAATTATGAAAGCGGACAATGGGGATGCTTGGGTTAGAGTCAAAGATCAAGATAAGGCACCACCACAAATTTCTGCTGAAGTGTTAAGAAAAATGAAAAAAACAGCAGAAGATTATTTGGGTGAAGAAGTAAAAGAAGCAGTGATTACTGTACCTGCCTATTTCAACGATTCGCAACGCCAGGCAACCAAAGATGCTGGTCGTATTGCTGGCCTGGAAGTAAAACGAATCATTAATGAGCCTACCGCTGCTGCACTGGCTTATGGTATGGATAAAAAACGCGGTGACTCTGTTATTGCGGTATATGATTTAGGGGGAGGAACTTTTGATATTTCAATTATTGAAATTGCCGAAGTGGATGGTGAACATCAATTTGAAGTACTTGCAACCAATGGTGATACCTTCCTCGGTGGAGAAGATTTTGATTTGGCTTTAATTGAGTATTTGGCTTCTGAGTTCAAGAAAGACACTGGTATTGATTTGCATAATGATCCTCTTGCTCTGCAACGCTTGAAAGAGGCTGCCGAGAAAGCAAAAATTGAATTGTCATCTGCACAACAAACTGATGTCAATTTGCCTTACATTACAGCAGATGCTTCTGGGCCAAAACATTTAAATATCAAATTGACTCGCGCAAAACTGGAATCTTTAGTGGAGAAACTGGTTGAGAGAACTATTGAGCCATGTAAAACAGCTTTAAAAGATGCAGGGCTTACTGTCTCACAAATCAACGAAGTTATTCTGGTCGGTGGGCAAACTCGTATGCCTCTGGTACAAAAAACTGTGGAAGAATTCTTTGGCAAAGAACCTCGTAAGGATGTAAACCCTGATGAGGCTGTGGCAGTAGGTGCTGCAATTCAGGCAGCAGTATTGTCCGGTGAAGTGAAAGACATTCTTTTACTCGATGTCACTCCTTTGTCTCTCGGTATAGAAACCATGGGTGGTGTAATGACCAAACTCATTGAAAAAAACACAACTATTCCTACAAAGGCTACACAAGTGTTTTCAACAGCCGATGATAATCAGACAGCAGTGACTGTGCATGTATTGCAGGGTGAAAGAGAACAGGCTTCAGCAAACAAGTCACTGGGACGGTTTGATTTGCGTGACATCCCTCCTGCTCCTCGTGGTGTTCCTCAAATTGAAGTAACTTTTGATATTGATGCCAATGGTATCTTGAATGTTTCTGCCAAAGACAAGGCAACTGGCAAGGCACAATCCATTGTCATCAAAGCTTCCAGTGGTTTAAGTGAAGAAGAGGTTGCTGCTATGGTGAAAGATGCCCAATCGCATGCTGAAGAAGATAAGAAATTCAAGGAAATGGCAGAACTGCGCAATCAGGCAGATAGTTTGATTCATAGCTGTGAAAAATCTATGAAAGATTTGGCTGATGAGTTGTCTGAGGATGAGAAAAGAGGCATCGAAACAGCAATTTCTGAGCTGAAAGAGGCGGTGCAAGGAACTGACAAGGCTCGTATTGAAGACAAGCTGAAAGTATTGACAGACGCTTCCGCAAAAATGGCTGAACGTATTTATGCTAAAAAATCGTCTGAAGGTCAGGCAGCTCAGGGGCAAACACAATCTCAGGAATCTACAAAACCTGCGGAAGAGGGAGTTGTTGATGCTGAGTTTGAAGAAGTTAAAGAAGAGGATAAAAAGTAATTTAATATTACTCTCGCCCTCTGATTTAAGAGGGCGGAAGAAGGATTCATCGGGTTATAATAAATAAATTTTGGGTCGGGGCGATATTATCGTCCCGTTTGTCTATTGAAATAGCACTTAAGCTAATTTAGAGTCTTCATACGACTGAGAGAATTAAAATTAAGTGATTGTTATAAATTGTGAGCAGTTATGGAACAGCGGGATTATTATGAACTTTTAGAAGTAAGTCGAAATGCGAGTGATGCAGAGATTAAAAAAGCATATCGCAGGCTGGCAATGAAATACCATCCCGATCGGAATCCAGGTGATACCTCTGCCGAAGAAAAATTTAAAGAAATTCAAAAAGCCTATAACATCTTGTCCGATAAGCAAAAACGCGCCGCTTATGATCAATTCGGCCATGCCGGAGTGGATCCTTCAATGGGTGGAGGCCCAGGTGGTTTTGGCGGATTTGGAGGATTTGGTGACGTTTTTGAAGATATTTTTGAGAATATTTTTTCAGGGGGGCGTGGGCATGGGCGTCAATCACGTGGACAAAGAGGCGCTGATTTGCAATTTAATGTGCAATTGACCCTTGAAGAAGCGGCTATAGGAAAAGAAGTTGAAATTACCGTTCCAAGACATGGTACTTGTACTGTTTGTGAGGGATCGGGGGCTAAAAAAGGCACAAGCCCAAAAACTTGTGAAACATGCCAGGGCATGGGGCAAGTCAGAATTCAACAAGGTTTTTTTTCCATACAACAAACCTGCCCCACTTGTCATGGTGAGGGAAAAATAATTTCTGATCCTTGTGCCAGTTGTCATGGTCAAGGAAGAGTTAGAGAAAGTAAAAAAATAAATGTCAAAATCCCGGCTGGAGTCGATAATGGTGATCGAGTCCGTTTAAGCGGAGAAGGTGAAGCAGGGGTGCATGGTGGTGGTTCAGGAGATTTATATGTTCAAATTAGCTTGAAAAAACATGCTATTTTTGAGCGCCATGAAAATGATTTGCATTGTGAAGTACCTATTAGTTTTGCAACTGCGGCGTTAGGAGGCTCGATCGAAGTACCCACTTTGGAAGGCCGAGTCACTTTAAAAATTCCGGCGGAAACTCAAACAGGCAAAGTATTTCGCTTGAGAAGTAAAGGGATGAAATCTGTCAGAGGATATGGACAAGGCGATTTGCTATGCAAGGTAGTTGTAGAAACACCGGTCAATTTATCTCGAGAGCAAAAAGAACTGTTAAATAAGTTACAGGATTCATTAGAGAATGCCAAGGGAACGCACTCACCTAAAACAAGCTCCTGGTTTGCCGGTGTGAAAAAATTCTTCGAAGACATGAAATTTTGACTTAATTAAGTTACAATTGGAAGATTTGTCGTTTTCAGCATGGATTGCCTATTTTACGCTGGATAAGCATACTTTGAACATAATTGAGTATATTCATGATTAATAAATCAGCAATTTTAGCTTTAGCTGATGGCACTGTTTATGAGGGCCTGTCAGTAGGGGCCAGTGGTGATTCTGTTGGTGAGTTGGTTTTTAACACGTCAATGACTGGCTATCAGGAAATGCTTACTGATCCTTCGTATGCCAGACAAATAATTACCTTAACTACTGCTCATGTGGGAAATACCGGTTGTAACATGGAGGACATGGAGTCCACAAAAGTCTGGGCAGCCGGCCTCGTCATGAGAAACTGCACTGCAATCCCTAGCAATTACAGAGCTGAACAATCCTTCCCAGACTGGTTAAGTAAAAATGGAGTAGTTGCAATTTCTGGCATTGATACGCGCGCGCTTACACTGAAATTGCGTGAGAAGGGTTCTATCGGAGCCTGTATTAGCACCAATGTGGAGAAACCTGAAATTGTTGTGGCAAAGGCTAAATCCTTTGCAGGGCTTCAGGGTGCAGATTTGGCTTTAGAGGTTACAAGACAAACGATAGAGCGTTGGCATGAAGGTCGGGGAATGTGGAGTCTAGACAAACAGCCTCAACAGCTTCATGTTGTTGCCTATGATTTTGGTGTAAAACATAATATTTTACGTATCTTACATGATAAGGGATGCCATATTACTATAGTCCCTGCTAAAACTTCTGCAGAAGAGGTTTTAGCCATGAATCCTAATGGTGTCTTTTTATCCAATGGACCGGGTGATCCCCAAGCATGCGATTATGCCATCAAAGCAACACAGGTGTTTTTAGACAATAATATTCCTTTATTTGGTATATGCCTTGGGTTTCAGATTTTGGCTTTGGCATGTGGTGGTATTACTAAAAAAATGAAATTTGGACATCATGGTTCCAATCATCCTGTAGTTGAAACAACTGGCAAAAAACGTGTTTTTATAACAAGTCAAAATCATGGTTTTGCTGTAGATGAGGATTCATTGCCCAATTGCCTGGAAGTTACGCATCGTTCATTATTTGATAACAGTTTACAGGGAATAAGGCACAAAACAAAACCGGCATTTGGTTTTCAAGGCCATCCAGAAGCAAGCCCTGGGCCACATGATATAGATATTTTATTTAATGAATTTTTAAATCTGATGAAATAAATTTTTAGCTTCAGAATTATTATTTTGGCAAGAGTGGCTTGTTTTAAGCCTGCTTACAATGATTGTAATACCCCTAAATGCTATCCATGGCTATTAAAGATTAGTAAAATGGCATGGATTTACCAAAACAATGACTTTAACTTGTTTTGTGTTTTAAGCAGAGATAAAGATTAGGGATACTAAAAATAGAAAATACAGAGGATATGTAATGAATGAAGTCTATGTTTTTACCTCAGAGTCTGTTTCCGAGGGCCATCCTGATAAGATAGCTGATCAAATTTCAGATGCCATTTTAGATGCTATTTTAGCCCAAGATCCAAAAGCACGAGTGGCTTGTGAGGTATTGGTTAAAACCGGCATGGTTTTGGTTGGTGGAGAAATTACGACGAAAGCTTGGGTTGATGTTGAAGAAATAACTCGTCATGTTATCAAGGACATTGGCTATAATAGTTCCCAGATGGGGTTTGATTGGGAATCTTGTGCTGTGCTTTCAGCGATTGGCAAGCAATCACCAGACATAGCTCAAGGTGTCGATAATCAGCAAACTAAAATTCTGGGTGCTGGCGATCAGGGACTTATGTTTGGTTATGCCAGCCGTGAAACAGATGTTTTTATGCCTGCCCCTATTGCCTATGCGCATCGTTTGATGGAGAAATTAGCTAAAGCTCGTAAATCAGGCCAATTACCCTGGTTAAGACCTGATGCAAAATGTCAACTTACTTTGAAATATGAACAAGGGATGCCGGTTGAAGTGGATACTGTTGTTTTTTCTACGCAGCATTCACCTGATATTGAGCATAAAGATTTGGTTGAGGCGATCCGTGAAGAAATTATTAAATCAGTTCTTCCTGCTGAATGGCTCAATGATAAGACCCGGTATTTCATTAATCCGACAGGACGCTTCGTAATTGGTGGTCCTTTGGGCGATTGTGGCTTAACCGGCCGTAAAATCATTGTTGATACTTATGGTGGTATGGCAAGACATGGCGGAGGCTGTTTTTCAGGTAAAGATCCTTCGAAGGTAGATCGCTCCGCAGCATACGCCGCAAGACATGTTGCCAAGAATATTGTGGCGGCTGGTTTGGCGGATAAATGCGAGTTACAGATTTCCTATGCTATTGGTGTTGCTGAACCTACATCTATTTTTGTTGATACTTTTGGTACTGGACGACTAAAAAACAGCGAAATAATTGATTTAATTCATACGCATTTTGATTTAACACCGCAAGGTATTATCGACCAACACGATTTGCTTCGTCCTATTTATAGGCAGACGGCAACTTATGGGCACTATGGCAGGGAGAGTTTTCCATGGGAGCGATTGGACAAAGTAGCTGAATTAAGCAAGGCATTATAATTTTTTAAGGATACTCTAATGGAACTGGTAGAAGAAGGAGTACAGAAAATCAATACATTACAAGATTATAAAGTAGCAGAGATTTCATTAGCGGACTGGGGGCGAAAAGAAATAGCGATAGCTGAAACCGAAATGCCGGGTTTAATGGCTTTACGCGAGGAATTTTCTGCGAAAAAACCACTTCAAGGCGCTCGGATTGCAGGTTGTCTGCATATGACGATTCAAACCGCAGTATTGATTGAGACCCTGGTTGCATTGGGTGCTGAAGTACGCTGGTCTTCCTGCAATATTTTTTCTACTCAGGATCATGCAGCTTCCGCTATTGCTGCAAAAGGAATCCCTGTTTTTGCCTGGAAGGGCGAAACAGAAGAAGAATATTGGTGGTGTGTTGAGCAAACTTTAAGTGGCCCCAATGGTTGGACACCTAATTTATTATTAGATGATGGCGGGGATCTGACACAAGTTGTTCACCAGAAACATCCCAAATTACTGACTGCAATTAAGGGAGTATCTGAGGAAACCACTACAGGTGTAGCCAGGCTGTACGAAATGGCGAAACATGGACAATTAAAAATTCCAGCCATTAATGTTAATAATGCGGTGACCAAATCCAAATTTGATAATTTGTATGGATGTCGGGAATCCCTGCTTGATGGGTTAAAACGTGCAACAGATGTTATGATAGCTGGTAAGGTTGCCTTGATTCTAGGCTATGGTGACGTAGGGAAAGGTTGCGCTCAGGCCTTGCGCGGACAGGGAGCCACTGTACTTGTCGCAGAAATTGATCCTATTTGCGCACTTCAGGCAGCAATGGAAGGCTACAGAGTAGTCACTCTGGATGATGTTGCTGAACAAGTGGATATCGTAGTTACAGCTACTGGCAATTACCATGTTGTAACTCACGATCACATGAAACGTATGCGTAATCAGGCGATATTGTGCAACATAGGCCATTTTGATTCCGAAATTGATATTCAAAGCTTAAAACAGTATCAATGGGAAAATATCAAGCCGCAGGTTGATCATGTGATTTTTCCTGATGGAAAGCGGATTATTATCCTGGCTGAAGGGCGTTTAGTGAATTTGGGCTGCGCTACAGGCCATCCGAGCTTTGTCATGTCTGCTTCCTTTACCAATCAAGTATTAGCGCAGATTGAGCTGTTCCAAAACTCTAGCCAATACCAGAATCAAGTATATGTACTTCCAAAAGTTTTGGATGAAAAAGTAGCCCGTTTGCATTTGGGACGTATTGGTGCAAAATTAACTCAATTAAGTAATGAGCAGGCTGATTATATCGGCGTTGATAAAAATGGACCTTACAAGCCGGATCATTATCGTTATTAAACTAATTTTATTCAAGATTTAGTCAAGATAACTAAATCTTGAATTTTTATACATTATTGGATCTTATACTCTAATATAGATTAGAATTAATTCACTTATCACTTAAAAAAGAAAAGCCTGTTGATGGATCTGGTTATAGCGGCAAATTATCTTTCTACTCTGGAAAAATGTCTTGAACAATTTGGGATTAACCATTTTTTAGAAAAAATTGGCTTTGATCTGATAAGAGTACATGATCCTGATGCCTACTTAACTCAGGATGAATTTAACCAGGTTATTTTGGAAGCTTATAAATTAAGCAATTGTCCGGAATTGGGTTTGGTTTTTGGTCAAAACTTATCTATAGTCAATCACGGTTTTCTTGGGTATGCAGCAATGAGCAGTCCTACATTTGGAACTGCTATACAAACTGTGCTCAGTTACCTTAATACACGAACCAATTTGTTGTCTCTGGAGTTACGCCAGTTTAATACTGAAAACAGTGCTTATATCAAGTTATTACCACACACAAAAGAAATGGTTTTATCACGTTTTATAACTGAATTGGCAATTACTCATCTTATTAAAATGAGAAATTTTTTGATTAGTTGTAATGACCCATTGCTCAAGATTGAGTTAAATTACGATGAACCTCCTTATGCAAAATATTATCAAACAATTTTTCAGACTAAAATTATTTTTAATACAGAGGCTACTCGCGTTTGGTTTAAAGCGGAGGAACTGAATTATCCCATCCATTTTGCTGACGATGTCAGTTATCAACTGGCAAAAAGGCAATTGCAAGAACTTGAAAAAAAAATGTCATTAAAAGAGGATATGGCAAGCAAGATTAAATCTATTTTAATCAATCAGAATTTAAATCACGTCAGCATGGATGAGATAGCCAGTCGATTATGTATGACTTCTCGTACTCTAAGACGTCATTTGCAGAGATTGGATGTGACTTACCAAGAGTTGCTTGATGAGGTAAGAGAACAAAAAGCAAAGACATTTTTGCTCAATAATAATATTTCCATGACCGAGATCTGTTTTTTATTGGGTTTTCAAGATACATCCAATTTTTCAAAAGCATTCAAACGATGGACAGGAATCACTCCCACAGAATATAGGGAAAAACATGAAGTCCAATGATTGCTCGATTTTAATTTAATCTCATGGCTTATTGATTCTTGAGTTGATATTTATTCTCCTGCATACTGAGGTGGTTTTATTTTTAAAAATTGGTCAAGGCTACGGATTGACTTTAAAAAGGAGATTGAAGTATGGGTTTGAAATCAGGAATATTGGGATTAAGTCTTTTATCGCTTGCTTGTGGCAGTTTTGCTATGACTGAAACTGAAACAATCAGGGTTATCATTAAATATAAACAGCAACCCGCCACTATTGCTTCACTGAAATCACAAGTCATTAAATCTGTTCAAATACCCGTTAAAGAAATGAAGCCTATGGCCAATGGCGCTTATTCGCTTATTTTTGATACATCGAATTCCCATGCTATTGTCAAGTCTAAAGAAGAAGATGTTACAGCCAAAGTTTTAGAACGTTTGCGCAAAAATCCCAATGTACTTTATGCAGTTAAAGACAGAATAGGACATTTTAAGCCTCTCCCTGATCCAGTAATAAACCAGGAGTTAAGTCAATTGTTATCCCATGAGAGTCAATGGGATGAATTCGAAAGGCCAGCGGGAATTCGTTTGGAGTCCAGGCCTGGTTTAAGAGATGGCGCATGGGCATATACTACAGGAAAGTCTAGGAAGCCGATAGTTGTTGCGGTTTTAGATACTGGGATTGCATTGAATGACAGTTTGGTGAATAACCTTGTAAAAGATAACGAAGGTAATGTATTTGGATGGAATTTTGCCGGGAATAACAATGATTTATCTGATGAAACCAGATCTTACCATGGCACCCATGTTGCCGGTACCATTGCCGGTTATGGCGATGTCATGAACGGAGTTGGTGAGGATTTAAAAATTCTGACTGTTAAAATTCCTGCCGAAAATGGTATGTTTTATGAAAGTGCTGTGGTGAATAGTATCTATTGGGCTGTTGGAGGTGATGTTCCGGGAGTTCCTAAAAATATACATCCAGCCAAGGTATTAAATATGAGTTTTGGTGTCGATTTAGAGCCTGGAAAAGAAATTGATTATTGCGACGAAGCTTTACAAGAGGCTTTATTCTTTGCTCGCAAGAAAGGGGCTGTAGTCGCGGTTGCTGCCGGAAATGATAATGTTTGGGAACACTATAATGCTCCTGCAGTGTGCAATGGAACGATCAAGGTTGCTTCCACCGGACCAGAAGGATTGCGTTCGTACTTTTCAAATTATGGGCCCAGTATAACCCTTGCAGCACCGGGAGGTGATAAGCGTTATGGCACTTCGGGAGGTATTTTATCTACCGTAAACCCGGGAGGTGGATACAATTCATCAGGCTTTGATTTTTATCAAGGGACGAGTATGGCTTCGCCTCATGTAGCCGGGGTAGCAGGTTTAATTTTTGCTGTCAGTAATAAGGCTTTGAAACCTGAACAAGTTGAACAAATTTTATATGTTACTACGCATGAGTTTGGGCAAAGCAACGACACCAATAAATCTTGTGTCGGCAAAAAACCTTGTGGACATGGAATATTGGATGCGGATAATGCTGTGCAGGCAGCATTAAATGCTTATGATGTCTTATTCTCAGCGCCTAAAATGATTGCTCTGGCAACGCATGAATGTGGAGAGAATAGATTAAAACCTGGTAAAAACATCATTAATGACAGTACTGCGACCTGGATTCAAGCTAAGTCAAGCTGTGAAACTGGTGTAAGCTATCAGAAGCCACGTATTGAAAAAGCCAAGGATGGAAAGATTTATGCTTATTATGGTTCCGTAAGCTATGAATTGGATCAATCGGCTTATAAAGAATGTCGTGTCGTTGGATATGATGGCGTAGGCTGTTACTTATAATATCAAATGAAACTTGATTCTCAGTTTTAAGACGTTTTGATGAGGGAAGTATTCAGAGCCAATTTATTGGTTACGTATGGAATCCTTCTCTCATCAAATTAAAATCCCTGCATTCGCGCAGGTATTAAAATTTTAACAAAGACATCAGAAAATTACTCAAGCCAATTATTTAATATATCAACAATTTTTTTGGCTTGTTCAGTACTCGAAATATTGAATTTGGATTTTTGCCAATATTGATTGTTACGTTTCTGATAACGCCGTATAGAATATTTTACAGGACCGTAATCATTTTTTGTGTTATCCCAATCCTGGTATTTAAACATAATAGTAGTCCATGCTCCTTTGGATAGGATTTGTTTATCGAGCTCCCTGGTTGTTTCCACTCCATTTTCGTTAAAAGCAATTGTTATATCATCTATGGTTTCAGCCATTTGTCATACTTCCTCAATTATTTCCGATGGATTGTAATTTGCCGTCGACAAAAGTCAAGGAAAAGGCTGGTTGATATGGACCTGGTTTATAAATCCAGATTTGTGGTTTTGTCTCTGTAGGAACCACTTGGTTAATGTACGTGTTATTGACCAGGTTCGGACTGCCGCAAGCGCCATAAACTTTAGTGGCAGGATCTCCGATTTGAATGCTTGCGTTGCCACACAAGGAAAAAGCGTTAGTATTGCCGCCATTCACTCGAATATCCTGGACTTTATTATTGAGAATATCGACTTCCAATTGCACGCCGCTACTACCTGTAGGTATATTCCATACGCCATAAAAAGCGGTACCTTCCGGTACATTTAATGATCCTGAATACAGGCCATCGGAGTTTCCCAGATTATTATAAATTAGTTGCTGCACAGGGATTTTCTGCAAAATAGGCTGATTGGACTCTTGTTTACTCAGTGGTTGCCCGCACGCAGCAATGACCTGATCCATGGACATACCGATATTGATATAACCATGATTCTGAGGGCAATACAAAGATTGTGCGCTCATTAAACGGAATGGCATAATTAGCAATAATAAACTCATAAGTAATATCGATTTCATAGCTTTTTCCATTAATCCGTATCAACTAATAGTATAGTTCTGTTTGTTTATTTTTGCTTTTATAATAACTTCCAGGGCAAAGAAGCGCTTAGAAACAGGGTAATAATTTTTAATATCACCATGATAATAAAGGGTGAGAAATCAAAACCTGAAA
Organism: Legionella pneumophila subsp. pneumophila str. Philadelphia 1; assembly: GCF_000008485.1. Lineage (NCBI taxonomy): Bacteria > Pseudomonadati > Pseudomonadota > Gammaproteobacteria > Legionellales > Legionellaceae > Legionella > Legionella pneumophila. Next base: position 2,256,725 of record NC_002942.5, on the reverse strand, counting down.
TGTCCGGGACTATAATTCTGCCTAGTCGTAAAATTGGTGTTGTTATTACGCGCAAGAAATCACCAAGCGGATGTTGCCATTTGGGATTAACATAACTCATTATTACTCGAATCAGAACAGCAAAAAATAATATTTCGCAAGGTTGAATTATCAAATCAACAAGTATGTAGAGAAAAATAAAGAGAAATGGAATGATTGCATGATACATCAGTAAACTCAGTGAAATTATTTTAAAAAATTCCACCAGGATTAAAACTCCAAATGCTATCCAGTCGTATTTTTGTCCTGGTTGCAATGGCTTTTTTATAATCCAATACAAGGGTTTCACTAGAGGATCAGTAATGGTATGGATTAATTGAGAGAATGGATTAATAGTACTGATACGAAAAAAACGTATAGCGATTCTAAGCCACAAACTGAAAATAACGATAGTAAATAATAAGGATAATAAAAAATACCCGACAGCAGTTAAACCAGCCATTGTTTTACCTCTTTAGATTGTATTCATCAATAAAGCCAGCAAATTTATTCATATGATTTAGAAATGAATTGCTTAAGCAGTTTATTAACCTTCTATCATAACGCGAGCAAACCTTGTTCCACAATGATTGTTTGCTTGAACAGTTCAAGAATTAATACTAACAGAATGTTCCCAATATCTTTCTCAAAAAGTATTTTTAGTTCAGTTGTTTAGTTTATCTTAATTCCCTCATTAAAAACATTTTTTGCCTTGACCTTGGGGTTTTTGTAAATCCTGACTGACATTAAAATAAAAGAAATCAACAGAGGACTTCTTGCGATAGAATTTTTGTTAACTCAAAAGTGTTATTCAACTTTTCCTAATTCATGAGCTTTTTGTTTCGCAGCTTTCATAGCAGAAAAAATGAGCTCATCCAAATCTCCATGCAGGATTTCCAAAGCTGCGGCTGTTGTACCTCCCGGAGAAGTTACTTTTTTTCTCAGTTCAGTCAAACTTAACTGGCTATGTTGAGCTAATTGAAGCGATCCTGAAAATGTCTGTATGGCAAAGTGTTTGGCAACCGTTTCTTCCAGGCCCAATTGGACCCCTGCATTAATCATCGCTTCAAGAAACAAAAATACGTAAGCAGGGCCACTGCCAGAAAGGGCTGTCAGGGTGTCCATGTCTTCTTCATCTTTAACCCAATCAGTAATCCCAATGCTTGAAAATAATTGTTCTGCCCATTTTTTTTGTTTCTCGTTTACAAATTCATTTGCAATCATTGATGTTGCTGCAAATCCAACTATAGCCGGGGTATTAGGCATGGTTCTTACGACCGCTTGTCCTTTTTTACAATATTTGGCAAACCAGGTCAGGGACAATCCGGCTGCCACTGAGATTAGAAGGCAACCTGATGAAATAAAAGGGTTAATCTCATTGACTACCTCACGCATTTGTGCGGGTTTTACTGCCAATATAATGACGTCTGCGTCTTTAGCCACTTCTTTATTATCGTAATGAGTGCGAATATTTTCTTTACTAATGCCCGCAGATAAGGATGGTGAGGCAGCTGACAATGAGTATTTATTTTGCTTTTGTAAGTGGCAGGCAATTGCTTTCGCCATATTCCCATAACCAATAAAACTGATATTCATAATAATTTACCTTTTCGTTCGCCAAAAATTGCTCGTCCAATTCGAACTATGGTCGAACCTGCTTTAATTGCCGGAACCAAATCATCACTCATACCCATTGATAAAGTATCCATTTTTAAATGAAGTGCCTTATTGATGGATTCCTTGAGTTGATTGAGTTTAAGGAATAAATTGTACTGTGTTTGCATGTTGTTTTGCTGAGGAGGGATTGTCATCAGTCCCCTTAGCTGCAAATTAGGCAATTGCTTTACTTCGAGAGCAAGGTCGATGGCATGTTCTGGAGGAATGCCTGATTTTGTAGTTTCTCCAGTCAAATTAATTTGTAAACAGACATTGAGCGGTGGTAGTTGCTCAGATCTGAACTGGTTAAGAAGTTTGGCTGTTTTATTTCGGTCAATGCTGTGAACCCAATTAAAATATTTCGCTATTCCTTTGGTTTTATTACTTTGGATAGGCCCTATAAAATGCCAACAGATAGGCAGATCTCTTAATGCCAATATTTTTTCCTGGGCTTCTTGAAAATAGTTTTCACCAAAGTGTCTTATCCCTTGTTGGAATGCTTCTCTGATTAATTCGGGGCTTTGTTCTTTACTAACAGCCAATAATAAGACGCTGTTCGGTTGCCTGTTACTGGATGATTCTGTCTGGGTTATCAGTTCTCTTACTTTGTTTATGTTCTGACTAATGCTCATATTAATCCCGGCTAATCAAAAGATGAGGCGCTTTATTATAAAAAGAAATATTAATTATGCATGAAGTGTAATGGTACTACAAAAAGATATCCATGATTGCTGGTAATCATTTCATGAGTTAATCTACAATATATAATGAAAAAATTGGCGGGAATTATAGAGTATGGATATCGCGGAATTATTGGCATTTTCAGTTAAAAACAAATCATCAGATTTGCATATTTCAGCTGGCATGCCTCCTATGATTCGTGTTGATGGTGATTTACGCAAAATTAATTTACCTCCATTAGAGCATAAAGACGTCATTAAGATTATTTATGACATAATGAATGACAGGCAAAGAAAAGAATATGAAGAATTTTTTGAAACAGATTTTTCCTTTGAAATAGCCAATCTGGCACGGTTCAGGGTTAATGCTTTCAATCAATCGCGCGGTGCCGCTGCTGTTTTCAGAACTATTCCTTCTGAAATTCTTAGCATGGAAGATTTAGGATTGCCCCCAATTTTTAAAGAAATGGCTAGTTTTTCCAGGGGTCTGGTTCTGGTTACTGGCCCAACTGGATCAGGAAAAAGTACCACGCTTGCAGCAGTCATCGATTATATTAATTCAAGTCGTTATGAGCATATTTTGACAGTTGAAGATCCCATTGAGTTTGTTCATCAAAGCAAAAAATGTCTGGTCAACCAACGCGAAGTACACAAAGACACATTGAGCTTTAATGCCGCTTTGAGATCAGCGTTACGTGAAGATCCGGATATTATATTGGTGGGTGAATTACGCGATTTGGAAACTATACGCTTGGCGATGACTGCAGCAGAAACCGGGCATTTGGTTTTTGGAACATTGCATACCAATTCTGCAACAAAAACAATAAACAGGATAATTGATGTATTTCCCGCTGAAGAAAAATCGATGGTACGCTCCATGCTTTCTGAATCATTGCAAGCTGTCGTTGCTCAAAGTTTATTAAAAAAGAATAAAGGTGGTCGGGTTGCGGCGCTTGAAATTATGATGTGTACGGGGGCTATTCGTAATTTAATTCGTGAGGATAAGATAGCGCAAATGTATTCGTCAATTCAAACTGGTCAAGCCAAAGGAATGCAAACATTGGATCAACATTTGACTGAATTGGTTAATAAAAATATTATTTCGAAACACACTGCTCATGAGGCTGCCCTGAACAAGTCATTATTTTAAATACACATGACTTGTGAAAAAGACCCAAGGTCGAGACAAAAAATGTTTTTAATGAGGAAGTTTATATAAATTAAATGACTAAATTTAAAACATTATTTAACAAAGAGATTAGGGGCGCAAGTCCAGATAGATTTCAATACGGTGTTGGTATTTACAGGAATTGAGTACAGGCAAGTTCCAGAACTCCTCAAAAAACTTTGGAGATAGCAATGCCAATAACTGCAATGAGATCTCTTCAGTTAGCTCAAAGCATTCCTGCAGAGATCTTTTGCTCAGGTTTGAAGTATTAATTTCTATAGCGGGCGACTGTTTATGCCGGGCTATTGTTCTCAGGCATTTTTTTGGATTTCAATCAATTGAGGAATACCAATTTCAGCCAATGACAACATGCTGTTCAGTTGTTCCCGGTTAAAGGAGTTATCTTCAGCAGTGCCTTGAACTTCAATAAAATGTCCTTGTTCATTCATAACCACATTCATATCTGTTTCAGCAAGAACATCTTCTGCATAATCCAAATCCAGCACGGGTTGACCCCTGTAAATACCTACAGATACGGCAGCTACATAATTAAAAGCAGGCATCTTCTTTATTTTTTCACGTTGAACCATCCAGTGAATTGCATCTCGCATAGCCACACAACTGCCAGTTATAGCTGCTGTTCTGGTTCCTCCATCCGCTTGAATAACATCACAATCAAGAGTAATAGTATTTTCGCCCAAAACCTTTAAATCGATACATGCTCTCAATGAACGCCCTATGAGACGTTGAATTTCCAATGTTCTGCCACCTTGCTTACCTTTACTGGCTTCCCTTTCGGTACGGCTATGAGTTGCACGTGGGAGCATGCCATATTCAGCTGTTATCCACCCTTGGTTTTTACCTTTTAAAAACCGGGGAACTCCTTCGACGATTGATGCGTTACAAATCACTTTTGTCTGACCAAATTCGACTAATACAGAGCCTTCGGCATAATTGGTAAAATTACGTGTTATTGTAACGGGACGAAGTTGATCATGTTCACGATTACTGGGACGCATTAGAGATACTCCTCTGTAAAATGCCCAAGTATAACTCTTTAATACTTGAGTTGCACCCTAAATACATACGCTATTTGTACGTTCCTCTCTATTTTTGCTGAAAAATATTTTTAATCAAACCATTCGATTTGTTTCCATTCTTTACGTTAGAAACAGTTTGTTTTAAGTTTCAAGTTTGATTTAAGGCCTGACTTTCAGGACCTGATACAGAAGTTTGTTGCAATTAATTGATGGGCAATCCCTGTGCAATTCTTTTAATTTCAGGTATATTCGCGCAAGGTTAAAAAGTAGGTATTCTTTATGATTCATAGTATGACGGCTTTTTCTCGAATACAAAAGCAGTTTGATGTAGGTGATTTTTGTTGGGAAATCAGGTCTGTTAACCATCGCTATCTCGATGTCTCTTTTCGTTTGCCGGAGTCCTTTCGATTTCTTGAAGCAGAATTAAGAACTTTGCTTCGGGATAAGATACATCGGGGTAAACTGGAGTGCCATCTAAAGTACAAGGATACAAGTTGTGATAATCGGTCTATGCTTATAAATATAGGTACGATTAATGCATTACTTGATTTAAGCAGTAAATTATCTGCTTCTCATCATCTGGCTAATGATATGACTGTCAGTCAAGTGCTTTCATGGCCAGGCGTTGTGGAGGCTAATCTGCTGGATATGGAGGAATTGTCTCAAATTGCTTTGGAGTTATTTCAGAAAAGTATCGATAAATTGTGTGAAGTCAGAGCTGGGGAAGGCAGGTCATTAAAGGCATATGTTGAAGACCGATTGCAGGCTTTGCGCCAAGAAGTAATGAAATCCAAAAGCATTGTGGTTTCAATGAGTGCCAAGACTAAAGATAAATTACTTACGCGTTTGCATGAATTGCAAATGGACGTTCCAGAGGCGCGTGTAGAGCAAGAAATTGCCTTGCTACTAGCCAAACTTGATGTGAGTGAAGAGTTGGACAGGTTAGAGACTCATATAGCGGAAGTAAGCCGCACTTTGAATGCAGAAAAGGTGACGGGTAGAAGACTGGATTTTTTAATGCAAGAATTAAATAGAGAGGCGAATACCCTAAGCTCAAAATCGGATTCAGCAGAGTTAACTTTATGTGCTGTTGAAATGAAAGTATTGATTGAGCAGATGCGTGAACAAATTCAGAATTTTGAGTAAATGATATGGTTAGTGATAATTCAGGAAATTTATACATTGTTGCAGCACCCTCCGGAGGAGGGAAAACAAGTTTGGTGAAAAAACTCATTGAAATGGTGGGTGAGATTGAAGTGTCAGTTTCTCATACGACCAGACCTATGAGACCTGGAGAAAAAGAAGGGGTGGATTATTTTTTCATTGATGAGAAACAATTTATTTCTATGGTGAATGAGGGGGCGTTTATTGAGCATGCCAAAGTATTTAATCATTGGTATGGTACCTCAGTTGCTCAAATTAACAAACGGTTACAATTTGGAATTGACGTCGTTCTTGATATTGATTGGCAAGGAGCGGAGCAAATTAGACATGCCTATCCGGATGCAGTGAGTGTATTTATCATTCCTCCTTCTTTAGACGCATTAAAAGAACGCTTGATGAACAGGCGACAAGATAAAGATCATGTGATTAGTGAGAGAATGACAAAAGCACAGGATGAACTTGGCCATTATCCTGAATTTGATTATCTGATTGTTAATGATGATTTTGAAAAGGCGGCAATGGAATTACAGTCGATAGTAATTGCCAATAGGCTTCGAATTGAAAAACAGGTAAATAAACAAGCCAAATTGCTTTCTTTCCTCTTGTCATCGCAGTAAAATAAAAGATTTGAGTTAGTATTTGTTCTAATAACCTAGAGGTGGATTTTATGGCACGAGTAACAGTTGAAGATTGTTTAGAACATGTTAAAAACCGGTTTGAGCTGGTTATGGTTGCTACCAAACGAGCAAGGCAAATTGCAGTTCGTGGCGATCAACCCATGGTTGAATGGGAAAATGATAAGCCTACTGTAGTAGCACTTAGGGAAATTGCCGAAGGTTATGTTACAGCGGACATTTTGGATGAAGATTAAAATGAGTTATTGACTTTGCCTTGGGAATATTAGCCATTCTAAAATATACCTCTTGGTAATCAAGTTATGGTATTTAAGCAAAGCAAAGGGAACAAGGGCGAGGCATAAAACCGTATTTTGAGTAATGTGAGGTATAAATAGCCATGTTGGATACTAGGGAGTACTGCGTGAGCTACTTTAAAGAGCTCGATGAAGAGCTTAAATGCTACCTTGAGCAGGCGCAAATAGAGAAATGTTATCAAGCTTATTTGGTGGCTGAAAAAGCACACCATGGCCAAATGCGTCGTTCAGGTGAGCCTTATATTACACACCCTGTAGCAGCAGCCCTCATTCTGGCAAGAATGAGACTGGACTATCAAACTATCATGGCTACTCTGCTTCATGACGTCGTTGAAGATACCTCCATAAGTAAAGAAGAACTGGTTAATCAATTTGGTGAAGAAGTCACTGCCCTTGTTGATGGCGTCACCAAACTCACCAAAATTAAATTTGAATCAAAGGCCGAAGCTCAAGCGGAAAATTTTCGCAAGATGGTTTTGGCTATGGTTAAGGACATTCGCGTTATTATCGTTAAATTGGCTGATCGCTTACATAATATGCGCACTTTAGGATCAATGCCCGCAGCCAAGCGCAGACGAATTGCAATTGAAACGCTCGAGATTTATGCCCCTATTGCCAATCGTTTGGGTATGCATTCTATTTATATCGGCCTTGAGGATTTAGGGTTTCAAGCTTTATATCCTATGCGTTACAGGGCAATTAAATCTGCTGTTGAAAAATCTCGGGGTAATCGAAGAGAGTTGACACAGACCATAGAGAAAGATTTGCAACACGCCTTATCGCAGTTGAACATTCCCTATGAGCAAGTATTTGGCAGGCAAAAGCATTTATATAGTATTTATAGAAAAATGAAGCAAAAGAAAGCATCCTTTACAGAAATTACGGATGTGTTTGCATTTCGCATCATTACAGAAGACATTGACTCCTGTTATAGAATTTTGGGAGCTTTGCACTGTACTTATAAGCCTGTACCACAACGCTTTAAAGACTATATCGGAATTCCCAAAGCCAATGGCTATCAGTCATTGCATACCACTTTGTTTGGGCCTTTTGGTGTTCCTCTTGAGGTTCAAATACGCACAAGAGAGATGGATAAAGTAGCTGATAATGGTGTAGCAGCGCACTGGATCTATAAATCTTCCGGATTGGAAGTCAATGAAGCTCAACTTCGTGCCAGAGAGTGGGTTCAAAGTTTGCTTGAAATGCAAAGGAGCACAGGCAGTTCTCTTGAATTTATCGAAAACGTTAAAATAGATTTATTTCCTGATGAAGTATATGTTTTTACTCCTAAAGGGCACATTATGGAGTTGCCGAAAGGAGCCACTCCTGTGGATTTTGCTTACACGGTACACTCTGGAGTGGGAAATAGTTGTGTTGCAGCGAAAGTGAACAGGCGTTTGGTTCCTTTAAGCATTCCTTTATCCAATGGTCAAACCGTAGAGATTATTACAGCCCCGGGAGCACACCCCAACCCGGCTTGGCTGAATTTTGTTGTGACTGGAAAGGCAAGATCAAATATTCGTCATTTTCTGAAAAGCCAACAACACGCTGAGTCTATTGTTTTAGGCAAACGATTATTGGAGCAATCTTTGGCTGAATTATCCAGTGATTACGCCAAAGTGCCTCCGGAAACATTACAGGCATTGCTCAGCGATTTACACTATAAAACGGTTGATGACTTATTGTATGCCATAGGAATAGGTAATCAGATGGCAATGGTTATTGCCAAGCGGTTGGTGGTTTCGCAAGACGCCAATGAATCGGATAAGGGCAATAAAAAACCTTTGGCTATTAAAGGCACTGAAGGGATGGTTGTGCATTTTGGTGAATGCTGCCAACCAATACCTGGAGATAATATAGTTGGTAAATTTCAACAAGGCAGAGGCATTATTGTTCATGCCAGTGACTGCACTACACTAAAAACAACTCGTAGTAATCCGGAACAGTTTATTGCTTTGCGTTGGGATGAGCAGGTTCAGGGTGAATATTGGGTAGACATTACTGTAGATGTAGCCAACGAAAGAGGTGTATTGGCTGCTTTAGCAACTGCTATTTCAGAAGCAGACTCTAATATAGGGAATATTAATGTGGATCCCAGAGATGGTCGTCATAATGCGGTCACTTTTTCCATCAGTGTTCGCGACAGAACCCATTTGGCTCGAGTCATGCGTCGATTAAGGGCAAATAAAGTAGTTATGCGGTTATATCGAAAAAAACAAGGGGAGATTTAATGCAACCAATCAATACAAAATTGGCGCCAAAAGCGATAGGCACGTACAGTCAAGCGATAAAAAGTGGTGAGATCGTTTTTCTTTCAGGGCAGATCCCATTAGATCCTGAAACAATGCAAATCTGCAGCGATGATATTAAATTACAAATTACTCAAGTCCTGGAAAATTTATCAGCTGTATGTGAAGAGGCTGGTGGTAGTCTGGCCAATATTGTCAAATTAAACGTCTATCTCACTGATTTAAGTCATTTTCCCTTAATTAACGAAGCGATGAGTCGATATTTTTCAGAGCCTTATCCTGCAAGAGCGGCAATCGAAGTCTCCGCATTACCAAAGGGTGCCAAGGTTGAAATGGATGGGATTCTGGTTTTGTCTGAATCCGCATAATCATGAGTGATGATCAATACGCTCGCACAGGGCGTCTGATGTTCTTATTTGTTTGGATTATATTTTTTATAGGGTTGTTTTTATTCTTTTACTATTACGATAAGCCAGAAAGTACCATTTTTGTAGCTAGTCGTACCGAGTATGTATTAAGCGCTGATAATGAAGGACATTATTGGATAAAAGGTAAGATTAATGAATATCCTGTAGAGTTTTTAGTGGATACTGGCGCTACTTTGGTAGCAATACCGCAAGGCCTGGCTAAGGATTTAAAAATTACCGGGCGATATCCTGTTACCATAGAAACCGCCAATGGCAAGGTAACTGGATTTTTAACTCGTTTGCAACATTTGTCATTTGGAGAGTTTCACTTACAGAATGTCAAAGCGGTCATAATCCCGCAAAATGATGATAATACGGTGTTATTAGGAATGAATGTCCTATCACAATTTCATATGATTCAGCAGGGCAAACAATTGATATTAAAAAGACAGTGAACTGACTGTATGTTTTCAATAAAATGAGATCAAACAGATTTATTTAAATAGAGAGTTTTGATGAGTATAGTTTCCCTTAACGGTGCCTCTTTAATCTTGGCTGGCAATTGTATTCTGGACCGTGCAGATTTACAGATTCAGCCACAGGATAGAATTGCTCTTGTTGGACGCAATGGCGCTGGAAAATCAACATTGCTGAAAATACTACAAGGCGAGTTGGTGCTTGATGGTGGACAAATTCAACGCTCATCCGGCTTGCGTATTGCTGGTTTAGTTCAGGAAGTCCCAAGTGCTGAGGGAGAGTCAGTGTACCATTTTCTTGTTAAAAGCTTAGGTGAAACAGGGGAAGTATTGTCCCAGTTTCATGAGTTTACGAAACAAGGAGATATGGACAAATTGGCCAAATGTCAGCAGCGAATGGACAACTTGAATGCATGGCATTTATTACCTGAAATTGAAACGATGGCAAGCCGATTGGGAATAGATATTCATGAGCAGATGTCTAATCTCTCAGGCGGTATGAAACGACGCGTATTATTAGGTGCGGCACTGCTTGCCAAGCCTGATTTATTGTTACTGGATGAACCTACCAACCACTTGGATGTCGAAGCAATTGAATGGCTAGAGAATTATTTAAAATCCTTTTCTGGTGCTGTAATAGTAGTAACTCACGACAGGGAATTCTTAAGCCAGATAGCAACAAGCATCCTTGAAATCGATCGTGGAAAATTGTATCTACACCATTGTAATTATGAAGCTTACCTTGACAGGCGTGAATCGATAAGGCTTAGCGAACAAAAACAAAATGATTTGTTTGACAAACGGCTTGCAGAAGAAGAAGCCTGGATACGTACAGGTATCAAGGCAAGACGCACACGTAATGAGGGCAGAGTCAGGGCCTTAAAGGCAATGAGAGAGCAGTACAAAGCACGTCGTAATCAATTAGGAACAGTGAAATCCTTAAATTTGGATGTAAGCCGTTCTGGTGCTCTTGTAGTAGAAGCAAACAAAGTGAGTTATACAATTAATGACAAGCCCATTATAAAAGATTTTTCTTTATTAATGACAAGAGGAGACAAGCTTGGGATTATCGGCCCCAATGGTTGTGGCAAAACCACTTTAGTTCGATTACTTCTGGGAGAAATTAAGCCTGATGCTGGAACTATAAAATTAGGGACAGGGCTTCAGGTAGCCTATTTTGATCAGTTACGCCGACATTTGCTTGAAGATCAAACAGTCATGTTTAATGTGGGGGAAGGGGCTGATTATGTAACAATTAATGGTAAGCAAAAACATGTTGCCAGTTATTTGAAAGAGTTTTTATTTTCCTCTGATCGATTTAATCAGCCAGTATCTTCCTTGTCTGGAGGGGAAAGAAACAGATTATTACTGGCAAAACTTTTTGCCAAACCGGTTAATTTACTCGTAATGGATGAACCAACTAATGATTTGGATATAGAAACTCTGGAACTTCTTGAAGCTGTATTAGCTGATTATCCTGGTACTTTAATACTAATCAGTCATGATAGAGCGTTTATTAATCAAGTAGTAACCAGTGTGTTGGTTTATGAAGGAAATGGTAAGTTTAATGAATTTGTTGGTGGTTATGACGATTATAAAAAACATCAATTAACACGAAATGAGCAGCAAACGAAATCTCCAGTTTCAAAACGGAGCAGCCCAGAGAAAGCCAAAAATTTATCTTTTAATGAACAACGTGAGTTATCGAAGTTGCCGCAACAGATTGAAGCCGTAGAGAAAAAAATTGAAGCACTGCATTCGCAAATGGCCTCACCTGAATTTTATCAGCAAGATGCCAAGCTTATTTCAGAGGTAACTCAGCTGTTAGCCAAGGAAGAGGCATTGTTAAATCAATATTTTGCTCGATGGGAAGAGCTGGAAGAGAAAAAATAAAAAAGTATTTGGTTAATTGATAAGTTAAAGTGAAAAACAATAAAAAGATATCTTTAAATAAAATTAAAAATAGGATTTAAAATGCTTTTAACCTTGGCTTTGGTTATTTTATTTGCAACAATTATGGTTTTCTTCTCTCAAGAATTCATTAGAACCTTTAAAAAAATTTTGGCAATCAGAGGGGCTAAGTTACTCATTCCCTTAGGCATCGCTTCCTGGCTAATTTATAATTTTGATTATTTATTTATCTGGGTAATTTATTATATTCGAGAAGTATTGCAAGCTGTGTTAGCTTTTTTGACGCGGATTATGCCTTTTAAGCCATATTCCACATCGATAGCACTTATTATACTACTCACTACTGTTTCAGTGGGACCTGTATTATTACTGGACCTAATCTACCGCAAACGAACTTACAAGGGTTATGCTTATCCCTATTTAACAAGCACACTGATTTTAATTTTCTGTACGCTGATCTTGCTCGTAGTCTCTTAAACAGATAAAAAAAACAAATGATGTTAATTTTCTAATAAAATGAATAAATTCCTGATAATTGATTTTAAGACTAAAGTTCGGTGTATAATTGCACCAATTTGTTTTTAGGTTGTTCTATGAATAAGCAAGATTTTTATTTTGATTTGCCTTCCGAATTAATAGCCCAATATCCTCTGGCGAATAGAAGTGATTCACGGCTTTTAATTTATAATCGACAGACAGAAGAATATGGCCATTATCAATTCCGGGAAATTGCAGATTTCTTACAGCCAGGGGACTTATTGGTAATGAATGACAGCAAAGTGATACCAGCACGCTTATACGGCCACAAAGCCACTGGCGGTAAGGTTGAACTGTTAGTAGAGAGGATAACTGGCGATTTTACTTTCCTGGCCCATATCAAAGCGAGCAAATCATTAAAATCAAACGATCTCATTTATCTTGATGCTGGTAAGCGGCTTGAAGTATTACAAAGGCAGGATGATTTATTTCTTTGTAAGGCGTGCGAAAATATTTTAGATCTTTTAAATGATCTTGGGCATATTCCTTTACCACCTTATATCGCCAGAGAAGATGAATCACTGGATAAGGAGAGATATCAAACCGTCTATGCCAAGTGCGCGGGGTCTGTTGCTGCGCCTACAGCAGGATTGCATTTTGATGATGCTGTTTTATCCAGTATTAGAGCGCGAGGAGTTAATATTGCTTATGTCACTCTCCATGTAGGGGCAGGAACATTCAGGCCAGTTCGCTGTGAACGCATTCAGGATCATAAAATGCATAGTGAGTGGTTTACGGTTAGTCCTGATCTGTGCACTGCAGTGAAGGCTGCCAAATCTATGGGAAATAGAGTAATTGCTGTTGGGACTACTGCATTGCGCAGCCTTGAAAGCGCTGCTATGGGAGGAGAGCTAATTCCATGTAGTCGTGATACCGATATTTTCATTTATCCTGGCTACCAGTTTAAAGTTTGTGATGGATTAATAACTAATTTTCATTTGCCTGAATCAACTCTGGTGATGTTGGTGTCGGCTTTTATTGGGCACCAGGAGTGTATGGCTCTTTATCAAGAAGCAATCGATAAAAGGTATCGTTTTTTTAGTTATGGAGATGCCAGTTTATTGTTATAAAGTGCTCTGGAATATAATAATTTTGGCTACAGTTAGAGGGTAGTGGATGTTGAGTACAAATCAAAATTTTGTTCCTGTTTTAAATACTGAAGCAGGACTATGTCTTACTGCGGCCAATTGGCAAGAAATTAAGATTACTATTGCATCTTGTTATCTGGATTTATTGTTATTAAAGCCAGGATATTCATTATTGAAAAATATTACTGATTTCACCAAATATCTAGGGTGGTCAGGTCATCTCATCCTCAATGCAAGCCGCCTTGTATCCGATAAAAACGGGATGGTGATATTGATTTCACCTTATGACGGAAGTCGAATCAAATTAACTAACTCAGAGTTAGTGCATTTGATTTTGCATATTAAGCCTGTCGCAGTGCTTTTACCTGAAACGATTATGAATGGTTTTTCCGGGCTATGGGAGCAATGGGATGATACTATATTACCTTTTTTGTCAGCGAAGCAACTTGAAACCTTGCAGGTGCCTGGAAAACATGGTGTGTATTTCAATTTCAGTGAAGCAAAATATAATGATGATTTCTTGAGTCAATTGCAAAAATGGTCTGAATTTCCTCTTTATGTCTCTGGTCCTATCGGAGCTGATTTAATCGAGGATTTAAACAGGAAGAAATCGATTTTAATCGAATCGGATGAGCCTGCAAAAAATGCTATGCGGGGCATTGTATACGGCCGCGAAGGGAATGTTGATTTAACGGATGAAAGCCAGGCTTTCAATTTTCAACTGATTGATGAGAATTGCTCATGTCCTACTTGTTCAGCACAGTTGACAAGAGCTTATCTGCATCATTTGTTAGCTAATACCCCATTGCTATGCCAGAGATTCTTGATTCAACATAATGCGTATTACGTTCAAGGTAATTAACTATTCATTTACCTTCGAGTAAATTCGCTATATGATGTCACGCTGGTAATCCATACAAGAGTTCTTAGAACTATCTTTTGAAATTGGTTTATCGACCATCTTCGAAAGAAAACCAGGAAATTAATACCCGATTTGAGGAGATTTTATGAGTTTTTTTATTAGTGATGCATTAGCTGCAGCAGGAAATGCGCCAGCTGCTCAAACTGATGGAACTTTTTCACTGATTATGATCGTTGCGATTTTTGTCTTGTTTTATTTTATGATAATAAGGCCGCAAAGCAAAAGAGCCAAAGAGCATAGAGAATTGATAAATCGCTTAAAAAAGGGGGATGAAATAGTAACATCCGGAGGGATTTTGGCAAAAGTTGTGAGCCTGGATGATCAATACATCAAAGTAAGCCCAGCAGAAGGTATAGAAATTAATTTGCAAAAAGGCGCAGTTACTGCAGTATTACCAAAAGGCACAATCAAATCACTTTAAGTTAGGCATAGGGAATCAGAAATGCAAAATAAATATCCTCTATGGAAAAATCTAATGCTGATAGTGATTGCAGTCATTGGATTTGTTTACGCTATACCGAATTTGTATACGGAAAATCCCGTTGTTCAAATTTCTGCGGGTACAGATGAAGATACAGAGACAATAAAAAATCAGGTAGAGTCCATATTAAAAAATGCCAATATGGATTATAAATCTCTGGTTGTGGAGAGGGATGGGGTAGAGGTAGTATTTTCTTCTACTGATTCTCAATTATTAGCTCGTGATGTTATCAAGAATAGCCTGGGATCTGATTACACAGTGGCTTTGAATTTAGCGCCTTCCACACCAGCTTGGCTTGAAGCAATTCATGCTGATCCTATGAAACAAGGATTGGACTTAAGAGGCGGTGTTCATTTTCTTCTTGAAGTGGATGTCGAGAGTGTTATAAGTCGGCGTTATGAAGGAATAATGAAAAATATTGGCCAAGAATTACGTGAAGCAGGTATTCGTTATTCAGGCATACGTTATTTATCAGATAAAGGGATTGAATTGCGTTTCAGAGATTCTGACTCAATGGAAAATGCTTTAGTTGAGTTAAGACAAAAAATATCTGATGTGGTTTTTGTTAAAACTAAAACACAAAATTCAATTTTAGGCGCCATTTCTCCAGCAGAATTAAATTCCATAAGACAAAATACTATTGAGCAGACAATGAGTATCTTGAGAAATCGTGTCAACGAGCTCGGAGTTGGTGAAGCTGTCGTACAACAACAAGGGGCGACTCGAGTCGCCGTTGATTTGCCAGGCATTCAAGACGCGGCCAGAGCAAAACAAATACTTGGTGGTACTGCTACTTTGGAATTTCATTTGGTTGATCAGGAAAATGACCCTTTCATTGCAAAGCAAACTGGCGTAGTTCCTGTCAATGATAAGCTGTATATGATGGATGGTCATCCTATCTTATTAAAGAGACAGGTTGTTTTAAGTGGTGACTCTATTACGTCAGCAGTGTCCAGTTTTGATCAACAAACGGCTTCTCCATCTGTTCAAATTCAGTTGGGTGGTGGGGGCGAGAGCTTGTTTACTAAAGTTACGCGTGAAAATATCGGTAAGCGCATGGCGATCGTTTTTGTGGAAACCAAAACGACTACACAAACAATTAATGGCGAGGAAAAACGAGTAACAAAGAAAGAAGAGCGAGTTATTAGTGCGCCAGTGATTCAAAATGCTTTAGGTAGCAATTTCCAGATTACCGGACTGACCGATAGTAAAGAAGCAAGTAATCTGGCTTTATTATTAAGAGCTGGCGCTTTACCCGCTGCAATCTATCCTGTTGAAGAGCGTACCGTTGGCCCAACTCTTGGAAAGGAAAATATTCGCCGAGGACTTATTTCCCTGGAAGTTGGTATGGGTTTAATTTTGGTACTAATGCTCGTGTATTATCATTTTTTTGGTTTAATTGCTGATATTGCATTGATGCTGAATTTAGTTTTTCTTTGCGCATTGTTATCCATAATTGATGCGACTCTGACTTTACCGGGAATTGCGGGGATTGTTTTGACCGTGGGCATGGCTGTTGATGCCAATGTCCTGATTTATGAGCGGATTAGAGAGGAGTTGCGTAATGGATTGTCTCCTCAAGCTGCTATTCATGCAGGATATGAGCGAGCATTTTCAACTATATTGGATGCCAACGTGACTACTTTAATTGTAGCTATCATTCTATTCGCGGTGGGCACAGGACCGGTGCGCGGGTTTGCGGTTGTCCTTTCTCTAGGTTTGTTAACTTCTATGTTAACTGGTATTACTTACACTAGGGCTATTGTGAATTGGTATTATGGTGGGCGTAATGTCAAAAAATTATCTATAGGCATATAAGGCGATACTCAGATGGAATTTTTTAATCCAAATTCAAAAATAGATTTTATGGGCGCGCGCCGTTGGACTGCATTGTTTTCTATATTGATTTTTGTAGTGTCTATTGGCGCATTGATGATTAATGGTTTGAAATGGGGATTAGATTTTACTGGTGGAACGCAAATTGAAATCAGTTACTCCAAAGCGGCTGATTTACCTTTAATTAGAGAAAATCTGAATAAAGCGGGTTTTAAAGAAGCTCAAGTGGTTAGTTATGGTACATCAAAAGATGTACTTATCAGCATTGCACCGAGAGCGGATAAACAGCAGAGCATGCTGGTAGATCAGGTGATGGAAGTACTGCCTGGAGCAGTAAAACAACGAGTTGATTTTGTTGGTCCGCAAGTTGGACAAGAATTAGCAACGAAAGGGGCTCTTGCGATTATTGTGTCCTTGTTAGCCACGATGATCTATATCGCTATGCGGTTTGAATATAAACTCGCTGTAAGTTCAGCAGTGGCTTTGATTCATGATCCGGTATTGATTCTGGGCGTTTTTGCTTTGTTCGGAATTGAATTTGATCTGAAGGCCCTTGCTGGGTTGTTGGCCGTTATTGGTTATTCCTTGAATGATACCATTGTTGTCTTTGATCGTGTTCGAGAAAATTTTGTAAAAATTCGCCGAACAAGTCCAATAGATATTATGAATATTTCAATCAATCAAACTCTCTCAAGAACGATCATGACATCTGTGTTGACGCTGTTTGTTGTGGTTGCGCTTTTTGTCTATGGGGGTGAGGCGATATATGGGTTTTCATTGGCATTGATTATAGGAATAGTGATAGGTACTTACTCTTCAATTTATGTTGCTGGCGCTTTAGCAGTAGCCATGGGTTTGGATAACAAGGATTTTCTACCCAGTCATCGCAGGGAGGTGGATGATAGGCCCTGAGGTCGAATTATTATCCGCGTAGTATCCGCTTCCTGACAGTCGCGGCTCGGCTTTGCCCAATTCGACGAAATTCAAAGTCAGCCATAATCGGAGCCGCGACCATCAGGGAGCGGATAATAAACAATTACAAAATTTTGTTAAAATGTATCCTCTTAAAAAGAGTCAATAACTTTTAATCAACCAGTAACTTATCTATTTTTGCTGCGCAAATAAAATCATTATGAGTTAAACCATTAAGTGCATGCGTCATAAAGTGAACACGGCAATAATTGTAGCCGACTTCTAAATCAGGGTGGTGATTTTCAATATTTGCTATCCAGGCAATCGCATTGACAAAAGCCATCGTTTCATAAAAATTTTTAAATGAAAAAGCACGCTTGATAATTCGGTTGTCCTCTGTTACTTCCCATTTTGTGTTTAATTGAGGTAGTAAATTTTTGATTTGCTCAGAGTTGAGCGCAGCGCCAATTCCCTCGCAAGATTCACAATGCTTACTACTTAAATCACTAGTCATTTTGATTCCTTAATTTTATTTTTAATTTAAAAAGAGTTACAAATAAAAATTTTTCAGTGCTGTTAGAAATCTGGAATTTTGTTCTTTGGTCCCAATAGTAACCCTGATGAAATTATTCATCTTATAAGCATGCAGAGGCCTTACTATTATGCCATTATCCAATAGATAATTATAAAGAGCCATACTATCCTCTTCGCAGTCAAAAGTAAGGAAATTACAGGAAGAGGGTAAGTATTTTATGTTTAATTCATTAAAGCCCGCCTGTAGCTGCAACATCCCTTCATTATTCATTTTGAGGCTAGACTGGATGAAGTCATCGTCATCGATGGCAGCATAGGCTGCTGCAAGAGCAACTTGATTGACTATAAATGGCAATTGTACTCGTTTTAAAATATTAATAATGGATGGGTTGGCAATAGCATAACCTAAACGCAAACCTGCCATACCATAGATTTTTGAAAACGTACGAGTAACAACCAAATTAGGATGTTCTTCAAGCCAATCCAAACTATTGACAGTTAATTGGCTAGCAGCAAATTCATAATAGGCTTCATCTAAAACTAACAAAGTACTTTTCGGAATTTGTTCCAATAAATATTTAATTTCTTCTTGTTGGATTAGCACCCCAGTTGGATTATTTGGATTAGCTATAAAAATAATTCCTGTTTGTTGATTGCAAGCATTAACGATATCAGTGATATTAACCTCCCAGTTGTGGCCAATAGGCACACTATTTATTGGTATTTGCAGGGAATTGGCTTGGATGGCATAAGTGCTAAAAGCGTAATCATGAGTAAGGATATGTCTGTCGGTATGAAGAGCGAAACAATTTAATAAAATATTAAACAGGTAATCAGACCCATTGCTTAGAAACAATTGCTCAGGTTTTACTTTTAAGTAACTTGCAAGTTTGGACATTAAAGGATGGTTCCAGGGCGATGGGTAGGTTGCTATGTAATGCGATGACATAGTCTGAATGACGGAAAGGGCTAATGGGCTGCATCCCAATGGGTTTTCATTACTAGCCAGCTTTATAATGTCAGTTATTCCCTTTTCTTTTGCCAATTCTTCGATGGATTTACCTGGTACATAAGGAATTAAAGAACGTATTCCGGCATGGGGTAATTGTTGAAAATCAATAGACATAACTCTATTCCTAGACAGAAAAATGTTTTTATATTACCTAAGCATATGCCAGCTGTCACGAATGAATTTATTTTTTAGAATTTATAAATCGTTATATTGAATTTATATAAGCGAACAGTTAACCTTCATGGGCAGTCCAACCTCAGGAAGAGATTTATTATGAGCAAGCATCAGGGTTTCACTCTAATGGAAGTACTTGTGTCATTAATGCTAATGACAACGGTAGTTCTGATGTTAGTGGAACAACAGTTGAAAACCAGAGATATAATCAATCATCTTATTTGGCGAATTCAAGGTTCCCAATATCTAGATCAAGTAGATGAAGCATTATATATTAGTGAGAATAGACTCCCTCTGCCGCCTTCAAATTATCATTTTGATATCAGGAGATCTCAAAAGAAAATCATTTTGAATGTTACGTGGTTTAAAAAAAGCCAGTCAATTATTCGCTCCTATGATCTGGATGCTCATTGAAATGGGAAGACAAACAGGATTTAGTTTATCTGAGATGCTAATTAGTCTTTTTCTGGCAAGTATTATAACGATAACCCTTACTCAGTTTTATATAAGAAGCAAGTCTCAATACCTAAAAACACAAGAACAGTTAGAAATTAATTTTGATTTGCTGTGGATTGGTGATCTACTAAGCGACAGTATTAGAAAGGCTGGATTTACTCCATGCGTAAGTGTCGAAAAATTAAAAACTTTTGATTCTCGACATGCAGAGAGGAAAATAATTAATTTTCAAATTGAAAATATGCCACAAGTTCAACTTCGTATTAACAGAATGAGTGATGTTTATACCGAAGTGGCGAATTTTATGAGCCCAACACAAATAGTGATTGAAGAATCAGTAATATCAAATATAAAACACCCATTAATTATTTCTGATTGCCGGCAAGGAGAAGTACATACGGTTTCAAAAATAGATAAACTAAGTAATGGATATCAAATTACTTTAAAAAAACCAATGCAGTTTCGATACGACGAAATTACTTACTTGGGAGAGTGGCTTGAAGAAACATGGTTTACTAAACAAAATGAAAAGGGTGAAAAGACATTACATTACAAACTGTTTCAAACAGAAGAATTAAGTCCATTCATTCATGAATTTTATGTTACCAGACGTCTTATTAAACAGAGGTCAGTATTGGATTTTTCAATTGGTAGCGATAAGGAAACGCTACGCAAAATTAGTGTTTCGGTACGAAATTTATGAAAAAAACCGATTCCGGTTTCATTCTTTTAATGACGCTCTGTATAACTTTCTTGATGAGCTTATTGGTTTTGGCAAGCCTCCAGCAGATATTCTTGCAATTCAAAGCACTCAATTCACAGGAGACATTTCATCAAAATTTCTATCAGTTGGAACATTGGATGATGCAACTCGCTCGTTCACCGTTATTGTATGCAGGTATGGATTGTTATCTGCAAAAGGATTATGGAGCTAATAAAATAGCAAACGAGTTAGTTAACAATAAAGGATGTGTGCTCATATTAAATCAGAAAAAATACAGATATTTTATTGAGGACCTGAATGAATTTTCTTGTTTGGTTCTTAATAAGGATGGGCAAAAATATGCTTCTCACCATTTTAGAT
Organism: Legionella pneumophila subsp. pneumophila str. Philadelphia 1; assembly: GCF_000008485.1. NCBI lineage: Bacteria > Pseudomonadati > Pseudomonadota > Gammaproteobacteria > Legionellales > Legionellaceae > Legionella > Legionella pneumophila. The sequence goes on along the minus strand of NC_002942.5, from coordinate 2,235,989 downwards.
TCACCGTATTACAAGACGAGGAGCATGGCGAATCTACTGTCATGCAATTAAGGTTTATCAAATTGGGTAGCAATTTGTCCTCTTGTCCAGAGGGGGAAATACAGGTGAAGGAAGGGGTAAGCAGCTGGAGATACTTGCCAGATTATAAAAATTTTGAAATATTAACTGGTTGAAATTATTGAAAAAAAGCTATTATAACCGGATGTTTTTTGTAGTAAGATGGACTAATAACAATAATTTTTAGTTGCATTTTTCTCCATCACGTGTAAAAATTGACCTCCTATGAAATCGAAATTAATTTATCTGACAGTAGCCTTGGCTGCAATTATCTTAAGCGCAGCAGTGTGGTGGTTGCAATCTCCCAAACCAACTTTCAGGCAGGTAAGCTTTAAGCATTTACCTGGGTGGGAGAATGCACAACTTAAAAAATCGTTAGAAACTTTTCAAACATCTTGTCGAGCCTTTCTAAAACAAAATCCTGAACGTGTTGTTGGCACAGAGCAGATTGATTTACAAGCAAAAGATTGGCATCCAGCCTGTCGTGCTGCTTTAAAAATAAATCCTGTTGATGAACAATCAGCAAAAGTATTTTTTGAGAAGTGGTTTGCCCCTGTGGAATTCTATGATGATAAACCAGTGAAAGGTTTATTTACGGGCTATTATATGCCTTTGATTAAAGGCAGTTATACCAAATCAAAGGAATTTAGTGTTCCTATTTATGAATTACCTAGTAATCTGGTAACTGTTGATTTGGGTTTATTTCTTCCTAATTTAAAAAACAAGAAAATCATTGGACGAATTGCAGGTAATAAAGTCGTACCATTTTACACTCGAGAGCAAATTAATAAAGGGGCAATTAAAGACACAGCTCGTGTTTTGGTCTGGATCAATAGTCCTGTTGACAGGTTATTTTTAGAAATTCAGGGCTCAGGAATCATTGAGCTTGAGGATGGTAAACGAATTTTTATAGGCTATGATGGCCAAAATGGTGCTCCTTATACTGCTATTGCTGGTGTACTGATAAAAAAAGGTATTATGACCAAGCACAATGCCTCCATGCAAAGGATTAAAAAGTATCTGGAAGCTCATCCCAAACAAATGGATAAAATAATCAATCAAAATAAATCATTTGTTTTTTTCCGCAAGTTGTCATTAGAAGCGGCTTTAGGTTCACAGGGTGTGGCATTAACACCCGGTTATTCTCTTGCTATTGATAAACAATGGATACCAATGGGAGCGCCTCTGTGGTTAAACACTACAAGACCAGATAGTAAAAATCCTGACGTCAATAAACCTATGCAACGTTTGATGATAGCTCAAGACACTGGTGGGGCTATTCGTGGTAAAGTAAGAGGTGATGTATTTTGGGGTGGTGGTGACAAAGCTACTTTGATTGCTGGCCATATGAAGAACGAGGGTCATTATTGGCTTCTTCTGCCGGCACATGCATTATCGCGCTTGGCACAGTTGAAGTAGGGGCGTAAGTCCTGTCTTTGCAATTTTTTATTTGGCTATTGGGATTCACCAGTCCTGTGACAATGAATCCCGGATAGCATTGTAAATCATTTGTTTCAAGAAATAACTCTATGTTTTTAAGATTGAGGCTCATTAATTTCTTTCTTTTCGGTTTCCGATTTCAAAGCTTCAGTTGGTGATGAATCATTAACTGGAGTAGCTGTATTCCCTTTTAGAGCCTCTTGCAGAGTAATGAATTTATAACCGTTGCTTCTATACATTTCAATGATATCCGCCAAACACAAACTATTAATCAGATTCGCATGGATGAGTAAAATATGTTTAACAGGTTGTCCTTCTACTTTCTTGACTTTTTTTTCTGCTCTCAGGGTCTGTTGCCAGATAAAAGCAAGATAGCGTTTTTTAAATTGAGCTAAACGTTGTGGTCTTTGTCTATATGGTATTCTATAAAATTGCGCATTGAATTCATAATCTTTGCTATCTATAGTGACAGGAGCAATCGTGTATTGATGGGCAGCCAGCCACTCATGCACTTTTTGCTTCTTTTCTCCACTGCCTTCAGCAAGATAAGGATAACGGAAATATTTTGGCTCAGTCATAACAGGGGATAGAACGGTATCCGCTTTTTCGATATCAGCAATATAATTTTCTGCAGTCATTGAATTTAAACTTCGATGCTTATAGGTATGATTGCCAATTGAAAAACCTTGATTACGAAAAATTTCCAGAAGCTCCCATTCATTTTTCGCTATAGCCCCTCCTATGGCAAAACCTGTGGCAGGAACCTGATTGTCAACCAAAGTGTTCACTATGGCCATAAATCTTTCCTGGGTTCGCTTCAGATTTCCTGGAGTATTTGTTCCAGAGCCCACAAAAGGTAAATCGTCAATAGTAATGGCAATTTCATGATCTTCAGCGAAGCATTGGTGGTTCAATATTAAAAATAATGATGCTACACCGAGTAGACGTTTTAACATATTTTCCCCTCTTTTCAATTTGGAAAATTTCTTATTATTTTAGGCATTTAATTTAACTATAGACGATAAATTAAATTTCCACCTGTTTGAAAATATGTATGTATTTTGAGAGGGTTTAGGTACAATAAATACTTCGATTTTTCGGCTATTGGATAATTTATTAAAGTGACAAATAGAGAATTACTTAAATTAATTTGAGTTATGCATAAGGGTTATATAAGGAGCACTCGATATCCCGGGTCCGTTTGGGGCAGGGAGATGTGTAAGCATCCTCTCAAAGCCTAAGCATGAAATATTACATTCCATACTAGGCTTCGAGATGGCATAAATGTCTCCTCAGCGTGAGCGATTCAAGATAACGGCTGATCTTATCCATAACTCACATGAAATTAGGGCTGATCATGTCAAACAATAAGACAAGGCCGTGGATATAATCTGAGAAATTGAAAGGATACTGCCTTACCCGGAATTTTGTTAAACAGGAGTTGATAATGACAAAAGAAAAATCTGAATCAGGAAATTCACCATCAAATTCAGAAGAACATGGTACTTTAGGCCCGGATGTTTATGAGAATGCAAGAAAGCTAAATATTCAATTGGCAACAAGAGGGCCTGCCATACTGTATGCATTAGGTAAAGCCAGTGAGCAAGTAACTAATGGAAATGTTGTAACGGCGGTTGGTGGCATGGTTGTTGGGGCGGTAGGTTTTTTTGGTAATCGTTTTTATCGAAACAAGGGTGATGATTCCGCGTATACTTATATGGGACAAATTGTTGGTGCGGTGCAATTTACTGCCGGATTCACACTGTTGGCATTACAGGCATTTGAGGTGTTTACAGATACTGGAGAAACAAGCCCCTTGCTCAATGTGGTAAAACTAAGTGGGGTGGCGTTAACGTTAACCGAAAGCGCTTTAATTTTAATCAACTCCTATTTATATGGGGATGGATCAGCCAAACCAACATCAATAACAAGCCCTAAGATTGATTGAATATAATAAAAAGGCTAACAGGGTTGAGATATAAAGCAGCTTAAATCAATTACTTTGATTTTAAAATAAAGGACTATTTATGACTTATTCTTTTTCCAAACCAGTGTCTTGGGTGTTTTTGTTTACCGCAGTCATTTATTTGGTCAGTCTTTCGTTTATCCAATATCCTGCCACTACTGTTTTAAAACCTATTCCAATAGTTTGTTTAATTGTTGGGGTATTCAGAACATCTCTCTCCTCATCGGCTAAAATTCTCCTGATCTTGGCACTTGTATTTTCCTTGGCAGGGGATGTGGTATTGACTTTACCCTTTTCATTGCAGTTGGAATTAGGTATCGCTTGCTTCTTGTTAGCTCATTGTTTTTATATCACTTTGTTTTTAAAATCATTTGAATTCAATAGGTTACATTTATTTTACTATCTTCCTATTTTTTTATTCATGGGGTTTGCCGCATTTACCATGATTCCATATCTTGGCAATTTATTAATTCCAGTAATGATTTATTTCTGTGTCTTGATGCTTATGGTATTTAGTGCTTTTCAGGTAAAAAAGGAAACTTTAACGATTAGCAGTGGAGCCTTGTTCTTTTTGATTTCTGATTTAACTTTGGCACTTAACTTGTTTATTTATACTCAGGCTGATGTAAGGATTTTTGTTATGTTTACCTATTACGTAGCTCAATTCTTATTAACTTTTGGTCTGGTCAGATTATATGAAAAAGGGGGTTGATGAATTTATTATTCAGATAACATAAAAAGTGTTCATCAAGTTAAATACTTTTTTACTACTCTTGTAGTCTTTATTAAAAGAATTACTTATGAATTATATAAACCAATTTGCTAAATAAAATAATTGCTTTAAAGAATCAAATTGAAAAATTAAGTGCCAATCTGGTGTTTGTATTATATTATCAGGACATTTTTAATTCTTTAATGTTTGGAGTTTTAGTGGCTTACACAAAATTTTTTGCTATCAATCCGTATGATAAGAAAAGTATGAGTATTTACCAATCGGTTAAGAAAGAATTCGAGAAGGATTTAAACCATATCGAGTCCTCTTATAGTGAACTACTCAAAGATAAAGATTTCAATTCGGCGTTGCAAGTAGAAATGAAAGAACTGGAGTTCAGGTTAAAGTATGTCCTTTTTAATTGGTTCTTCTTATTCAAAAAGGATAAGCAAGGTTTGAACAAAGAAATTTGTCAGTTCAAAGTAGATATATTGAGATTAAAAACAAAATTTATGATAAGCCATGTCTTGTTAAATCCTGATAAATACAACCTTGAGCACTACAAACTGGTGGTTAAGCATTTACATAATCAACTCGAAGATCTCAATGATAAGATAGGTCTGATGAAAGGTATTGAAATTGATATTTATAGTGACTTACCCTCTGCGATGTATGAATGGTTTGAGCAAACGTATTCTTTATTAAGTAATCGATATGATGAGTTTAAAGATGAGCTTTCTATAGGCGATGTATGGGAAGATTGGAGCTATGACAATTGCAGTAGCGGGGATGATGAGGAGTATGATGAGCCTGTTATTTCATTTAATAATACGATTCCCTAATGAACTAATCTGTCATGCTCCAACTTAATAGGGGTTGTTTTAGTAAGGCAGTGCTTCTGAAATAAGTGTAAGCCAATTTATACTTGTTCATTACTTTTTATGAGTATCTTCATAGGTTCGCTCATAAATCATAGAGGTCAAATCGTCAAAAAATCTCAAGCAAAATAATCTAAATACTTATATAGCTATATACAGTATGGTTGCTTTAAATATGTTGAAGAGCGCTAAAATACCCATGATAATGAAAGTTGTTGCAACCGAATAAATGCGGGGTTTAAATTGTTTTTCTGCTTCCTTTTTGATTAGACCATAGGCATGTCCCAAGCGTGCTATAATCAGAGAAAACATTAAAACAGTTAATAATAAAGGGGGAATCTTAAGTATAATAGATATTCCCATCAGAATTAAAGTAAATGGTACGTATTCAGCAAAGTTGGCATGCGCGCGAAAGCGGGCAATAAATGCTTTATCATCATTGGTTAAATAGAGCACATGATATTTACGACGTTGAATAATAACCAAATAACTTAAATAAAGATAAATAAAGAATAAAATACTGCTGCCCCAAGCATAGATCAAATAGCGAATGTCCATTTCGTATCCTGTTACTGATAAATTGGCACTATATCATCATAACATAGCAATTGCATGCTGCATTACAATTACAGAGTAAACAGGACTAAAGTATCTGGCTATTCACCAATATGGTATTTAATTTGGACAAAACCACCTGGATAGCTAGTGGTTGACAAGTGTTTGAGTTTAATATCATTCTCAAGAAAACCAAATAAAGGGCGGCCAGAACCGATCAAAACAGGTATCATAGTGATGGTTATCTCATCAATCAGATTATTTTGAAGGAATCTCTGGATAGTAATCCCGCCATCAAGGTATACGTGTTGAATGCCATAATGAGCCAATTCGCTAGCTAATTCTATAGGGCTCTGGTTAGAAACTGAAATGATATGTCTCAAATGTTCTGGTATCTGTATGGGTTTTGAGCTCAGTACTATTACCGGTATGGAAGCATATGGCCATTCATCAAATGTAATAACTTTTTCATAGGAATATCGACCCATAATTATCGTATCTATGGTGGCAATAAATGATCGATATCCACAATCCTCTCCAGGAGAGGCGAGAGAATTTGCTTCTATAAGCCAATCGATTGAGCCATCATTCCTTGCAATATAACCGTCGAGACTTGTTGCAATAAATACTGAAATTTTAGGTTTCATTACAAGCTTTTCTTATCTGTTATTTCAAATGAGTCTACACTTTAATAAATTAGCTAATGAATTAAAAGGGTGAGATGAAAATTTATCTTGTTCAACATGGTGACAGTTTGGATAAAGATATTGATCCTGAAAGACCTTTGAGTGATCAGGGTCAGAAAGATATTCAATTGTTAAGTAACTTCCTTTCCCTGCTTAAAATCGAAGTGTCCTGTGTATACCACAGTGGAAAATTAAGAGCACAACAAACAGCAGAGAGTTTGTCTGGTCATATTTTCAGCAAAAATGGCGTTGAGTCCAGGGCAGGGCTTGAGCCGCTTGATGATGTCATACCATTGGCAAAAGAGATTAATCAATTAAAACAAAACATGATGTTTGTAGGGCATTTGCCATTTATGAATAAACTGGTCAGCCAACTTGTTGTGGAAGAGGAACATCGCATTTTGGTTTCATTTAAACCTGGCAGTCTTGTTTGCCTCGATAAAGCAGACGGGATTGATTGGTGTATTGCCTGGATGATTTGTCCTGAGTTATTAAGAGAATGAAGAATACTGTTCTCATCTTCATAGCTCGCTGCCTATGTTTTATCCATGATTTACATCAGAGACAATTATAATTTGATATTAGATAAGTTACTTCTATTTTTTACCAGCAATTGCAAATTATTTGATTAATTTATATTCATTTTGTGTTGTTTTTTTAATATTTCCTTAAGCTAAATATGCCAAAATTTTCACTTCATTTAAGTGAGGTAATCAGTATGGGCAAGACAACAACTCCAGAAATTAATCAGTTGAATAAATATGTCATCGATAAAAAAAGCATTAAATTAGCCAATGATTTATGGGCAAGAAGTGTTCCTTTAAAAGGCACTCCTGCTGAAAGGTATATCGTAGGAACTCGAAAAATCCCGATAGACGTGGCCGAAAAATTACAGATACGAAGCTTAAAAGGCCCTATTGGTATTCCAGAGTTTGATAAAAACAAACCTTATAAAGATTATGTGGTTGCCCCTGTTTATAATCTGGATGATGAACTCGTTGGTCTACAGATAATACAAATTGACCCCGATGGCAACAAAGCAACAAACCCTGAAAATTCACATTTTTTTTGCAAGAGATATTTAGGACAGACCAATCCTCTGCGAGAAGGCAAAGCAGCTGTTATTAATAAAACAGATAACGTCGATGTTGTTTTTATTGCCGAAGGAGTTGAAACAGCGGCCAGTGTGGCGAGTCTGGATGAGGTCAGAAATAACTATTCGGTATTGGCGTCAATGGGTGTATCTCAACTACCCGCCACCTTGGCTTATGTCAAAACTCATTATCCTCCCGGGTCAACGGTTGTTTTACTGAAAGATCATGATGATCCTGTAGCGAATCCTCTGGCTAATTTAGAATTTGAAAAGGCTTGCAAAGCATTAGTGTTTGCTGGTTATAAAGTGATAGTCAAAGAGCCTCCAAATCTTAATGATGATTGGAACGACGTTATAGTAAGGGGAGGAGTAGAACTTTTAACTCGTCAGTTTAATCTTGACAATCCTGTTCTAATTGCATCGGATACCCCTGCTAGAAATAGCAAGGTAACACCCCACTTCAAAACACTGTATGCTGATCTTTTAAAGAATGAAAAATTGGCAGAAGAGCAAGTTGTTTATGGTCTTTTGGATAAATTAATTGGGCAATTGATTGATAAATTGAAGAAAACTCAATCGAGTGATGATTTGCACAAGACCATTAAAGAGATTGATGAAGTGGCTAGAACTACAGAAGGGGTTCGTACACTTTTACCTGAAACTAAGAACATCCCGTATCAATTAAGAGGGCTTCGTCGAGCACTAAAAGAACTCAAATTCCTTGAAGATAGACGTCGTGATAGTTTACGGGAAGATGAGGATATTGATTTTTCGACAGATCCGCAAACCAATAGTAATGGTGATTTATTTAAAGCCTACTCTTATGTTATGAGGCATTGTCTTAAGCACCTTCAAACTTTAAATCCTAGTGATGTTTTTGATTTGAAAAAACACAGCGAAATTCTAGGGTTTTATGAGAGAAGGTTGAACAATATTGATAATGAAATCAAAAGAATTCCGCAGCTAATTTCTGAATTTGGCAGTGATGATGAGTTCGTAATTAAGCAACTGAAAAATAAACTAAAAAGTCTGAAACTGGAAAGAAAACTCTATGCCCAGGAATTCCATGAAATGAAACAACAATTGCATCTTCTGAGAAGCGCACATCCGAAAGGCAATACTCCTTATGCAAACTACTATAAACAGTTTGTCGAAGAGGCGAACTCTATCATGATGAAAGGCAAGACCCAAACAAAGGCTATCCGGGAGGAGCTAACAGGTGTATGGGCCAACAGAAAGCAGGAATTACAAGAGGACTATAAAAAACGAATTGACGCAGCCAGGCAACATTTTGTCAGCGAAAGAAAAAAGGCAATTCCTCCTATGATTGAGTATCTGGAAGCATTAAGAGTGATTGTGAAAGAGAGAAGTAAGGAAATAGACGGCAAAAAAAGTCAAGAGAAAGAGAATACAGCTTCAGCCTCTGAATCGCGTAATTATCAAGAGCGATATTTACGCGCTATGGAAGAGTTGAGTCAATCTGAAGGAGTGGATAAACTATTACAAGACTGGTTGAATAATCTTGAAAATTTCAAAACTGTGTCTCCATTAATTTATTATCCTCCTCAAGAGGGTGCAACCGTGGAAGGGGTAGATTTGATTGATTATGATTCTGATGAAGAAAAAACCTTGGATGATTTGCGCAAGAAAATCTTTGATGATGAAGAGAGTTTACTAGAGTCTCCAATCAATGATCGTGAGAAAGGAAAGGCAAAACTGGAAGGAAAAGCAGGTGATTCTAATCCGCAGGTTATGAGTGGCCCAAGTCACCTTGCTGAGGGTTTGATGCAATCTGTTCAACCTTCCAGCCTGAAAACCAGTGATCTGCAGTTGTATTTGACTATCAAGGATTTTTCCGAGCGGTTGGCAGTGAGTCTTTACAAATCTTTTGAGGTTATTTCTCCAGAAAGTGGTGAAAGACAGGAATTTGATGGCCTTGCTTTACGGGAAAAAGGACTAACTATTATTGAGCGTAAAACAAATGATGGTACAGGTCCAGGGTTGTTTCAACGCAATTTTTGTCAGCAAAAAATTGTCTCCAAGCATGATTTTGTCTTGAAAAATATGATTGCAGAATTAAAATCCCAATCTCATCCCGAAAAATTTATTGATATTGATGTGCCGAAACCTTTGAATTGGTACAGTGAGAATTTTACTTCGGAAATGCAAGAGCACTTGGTTAATGCTGCTAAATCAATGGTTGTTAAAGCATTGCAAAACTTGACTTTGGAGTTCAATGTCAATAGGCCTAATGCCTACTCAGCAACAGATTACCGTGGATTGTTCTTTAATCGTAGTTTAATCCCGGGTGGCGTTTCACTGCGTTTTTCACAGGCTAGCAAAGGAAATGAAGCGGTAGCTCATCAGCGTATTGATGAAATTTCAAAAGCAAGAACAGCTGAACGAGAGAGCTTGATTTTACCTATGAGAGGCCAATAAAGTTCATTGGATGAATAATTCAGGTTATTTATCTTACAAAAGAGCTCCTTCATATCTAAATTGAAAAGAAGGAGTTCTTTTCACTATCGTATTTTTAATCCGAATTTCAGTTAATCCAGGAGGTTGTCTATACTTTTTGATAGTAAGAAATAAATCTCAGGATATGAATTGAATAGCATTCCTCATCTGATTTTAGGGGATATTATCACTCCTACACAAGCTGGGCAGAGTCTTCTTATCAAGAAAGGCTATGTCTTGATCAATGGTGATAGCATTATTGAGGTGGGCGAGCAGGCTCATTTCAATAAAGAAATATCCTATACGGTGTCAAATTATCCTGATCATTTAATCCTTCCTGGTTTAATTGATACACACAGCCATCTTTCCCAATACGCTATTTGTGGAGCTGGTGATTTGCCATTGATGGATTGGTTAAACACTTTGGTTTTTCCCGCTGAAACCGCTTTCTCGAGTAATCTGCAAAGATGCCAACGTCACGCTGAGCTTTATATGCATGCTTGCCTGGGTTCTGGCACAACGACTATCAATACGATGGTAACCAGCAGTCGCCAAGCGACAGAAATAGTTTGTGATGTGGCAGCCCGCCTTGGTATCAGAGCGTTTATAGGCTTGGTTTTGATGGATAGAAACGCACCTGATAATTTGCTTGTTGATTGTGCTCAGGCATTTAAAGATCTGACTGTTTTAAAAGATCGTTACCACGGTAAAAATAATATACATATCACTGTTTCTCCCCGGTTTGCAGTGACTTGTTCTGCGGCTATGTTGAGGCAAGCAGGTGAGTTCGCCCGTGCAAACAAGCTGATATTGCATACCCATCTTGATAAGGATGAAGGGTTTGATGAATTGATTCAAAGCTTGTTTAGTACAGCTCATGATTATTTTGATGTGTTTGAATCCACACAATGTATTGCTGATAAGACTGTGTTTGCCCATGGCACTTTGTTATCACTTCACGAAATGAAACGCATGGGAGACTATGCCAAGCAAGTTGGAATTAGCCATTGTCCCTCCAGTAATTTTTCTTTTGCTATGGGAATGGCACCGGTTTCTTTTTTTAAAGGCTTGGGGATTGAGGTTGGATTGGGCTCAGACAGTGGTGGAGGGGACAGTCTTTCTCTTTTTGATGAAATGCGTTCAGCGAGTTTTACTAATAAAGCATTATGGAGGCTTGATAAAAAGACAGCTTTGATTGATGCTAAAACCTGGCTATATCATGCTACTCTTGGAGGAGCGAAATTGCTGGGATTAGAGAAGCAAATTGGCAGCATTGAAGCAGGTAAAAAGGCGGATTTGATTATCCTGGATGACAGGAATAACTATCCTCTGGCAGAGCTTTCTTCTTTGTCACAAGAGTTAGCCCTTGATGAACTTCAATATCGTCTGGCAAGAGTGATTGCCAGATCCTGCGAAAACAAGTTAGTTGCTGTTTATATTGATGGAAAGAAAGTTTATCAGTAACCACTAGGCCTAATGAGATTCGAGATAAAATCAAGAGGATTAATTCCCCAAAATTTTTGAATACGTTTTTAACGTGGAAGCATCGGGTGACCGATAAACATATTTGCTTTGGGAAATTTTGGAGTCTACCAGAAATTTTGCAAAATAAATTCCGGTAGGCAGGGGCTCAATAATGGTGATGTGTAACCCTTTTTCCTCTAAACCTTTTTGAATAACTTCACGATAGCCAATCAAACGCCCTGACCCGAAAATAAGTGTATCAGCACGCTTCTTTATCACGGCATCCGCACATTGCTCAACTAAGCCATGGATTATTTTTTCTGAGCGATAATCGTCATGCGGATCCAATTGTATGCCTTGGATACATGCCAACCGATCATATAGCCCATAACTACGGACCAAACTTTCCTGAATGGGCGTCAGTTCATCTGTTGTATTGATAATCGCAAAATTATTGCCCATCATGGCTGCAACATGTGTTGCTGTTTCAGCAAGACTGACGACAGGAATTGTCACTGCCTCGCGAAGTGCGCGCATTGCCACATCTGCCATCATATCAATCACTATGGCATGAACCTTTTCTTGCTCGGCTTTTATTACTTTTTTTATGAGATAAGGCGCCATCAAAGCAATATCAAATTCGTGTCGTACCGCATCAACCGCAAGGTCAGCATAATCAACACTTAATTCCAGGCCAGGGTTTTCAAACGGTTTTAACATGTCCTTGTTTAAAACTTTAGTATTGTACCCAGGCAGTATTACGCGTATATGAGTCATCCTTAATCACTCCAGAAAATTAGTCTAGTAACGCCATCATGCGACGGGCATTGTTGTACACTTTTGCTATGTTACGAGCTTCAAGCTTTTCAAAAGGTATTTGTGGAAAAACACGTTGTATTAAATAATCGTATAAAGCATATTGAAATCCGAGTCGCCACTCTGTTGCATCAATCGCCTGTTTTGTTGTTTCGCCAAGTTTTATTCGATGTCTCTCTATATAATTTCCTAATAACGTACTATCGAAATTTTCAGGTAAGACATAAGACAAAAACTCAACAATATCGCGTTGTGGTATATGAATAGTTGCAATTTCCCAATCATAAACCAAAACTTTTTTTGTCCCGTTTTGATTACATAATGCAATATTTTTCGGTACACAGTCATTTTGTACCAATGTTTTAGCCATAGCATCAATTTTGATATGCCATTGCGGCATAGTTTCAATAAGATGAGTATGGAATAAATAATCTTCCTTTGTAAGAAAAGGCAAATTTGATGTTTTCACGGCTTTTTCCAGGGCATTCCAATAAGGTATGAAGCGTTGCATTTGGTCGGTATTTAACGGATTTTTGAAGCCTTTGATCTCAGCAATCGTTTTTTCTTTTTTATACCAGACAGCGTGCATCGGAGCAATCGCATCAATCAACGCTTCAATGGCTGTTTGATCCCATTTCGAGGTATTAAAAGGATCGAGGGATAGCCATTCTTCATCAAGGCACTCTAAAATTAATACACAAGCTTCTTCTTGCTCGTCTAAATAAGTTCCATAGCATAATGGCATAGCATATTGAAAGGCTTCAAATGAATGTTGCATATTGTAAATAGTGATTTCTTTCCTGTTTAAATTTGAAAATTCCAGTTGTGATAAATAGTCAAGGATAGGCATTTCCGTTTGAATACCGCATTTTGTAAAGGCATTGGATATAACCTGGAGATAATGCTTATCGCTAATTTTAGATTTGACGATGACATGGCGGGTTTGTATTTTACCGTTTTTTTTAAAGCTTATTTTATAACGTTGTACTCCTATGGGGTGATCCCCCTGTTTGGGGTGTTTGGCAGACCATGCCATTTTATCACTGGCAGAAGGAGAGTATTCTGCTGACAATACTTCTAGTGAAGGATCAGAAAAATATTTTTTTAAGTTGTCTTCGAAAAAAAGTTCTGAAAATCCCAATCCATAGGGTGTTGTTTTAATATATCCCTTGTTTAGCATTTTCACTCCCTTATCAACCCTATTTCAATTAAGAATAGCAGCATTGAGCTTTATTGAACATTTATTGGGGAAGAGAGTCATAATGATTAGGCTTGTTCATTGTCAGATAGATTTCTATCCATTAATGAGCAAGCCAGGCATTTTTATAATGTTACCAATTTAAAGCTAAATAAATTCGATTTTATTTATTTCCTCTTGTGGAGGAGGAAGTTTTTTCTCGATAGTTACAATTTTGGTCTGAATCTGCTTAACAAAAGCGGTATTATTCACACCTGAGTTTTCCTGCATTAGCTCATATGTTTCTTTCAGATCTTTCAATGCCTCATCGAACTCTTTTCTTTGTGTCTTGACATCAAAAGCATTACCTAGTTCAACGAGGGCTGAGGCTTTTCGGAATAATAATTTGAAAAGCATCTCTTTATCCTCTGCTTTTATTTCCGCATAAGCCTTGATGCCTTCATTTGCCAGATTTATGCATTGTTCATATTTTTTTAACTTCAGGCAGGTTTGGCAGGCATTGGAATGCAATGTCACAAAATCCATTGTCAGTGGCAAGGCTTTTTCAAAGGATTGATACAAATGGATAGCATTAAGATAGCATTCCAAAGCACTTTCATAATTAGGTTTCTTGAAAAGTTCATTGCCTAAAAGCTTTAATTCGCTAGCAATGGCGGCAACATCTTCGATTTCTTTAACTGACCCGCAAGCAGAGCAAAGAATTTTCTTTGCTTGCTCAAGCGAAGAGCCTTTAATGTTATCCACTCTTTGCAGATAAAACTGTTCAATCAGGTTGCCATGATAGCCTACATATCTAGCTACTTGTTGATAGTAATTATCAAATAAGAACCCCAGTCCTTTACTTGTACCATGTACAGTATCAAATAGAAAATTGGCACGTTCAATTCCACTTTCTATGCCAATTCCTTTACGATAATCGGGTTCAATTTGACAATCACCGCCTGCCAGAACAACAGGTAAGTCTTCACCAAGATAAAATGGCTTATCGACATACTTGGGAAAAACAGGGAAATGTCCAAACGAATGAATTGTAAAATCAATGTCTTCAAAACCGTATTTCAATTTGAGTAAATCTTTAAGAAATTCAATTTGTACACTCTTGTCTTTCTCTTTCAAATTATCGGGTACTTCATAATAAATAAAATAATTAACGCCACCTTCTTCATTTTTTGCAGAGCGTATGTCGACCACTGGAAATCAAAAATTTGGCCAATCATATTTTTGTCGTAATTTGCATAGTTGTTTCGCCTGGAGCAAGGGATCTATTTCGTCTGGGATGAGTAGTTTCTTTGAGAACCATACGATTAGAACCAGAACAATCAACTACCATGTCACATTTGACTGTACGGATGTTTTCCTTGGTATCTTTATACGAAACCAAATTGTCGCTTAGGCCGGAGAATGTCCCTTTTTTAAATTGTACACCCCTGCTTTCGCAATATTCGTATAGTGATTTTTCAAAATCCCTGATATACATGGCCTCACTCGGGATCCCTTTGCCGGACGGCATACTAATTGAGAATCGAGAGCTTATCGATTTGATTGCTTTGTAAGCATTGCTTTGGGCTATTCTATTTTATTTTATAAATGCTGCTGTCTGTTTGAATTTGGTATAACTATGCTTTTTATTTGCAGTTTTTGGTTTTGAATAGATTGAGGAGGTAGCGAGATACGTTAGATCCTTTATTCTATGCCTTCATTACCATGCCCCGGGATTTTTTGATATAAATGGAACTTCCCATTAATCCACTTAAAAATGAGGACATCAACTTTGGCATTGCCGCCGTTGATATTGGCAGGAATACCCGGCTCATCTTTTGACAACTGAGGTATAGCAAGGTATTGAGCACTATCGAGTGAAAAGGTGTTATATCTCTTGCTCCCGATGTTTTTAAATATTGATAGGGGACAAGTACCGTTTTGGATTGTCCTAAAATAGGAAATATAAGCAATAAAATAGTACTTGCGAGTAATTTTTTTTATCATCGCTGGATTACAGGATTATTGTTCGGATAGGTGGATATGCCTTCTGGGAAACCAGTAGTAATACCCGGGATGCTGATTTTATTGTAATTCCAGTTTTTTTCGGCAAGTTCACCAGCCATCCAAAACCCAACAGTATTGGATAACATTTCAGTCGGTTCTGCCAATGAAAACTTTAAGCGCATTAGAAAATCTTCGATTTTAGGTGGTTTGGAATAAGTATAATCACCGGGTATAGCAGGTCGATCTGGTAAGAAGATGCTCGTGATGTTAGTAAAGACTTCGTTGGCGATGATTCTACGGTTATGTCTTGCGCCCCATACCGTATTATTATAATAGTTGTAATCTGCTTGTGTTAACTCTTGTGCGCCTAACGATGGTTTCACTGCGGCATAAGGCGTGATATAAATTCTATCTGTAGCTAATTTATTATTGGATAGTGCTTGAACAAATGGGACCAACCAATTGCTGCCTTTGCTTACGCCAGCTGAAACATTAGATCCTGCGACAAAACGAATAATTACCTTCGCATGAGGCCAATCTATTTTTAATTGGCTTATTTTACTATGAAGTTGATCCATGCTTTGCAAGGCGGTTAACATAAAAGTGCCGATCATGACGTTATTATAAGGAATAGGATACGTTTTATTGCCGTTAAGAAAGTCGTTTTGTAAAGAGGCCATATCAAACGATAGTTTTTCGTTCAATACATCACTCATGTAATTGCCTGCCATAGAACAGGCATAATCAATCATATTATGGATTGTAGTGAGATGAGGCTTCCAGGCTGGAGCATTGACTTGCTCCAGCCAATTATTGGGTGTTTGTGCATTGATTACTTTTACTGCCTGGATATCCTTAAGTAAATTTTCCATTTGTGATTTCCAGCTTGCATCGCCATTTTCTTTAATTTTTGCGAGATACATCAGAGCTGGACCAATGTGTGATATCGCAGTCATCTCAGTGAATCCTGAATTTGGCGCAGTGCGCATCAATTGCTTTAGCTTAAGCTGACGGTCACTATTATAAATATAAAGTGTGGAGTTGATGAACAGGATTAATTGGCCTTCATTTTGCTGCGCCAAGCTGCTGTTTTTTTTCATTTCTGACTGAAATAAGGTTTGTGAAATATTGATTTTACCTTTGGGATATCCTGGAGTTTCATCTCCGGTGAAATCAAAATATAAATTCCAAAAAGCTTGAGGTGTGACATACGTGTTATTAGAAGAGCTACTGCCCACACCATTATTAATGGAAGCCGATAAACCTTTATTATTGGTATTATTGGTATGAGCAAAAACGATTGGATTAAAATGCAACGCCAATAACATGATGAGGGAGAAAATGCGGGTCGTTAAGGTTTTCATGATTCAATCCTTGGTGGTTTGGGCTGTGTTCCTAGCAAATTAAAGCCACAAATTTACCGGAAAATTATATTGATAATCGTTACGGAAATCCATCGACACTCATGGGTTAGGACCTGGGAAATCAGCTTGTAGTTATTCTTTATTTCTTAATCGCTCTCGTTAGGTTCTGGCTATTCTTAACTGGCATGTACTATGAGTTTTATTCTTATGATGCTCATCCGGGCTTAATATCAATCTGTATAAAATATATTCATATCTAGGTTGGAGAATTGATATGAAGACAGAAAATTTACCACAGGCTGGTCAAGAGGCTCAAATTGACAAAAAAATCCATTTTATATGGGTTGGTCATATTATGCCTCAAAAAAACATCCAGGTTGTCTCCGAATGGGCTGAAAAGAACCCTGGCTATGAAACGATTATCTGGGTAGATAAAAAAATAGCGCCTGCCAAAGAACTCGATCTTTTTATTCTAGACATGAAATCCAAAGGCATCACGGTAAAAGATATTAATGAAGAAGGTGTGTGCCGGGATAGCATACGTCATGAACTCGATCAGGAATCTCCTAATTATGGGATGGTGAGTGATATGTTGCGATTAAATATCTTGGCTGCAGAGGGAGGAATTTATTTGGATTCAGATATCTTATGCTCTGCTCCTTTCCCTGATGAAATTTATGCGCCTTTTGGGTTTCTATTGTCTCCCTGGTCTCAGGGAGCTAATAATACTCTTTGCAATGATATCATTTTATGTAGCAAAGGAAATCAAATAATCCAGCAATTAGCAGATGCGATCGAGCAATCCTATATTGCGAGAGATTCTTTTGAGTTCACTCATGAATATGCATCAATGAAGGAAACAAAAGGGGAGAGAATTGCTAAAACATTAGGTGTGACTGGTCCAGGGTTTTTATTTCATCAGTTAAAAAAAATGGGAATCCTGAATGACAAAAGTGAAATGGAAGCGATTCATTGGGAATTACAAGATCAAAGGTATTTAATCGATGGTAGTGTGAAGGAGCCAGACTATTTTTATGTACCACAGAACAATACAAATGACGCCAGTTGGGTTCCCAGTATCAAAAGGCCGGGGATAGAAAACATGAGTTTTCAAGAAAGACTTGAAAATGCAGTTCAATTGATAGCTTTTGATATTCAAAAGACTGGTTTATTTAATTTGGATCATTATGCCAATGAATTAAAAGTAAAACAAAACAGCTGGTGTATTGCTGCAGAAACATCCCCTGAGCTAAAACCGGATTCCTATTTGTTGATTAGACCCAGGGACAAAACTGGGGAATGGACTCTATATTATGTTGATGAGGATAAAAAATTAAATCCTGTGACATTACCAGTCATTAAAGGGGCTATTAAACTTTCAGAAGTCTCAGATCCCCTCAGAAAATTTCATACCTTATTAAGCCAGGTTTCTGATCCTGTAAATCCAACAGCTCATGAATTAAAGCAGATTGGCAGAGCCTTAATAGAACTTAAACCCAGGCAAGATGAATGGCACTGCAAAAACAAATGGTCTGGTGCTGAGGAAATCGCACAGGAGCTTTGGCAAAGAATTACTTCAAATGAAACGTTAAGAGCACAAATTAAACAATGTTTCACTCAATTTGAATCATTAAAACCAAGGGTAGCTGAGTTAGGTTTAACAAGAGCCTCTGGAGCGGGAACAGAAGTTGAAGCGCATGAGTCTACTGTTAAAGAACAAGAAATTATCTCGCAGAACACTGTTGGAGAAGAAGGTACTAAAGAAAAGAATTCTGTCCAATTAGCGTCAGAAAACTCATCTGACGAGAAGATAAAAACTGCTCATGATTTAATTGATGAAATTATTCAGGATGTGATTCAGCTGGATGGAAAATTAGGTTTATTGGGTGGAAATACTCGCCAGCTGGAAGATGGTAGAGTTATTAATATACCTAATGGCGCTGCTATGATATTTGATGATTATAAAAAATATAAGCAAGGAGAGTTAACGGCAGAAAGTGCGTTAGAATCTATGATAAAAATCGCAAAACTGTCTAATCAACTTAATCGGCATACCTTTTTTAATCAAAGGCAACCAGAAACCGGGCAATTCTATAAAAAAGTGGCTGCAATTGATTTACAAACAACCATTGCAGCGGAATACGATAACAATCATGGTTTAAGAATATAATTTTTATATATACAATGAATTGGTGTTGACTTAATCTGATTGCCACTGGTCAAAGACTCTGTAAAGATGATTAACCCTCATTTTGCAAGATATGAAGAAATGCTCTCATCCAGGGGGCATTTCCTAGCCATGTTGCTCCGGTAACCAATTTACCATCAACCACAACACCATCCATCCCTGTATCGATAAAATGTCCTCCTGCTTTTCGAACATCCGGTTCACAAAAACCGACAGTCGTACATTTTTTATCTTCAAGTATTCCGGCCTCAGCGAGAATTTGTATGCCATGACAAATGCAGGCAATGGGTTTATCGGCGTCATGAAAATGCCTGATAATAGCTAAAATATCTTTGTTCAAACGTTGATATTCAGCAGCTCTTCCACCCGGGATGATTAAAGCGTCATAATCCTTTAAAGTGATTTTGGAGAAATCCGCTGTAATGGGGAATAGGTGCCCTAATTTTTCGGTGTAAGATTGAAGATGCGGTTTATCCAAATCATGTACAGCGGTCTGAATAAAATCTCCTTTATTTTTGCCGGGGGAAACAGTATCAATGAGGTAATTGTTCATGAGCATTGCTTGATAGGGAAAGTAAACTTCCAAATCTTCGTTAAAGTCTCCTACAATCATAAGAATTTTTTTTGAAGTCGGCATGATGCATTCCATTTTTACAAATTCAATTCATTAAGTATGGCAGCGATTAATTCACCTTGTCCAGAAACACATGTTTATTAAAATAGGTATAAGTGGGAGGGGGCTGGTTGAAAATAACAGAAGAAGAAAGCACAGGAGAAATAATGAGATTCTAGAACTTCATTTTTCTCTATGGAGACCAATTAAACCTCATAACAAATTGCATGGCGAGAATTTACTAATTTTCATCAAATTGTTGATTGCGCTCTTGTCTTGCCGCGGTGGGAAGAACATGGCTGGGTTGGTCATCAGGGATGATTTTTTGGCGATTTTTTGTGGTGCAAACCCCAATTCACCGTCTGAATTACACCCACATAAGGTTATAATTGGCTGATTTTTTATATTCCGCCCACAAATGACTGTATGATAGGCGCCTGCTCCAACATAATCGACACTTGTAATATCCTCGGGAATCCCGATGGGAGTTAAGCAGAGCCGGTTCTCTTCATCGCCTGTACCCAGCTGCCCATAGCCGTTATGCCCACAGGTTGCAACCACAGGCTTGTTATTTATGTCCTTTCCCACAATAACGGTGTGTTTTACTCCAGTGGCGACCATTTCTACTGATTTCATATTTTCTGGAAGTTTGATGGGAATCAATGTGTTTTTATTATCTTTATCCCCGCATCCCAATTGGCCATCAGAGTTATAACCGCAGCTTGCAACGATAGGGAATCCATTTTTATCAAGTCCAGTGGCAATGGTGTGAAAAAAACCGGTTTGGATGGCATGGAACGTCAGCATTTCAGGAGGAAGCTTTATCGGGGTAGGTGTATCCCGGTTTTCACAATCGCCTGTGCCTAATTGACCATCATAATTTTTTCCAAAAGTAGCGATTTGCGGCCGATTATATTGATCATAGCCTCTAATCACAGTATGCCATATTCCTGAATGTATTTGTTTTACTGTTTTCATAGTGTAAGGCAATGGAATCGGTAACTGGTAGTTCCTTTCCCCAATTATGGTTCCCAATGGGTCATTGCCATTTATTTGATGCAATTCAAGATGCAATTGCCCTGCTGTGTTGCGGGAAAAGAGAAAATAGGGTTTAAAATATAGTCCTCTTCATTCCCGGCAGACACCAAAGAAATGTTAATGTCGCGTAATGGAAGGGGAATCAGTTGATTGTGGCTGGTTTCTTGCTTTGCATAATCCTGATTAATTTTATTTGTTGCTACTATAATCTGATCATGTTTATCTCGACCAACAACCACAGTGTGTTTGTAGGTTGATTGAATGGATTCAATAACAGATATATTTTCTGGCAGAGAGATAGGCATTAATATTGGGTTTATGTTATCGCTATCTGCTGCACTCCAGTTTCTGGTTTTAAATAATCTTTGTTTACCATTGAGGCGTGCGAACAGGAAAGTGGAACTGTATCCTGCAAATACTTTCAGAATTCCCAATGTTTTTTTTTGGTTCAATTGCTCAGATTGAGTGTGTTGAGTTTTGAAAAGTCTGCTCAAGCGATTGTTGATTTCAGACAGGTTTACAATATCTTGTGGTTGAAGATAATTGATAAGAATGTCAAGCCAGACGTCATCTGGAATCTGGGTTGCATCAGGTTTGCCGAGAACATCAGGCATGTTTATTTTTATAAACGGTTTGTGATAGATGGTTTCATTATAACCCACGATCTTTGGAATGGAAAAGAATTATGCATCAGGCAGAACCAGCAGATTATTGCGTTTACTATAGTTTTCGCAGCAGATCACGGATGTGATTTTTCATTGGTGATGTTGCCCAACAGGGCGACCAATTATTGTTTTCGCATAAAGTTATCTCAATTTGATTGGGAAATTATCATATAATTACAAGTTAGCTTAGATAGGATAACTAACTTAATTAAACAGAGAGAAATAAAAAAAACCCGTATTAGCAGCCTATGTCAATACGGGTTTTTTGCATACTGCTGCTTGATCATGACTAGATTAGCAGCATAATTTGGGGTTATTTAGACATTGCCAACATATTTTAAGCCTATGTAGGGGCCAGATGCAGAGAAGTCGGTTTCCAGAGAAGTGCCTAAGCCAACATTCACGGCAGCAGTATTATGTAAGGCATTGAAGTAATTGAACCACATGTAACCCACATCCAGAGTCAAATCACCTTGAGCCATTGCATAGGTATAATCTGCTCCTAACTTCATTTCAACTTCTGGCACTATTGCATTTTTGGAGCCATAAGAAAAACCACAGACAGTACAGTTATCCACGAATTTGCTTGTACCGACCAGGATTGCTACAGCTGATTTTGCATAAATACCAAACCCATTACCGAATACATAATTCATATCAAGGCCGGTACGGGGACCAAATCCATTGAATTTGGAATTGAAGTTATCTAGAAAGAAGCCGTTTAAGTGACGATTAACGTCTGTTTTGATGTAGGCATACTGAACGCCGCCATGGAAGCGCATTTTTTTGTTCGCGCTAAAATCAACAAATTGCCCCAGTTCAGCATTCACTGCATCCCAGGTAATATCGTAGGCGTGCAATTGATCAACAAACGCCCAATGATCGGTGTTGGCATCCAAATGGTACCAATTGACGTTGATGTCATTGCCTGTGTTGAAGTGATAAGAACCTTCTAATTTAAAGCCCCAATCCCACTCTAAATCAACATCATGCCAATTTCTCCAGCCACCAACATCAGTAAAACCATTATAGCCCCAATCAGCATCATAAGTTGGCTGCAGATAAAGTGCGGTAATACCAATATCCCATGCGGTTCTTTCGCAAGGAACAGTCACATTGCCTGGCGTACATACTGGACCCATCGTACCTGCAAACAAAGCACTGCTTCCCAGAGCAAATACAGCCGCAGTTGTTTTTTTCAAACTAAACATATCCCGTTCTCCACTGATTTATTATTGTTATTCCTTTAAACATCTAGGATTAGCGAATTCTAACAGAATCTATTTGATTCTTCATCAAATAATAAGGGTAATTTTATTAAATTAAAGTTATTTAACTCATTGATTTAAACATTAAATGTAAGATTTGATCAGTATCTGCTGTTATTGATTTATACGCCAGCAAGTAGTCTGCTTTTTCCTTTAATTTTGTAGTAATGAGGGGGAGTGCATGACTATTAATTTGCGCCAAAATTTATCGTAAGACTGTTTTTTTGGGGTATGTAAGGGTAGAAAAAAGCCTGTACAGTGGAGAGATTCAAGATGCTATTCGAAAAAAATCATCGACTCCTGTTATTCCAGGAAAATGCAATTCTAAAATTGGCAACATGGGTATGGATTGGTGTCTTTATAAATACCGATATTTTGAGCCAAACCTACTGGGTGCTGCGGACAAAGCCGCAGTACGTCAGCGGTCGGAGAAAATGTCAACAGCCTCTAGTGTTTTGTTTTTTTCTTAATGCCGCCCAGTAGCCAATCCTTATTCACCTCAAGTTCATCGGCAATTTTTTGTATCGAGTTGGCATCAATAGCAATGACTCCATTCAACAAGGCTTCCATTTTGAATTTAGGCAAATTAAATAGTTTGGAACACACTTGCACGCGCTCGGTCATTAGACATGGAACACCAAGTTCATCCAGCTCATTGTTCAAGCGTTCAGTTAAGATTTTGTTAGTCATGGTATTCTCCTTCTCGTTTTATATCAGTGTAAAACACTAAAGCTTAAGGATTGATTAACAAATTAATTTTTATCAGATAATTAATTGAAAGCATGATCCCGGTCTCTAAAAATAGAAAAAATCTGACGGTGAACGATTTGGTTATTTGAAAGGGATATCAACTTGAGTAGATAAAACAGGCTCTATTATATTGCAGGCCAAACACTGAGTCTGGTTGTTATCTATTTTCAAGCAAGTTATCAATTCCTGAAACGTTTGTGTCTTGCCCTAAAACAACGTAATAAGATTATACGAGACGCCTATTCTATCAAAATTAATTCAATTCATCGTGCCATCTTTTAGTCTTATTGATTTTTGCCAATTCTAATAGTTTTAATTTAAATACAAAAGATCAAATATTTACTGTTTAGTTTTATTTTTATATAATCAAAGCCCTTTATTTTTCTAAAATGTGAGCTAACTAATGAAAAGACTAATTATCTGTAATGGCAATAAATTAACAGTATGTACACAAGCGATTTCTTCTGGTGGTATAGTTGAGAAATATACACCCATTTTCAGTCTTACAAAAGAATCCGACAATGAGCTCACATTAGAATTGTCTGGAGTTGCTAGAGGATATTATATCATTCCTTCGGAGCTAACCTCTTCTCAGGCAAGAGCAGCGCATCTTATAACACTTCTTACTCGGGCAGAAGAATCTCAAACTACGGATATGCATAAAATACTTAACTCATTTGTTTCGGGAAAAATCACGTCAGGCAGCATGTTTAATTTTGAAAACGACGGTTCATTTAAGAGAGAACCTGAGGAAGCATATAACTTAATAAACAAAATTTGATAAGCTATCCAGGCCAAGGATGGCTCTATATTTTCTGATTATTGAGACTAATTTTCTTAGTTTGTAACTAATTTAAGTTTGTATTGTCTTTTCCTTGCTTATCAAGACTGTTTTCTTTCCAGGCGCGAATTAAAGTGCGGCATGAAATTTCTTCCTTTCCGTTTGACAAACAGCAAAATACTAAATAATTTTAATTCCTTACCATTTTAAGGAATATAAAATTATGAAAGCATTGTATACAACAATTGCCAAGGCCCATGGTGGACGAAACGGCCATGTAGAAACTACAGATGGGCTATTAAAACTTGATTTGGCAATGCCGAGAGAGCTAGGAGGGGAGGGTGGTGCCACTAATCCAGAGCAATTATTTGCCGCGGGATATGCTGCTTGTTTTGAGAGTGCTATTCGTCATGTTGCCAATGTGCAAAAAATTTCTTTAGAGGATGTTTCCATGACTTCCGAGGTCTCTTTGTATGCTACTCCAGAGAAGGGTTTTAAACTTGGAGTTGCGTTACACGCCCACATAACAGGCTTAAATCAGAATGAGGCCGAAGCATTAGTTGCCAAAGCGCATGAGGTTTGTCCTTATTCCAATGCAATACGTGGTAATGTTGATGTGAAATTGAGTGTTAGTGTCAAGTAATAAATAACTTCCATCAATCAATAAGGATATCTTATGTATACGCTTTATTCATTTGGGACGCCCAATGGATTTAAACCCACTATTATGTTGGAAGAGTTAACGCAGCCTTACACCATAGAACTGATTGATATTACTCAGGGTGAACAATTTAATCCTGATTTTTTAAAAATTTCACCAAACAATAAGATACCCGTTTTACATGATCAAACCAATGATTTTTACCTAATGGAAAGTGTTGCTATTTTGCAATATTTAGCTGAAAAACATAGACAGTTTTTGCCTGAAACGACAAAGGAGAAATATACTATTATCCAATGGTGTTATTTCCAAGCAGCACACATAGGCCCTATGTTCGGGCAGTTTGGTCATTTTCATCGTTATGCTCAAGAGCGAGTACCCTATGCCATGACGCGATATGCTGATGAATCAATGCGTCTTCTAGGTGTTATGGAAAAACAACTGGTCAAAGCGCCATTCATTGGTGGATCAAATTATACTATTGCTGATATGGCTATCTGGCCCTGGATTTGGTGTTTTCAATTCATATATGGACAGACTATTGATGCAAAACAGTTTCCCAGTTTAATGTCATGGTATCAACGAATTAGTGAAAGGCAGGCTGTTAGAGCAACTCTAACGGCATATGGTCGATTATGATCACGAATCTCCATTAGAAGTAAGCGAGCAAAGTTGAACTTATCTGATAATTAATGGCTCCCAATTGAGGTAATGGTGTCAAGTGGGGTGTTTTACCTGGTTATTCTTTCAATAGATTGTCTCATCTGAAAAATTGAGGTTGTGCAGCTGCCAATCAAGTAATCTCTATTGTCTTTATATCCTATTTAAAATTTAGTTTACTCTCTATATCTGTAATTTTGTTCAGTCTTAACAATTCCTTAACAATCTCTTAACAATTCCTTAACATTTGTCTGCCATAATGCCCTCGATTTAAACATAAAAAACACAGGGGGTATCACACTGTTTTGAATAGAACTAGGAAATGGAGTCTGTATTTTCAGGGGAAAGTAAATTTCTTCTGCATCATGTATCGATTCATATGAATATTTCAACATACGAGTTCGTTAATAATACAATTACTGAGGAGTCACGAGTCATGGCGTTATCAGAAATCATTATCAATGATATAGTTCAATCTCAAACTAATGCAGTCATTAGCGAATCAAATTACCATATTCTTCGCCAATATCTCCTGGAGAGAAAGCCTTTATCAAGAGTACTCAATCCAATTAATTCTCTGCTTTCTGAGCATTGCAATCAAGATAAGCAAGCAATAATAAATCACTTAACTCAACTGGCTTGTGAGTCTCAAAGAAATCATGACTTACAAGAAGCAAGAAGTGATGAACAAGAGGGAATCAATGAAAATTCTTTGATGATTAATTACAGGAGCGAGCTGCTTACTTTGGAAAATACATTGAAGGAACTGGATACAAAATGCTATCAACAACAACGTCAATATAATCAGGTGAGCAGGCAATTTAATGAACTTAAAGTCAATATGACCCACATTAATCAAAGCATTGATAGAGTTCGTTATGAACGTCAATTGCTTGACCAGCAGCTAAACCACCCTTACTCTGATGGTAATGTTTATACTAATCCTCCTACTCACACAGGTATTTATCCTGATCTTTCACCACCTCAGGATCGGCATACTCGTGATAGACTGTTGCAAGAAGAAAACAGATTAATTGAGGAGCGTCAAAAGCTAATGCATCTCATTAATTCAAAAGAAACCGAAAAAAATAAAGAAGAGCAAAATTTAAATAGGCTTCATAAGGAGAAAAAAGAAGCTGAAGGACGTTATAGTGAAGTAAAACATCAAATCGATGTTGTTTTGCCAAATAGTGAACAACAGCGTCAAATCAGAAATCAAGAACGTCTCGCTCGAGAAAATGCCAGAGCAAGCTATGATCCACATTTATTGCAACTTTCTCATAAGAATCTTGAAGCACTGAAATCTCAGATTGAAACTCAGATTCGGGAGCTGGATGAGAGACGAAATCAGTTAATGGGCGAAGCGACAGACATAAGTTATAAAATCTATTTAACTCAATTGGAGCAGGTTCTTCAAGAATCGGAAAAAGGGCCTCAAATTACGTTCAATGAGAATAATGCATTAAAGATGATTTTAGCCATGATGAAAAACATGGAGGAAATGGCGGAAAAAGAGAAAGACATTTCTAGCTCAATCGATAAAGAGCGACATAATCTCCATTCATTGCAAAAAAGCCTTGTAGGATACACCAGGCAACTGGAACGGTATCTGACGTCAGATCCCCATTTGGTTAAGCAAAACAAGGCTCTTACCGAAGAAAATACACAGTTAAAGCAATATAGTGAATCAGCAGACAATTGGAGAACGAAAGCATTCTATGCGTCTCTTTTCAGTGTTGGGGGTAGTTTAATAAGTACCGGAATATTGAATACATTCATCATTAGTCCTGTATTTTTTGCGATTCCCGGTGCTCTTGCTGCGCTTGGTGTGGTTTCCCTTGTTATTGCGGTAGTCTCTTATTGCCAGAAATACTTTAGTGATATGCAAATGGAACAAAACAATCAAAAGATTGAGAAAAATGAATTAATACTAATGAAGCAATGGAAAAAGGCTAATGAATTAAGTTTATCTACAATTCCAAGCCTGAACGCTAAAATAGAACAATCAGAGAAAGAGCTGTATGCGCTTGAGCAAAAATTACAGGATCAGCAGCACGCAATGAGCCTGCTGTTGAATAAAGCGCAAAATGTTACCAGCAATTATGGAGGAAGCAGCAATTTCTTTGGTAACACGACTGGTAATGTGTTCTATTTACCTTCTGCCCCTCTGCATGAGGACTCTCCACTGTATCCAGAGATTGAAGGTGAAAGAGTAAATTACGGCTACTAATAAGCTAAAATGACTGGTCTTTAATTTGGTTTCAATTTGAAGGCCAGTATCTATGATTATTCAAATTCTGAATTGCTCTTTACAATCTGCTTTGTAAAAATATTTTGCTCATACAGGATTTAAAATGAAGTATTTTTTAGTTAATGCTGTTTGGTTTATGAGGGCTGGGGCTGATTTAAAGGCAGTATTTTTATTGTAGCCTCATTAATGTGCTAAAATTGTACACATGGGTAACCTGATATCATTGCTTGAATGCTAAATTACATTCTCTTATTGAAAAGGATTTCCATATGAAAACAGTCCTAATATTTATTATTTTTTTATGTTCTTTTCAAATACAGGCGGCATGCAAATGCAACTGTGACCCGACAGACAATAAGATGTGTGCCAGTCAGAATGATATGGAGCATCCTTGCCCTTCAGTTTGTGCGTCGGCAGCACCTGGTATGGCACCTATGTTTACAGCATGTCCTGTATCAAAGGTTACTGATCCAGTCACAGGAGTTACCAGGTGGGTCAATATGTGTAACTAGCAATAAATACCTGATTGATCATATGTTGGTTATCACTTTCAGGTTTTGAATGTTAGGTAAAACACCTTGTTCCCATCCATTTTTAATCAAGAGTCCTGAGTGATTTTTTAAAGACAGTGCAACTTTTCCTGAAAAATGAGCTTTTTGACCAGACTCATCAGAGAAAGCATCAAAAATTGCAAAGGTATTGTCATTAATCTGCAAAGTAAACCAGTAGGCTGTTTGCGGCTCAGTTTTATCAACAATCTCAGCGGCATTAATTAATAAAGCGGCAAGTTGCTCTGATTTTCCATCGTTGGCAGTGAATTCAATGTAATTGGCAACAGTGACTGGAACTGATTTTTCAGGTAATTTAGAGGCGAGCACTTTACTGTTTACAATATTTTTTAATACGCCATTTTCCCAGCTTCCAAGAACTAATTTTTCAGAATTGTTTTTAAGAGCAGTAGCAACTTGACCAGCAAAATGGGCTTCTCTTCCTTTCGAGTCATAAAACGCATCAAAGATAATCAAGGAATTATCATTTCCCTTAAGTGCAAACCATACTTTTGTATTAGGCTCAGTTTGTTTCACAAGCCTACCGCCAGATTCCAAAAATTTTTCAAATTCTGAGGAGTTTGATAATTTGCTTTTCATTTTTATCATAGTCGCTTCATTTGTCTGATGATATTGATTCATAGGTGTTTCTCCTTTTGCATAGTTATTTATCGATGTTAAAAACAACATTACTGTTGAAAAAGCTATAATTTTTGCCTTGACTTTACTCATATAAAATTTCCCCATAAAATCTACCTACTGATAGATAGTTTGTGGTGTTAAAAAAAATCACTTTATTGTTTGATCAATAAAATGCCGAACTCCTTCCAGGAACGTTTCATCTCCATATAATCTTGCTAATAATAATCCGCCTTCAACCAATGAAATAATTTGTTTTGCAAGAGATAATGAGGATTCGTTATCATATCCATTTGTTTCAAGAACTCCTTTAAGCCATTCGATGATAAGCTCAAAAAATTTTTTTGCCTGATTTTGAATTGAAACGGGTAATGATTGAAAATCAGAGGCGAACATACCGCCGAGGCACATTTTGTTTTCAGAGTTGTAGGTGAGTGTTAAAATGGCATCAAAGAATTTTTGAATTTTTTCCTTGGCTGATAACGACGAATTATTGCTTATGTCAGATAGCACAGCAGCAATTTTATCGGTATGCCAGGATATAACGGCAACACCAAGATCTTCTTTTGAAGGAAAATGATAATGGATGCTGGCAGTTTTAATATTGATGGCTGTTGCAATATCTTTGAAACTAAAGGCGTTATATCCGTCTTTTTGGATCAATGCTTCCGCAACTGCTAATATCCGTTCTTTCGTATTACTTATATTCATAGGCATAAATTCTACCTATTCATAGATAGATTGTCAAGCTTTTTATAGTTTTCTATATCAAATTAAAATAACACTTGTTTATCTAAATAGAAGTAGGTGGTGGACTGCTCATTCATTAATTGATTCTGATCTATTGGATCAATATCTTTATGCATCGCTATGTCAATTGGCCTTAAAGACTTTATGTCTTTATTGATCTCGAAAAAAACGGGAGGTAATATATGTACATCAGTTCATAATAGAGGTCATTATGTTTTTTAAAAGATCAAACCCTCACGTAACACCACAAGATTTACAAAAAGTGATTCAAAATTTAAATGCGCAACGTGAATTAACAGAGCGTCAATTGAAAGAGGGCTCTATATCACAAAAAACAGGGCAAGAGGAGATGCAGCGTCTATCAAGCTTGATTGGAGCATATCAGAATAATCTGATGGCAGCATTAGACGATCAACAAAACACTAATTGCCTTAAGTAGCTAATCTTTTTGAGGTATAAAAGGGCAGTCATTTTGATTAATGGCATAATCCACTCATAATCTGAATGGTCATTTACGTGTTGACAGGATTTTGAGTACGCTGTGTCATTCTATGTACCAAGAAAACAGGGATGTTATTTCCTGCCCTATCAATGTATCTGAAGGCTTCCCCAGACCTTTACTTTAAATGATGTTCATGAGTCTATTTAAGAGATTGGAAATAAAATAGATTATTGAAATTTATGAATAATTAACCCAGAAAGTACTTGCTTTATTCAATCTGTACAGGTATTTCTATTCAATCAAAGCCCATTCTATTGAGTAAGAGAGTATTAAATGATAAAGGACATTCTCAATACCATAGCCAGCCTCGTTGAGGAAAACGTAGTGGTATTTGCAAGTGAACGTGGAAAACAACTTTTACAGAAAGTTAAAGCCGATCTTGTATCGTTTAAACCAATTAATTTTTATGCATTGGATGCGGGAAAACAAATAACAGACGCGCTTAAACTAATAGAGAGCTATTGCATTGAAATGAACAGAATATTTGATGAATTAAATCATCAATCTTCAGTTTCTTTAGCCAATGAAAAATTAACTCATAAAATAAAAAACATTTTAACCAACTTAAAAAACAAACAAAATAAAATAACCCAGTTACGAGAAAAAATTCCAGAGGGCATGCTTGATATCAAGCGAGCATTGTATATTGTAGAAAATTCTTTTCTTAGCGAATCAGAACCAGAGGAAAAAGAACTGAGATCAAAATTTAAGCGCATTAAAAAATTTATGAGTAATTCAAATAAGGAATATCTTGATTTAATTAAAAAGGGAGGATTACTTAACACTGTTTTACTGGATACCACCACTTTGTATTGGAACCAATTACACGAATACTCAACATTATTAAATCAGTGTCGTATTACTTTACAAAAATCTCATCATCTTACCAAAGAAGGGCAATTAGCGCTCCGCTGTTTTAATAGTGCGATTCAGAAAATGCCACCAAAGAAACATATCATTAATGCGTTAAAAATATTGAACAAGCCAAATAGCAAGACAGAAGCGATTGAAAAAATAGGCTTTGTTTCACCTCATGGTAGGGAAGCCTGTATGCAACTAACTTGTTGGGGGAAAAAATTTTTTTATATACCTCGTAGCGAAGAAATGTATCATTTTGATTATGATCCTAAAGAAGATTTGAATGAGACTGGGGGTAACTGTTTTGGTGAGTCAATGATGTTTATTCATTTCTTATCCAAGGGAGCCATCAGATGGTTGTGTCCCGAAGCAGGGTTAATTAATTTTCAGTTAGATCAAACAAGAAATTTAAAGTTTAAAAAGGCAACCTTAGGCGAAGGGGAAACATTGGTATCGGATAACAGTCCCCATGATTCATTAGAATGGGAAGATATGAGGCCTGTGCTTTTGGATAATCCTTACTTTAAACCAGGCAGTCTTTGTGGTGTCATATTCTCAATGAATGATTACACGAAAGCAAAAAGAGAGTTTACAGCAGGGCATATGATAGTAGTTGCCAAGCTGGATACTAACTTGAATCCATACAAATACATTATATATGAAAAAGATTTTGGTGCATTTGGATTAACTGATGATGAATCTTTGGAATACCTAATCAGTGAACAAATATTACCACTCTATAGAGGGATGAATTATTCAAAAATTAAATTGGTTAAATATGGTGAGGCTTCAACTGAGACCTATGATCTTTTAAATAAAATTAAGCCTCAGACAGGTATTCCACAAAAAGAGTCGACAGCCAGTGATTCTATAAATACCTATTTTGATAATGCATTTTTTAAACTTTCTAAGGAAACTAATAAAGAGAATGTAATTGATCAAGTCAATCAAACGGATGTGTTTGGGTTTTGCAGAAACTAAACCAAAATCTTACTGTGTGCTTTTAAGGAACTCCAAAAACCTATGAAACAAAGAGAGAGCTATGCTTAGCTCCAGAGTCAATATCTATTTTCTAATTTACGTTGATTATTTGGGCAAAAGATAAAATCGAATATTTTTGCTCAAGTTTAATTCAATAACTAATGTAATTAAACAATTTACTTGCAAAATGTTCATTTTTTGATATCATTACTACCGATAATATCTTCTCTGAGTAAGTCAGAGGACTGACATCACTTGATTCTACAGGTGTTTAGTTTAATCACTATCATTAAACGGGTATATCGTGATTTTCTGGTTTTTTATAAACCAAGGAAATAGACGATCCCGTAATTCCTTGGTTTTGAAAACTTCATTACTACAAATTTCAGTTAAATGTCACTGACTTGCTGAAATTTTACTCAGATTCAGGTGCAAAAATGATTAAAAAATTGTTAATTAAAGTCGAAAAATTAATTAATAATCTCCCAAAAGAGTTTAAATTATCTGAAACAGTTTTATTCTCCATTAAAGAAGATATAAACAGCTTGGCAAGTCGTTTTGATGGGTCAAAAGGCTATATTAATTATTATTCTCCAAAAGTCGTGCAACAAATCAATGACAAACAAAAGTTACTTGAGAAATACAAAAGTTATTTAACTGCATTACTCGCTGTTTTAATTTGTTCTAAGCAAAGCAAAGACATTAGAGACAATAAAAAACTTCAACCTGTTTATGAGATTACCGATTTAAAAAATTTATTAGAACGCAAGGATGTCGAAAAAATTATCAATGAAATTACCCAATTTGATGAGGATCAAAGAGAACTTCAGAGAATTGAACGTCAGATACAAAAAGATGAGGAGAAAGAGGATAATCAAAAAATGCATCTTGGTAAAAGATCCAAATTAGAGCTTAGGAGGGCAGAGCTTTCTAAAAGAGTTCAATTGTTTAATAATAAGTTAAAAAACATTCCACAAGCTGAGGAAATCAAAGCCGTTTTAGATTATTGTCAAAAATACATCGAGAAACATATCAACCTTAGCAAGCAATTACCAAAAGGAATGCTTGATGTTAAACGAGCATTGTCTTTATTTGACGAGATAAATTCCACCAAGACCCAAATTAGGAAGTTAAGCAAAGACAAACTGGATTCTTCAGGGCAAATAAAACTTGAAGGTTTAAAAAAGGAACTTACAAAGGCTGAATTGGCTTTGCAATTTAGTTATTCAGAGGAAGAAGATAAAACTCTCAAAGACATGCTCAATGATTTGAAAAGGCTTATGAAAATGAGCATCAGAGATTATCAAAAGTTAGCTACATCTGGCGGAGAAATAAATGTTTTTTTGCATAAGACAACTGGTTTTTATTGGGAAAGCCTTTTTCTGTACAGAAATGTTTTGTGCGAAATTAATGAATATCTTAAAAAAAATAAAAAGAAACTGTCTGAGCAAGGAATGCTGGTAGCTGAATGCATTTCTAAAGCCTTCAGCCAGATGCCTGAATTGGATACCATTGAAAAAGCTTTAGAAAAAGTCAAAAGAATAGATGGTGATCTTCACAGACAAGAAGAATATAACGACAAAATCAATGGTGCTTGGATTCGGTTTTATAAAAAGGGTCCAGTAAAATTTGTTCAAAAAGTCCTTGAACAAAACTTAGATGAGAAAATTTTTTACATACCGTATAATCCGCATAATTACGTGCTGGATCATCCTGCCCAATCTGATTTCGCCGATACCTTAGGAAATTGCTATGGCGAAACACAGATGTTTCTCAAACAAATAAACAGTAAATCTCCTTCAATTAACAATATTTGTCCTGAGAGAGTATTAATTAATTATCAGCTTGATCAATCCAGGACAATTGCTAAAAATACCAAAAAAGAAAAAATAGGGATATTTGAGGCAGATGAGAAGACAAAAGCACAAGTAACATGGGATGGAATTAAAGATATCTTAACATCAAAAGTTACCTCTACCGCTTTTGGTGATGTGTGCATGATCACTTTGACGGGAGCTCAAGTTTCTGGTCGTGAAAAATTAGTAGGTCATGGTATTGGCCTTATCAAAATGAAGAATCCTGCTCCTTATAAATATGTGGTATATGATTATGCTTTTGGCGGTGCAATGGGATTCAGCAGTGATACTCAACTGGAGCTATTCTTTAAACAAATCCTTGAAGGAGAGGGATCTTATGTTCCTTTTAAGGAATGTCTGGTTGAAAAAGTAGGAGAGGTGAGTAAAGAATGTCAACAATTTATTAATGGTAATCCGGGTATTGCTTCTCTGGCACAAAAAAGTCTTGATAAAACATGTAAGAGAGACTTCTGGGATAAAGATCGCATCAGTTTTTTGATAAGATATCACCCCATCGGCACAGATGAAAGCAGGATACTTGATTTAATAGAAAAGTTACCTCTATCTAAGGATAGAATAGAGCTATATGAACAGCTTGTTAAAGAGCCTAAAATTGGTATCGGTAACCTGGTTAAGTGTATCATTCGCTCAGGTAAGATAAGTTACCTGGCAAATCTTTTGACAACCAATTTATTGACCGTTGATATTACAAATAAAATAAAATTTAAGTTGAATGAACAAGTTAAAAAAGAAATAGTGGCTTTAATTAATAATGATCAGATTGAACCAAACACAACTTGTAAACTATTCTCTAACAATCAAGCGATTGTTTTGGCAACCTATAAAAAGGACAAAAACTCACTCCAATATGCGGACATAGATCCGGTTGTAACGCTTTTGCAAGGGAAGAATACCATCGTACCCTCTGATGCTTGTCGGGCTTTTCCTAAGGCAGAAAAAATAGTCATCGCAGCCTATAAATCGGATCCATTATCGTTGCAATTTGCCGATCTTGGTTTGGTTCAACAATTATTACGAAAAGGTTCTATTAATCTCGAGCATGCTTCTAAAGCTTTTACAGAGAGCTCACAATTCAAGGAGGCCAATGAAGCTTATCAGCTTTTAAAATCTCTGAAGCTTCTGCCAAAAAATGAAAAAGAAACTGAGAAAGCCAAGAGAATCGAGTTATTAAAATCGATTGATCAAAAGCTGGAAATTACTAATTTGAGACAAGAACTTTATCCCTTAATTTCAAATATGTGTATTCGATTACTTGATGATATTCGAATCCTGTCCCTTGAAGATACAATAATCAAAAACACCAGATTGTCCAAGTTAATCAGTTCGAAACAGTGTGATATCAATACATTAAAAACACTTGAAAATAAAAAAATGGAATTAACTAAAACATGTTCTCTGGCAAAATCAAATTTTACTTTATTTGGAGCTACAGATAATAAAGTTGATGGAGGAAATGCTAATACTCATAACCACATCACTCCAGAGAATAAATAAAAGTGTTTTGTTGGAATTGGTCGTATAGATGCGGCCAATTTGTTAAATTGAATTAGTTTCGGCTTAATCTGACACAGTTATTTAAACACTGCTATCAAGCTGATTGGGCCTTATCAGAATAATCTGATGGCAGCATTAAGATGATCAAAAACACAACCATTCTTCTAATTAGCTAATTTTTATAATTGATATTTACCATCCAGAGGTTTCTGCAAGTTTGCAGAAACCTCGCAAAAAATAATATTTATCTATCAGTTACCGAGTTAGGTAAAAGTATAGGATAAATCGTTTTCATTTATATTATTATTCGTCTCATTATTTAAATATACATCGGATAGCATTAACCTAATGTTTTTTGTTAATGGTTGTTGTAAATTATTCATTAAGTTTTTTAATTGTATTAAATAAGTAAATCCTTTTTCTTTTAGATAATCGCTACACTTTTGTGTCAAGACAATTTCTTTATGAAAATCACAATCTTCAAATTCTAATCCTACATATTTTCCTAGAAAACGTAACTCTTTTTCAAAAATATTATTGTTTTTACATCCAAAAGCATAATATTTAAGATAAGCAGGATTTTCATTCAAGTTGCTAATGCAAATTTTATTTCCTTTAAGAGTAAGATTATTTGCTATATGTTTTAAAAATTCGATTTCAGTATAATTTAAATTATACTTACCTCCATCATGCGCCTTCTGTCCTATAGAAGGCCTAAATAAGTTATCAATTTTATATTCAAAAATACGATTAATTATTTTTTCCCAAGGAATTGAAGAGTTTCCTTTAAGTAAATCTCTTTTAATTTCGTTAACAATACTTAATTGCTGAGAAGGACTCAAATCAGTGAGTAATAGATAAGGGTTTTTGTTTGTCGAAATTAATTGATTTAATTTTGTATTGTTTAGGCACTCAGAAATAGTTAAATGTTCAATTTCACAAAACGCATAATATTTTTTTAGGTTATCTATTACAGGAAGGTAGATTTCAGGAATATTAGAAGCATTGATGAATCCTTGTAAAAAAGGATGCTTATCTGAAAATTTTCTTTTTCTTATTTCTAATGGATTAATGCCCATCTCTTCATCCCACATAGCAATATAGTGTGAGTCGTCAAAAAATTCCATCAGGCATATTTTTAAGTTTCCATGTTCATCAATGCTCTGTTTGATTGATTTTTTTGAAAAACGAGCTTCTTTTGTTTGTGTAAGATAATTATCAAATACTGCAATGATTTGTAGCGCTAATGATGGGTTCAGGGGTAATTCGTAGGTTAACGATGTTAGTCGATAGGTATTTTCTTTTGTGTACTCAGGGATCAGTGATGATATTGTTTCAGATATATAGGCTGCTTTAAAATCGATAGAATCAGATTTATTAATTTTTATATTTAAATCATTAAATAGGGGGAATTTAGTTGCGTCTTCTTTCTGGAAAGAAAGAATGGGTAATGAGGTATCTATATTTTTTGGTTCAAATCTAAAACTTCCATCTTCTTTTGTGTGAAATTTGTCCAAGTTAATAAGTATTTTTTCTTTCTGCACAACAAGATTAACTATACTGTAAATTTTCATTTTTATTATCGGATGAATTTTAATAAATTATGAGTTAGCAGAGTACCATAAGTAAGCTATTATCTAAAATATTGATTTTAAATGGTTAATTACGATTTTTGTTGAGTTTTTTACCTCTAGCTATCTTTAATTACCAAAATAACTTATCAAATTAAACATATCAATAAAATCTTCTATTAATCCCGAACAATATCTTTCCCAAGCAATGATTTTTATAAATCCATTGCGTTTATGAAAAATAATATGATTAAAAATTAATTTAATTGTTTATTAAATTAACTATAATTAAAAAATAAGTCACATTGAACCTGGAATTATGTAATGCAAGAAAAAATTATCAACTTAGGGAAAGGGCTTAAAAAGGTTAATGAAGGCATTAAAAAACATATTTCCCGAGCAGAAGAGTTCCTCTACTTGGCGAACCAATGGGAAAAAGAGAATATTAAGATTAATGATTTATTGAATGGAGTGCAGTTTACAGTTAATGATAAAAAAATGTCGGGTCAAGAAATTAAAGAAGAACTATCTAATCTAATAGAAAGATATAATAATTTTCTAAAAAAAAACTTAAAAGGGGAAAGAAGCGAAACATTAGAACTAAAGGAGATTCAGCAACAACTTACTAATTTATACAATGCTGTTAATGATATTTATACTTATTTATCCATAAATAAAACAGAGTTTTTTCTCGAAGCAATCAAGTCTTGCTATAAAAAAGATCAGAGGATGGGTAGTACAATCCAGTTTGTGCTGAAGATCGCGGATCATCTTTCTAAGGAGAGACTGCAATTTAATTTGAATTTAAATTCGCAATTTGCAGAAGCCTCCGAGAGTTTTCAGGAGGTAACTACCAAATTTTACAGAGAGGTTGCTACTCCTAGAATAGAATCTGCACAAAAATTGTTGGAATTGATGAATAATTTCGTAGACCAATATATATCACAAGGAGCAAGTCCAGAAGATGCAATAAAAAAACTTAAGCCATTTGAGAAATATTTTACTATTGAAATCTCGCATTATGAAGAGTTTGGGCATTTAGTATATAAAACAAACTTTAATTGTAATCCAGCGCTATTTGATGTTAACCCCATTGAATTTTTAAATGAATTATTTGTGCAATTTTATAAAGACACCACTTTATCATCTCGCTCTAAAACAGCTTTAAAACAAGTGCTTGATAAATTTGAGATTACTTATGAGGTGCCAAAGACATGGTATGGTTATATTGGCTGGGATATCCCTATAGTAACTGATAAAAATTCAGTATTAGTTACTTATGACAAACAAGCTTATTACAGATATCATCAAGAAAGCGGCCAGAGAGAAATGGAGTTTTTTGAGACAATTGAGCGCTGTTTGGATAAGTCGAAAGACATTATTATTGCGACTAAAAAGGAAAATTTAAAAGACCAAAAAGAGTTTTCTAAATTGATAGATA
Organism: Legionella pneumophila subsp. pneumophila str. Philadelphia 1; assembly: GCF_000008485.1. NCBI lineage: Bacteria > Pseudomonadati > Pseudomonadota > Gammaproteobacteria > Legionellales > Legionellaceae > Legionella > Legionella pneumophila. The sequence continues at coordinate 2,197,781 of NC_002942.5, read as the reverse complement.
AGGCTATTAAGGAGTTAGAAGAAACAAAAAAGAAAAGAATTTTTCAAAAGGAGCCGCATGAATTGGTAACAAGTATTATCAATAAATCAATAAAGTTGCTGCAAGACTTGAAAAATAATATGCCATTAAGACGAGAAGATTTGGTCATGGTAATCTTAAGTACTGAAAATGCTTTAAATGCAGCAAAATCAAAATTAAAGCCACAAGAAATCAATTTATCCGAACCGGAAAAATGCATTAAAAATTTTAAAAAGATATTAGCAATAAAACAGAAAGAAGAGCTTTGTTTTTATAAATCAGATGAAGAACAATCTATTTTCTCCAAACACATAAATTCTGAGCTTAGAGAACTTGTCGAATCTTACCAGGTTCAAAAGAGAAGTGAAAAAGAGTTGGTTATTGAGCCAGAAAAAATGAATTCACCACAGAGAATAGAACCAAAAGAAGAAGATAAAAAGATTGATTTAAATAAGAAAATGAATTTATACCGTGTTCAAAAAATTATGAAAAATTTTGTATTTGAGTATTGCGGGTATAAGGGAGGGAAAAAAGTAAAAGAGGGAGGAGCAACAATAGAAGAACTTAAAAATAAACTCAAAGATTTTAGAGATTATTTTCAAATAGAGATAGTGATGAATGATAAAAGTGGTTCAGAAGAACTCAATATCATATTCAACTATCAAAACATCAAGAATAAAAATCCACATGATTTATTTAATGAGCTCTTTAAAAAATTTACCGAAGACATAGGATATTCTGGTATGGGTTCACGATCAATCGAGGCTCTTAAAAGAGCATTAGCTAAAAATAATATCACTTATACCAATGGATATTATGGAAAAACAGCGACTTTAACAAGCCTATTATGGAGTAAAGAGCCACCTGTTATTACTGATGAAAAAAATATATTTAAATTATCCGATGAAAAGCATTTAAGTGAGAATAAGGAAGATATTCGCGGAAAAGGAATTACGAATATCTAGTCCTTACATACCCATATTTCGAATTTTAATTGGCTTACACAATATCACAAGAGTTGGTATCACATTTACTTTTGAATGGTAATATTTTCAATGACTACAGGTGTAATGGGTTTATCTTGTGGATCAGTGGGCATCTTGCTAATCTTATCAACAACTTCTTGTCCAGAAATGACTTGACCAAAAACATTGTAGCCACCTTGTAATTCAGGTGTTGGTGCAACGGTAATAAAAAATTGACTGCCATTCGTGTTTGGTCCAGCATTGGCCATGGCAAGTACGCCAGGTTTGTTAAAACTGGCATTAGTATTTTCATTATCAAATGTGTAACCTGGGCCACCGGTCCCATTTCCGAGGGGGTCGCCGCCCTGAATCATAAAGCCGGCAATCACACGATGAAAGGTTAAGCCATTGTAAAAAGGGCGTTTAACCATTTTGCCAGTTTTTATGTCTTTAAATTCTTTTGTTCCAGTTGCCAGCCCTACAAAATTTGCAACGGTATTGGGAGCTTCTTTTGTAAATAATTCACACGTTATGTTGCCCTCTGAAGTTTTAATAATTGCAGTTTCTGCATGTGCTGACATGATACCTACTGTTAACACTAAGTTACTGAGTAAACAAATAATTTTTTTCATATGAAACTCTCAATAGAATGGTTAAGACCAGTATAACAGTATTGTATCGCATTAAAATGGTTTTTAAATGAAACTCAGAGTTTCGGCTGAATTAGATGGGGGTGTACTATAATTAAAGAACATTGAATTGTTATGCGAGAGTTTCATGAGCGATTCTGAATATGAAAGTGATTCTGAATCTGATAGCGATTCTAAATCTGAATATGAGCTCCGTACGCTACCATCCAAAATACATTTTGTTTGGGTTGGGGGACCTATTCGAGCTCAATATTTACGCACTATTATGGATGTTGCTGCAGTAGCACTAAAAAGTGGTTTTGAGGTTAATTTATGGGTTGATAATGAAATGAATTACATTAAAACATCAACTCAAGAAGGAATAGACATACCTAACTTAAGAATAAGGAATGTTCATGAATTGGAAGAAGGGATGCGAAATGCCCCCTTTTACGAGGAGGGAGACAGGTACAAAAAATTTTGGGAATATGTCAATAGAGAACGAGTCGGTTTTAAAAATCTTGCGGCAGCCGCAGATTTTTTTCGCTTCGAAATTTTAAGGCAAGAGGGCGGTTATTACTTCGATACCGATATCGTTTTTTATTTGGATGAAAACTCACAATTTGTAGCAGATGAGGTTGCTTTTGGCATAAAAGCGCATGTGGATTTGCATACAGGATCATTCACGGATCCACGTGGAGGTTCTACTACCCATTATGTCAATACTTTAGGAGATGTTAATAACGATATTATTGCTGCTATTCCTGATCATGAGGTTATGGAAGATGCAATTCTAAATGCTATGCAACGTCATGAAGAGTATGATTCATCCCCATTGCCCCTGGAATCGCTTAAAAAAAAATTCGGTCCATATGGCAATCTGATGGATGCTAAACGCACTCCTTATCAATTGAAGGAACCTATGGATTTTAGAAAATATCAAACTATTGCAGCTGGTCCTGGTGCATTACAGGAGGCATTGCGTGATTACATGGAAGGTGTTGAAGTAGAAGATTCCAGCTTGCTAGTTACCTTAAAAGTTGGTAATCAATACTCGAATGTAGCAAATGATAAGGATAAAAAACCGATTATGGGAATCGAAGTGGTCAGTAAGTGTGATAAAACTTGGCTGACTAAAAAAAGAAAAGCTGCGCAAAAAGCTTTTGATACTGATTCGATTGTTATAGAGCCCTCACTTTCAAAGGAATCTGGGCACCCAGTAAGTAATAGAGAGGCATACTCTGATGATGACGAAGAGTATAGTGATGAATTAACAGAAGAAACCGGATTCCATGGCAATTTGCGCAAGGAACAATTTATCAATGAATTGAAAGATTATATTATCATAAAAAAAGAAGAAGCAAGGCAGGCTTTGGAAGTGAAAGAGAATGAAGAAGGCCATGATTCTGAGGAAAAAATTCTAAGTAAGCATTTTAAAACACGTCACATAGAGATAACAAAAGGGTTCTCTGTTGAACAGAAAATTGCTGCCGTAGAGAAGCTTATTAGTTTACTGCAGGAAAAGGATGGGGCGGAACTGCTTAATGCGATTGATTATGCAGCGCTTACCAGTTCTCGCCTGGGTAAGTTAGTCGAAAGATACGATGATTTGATACTTAAAGAATATGTTGTGCCTGATGAGTATGGGGAAAAACCATACTGAATTCAAATGGATTAGTTGGTCTGTAGTAGTTCAAATTTATTTGGGTTTTGGCATGAGAATATTTTCAATTTCCTCGTGTTTTTCATAATGTTCTGGCGGATTTTCCAGTTTTTTTTGTAATTTTCCCTTGTTTTCTTCTGTTTTGCCTTTTTCAGTTCTGTTTTTTATTACCTCTCTTAACACAGGAAAAATTTGATCCTCGTCGTTTTGAATATGATCGGAAAGCCATTCCGGGGATCTGGAGTCTATTTCTCCTAATTTATCGATAAGTACATCCCAACAAGTAAAAGGATAATTAGGATTCGAAGAATCTTGGTGCCCTAGTTTTTTATAAATTCGGTCACAAATCTCACTAGTAGGTATGTTTTCAAGAAAACTGCTGTCTTTCTTTTGTTTCAATATGATTAAACACCATTGAATTGCATGGGTCAGCTCACCATGGGATGATGCTCTTAGACTGCTGTCTTTTAACATAAATCCTGATGATACTAAAAACATGAAGTCTTCTTTTTTTAATGGCTTATTCCCTATTGTTTGTAACATTCCCTCTCTAAAGCCAGCCTCGGTTAGTATTTCCTGTATGAGTGTTCTTAACTGCTTTGTTGCTCCTTTTTCTCCGGGTTTGAGTCCTTTTTCCTTTAACCTCATTGTCAGTTGTTCGTTTAATTCAATAAGTTGCTCGTTTACAGCTTCGGTATCCATCAAATAGTTTTCTATTTTTGTACATAGTTGTATAAAGGGCTCATTTTGTAATAATTCACCTTGAAGAGCTCTTTTTATTGGATTTTTTTCATCTTTAGAGAAAAACATATGACCTCCAACGCGCTAATTTTTTTAAGTATAGATTATTTTTAATAAATATTGTTTATAAATATTCGTTATTGCTTACTTATTGGTTGACTTGAGTGTTGATGAGCACATGGTTTAAGCGCATTTACATTAATCTTGCCATTTAGTATCAACGATAACCCAATTAGTGGGGTCAATGAATGCATTAAATGGATACCCTATGATTATTTATGATATTTTGATTATTTTGTTCAGACGAACTCTTGAAAATTAGTTGAAGTAGTTCGCTTCTTAACAGCGCATTGATAGGTTCATTTAAATCAGCTAATTGAGTAGCAGATAAACGATCGGCCATATAAGAAATAAAAAACTGATTGGTTTTCATATCATTTAAAAGCAAAGCCAAATGATTAGAAAATTGCAATAAATTAGAATGCATTGATGGGTGGTTTCCATAAATTTGTTTTAAAGCATCAACTATAAGGTGACTAGAGTATGGTTTGATTGAATCAAGCAAATGGGCATGCATTTTTGGTGATTGTTTAAAAAAACCTCTAATGAACTGACTGATAGGTAACTTATTTCTGGTTGTAAGCGTGTAAAGTTTTTTACTGTGTAAATCTACAGGGCGATTAGTGATGGTATTTTCCATTAATTTCTCATTGTTTATTAGCTGGAGGCATTGATCAAAGCAGTTAAATAATTGAAGAAAAATCTTTTGCATCTCGGCTGAAAAAACAGCTTGACCAGCAGCATGCAAACAATGCTCACATAAATTTTTCAAGATGGTTTTTCTCTGTTTTCTTTTATCTTTTACGGCTGCCCGCATGTCATTTTCGGGGTGTACAATGATGTCTGTAAAGAATGGTTTTTTTAAGGCTGCTATTTTTTCTCCCTTGGCTTGTAAAATCAGGAGGTCTTCTTCAGGAATCCTCCGCACAAGTTTTGCGAAATCAATATTTGTTTTTGTTAAAAATAGACCTAATTGAACTAAAATAAACAACAATAAAAAAAGGAGAATGAGCAAGTATGGCATTAAACCAGGATAATATTTGTAACCTGGAAGCAATCTCGAGCAATCTTGTCCGTTTGAGTGTGAAAAATCTCTGGCTCTCGAGAGTGTTTTAAAGTCTACGAAATTGATGTATTTTTGAGAGAACCTGTCAACGATTAACTTAAATGGGATTTTCTGATGGGATAGCATATGGGCCGCTAAAATCATATGCGCAGCCCCGCCACACATTCCATACAGTACAATTTTTTTGTTTTTTTGTCTGAAATGTTTTGCGAAAGCGAGCACATCCCTGGCTATCTCTTCAGCACTGTTGGCAAATTTATTGGACCGATTAGAATAATTTCTATGATTTATAAGCACTAATTCTGTGCCAAAAAGTTCCTGGAACTCATGAAAGCTGGTATTAAGATAATGATGTTCTGTTTGGAAATGTCCAATTAACGCTAAAACAACGGTATTGTTTGTTGTTTTTCTTTCCTTAACAGAAAGCCCCTCAAGTACAATACCATCCCAGGCTGGTATTAATAATTTATGAGTAATATGCTTGTCGGTTGTTGGCTTTATGTAGTGTGGGAAAAAAAGTTCCTTGCTAAAATTTTCCGTAATCAGCTTATTGATAGCGACACCTAAATTGAACGGATTAACTTTCATTAAACTGGTAACATCATTAGACACTTGTGTTGCTGCCAATCCATCTGGCGGGCCATTTTGAGTACGTGATAATTCAGCTAGGCACGTATTCTGAGTCAGTTCAAGGATTTTTCGGTGAGAAATATCTTCACATACCTTGCTGTCAATTTTTGCAAGAATATTGGCAAAGAAAGAAAATAGCGTTTGGGGATTCTGGGTTAATAACGGATAGTTGACATTATAATATTGAATTATTTCAAATAAGTTTTTTTGCAGGATCTTATAAGCAAGTGAATTTTGCTTTAACAAGCTCATTTGTTTATCCAAAACCAAAATGCACGAGTAACCCAAATCAATAAAAACTTCACATTTTATGTACAAAGGGTGTTTGATAATTTTTTCGCGAGTGATGTTTGAACCCAACCAAAACGCCAAAACCCATTTGTAAAACGAGTTTTTATCGTTATCAGAAGACAAATCCAGTTGTTTGATTAAATCACTTCTGTCTTCGAAATGGCTTAATGCCGCCTTGAGAATTGTATTGGAAACTAACATGAGTTCAAAAAATAGTAAAAAACACCGTATTATAGCAATTTTATATTCAGAATTTGCAAAAATATTTCAAATGTGGGTAAGTTTTTCTGTGGAAAGTAATTCAGGTAACCTGATATTTTCTGCAATACCACTACCTATACAATCGGTGGATGAAGTTAGATTTACATCATAAAGATGGTACCATCATTAAAATGGCACCACGTGAAATGGATAATTATTGAGCTGATCCGTGTAAGAAATACAAATCTTGTTTTAGCATTTCAATAGCGATGAAATTGAGTCAGTAAGCTCTTTAGGAAGCAGGCTTGGGTAATCTTGAATGGACCTATGTTCTTTATTTTTTGCAACAAAAAACAAGGCTTGGCTGAGTAGGGAGGGCACGGAATTTTTAATGCCACATAATTTCAGCCATTTAGCTTCCTCTATAGGATTTTGACCAGCTAGGGCGTTATTTCCATGAATATCCATAAAAGTGACTTTATTTAGATTAGGAAAAACAGTTGCAAGCAATTTGAGTTTTGCTGAGTGCTCTTGAGCTGAGCTGTAATCTATAACCACATGGGTTATTGTAGATAGAACCATTTTTTGCTGACTTAATTTTTCTATGACAGCAAACCAATCGTTGCCCATGTTCAAGCTGGTTATAGAAGCTGGAATTTTACTAAAAATCTTGGCTAATTCCTCTCCACTTTTAGCCCCAAGCTCGTTATTCGCTAAAACGAGTGAATCGACATTGGTTGGGATGTTGGCAAAGGCCATAGCCAGCTCTTCTCCAGTTATTTTACCAAGGTGATTAAATTTTAAATTAAGATTAGTCACTGAGCTGGGAATCTTGGCGAAAGCAATTGCTAACTCCTTACCATTTCTTTTTCCAAGTTCATTGTAGCGTAAATCAAGTGAAGTCACCGATAGTGGGATTTTGGCAAAGATCTCTGCTAATTCTTCTCCACTTTTATTGCCGAGGTTATTATCTCCTAATCGAAGAGTATTCACGAAAGCTGGAATGTGTGCAAAAGCCATTGCCAATTCCTTGCCAGTTCTGTTATCGAGGTCATTATCTTCTATATTAAGGTCTGTCACTGAGGTTGGAATTTTGGCAAAGGCAGCTGCTAACCCCTTGCCACTTTTTTTGCCCAATTCATTGCAACTTAAATTAAGGTTAGTTACGGAGGTAGGAATGTTGGCAAAAATTTTTGCTAAGTTCTTCCCACTTTTTTTATTGAGGTTATTGTGGCTCAGATCAAGTTGAGTTACAGAAGTTGGAATTTTTGTAAAGATTACTGCCAATTCCGTGCTTTTTATTTTGGAAAGATCATTAAGAGCTAAATCAAGGGTGGTCACTGAGCTTGGAATGTTAGCGAAAGCAGTTGCCAATTCCTTGCCATTTTTTTCACCCAATCCATTATTAACTAAAACAAGATGGGTTACTGAGCTCGGGATTTTGGCAAATGCAGTTGCCAGTTCCCCCCCAGTTCTCTTGTAAAGTTCGTTTTGGCTCAATATAAGCCTGGTCACCGATGTTGGAATTCCTGCGAATGCATTTGCCAATTCCTCTCCACTTTTTTTGCCAAGTTGATTGGAACCTAAATCAAGCGTAGTCACCGAAATTGGTATTTTGGCAAAAGCTTTTGCCAAGTCCTTACCGTTTTTTTGGCCGAGGTTGTTAAATCTTAATTTAATATGGCTTATCCAGCCTGGAATTTTGGCAAAGACTCTTATTAATTCTTCATTGCTTGTTTCGCCGAGGCGATTGTTTGATAAGTCAAGGTGAGTTGCCCAGCTTGGAATTGTGGCAAAATCTTTTTTTAATTCATCCTCTGTAAGTTTTGTCAGAGTAAGCTTATAAATTAGTATCATATTGTGCTCTCCTATTTGAAACAGCCTAATAAGGCTATTAAATGAATAAAAAATTCAAAAAGATGAGGAGAGTTATTAAGGCGAATCATATGGATATCACTAAGATAAGCATAAGTTTGCTTTTGCAAACCTCATCTTAGCGAAAACCCGTTTAATCATTAAAACTAGGAAAACCAGTTCTCCTGTTATACCATTCGGAGAAGACAATCACTGGGATAATAATATATCACAATGATGTATAAAAAATATACATAGATATTTAAAAATACTTTTTGACAAAAATAAAATCAATTCTGGGGGTGTAATGAATTTGTGGGGAAAAGCTTTAAATCTGCTCCATTTGTTATTTTTAGCGAGAATTTATTTTCATCAGAAAGAGGCTTTTTTTGTATTTGTAATGGTTGAGAGAAGGTTTTTTTGGGGGGTGTAAATAAACCAAGTTTATGGAGGTTTTCTTCGTATTCTTGCACCTTAAGGTAAACTTTTCCTGTATTTTTTTTATTTTGAACAGGAGTAATCTGAGGTTGAACTACAGGATTAGAATGACTTGTATTCTGATTTTCTGAAACTGCTTCAGGTGATTTATTTTCCTCAGGGAGCGCGATGCTATCCTTTTCCAGCTCTTTTCTTAGTTCAGTGGAAATCGTGACCGTTTTAGGCATTGCATGTTCCATATAAGAATTTAGAGCATTTTCCGCTGCTTTTAAGGATTGCTCCAGAGAAGCCAGCTTTTTATCAAGTACCGTTTCAATGTTCAATTGGTTTTTCAGCCACCCTATTGGAGTATGGTGCTGTTCAAATAGAATATTGCTGTCATACAGAGCTTTGATAAGCTTCATCCTTTCTGCCAATTCTTCTTGAGGATTGCTGTAATCAAAAAGATGCTGATTCAGGAGTTCTATTGCTTTGAGCTTGTCTGTGGAAAGTGCTTTTTTGTAGACTTCAGTTTGTTTAAATCTTTCCTCTTCCCTTGAGCGTAACCGGTTGGGAATACTTTCAAAACTATCAAGAAAATCAAACAGGATAGAAGCATTTTTTCTGTCAATTTTGTTTTTTTTCTCTTTCCAATTTTCTTGTAATACACGTAATGATTTTACTTCCTTGGCAATTTGTCGCTTCGCAGTTTGCCACTCATGGTGATATTTTAATGTGCCGTGTTCAAAATGGAATAAGCTTTCTTCAATAACAAATTTATGATGGGAGTTTAAAAAGATTTTTTTGAATTTATTGTAGCTTTCGCTGGTATGAGCATTTTTTCCATTGGTACCCGCAATACGTCTCATCCATTGCTCTCTCTCTGCAAATATCTGAGCCAATGGCATAAATATTTTAAAGCTTAAGAGTTTGAAAATATCTTCCCTGGTGATGAATTCCGGCAAATCAGTTGTAGGTTGCTGTTCAAGAGGGATTAATACATTGTTCACAAAATCATTGTAGAATATTTGAACATTCCTTGTTTCAATATCCAAAGTCCTAAAATATTCTTCATTTAAGTCTGGTGTGTAGTGATTTGTTTCCCATGTTTTCAACTGAAGCATCAAACGGTGGTAACTCCTGCTAATTTGTTCAGGTTTGTGAGAGCTGGATTTATTTAGTTTAAAAAGCATGGGTATCTCCAGGTTAATACAAATGGATTGATTTTGGGGATGATAAGAAATTTGGATGATAGCAAAAGACAGTTGTTTTTGAATACATGAAATCCGTATCTGTTTTTGGTGTTCGTCAGAAATAGTTGGTTTATTTTATTGAGTTGATTCAAGAATAGAAAAGAGATGTATTGAAGCTGGGTATCAAGTTAATATTATTTGGTGAGAGATATAATTTAAAAACATGTTTTGCCAAATTAACTCTTAATATTTTAATATCTCATTAGGGTTACCCCGCAAACAATAAATGAACAGGTGCTTGTTTGAATATTAAAGAAATCCATATCGCAGAACTAACTATTCCATTAAGCCGTCCGTTTATTACCGCGGTGAGACGTACAGAATGCGTTGATGATGTTGTGGTATTAATAAAAACGGATTGTGGAAAGATTGGTTATGGTTCAGCAGCATCAACACCTGCTATAACTGGAGACAGCAAGGAATCCATTATTGCTGCTATTAAAAGTGCCTTGGGGCCTCCTCTTATCGGACATAATATTGCCGAATTCAATTTATTACTGCAAATGACTGATGAGGCTATAGGAGGTAACTCGTCAGCGAAGGCTGCTATTGATATCGCTTTGCATGATTTATTTGCCCAATATTGTGGTTTGCCTCTCTATAGATTGTTGGGAGGAAATACCAATTGTATCGATTCGTGTATTACGATAAGTGTCAAAGAGGTTGATGAGATGGTGAGTGATGCGGTTGATTTAATTCAGCGAGGGCACAAAACCCTGAAAATCAAATTGGGATTAAATCCAGTGGACGACATCAATCGAATTCGAGCTATTCGTCAGGCAGTAGGCAATGACATTACTCTGCTAGCAGATGCAAATCAGGGATGGTCTTATGAAGAGGCATTAATCGCCATTACTGCGTTCAAAAAAGAGAATTTGAATGTTCCTCTGGTGGAGCAACCGGTTAATGCTCGAAATCTGCCTGACTTAAAGACGATTAGTGATCAGGTTGGTTGTGCAATTATCGCTGACGAAGCGTGTTTTTCACCAGAAGATGCATTGAATATCGCAAAGATTAATGCTTGTGATGGGGTCAATATAAAGTTGATGAAATCAGGAGGCATTGAGAAAGCTCAATCTATCTACCATATTGCTCAAGCGGCCAAAATGCAAATAATGGTTGGATGTATGCTGGAGTCGCCGATTGGAGTTGCTGCAATAGCCAGTTTTGCATTAAGTAAGCCCGATATTTCTTATGCAGATCTCGATCCTATTTTTTTGATCCGTGAGAATTATATTCTTGGTGGGGCACAAAGTCTCAGCAATAAAATTATCCTGGCAGACAAACCGGGATTAGGGATTGAAGGCATCACACAGGGACTGAATCTAATTGGAGTGATCCGCTAATGTCTTTCTACATTCAGCTAGCCAGTTTATCCATTATTATTCTTTATGTTTTGCTGTTATTTCGTAACGTTGATCCATTAGTAGCGACAGCTGTTTGCGTTGGGCTAGGTTTTTTGTGGAATATAAGCACCCCAATTGACATAGGGAATGCCATGGCTGATGCCTTGGGTTCATTTATGGCTTTGGTTGGTTTTATCATCATGTTAGGTCGAGGGTTGGGCGAAGTTTTAACGCATACCCAGGTAAGTCATACTTTAGTGCACCAAATTGTTTATGGAGTCGGGGTTAATACTCAGCGACGCGCTAAAATTGGTATAGTCCTCTCATCCTTTATTATTGTTGGTTTGCTGGGAACATTAGCGGGAGGTTTAGCTATCCTGGCCCCCAGTTTGCGTCCTATTGCAGGGTCAGTAGGCTTGTCACGTCCCAGTTTGGCGGTACTCATGCAAGCTTCAGCTGAAGAGGCTTTAATTCTGGGGCCTTTTGCTCCCCCGGTTGTAACCTTGCTTGGTGTCACTGGATTAAGTTATGGGACAGTATTTCTTTACGCTTCGCTCCCAATTGCTGTAGTGACTTTAATTACCACCTGGTTTATGGCTTCACGATTACAAAAATTATACATCAATGAGCCCTGCGAAGACGAGAACAGCACTGAGCCCTTTACTCCCAATAGACAACAAAAAAGGGTTACATTAATTTTTCTGATTTCCTTTTTGTTTTGTGTTGTCTATGGCTTATTTACTCAAGCGAAAACCTCTTATGTGATCTTTGTCATGTTATTTCTGGCGCTGATTACCGGATTATCCTGTCGACTCGGTTTGAAACAAATTTTTAACCTGTTATTTGAAGGAATGCAAAAAAGCTTGCATCTCTTCTTTTTGTTTATTTTATTTGATCCTTTTATGGCACTAATCCATCAAGCTGGAGGATTTAATGCATTAACTGAGTTATTAACACCATTAATTAACCTGGGAGGGAAACCAGTATTATCGATCTTAATAGGATTTACCGGCGCTTTTGGTATGCCAGGCGCTGCAGAAGCAACCATCAAAATGCTTCACCAGCTCTTTAGCCCTTCTGTCCTCCAGATGCAATTGCCTCTTATCACTTTTGCTTTGTGCATGCTCTTTGCAACTCGCGTCACAAATTACGCTTACCCTGGCGCCAATATGTTCGCGGCAATGGGTTTTGCTGGAAGTGAGAATGTCAAAGCCATGATACAAAATGGCCTTGTAGTGACTGGCGTCCAGGTTGCATTTTTAATTGTTTATAGTTTATTCATACCCTGATGTTTGTGATCGCTTTAATCCTTTAAATCAATGAGTTTGCACCACACAGGGCTATGCTTAGGGCTTATATAGATGCAGAAGCTGGTAAAGAAAAGTGTTTAAAAATTTCTGCCAAAGCTAAATTGAGCAAGTCAAATTTGTATTTAATATGTTTTAAAATGAAAACTTTTTTTTTCAATAGGCTGTATCAGATCAAGTCAAATTTAATTCAACTTAGATAACAAGGAGTTAGTTACATGAAATATATATATTTTTTTTATAGGCTTAATTGTTGCCGATATCAATCCAGTTTTCGCAAGCGTGCTTCCCAGTTCAAAAGATGCTCAGCTTTGTACCAATGCTTATAATAAACTTTGGCATATTTTTGACAGTGTGAAGGCTGATTACCTAGGTGATCCAGCTGCTCAAGCTGCTATATTTAATGTGGAATTTCCCAAAGTACTGGCTGAAGATTTCTCCCTGACCATTAATAATTTACCTGTTGAGCCCAATAGTTCTGAAACAATTACTGTGAATGTGCAAGGACTTCCTCAAGTGATTTCCATGGCTTTAGAGCAAATTACTTCATGGGGACAACACCATATAGCTGGTCCTTTCAGTTTTAAACTCCTCTCTGAATCATTACCCTACAAAACACGGGTTTATCTCATGACAACCCGAGATATTGATTACACCAATTCTCCGGAAAATAATGGTTGCGCAGCTTTCCTGGCACAAAAAAATATGGTTTGCACTGTTAAAAATACTGGGCTTACGACTAGAAAAGCTATTCTTAATAGTATGAACTCTCACGTTGTAACAACTTATATTATCCCCGCTCCAAATTGCAGTCTATGGATAGCTCCCCCGGTTGAAGATTTTCCTACCGAAGCATAATTTACAGTAATGAAATGAGTTCTCTTCCCGAAAAACCACTTATTTAATTTCCCCAAAATTCTGTAAAATCTGTCACTTTGGGATATTTAATGAGTTAAGAAAGGATCCGATAAACACAGGTTTTACATTCTCAGGACTTACGAAAAATCCCAATCTCTTTGTTAAAAAAAATTTTTAATTCGGTCATTTAGTTTAGCTAAACCCCCTCATTAAAAATATTTTTTGCCTTGATCTTGGGGGTTTTCGTAAGTCCTGATTCTTTCTAACTGCATACTGTCGGCTTTTTATTGAATCGATACAGCATTTACCGGCATTTGCTTGTTGTTATTCAGGATGTCATTCCATGTTGTGGACAATAGCTCTTGGATTTAAAAAACAAGTTGAACAAATTTGATTCATTATGTATCCTTGATTCATTTCAATGAGCTGTTTGAGATTATGAAACCCAATTTGTTTTACTTTGTATTGACGCATATTTTAGCTGAATCCCCAAATCTTAAATTATTAGATGAGATTACACCGGTCCATGATATTACCTTAAAAGATAAGAAGTATTATCGCTTAGAATTACCCTTGGCTAATATTGCTGCAGAAGGATTCAGGCTGCATGACGCGCATATTAGTCTTTATGAGAAGACAGATCCCCATAATCCAAATTTAGGACTTTCGCATTTTACTGCGATCTTCCATGATCAAAATGGTCAAACCTATCGAATGCATTTGTTTTTGAATCGTTTCGACGCTCTGGCATGCCCAGCTACCTGGGAGTTATTGGATGATGATGAGCAATATGTCAAAGTTCCCCCACCAGAAAATCTGGAATATTTCATTCATTCTGTATGGCAGCTAGGCCTGCCTTGTTTGCAATTGTTGCGAAAAAAGCAAAAGGAAATAGAAGCTAAATTGCTTGCTGATTACCACAGATTAAACGAGGAAACGACTTCACTAAGTAAGGATTTAGATAAAAACAGAGCGGTCTATTTGGAAAAGCTTGATGAATTAATTAAGACGACTAAATCATTAAGCCAAATTTCTGAAAGTAATCATTGGTTGAGAGAAGCAATTTACCTGGGGAAAACACACAAGTACGTATCCTCTATGCCGGAACCAATTCTTGAGCCTGTTAAAAAAAGTGATGAAGAGCATAAAAAAGATGACAAAGCAGAGGTTGTTGCCTTGTCTCCAAAGCAAGGGGCTACGGAGCCCAAAATCAGCAGAGGCAATATCGGGCTTTCTCAATCGACCTTATTTTCCAAATCAGCCAAAGCGAAACGCCCTGTGGATGTGAAAATGGAGCGCGATATTAGCAAGATAAAAAAATTGTTTGCTCAACTATTAAAGACGGAAGATAAAAAAATTAAAGCAGTTCTTTTAATTGATTTACATTGGAAAATCAAAGAAATAAATTTGGAAACGGAAGAGTTACTGACAAAAGAGCAAACACAAGCCCTAAATGAAATCGAAGGCCGTGCAAATAAAGAAGCCAAGTCACTCCTGGAAAGAGCTTTGTTTGCTGGAGAGTTTGAATACGCTCAAACCCTGTCGCCTTATTATCCTTTGATTAATAATGATCTAATGGTTCTTGCGCTTACTCAGAGAAAAGCTGATCTTTTAAGCTTTTTAGTCACTAAAGTTGGTTTGCCTATCAATAGTTATCCAATTAAAACAAAAGCGCAAACGTATTCCAATGCCGTTGAGTATTGCTTCTCAGAACATAGTGAATCGTTGGTAGACTGCTTTAGCGTGTTAATAAAAAATGGCGCAAGTTTGATGCAGCCTGTTGGCTTACATAAATTACCTTTAGCCCATCTTCTTTTGTCTGAAATCCCCAGGCACCCTTTGCACGCCGCGTTAGAACAAAACAAAAATTTAACTCTCAATAACAAGCAATTTTATGCTCATTTAATTAATGCACTAAAATCATGTTTATTATCTGGTGATATCGAAGGTGACCAGAAAATTGCCCTGGAAGAGTCCATTGTGCGATACGAGCACTTAAAGATTAATGTAAAAAACTCATCCTCACTTTTGAGTCCTCAAAACCAGGCATTGGCTGATGAAATAAGCGATATTACCAAAAAATTATTGCCTGACGCTGTGGCTGAAGCAATTGAGAATGATGAGGAAATATCAAGAGAAAAAGCAATCGCTGATAAAGAATATAAAGAATTGATTCGTAAGGTGAAGGCATTTTATCATAAAACCGGAAAGAACTTTGCTTTTCAATCCTTAATTAATTCAGCCAATCAGGAATTGAAGAAAGAATTATTAGAAATTGACTTTAATATCGACATTAGCTTTAGCGAGCTTAAGGAATCCATACTGGAAAACTTAAGCAAGGAAAGATTAATGTTCAGCTATTGCAGTGAATTAATAGACGTTCAAAGAACAATCATGCAAATATCGCAGGGAGCGAGCAGAAAGAATAAAAACCTGAAAAAACTCAATGCGCGACATGCTGAGCTTATCGAATTGCTCACAGATTTAAGCCAAAATACGCCTCAATCTATGATAAAAGAAGCCAATGAATTTCAAGATTCTTTTAGTCAGCTTCAAGATTTATTGAATGGCTTGAATCAATTGGAGGGCTCTTTTGGCATGCTTGCTGGAGTATTAAATCAATTCCTTGAGGGCTCAACATCGGAATCAGAATCTTTTGATATTAAGCTATAAGATAATTGGCATACTAGTGTTCTGACAAGCGAAATACAGTGTAGTCCTGTGCATCAAGCATCATCTGTGACTGGATTTAGGTGCTCAAATGACGCATTTTTTTTATTAAAATCAATAAAATAGATGGAGCGAGCAGTAAAGTGTTCTTGATCAAAAACACGCCA
The DNA here is from genome assembly GCF_000008485.1 of Legionella pneumophila subsp. pneumophila str. Philadelphia 1. Lineage (NCBI taxonomy): Bacteria > Pseudomonadati > Pseudomonadota > Gammaproteobacteria > Legionellales > Legionellaceae > Legionella > Legionella pneumophila. The sequence goes on along the minus strand of NC_002942.5, from coordinate 2,181,645 downwards.
GGTAATGCGGCACTTTTTCTGATTCGCTTCAATCACATAATAGCTGTTTAAATTATCTTTGCTGCGTGGGCACAGTAATGAGCCGGCATGCAGCGCCAGACAGGAGTAGCCATTATTTTTAGCAATTAAACTTAAATGAGCATAGTGTAGATGACCTGTGCAAACCAAATGAATGGTACTTTGCTTTAAAAAGCTTAAAAGCGTTTGTGCATTCGCTAGTGGCTTATGTAATCCTTCCATATAATCAAAATTATGATGAAAGAAGAGCAAGTTTAATTTTTCATCGTCCGGTTTAAAATATCGTTTAATTCTATTTAATGTTTCATGAGATAATTTTCCATCCTTTAATTGCAAGGGGTTGACACTATTAACCCCCAAAATACGCACACAATCGTTTTCAAAGGTGGTGGTTACATCCGGGTTTATGTAGCGTTTGTACTGGCGAAAAGGGAATATAAAACGTGCTGGAACATTATAAAAGGGAATATCATGATTACCGGGAACAGAAAGCGTTTGAGCTGGCAGTTGATTTATAAATGAGCAAAGCTCCCGGTACTGATACGAGAGTCCACGTTGAGTTAAATCTCCTGATATAAGAATGATATCTGGTTTATCGAGGGCGGTTTCCTGAAGAAACGCATTTAAAACTTTAGGTTGATGCATGCCAAAATGCAAATCGGAAATATGGATAATTTTCATATTTTTTTAGTCAGTAATTTCAGTGATTTAGGTAAAATTTTATAATAAAGAGGGGGTGCTATAGCCAGCGTATCCCCATCTAAAGAGATGGTAATTTTATTTTTATGAACAACATCAACCTCCAGAGGTAATCTTGTCTGTATTATTTCAAAATGCTCCTTATCCGTTAAGAAATCAATTAAAAATTTGAATAAACGCAATTTACTACGTTTGTAATAATAAATGCCCAGCTGCTCATTTTGAAAACTTTCCCGGGTAAATTTGAGAGGAAATTCATAGGTATAGCAATTGTTGCTTACCATAAAAAAGGAAGTGCGTATTGATATATCAAGTTCCTTATTTTTTATTAATAAGGCATAAGAGGGGTGGTATGACAAAGCCCGAATAAAACTGGGAATGTAAGTAAGCCATTTATTATAAAAATTTGTATAATAATCACGGTTTTTTGCCAGTCTTGAGTAGAAGCCGATAGACGAGTTGTTAATAAATATATGGCCATTTACTTCTGCTACGTCAATTGTAGTCGTTGTTTTTTCCACGATTGCTGCTATTAATTCCTCAGTAGTTGAAGGTAAATTTAACTCTTTGGAAAAATGGTTCATAGTTCCTAAAGGAAGCACACCAAGAATAACAGACGTATTGCTGCACCATTGAGCAGCACTCCGAACAGTGCCGTCTCCACCCCCGATTAATAGTAAAGGGTATTTTGAGCAACAATGCTGAATATTCTTTTCCAATTGTTGAGGGTCTGCTTTGTATAATTGATAATCAATGTCATGCGCTCTGAGTTCGGATAAATAATCTTCCATTCGGTGTGCATTTTTAGCTCGATTATTGATAATAACCGCAATGTCTGTCATGAAGCTCCCCAATGTCCTGCTTACTTAAAGTTTAGGTTACATTCAAAAATTATAGTAAGACAACATGGGATGCCGTCGGGCATTTTAATTTTATTAACTTGTGTAGGCATGAAAGACAGATTTTTTTGAGAGTTCAATTAGTTAAATAAAAAGTCTACACTTCTATTATTTTATAGGGACATTAAAGTTAATTAAGGATAATAATGTGAATTTTGATAAATTAAATAAATCAATTTGCCCTATAAAAAACAATCTCATTCTTCAAACTATCGAGGCCATTTCACCCAGATTTGTGGAGTCCAAACACTATGAGACCGAATGATTTATTCTTAGTCTAATTGGATTAAAATTTTAATTGTCTACCTTTTTCTTTTTGCATTTCAGCGTCTGGATCTTTGGGAACGCCCTCCTTAAGTGCCAGGTTTCTCTCAATCGTAATGAGTTTTTTCTGGTTATCATATGCTTTTATTAAATCACCTACCTCATAATCATACGTCGCTTTAAAATTTTTTACTGGCGATGAAAAGTCAGCTGCTGCTTTTGCTGCCAAATCGATTGACTCTTTGGTTTGTCCAGGTTGTATTATTACTCTCGGTTGTTCTCCAAATAGCCATTTTGAAAATATATTGGGAGTATAAACCTGGATAGTAGCTTGTGCGGATGTTTTGTTATCTGTCAACGTTATTGTTCCCTTATATCCGGTAAAAAAACTTAACCATGATTTTGGTTGATCTACAGTTGTTTTAACATTATCACCTATTCCTGGAAAAACTGTATTGATGTTTACATCCGTTGAATGCAAGAATGAATCCAGCTTTTTAAAGGTAGAATCTTTATTAAGAGTGGTTGAAGTAAGTTCATATCCTGGGCTGGTTTTAACGAAATTCAACTCAAAAGGTTTGGCTTTAATCTCACTGTATAGTTCCTCTAAAAATTTGGCATCAAAATCTCCACCATTATTACCTCCTCTGAGATTTCTTTTGAGTCCATCCACGGTCATTTTATTTTTCTCAGGGATACTTGGGTTATGTAAATCAGTATTAAGCATAATGGTTTGAAATGCTAAAAGATAGGCAGCATCCGCATTGGAAACCACATCAGGATTTTGCTGGAAATAGGCACCACTAAAGCTTTGCACTAACCGGTCAATTTTTTGAGCTTCGCCTGGTAATTTAAATGTTTTCAAAAAGGTCCTTAAACCCTCAACAAAACTTTGCCCATTGAAATTCATTTGACTGGTAAAAGCTTTTAATACTTGCTGGTTTTCTGCCTCTGGGCTGCTTAAATAATCGCCAACCGCTTCTAAATCCAAATTTTTTCTTTGTTGATGAAAGAACTCAGCTATCTCTTCATTGGGAGAAATTTTATATTGTTCACATATTTCTTTTATTTTATTTATCCCATTTTTTGGCTTGGCATTGAATGCCTCAATAATCTCTCTTTGGGCTTTTTCAATTTCTGGATGCATAATCTGCTCCTTTAGTCTGAGGAACCGCTGGATTCCTTTTAATAGCGGCCAACAATGATCTTATTATAGTCTAATTGAGTAAAAACAACTTAATGATCAAAAAATACTACCTGCTTGCAAGAAAGGATAATCCGCAATTTTGAGGTGTATTTTCCTTCTATTTCATTCTGCATGTATTAAGATGCCAAATACCAGTTTTAACAGCCCCACTGAAAATCCCACTCATTAGAAAAACGTCGCAGTGTGCTGTATAAGTTCTATACTAGTTAATATAGAATCAGATTGAAGATAAATGGCTATGGAAGACGAATCCAAAGTCAAAAAAGGGTTAAAAGAAGAAAAAGAACAACTTAATCAAAAGTGGCTTGAGCAATTATTAAATAACCCACGCTGGGGTCCTTCCGTGGTTAAGTTAGCTATGGCAAGAAAAAAAGAAAATCGGAACAAACGTGGTGAGGCATTTAACTGTTTTGTGTTGAGCAGACCACAAAATGCGTTTGAGGAAGATGAATACCGAAAATTCCTGGATAAGTTAAAAAATAACATTAACGATTTTAGTGGAACGACCCGATTTCAAATCGCTCTTTTTACTGCAGATAACCACCACTGGACAGCATTTGATTTTTTTATCGTTGATGGAAAGCTTCATGTTTTTTGTTTAGATGCGGCTAATGATAGTGCAGGAGATGCTGCGCTTGATGAAATTATGAGCCGATTTCCTGATTGCGATGCTTACCGGTTAGAGCCGGATAGAGATCCAAAGGCGAAGGATTCAAAACATTTTCGTTTGATTCAAACAGACCGAGAAAATTGTTCACGAATGACTATTGAGCATATTTTGCTGTTGTCAAAAAAGAAATTTTTATTTAATGAAAATTTCGCCAACTACAAAGTGGTTAATGGGGTGAAGCTGATTAATCCTGACGCACTATTCAGGCAATCTCCAGATCTGTATCGTATGACTCAAATCGATTCTATTCTGGATAGTCTTATGATTGCTTCACCAAAAGAGGCGCAGCAACTAGTCAGTAAGAAAGGTTTGAATCCAGAGCAGTATAGGGATTTGCTTGGACATACATCAGGTAAACAATCCAAATCATCAAAAAATACAACCATCGATTACAAGAGACAGAGGGTGGAGAAAAACCTTTTAGCATTTTTGGCCGAGAGTGAGCAGAAGCATCTGGAAGATATTATTGATAACTCTGAAAAACAATGGTCTGAGTTTTTAGAAATGTCTAAGTCAGAACGCACCCAATTTTTATTGGGTAACATCAGAGAGAAGCCTTTTAAAGAAATTGTCGGGAATATTCTAGGCAAAGGCATAAAAGACAGGCTCGATCATAAAAAATACATTGAAAACGATGTGATCAAAAAAAGTTCTTTTACTCTTTTTAGAGGAATTGATAAGCATTTTGAAATCAAGAAAATTAAAGCAGAAATTAATGAACTGGAAAAGGCCTTGAAAATAGTAAATCAATTATCTAATGACACAAGTGCGGATGAAGTATTGTTACATTTACAAAAACAAAAATTACCTCTTGCGGTAAAAGGAGAAATGGAGAGTGCAAGAGAAATTTATACGACAGTAGACAGGGAAAAATCCAATCTCCAGTCTCATAAAATAAATTAGTTTCAGATTATGTGTTTTGATTCTTAAAAACCGATTAAGGTATTGATATGGTGTAGAAATATATTCAGTGAGATGTTCTTGGTTAGACAAAAATATGTATCAGATTAAGTCGAAATTGACACATATAATCATTCCATGGAGCTATGCGCGAATCTAGGCTGACTCGTTCTTTCATATGTCTCCATCGGCGCATGACAAGTAAATGAATAGAATTAACATTTGACACATAAGATTTTAATTGTTAAATTTGGGCAAAATAAGACCATAATTGGAATTAAATTCCATTAATATGGTTCATCCACTTAATTATGGGAAATCTAGCCATGAAACTAGAACTAAACTTTTTGCAAAAACAAACAAAAGAAATAATCGCTGAACTACAAAAACTAAAAGACTCCGGAGTTACCCATCTTGATTTGAGTGGGAATGAGTTTGATAAAAGGACAGGCATCGAATTGGCCGCAATATTGAGTGCCCTCAAAAATTCTGGAGTTACTCATCTTGATTTAAGTTTAAATAATTTCGATAAAATGCCAGCAACAGATTTGGTTGTTATGCTGAGCGCTCTTAAAGGTTCTGGAATCACTCATCTTGATCTAAGCGGGAATGACTTTGGAGAAAAATCTGGGGCTGAATTGGTTGAAATTCTGAATGCAATCAAAGGTTCTGGAATCACATCACTTAGTTTGGCTGAGAATGACCTTGGGACAAAGACAGAATCAGAGTTATTCGATATATTGAGTACTCTTAAGGATTCTGGAGTAACTCATCTTGATTTGTATGGTAATAAACTTGGTGAAAGGAAGGGACCTGAGTTATCAACTATGTTGGGTGCTCTTAAAGACTCTGGGATCACTCATCTTGATTTGAGTTGGAATAACTTTGGAAAAATGGCAAAAACCGATCTGTTTGTTATGTTGAAAGCAGTGAATCATACAGGAATTACCCATCTTAATTTAAGCGATAATTTCCTTGGCACGAAAAGCGGGAAAGAGTTATCTGAGTTATTTAGGCAAATCGAAGGTAAATTAACCATTACAATTGCGAAAAATAAGTTGGAAAAGTGCGGTTGCAGTGCCAAGGAGTTTGCTAGACTGCTATTTGATACCAGTCATCATTATGTTTTGGGAAGCAGTGAATATGACAAAGCGGTATCAGAAGAGTTTCATCGACTTAAGAAGCAGCACTTGGTAGCTTTGTTATTTACAGGCAAAAAACTGGCAGAGAAAAAAGAAAGCTTTTTTTATTACGAGGGGGGAAGGCGTGATGTAATGTCATTAATCTCTGCCAAGATGCCATCAATTCAAATAATTTGAATCAGTTATTATTAAGAAAGTCTATGAGTAATTAAACAGACGTTTTGTAGAAATTCATCCAAAAATTGATGCTGTTCGGGTAAGATCTGATATAATTTGGCCAGGCTTGATGTTATTTTTTCAAATTTCTCGATTTCTTTTTTATCAATTTTCTGATCTTTGGAGTCTAATTTTTCTTCTATGTTTTCTTGGTTTTCTCCCCAAAAATCTTTATATTTTTGATATATCAAGTTTGCCTTTTTTGTTAAATGAGTGATCTCATCAGCCAGATTTTGGAGAGTTTTTATATTTGACTTTAAAAGTTTACATGTGTCTTTGTCCAAATACTCTTCCTCTGTTTCGTCAAGCCAGTTTTTGAATGATTCCATTCTGTCAAAATGGGTCTGACATTTCTTTAACGCATGATTTGCCGCATTCCATTCTGATTCAATATTCATATCGTTCTTGTTTTTAATTTTTTTTCGTTTTGAATGTACGCTATTCAAATTATTTTTAGCTCTTTCCAGGTCATATTCAGCAAATCGCAGAGCGTCAGTGATGTTTTTATACAATTCACCGTCTTTTGCCAAGTGGCCTTTATTCGCTTCTAAAATTGCTACAAGAAATTTGATATCCCGCCCTAGGTACTTTGTTAGAACAGCTGGTGTATGAAGCTCTTCATCATACGAAGAAGCAATATTCAGGTTGACAGGGTTAATGTCGTATTTTTCTAAAATTGCTATGAAAGATATAGGTGTATTTTTTTCACGTTTAAAAAACATTTCAAGATCCTATGGTTAATATTTTTTCTAATAATTCTTATTTTAATCAATTAATCTGGAGAGTTAATTAACGCTTATGTCGAATTTGCGACATAATAGGGTCTTCCTCATTGCCTGAGAGTGCCTGCCTTTAAAGCCAAATATTGATTAGACTCTCTTTTGTTATACAGGCAGTTGATTTGGGCAGGCTACCATTTAAAATAACGACATTAACCCCTTAATAATCCGCGCGCAAAATTAGCATTCATTGGAGGATAGGACTAATGTTGGCCCCTGAAATATCCTTGCTGGATCATCTTCCAGGCTATATTGGCTGGAAGGATTTAAACCGCAATTATTTAGGTGCAAACAAAGCGCTGCTGGAATTGAAAGGATTTCGTGATATAGAAGAGCTGGCTGGTAAAACAGATGAGGAGTTGTCGCCTTGGGCTACTGAAGAGAATAAAATGTTCCAGCAGCAAGATTTGCGCGTATTAAACGGCGAAAAAATAGCAACAGTACATTTCGATTCAAAGACTAGTGAAGTTTTCCTGTTGGAAAAACGCCCTTTAACAGATCAGGACCAGAAGGTGACGGGATTGATTTATTATTGCCATCCTTATCCCAAGAATGAAATATTCAGAGTTTTAAGGCTGTTTGATGATAAATGGCATTTAAGTCCCCATTATTATACACTGAATGACAATAAAAATATCTATGGATTAACAGACCGTGAGCATGAATGTGTGTTTTTATTAATAAGAGGAAAATCCGCAAAAGAAATTGGGGCTTTGCTTTCTCTATCCAAACGGACTATAGAGTCGTACATAGAAAATATTAAGAATAAAATGGATTGCAGGAATAAAGCGGAGATACTGGTAAAAGCAGTGTTAAATGGTTATCACAATTACTTCCCTGCAAGATTACAGCAAGCGGCTATTATAAGGTCACTTTAATAATTATGATGCTGAACTTCTACCGTATAAATACGGTAATTTAAGCAAGGCTGAATACTGTATTATTTTACAAACTTACTTGAATCATTTGAAAGGAAATCCTCATGCGCCGTTTATTGATTACCATTCTTATTTTTTTATTATCTAATGCAGGATGTTGTGCGCCTGTCTTTGAAATTATTCCTCTTGGAGTCTATGGTGGTTTGAAAGATGGAAATTTATCAGCTTATTTAATAAAAGCCATCGAGAGCAAAAATTATACGGCTCTTGATGGGGGCACTTTGGTGCGTGGGCTTGAAGTCGCAGTCGATAGACAATCCCTGCCTAGTAAAAAGGTTGATGATTTGCTGCAAAAACATATTCCAGCTTACCTTATTTCTCATGCCCATCTTGATCATGTTATGGGGCTTGTGATGGCGCAACCCGAATTGCGAGAAAAGCAAACCATTATGGCGCGTGAAGAAACAATGCAGGCATTGCAGGACAATATTTTTAATTGGTCTGTCTGGGGGAATTTTGGAGATAGCGGAGCAATTCCTCATTTGAATTTTCAGCATTATCAAACTCTGCCATTACTCCAGTGGCTTGCTATTCCTGATACAGATTTGCACGTTAAAGTGTTTCCTTTGAGCCATAGCGGAATGGCATCAAGCGCTTTTTTAATACGTTATAAAACCGAATATGCCCTCTATTTTGGTGATACTGGTGCTGATCGCATTGAAAAGTCGACAAATATGGAGAATATTTGGAAAGAAATTGCCCCACTGATAAGAAATAAGCAGCTTCATGCCATCATGCTGGAGTGCTCATTTTTAAATTCACAACCAGATGACAAATTATTTGGCCATTTAAAACCAAACTTGTTTATGTCAGAGTTGCGGCACTTGGCATCGATTGTTGATCCTTTCGACTCAAGAAACTCATTACGAGGTTTACCCGTTGTTGTTACACACATCAAACCCAAATTAGCTGACTTTTCAAATACTAATGAAGATACAGAAAAACAGGTCATAAACGAATTATCCCAGGAAAATGATATTGGTGTCGAATTAATTAAACCTGAACAAGGTATAACCTTAAGTTTATGATTGATGAAGAGTCACAACAGCCGCCAGAACCAACCCTAATAAATCATTTATGGTATTTGTGTATCAGGGGCTGTTGCGAAAAGTCCGAACCAGAATAAAAAACCTTAGCATAGAGAAGCTGCTACTCCTGCGACTTTGCATGCTATGACAGCAGCAATGTAATAGTGGATGCAGCAGAGTTTAAATTAACTGATTCAACTGAAAATTATTTTTGGCATCTTTGTATCCTGAGTCAATACGTCTTTGTATCGCTTTGCGGGAAAAATCAAAAGAAGCGGTTGCATTTTCTTCATCTGAGCTTTCTATATAAATTATATCCTGAATATATTTGTAATTAAGCAGTCGTTTATAGCCTGGGAGTTGTCTTATAAAGCTATTTTCGGGAACTATTTTTTCAATTTCCTGTATTGTTTCAACATACTCATTGATTTTTTCAGTTAATTCGGTATTAAAACGGATTTTATTGGAAAAAATGATTTCAAATACTCTATCAAAAACTTCAGGCATATTAGTCGGTATTTTTCCCTGGCTGGGGAAAAGATTAATCACAATAATTTGCTTTTCAACGTTTGGATCGGGATTAAGTTTTTCCATAACCGGAGATAGCGGCGTATTGGAAAATAAACCCCCATCCCAGTAATAAATATCTCCAATGAGTGTCATGGGAAAGCCAGGAGGCAAACTACCGCTGGCCAATACATGCAAAGGCGTGATTTCTGTACGGTTATTACCTTGATTCTCGAAAACGGTGATTTTACCGGTTGTAACATTAGTTGCTGTAAGAATTAAATGGATTGGGCTGTTATTCAGTTTGTCAAAATCAATGTATTTTAACAATAATTGTTCAAGGGGCTTCGTGGTATAAAAACTGGTCCAATAAGGCATTGACCAGTAATCAGTTCGCAAATGATAAAAAGCCGCATTGCCTAAGAGTGCGAGAAAAGATTCCGTCATTTCAGGGAATATCTGGGCAGAAAAAACAGTCAGTTCTTCCCATATTGCTTCCAGAGTCTGGATAGGCTCATCTTTCGCTCCAATCAGTGCCGCTGCATTGATAGCACCAATAGAAACCCCTGAAATAATGTTTGGCGAAAAATTGGCTGATGCATAGAGGTATTTTAATACGCCCAATTCATAAGCTCCCAGTGCCCCGCCTCCCTGAAGTACAATTGCCATTTGCTTCATGGATGTCCTTATCAATTCGCTCTGTATCAGCAAGTATAGCAGGTAACCATAATGAAAATGATGTCAAGTCATTTCCCACTGTTGCGCTTCCTGTCTAAGTATTTGTTAAGCATTTTGACTTTCCTGGAAAAAATATTATTATGAATAATTCCATTACCCATATCTGAATAAGACTATTCTTATGAAACAGGAAGATTTGATGGAAGTTGAACGCATTAAAAATGAAGTAAAACTATTTTTACTCAATTCTTTTCGAATTAAGGATATTGGTTATTCGGATAATATTTTTGATACAGGTGCAATGCACTCTTTATTTTTTATTCAATTATTAGTTTTTATAGAGAAGAAATATAAAATTGATCTTGAGGTTGGTGAGTTTAATCCGAACCAGTTAACCAGCATTGATGATATCGCTTACTTTATTTCCAGTAAACTATAATGGTAATAGGCCAAGAACCTTTATGCGGGATTTGGAACAAACGGCCAGAATTGAGCTTTTACTTGTAATCCAATACGAATAACTGTAATAAGCTTTGGTGGACAAACGGCATGAAACAAAAAAAACTAACGCTTCTTGGTGCAGGAACAATGGGTTCAGGTATCGCACAGCTTTTTGCGCAATGCGGATTTTATGTCACTTTAATCGATAACATCCAATCTCAACTGGATAAAGCAAAGACCACTATAGCTAAAAATTTACACTATCTGGCATTAACTCAAAATTTAGCATTGACCCATTCTATTGAAACTATACTGGCATCAATTGCTTTTACAACACAATTAGATGAACTTAAGGAATCGGAATATATTATAGAAAATATCACTGAGAATTGGGAGCTAAAAAAAGCACTGTATCAGGTATTAAATGAACAAGGCAACCCAACCTGTATTTTGGGGGTAAACACCTCCTCTATACCTATTACTAAAATAGCATCGCTCGTTGAACATCCCCAACGCGTTATAGGGGTTCATTTTATGAACCCAGCGACGATAATGCCTATGGTAGAAGTGATTAAGGGATATCACACTGACGAATCGACAATAAAAAAAACCAGAACCTTACTTGAGCAAGTCCATAAAAAAATGATCGTTGTTAAGGACTCCGTTGGTTTTGTGAGTAATCGTGCCATGATGATTTTTATTAACGAAGCCATTTTTATGGTACAGGAAAACATTGCATCAATCGAAGACATCGATGTTCTATTCAAACAATGCTTTGGGCATAAGATGGGGCCGCTGCATACTGCCGATTTAATTGGGTTGGATACGGTTCTCTATTCTTTAGAAACAATCTATTCAGAGCTGAACGATCCAAAGTATCGACCATGCTGGTTATTAAAAAATATGGTCGATGCAGGGCTTCTTGGACAAAAAACAAAAAAAGGATTTTATCAATATGAGTAGAATTGCAAACAGCCACTAAGGAGAGGAATTTTGCCCAACTATCAGCCTCGACAAGTGAAAAAACAACAGTTCTTTAATCAATTCATAGAAAATTGTCTTCACCCTCATGCAAAAAAATTTGATAAAGAACAAAACATTCCGCGCGATTTTTTTTATACGTTGGCTCAAAATGGTTTTTTGGGCGCTTGCATTCCCAAACAATTTGGCGGGCAACAATGGGATGAATTGACCATCGGTATCATGTATGAATCCTTTGCTAAAGAGCTTTGTTCTTTGGCAAATATCCTAACAGTATTGGGCATGGTGAGTAAGTCACTTTTGCAGTTTGGTTCAAAAGCACAGAAGCAAATCTGGTTACCCCGGATTGCCTCAGGAGAAACTTTAGCTGCATTAGCTTTAACAGAACCTAATATAGGCAGCGATTTGGAACATGTTGAAACTCAGTTGTTGGATGCAGGTGATGAGTTCATTCTAAATGGCAGTAAAAAATACATTACCTTAGGGCAAATAGCGGATTTGTTTTTGGTTTTGGCAAATTGCCAGGGTCAACCTACTGCGGTTTTAGTTGAAAAAGGCACGCCAGGTTTAATTATTTCACCCATGTCTAATTTTTTAGGTTTACGCTCTAATATGCTGGCAGAGATTTTTTTTGATAATTGCCGAATTCCTAAAACAAATCTGCTGGGTAGTATTGGTGTCGGTTTTACCTATGTTATCCAAACTGCTTTAGATGAAGGACGTTATACAACAGCGTATGGATGTGTTGGTTTAGGGCAAGCTTGCCTGGATGCGGCTCTTGGCTATACTCAAGAAAGAAAACAATTCAATCGCAGGTTAGACGAACATCAGCTCATTCAAAAAATGATAACTGAAATGGTGGTGCAGGTTAAAGCCGCCCGGGAATTGTGTTTTTATGCCGGAGAACTTAGGCAAAAAAAAAATCCAGCATACATAGCTGAAACATTAATAGCAAAATACGCGGCTTCAAAAATGGTCGTTTTTGTATCTAACCATGCACTGCAGCTGTTTGGCGCAGCTGGTTTTGATGAAACCTATCCTGTTGAGAGATATTACAGAGATGCTAAGGTAATGGAGATCATTGAAGGAACTTCGCAAATGCACGAGATACTCATTTCGAAACTTTGCATCAATAAATAGAGGATATTATTAAACAATGAGATCTCCTGATCAGGACACGACAATTTGCTCCTTATTTGAGGAGAAGGTAAAGCAATATCCAGAAAATACAGCGGTTTATCTGGAAGATCGTCAAATTTCGTATGATGCCTTTAATAAACAAGTCAACCAATACGCACGGTATCTGCAAAGAAAAGGACTGCCATTAAATGGAATTGTGGGCATTCAGCTCACGCGTTCTTTTGAAATGCTGGTGGCAATTTTTGCGGTATTAAAGGCAGGAGGTGCTTATTTACCGATAGATCCCATGGCTCCGGTCATAAGAAATCAAACCATCCTTGAAGACAGCCAAATCAAATTTCTAATTGTTAGTGATAATTCATTATTGACCCAAAAAGCTGGGTTGCAAGTATTAAGCATTCATGCCAATGTGAGCGATGAAGATTGCCATAATTTAAACCTGCCTCGAGAAAAACAGGATTTAGCTTATGTGATGTATACTTCAGGCACTACTGGCAAACCGAAAGGGGTCATGATTTCACATCAGGCTCTGGTAAATCGAATTCTATGGATGCAAAACACATTTCCATTGCAAACTCATGATGTAGTGTTTCATAAAACACACATTTGCTTTGACATCTCAGTTTGGGAAACCTGTTGGTGGTCTATTGCGGGGGCCGGAGTAGTACTATTACCGCCAGGAAAAGAACATGATATCAAGCTATTTATTCAAATGATTGAGCAATATCAAATAAACGTTATTCATTTTGTACCCTCCGTATTACGAATATTTTTAAGTTACATCGAACAGGATTTTTCGATAAATCGCTTAAGCTCTTTAAAGTATGTCTTTTCAAGTGGAGAGGCACTGGATGCCAAAAGTGTTAATCTATTTAATAAGTTACTTCAAGATCAAAAAACAATATTAGTCAATTTATACGGACCCACAGAGGCTACAATAGATGTTTCCTGTTTTATTTGTGAAAAACATAAAGATTATCGCACTGTGCCAATTGGTAAGCCTATCCAAAATACTCAATTTTTTGTGTTAGATGAGCAGTTAAACTCAACCGGTTTCGAACCTGGAGAGCTATATATTTCCGGAGTTGGATTGGCTCAGGGTTATTTAAATAATCCAGCGCTTACTCGGACATCGTTTATAGACAATCCCTACTTGCCTGGAGAAAAAATGTATCGTACTGGAGATATAGTCCGTTGGAATGAAAATCATGAATTATTGTTTTTAGGTCGCAGGGATGATCAGGTCAAATTACATGGTATACGTATTGAATTAGGAGAAATACAACATCATTTATTAGATCATCCCAACATCCAGGATGCCGTCGTTGTCTGTGAGAAAGTAGAGGGTCTTGATTATAGAATGGTCGTGTTCCTAATTGCTAATAATCAAACAAAGATTGGCAGCGCTGAACTTAAATCGTTTTTAAAAACCAGGCTTCCAGACTATATGGTACCAGAGCATTATCTATGGCTAAGCGCATTCCCAATAAAAGAAAATGGAAAAATAGACAAAGAGAAATTAATGACTTTCATTTAGCTTGGGCAACATCTGAGTAATAAAAATAATTGAGGAAAATGACTTATACTTAATTAAAAGCTGGTTGCAGGAATAACGTAGACTATGTTTCATGCTATGAACCCTTCCAATGTCGTCTGGTTAGTGTTTATTACATGTTGAGTGCGGCCAAAGAAATGGAGCCATAAATTATGAGTGACAATAACTACTCAAACAAAATTGCTATTGTTGGTATGGCTGTAAAATTTCCCGGAGCCAATGATCTTGATGAATATTGGGATTTATTGAAGTTTGGTAAAGAAGCAGTAACTAAATTTTCCGAAGAACAATTACATCGGTCAGGTATTTCAGAGCAATTAATCGCTAATCCCAATTACAAACCCTACAGAGGGATATTAGATGACCTGGAGTCATTCGATACTGCTCCGTTTGAGAATACCACCAAAAATTTTGAATTGTTGGGTGTGCAAGGCAAAGTGATGTCGCATTTAACTCATCGTGCTTTGAGTACGATGAGAAGTCAGGAACATCATTCAAATAACTACATAAAAAATACAGCTGTTTATATTGGCGCAAATAATCAACCAGCCGCGCATTTCCTGGGAGCCGCCTACTACCAGTCGATTGATACTCAAAAAGCGATAGAAAGGTATTATTCAAAAGTCATCGCGCCTTATATTTCTTATCAATTTGGATTTCAAGGAAGCTCCATTGATTTATATACAGCTTGCTCATCTTCTTTAACTGCGGTCATCCAAAGCTGTAGAGAGTTAAACAGTCATCAATGTGATATGGCAATTGCAGGTGCGTGTTTAATCGATTTACCTCAGGAAGTTGGGTATCTTTATGAAGAGAATGGCTTATTTTCATCCGACGGCCATTGCCATTCATTTGATGCTTCAGCATGCGGCACTTTATACTCAAATGGTGCTGGGTTAGTTGTTTTAAAGCGACTTGAAGATGCCATTGCAGATCATGATCTAATCCATGCTGTGATTATCGGATCCGCCATGAATAATGATGGTAATTCTTCAAAAGAAGGATTTATGGCACCAGGGGTTCATGGCCAATATACTTGCTTGCAGTCTGCTTGGCGAAATGCAGAGGTTGAGCCAGATGATTTGGATTATATTGCAGCTCATGGATCCTCAACCAAACTGGGTGATGCAACAGAAATATACGCCCTGAAAAAAGCGTTCAAAGACGTTAAAAAGACATATAGATGTCCAATAAGTTCGGTGATAAGTAACCTGGGTCATACAGGCATCGTGTCCGGTATGGCTTCAATCATCAAAACAGTACTTATGCTCAAAAATAAGGCTATTGTTCCTTCAATTAATTTTGAAACTCCTAATCCAGATTTTATGTTGGAAGACTCACCTATATACATCGCCACTGAATTTCAAGATTTCCCTACAGTAAAAAAACACTATTTGGCTGGTGTTTCCAGCTATGGGGCAGGAGGCAGCAATACACATCTGGTTTTGCGCAGCTATGATGAAAACTAGGGTTCTATTGATATTTTTTTTTTATTCCTGTTAAAAGTTTACCTGCTGCGGATTGCTCGTTAGAGAGCTATGTAGAATTTAAGCAGCGAGGAACATGACATTTTGTTACGTTCGGCCTGAGGAGTGGCTAAAGCCACGTCTCGAAGGCCATCTCTGACAGGCTTGAGACGTGCAGATGCGGATTGGGTATACAGATCTTGGTATTTAAATTGTTTGAGATTTCCTCATCGACAAACAAGAGTAAATGAAGAAATGGCGGTTAGCTGTGTTTTCATCCTGGTATTTTACCATACAGGAAATAATTCCTGTCACTAAGATTTGTCAGTCGAATTCAATGGTATAAAACGATTCAGTTTACCCGAATACAAATATTTAATTTCAGGTACCTCTGTGATATTGACTTGGGCATCCATCAAACCCACCTTGCTTAATCGTAAGCGTATATTCTTTTGCAATTGGCTCTTGTTTATAAAACCGGTGGTTACAACCCTGATATTAGCCCCATCAATTGTTTGTTCGACCTGATATTCCTGAATATTTTTTTCTGGCAAGAGTGCTCCCAAGAAAAGCGAATGATGTACAAAAATATTACCAGGATAATTAAAATCACATCCAGGCCGACCTTTAGGGGTTTGTATAAGCTGATGGTGGATGCCACAATCACAGGTTTTATTTAAAAATAAAATTTCATCTGAATTTTCATAGCGGATTAATGGTAAAGTGTAATTATATAAATTAGTTATATACATTTTGGAGACCATAATTCCTTTGTCAACGGGCCGATTTTGCTCATCCAGAGGCTCAATAATGCATTGATCATCATTCAAATGCATCTCATCCACATTCGCCCGGCAATTTAGCCCTACCATCCCTTCAGTACAACCAAATACATTAAAAATGTCCACTTTAGGCCAGGTTTCTTTGATTAAAGCCAAGGTTTGCTCAAAAAGTGGTTCTCCTCCAACAAAAAGAATTTTGGGTTCAATTTTTATTTGTCCTTTTTGAACCAATTGACATACTTTGTGAATATATGAAGGGCCAGCACTTAAGATATCGGGTTGGATTTGATTGAGACGAGTGATAACTATGTTTAATGGGGTTACAGCCATAGGCAGAAAATACATATTTTGATTACCTCGCCCAAAGGTTTTTGCTAAAGAATAGGCTGCAATTGCTGTATTTGTTACAAACAGGCTGACAATTCTTGGGTTTGTGTTTAGCTTGGTAGTTACAATTTGCGTGCGTTCATAATTGTAAAGTGGATAGCGGATAAATGCGGTGTGAAATGTAATCCATTCATCCCAATCATAAATAAATACGCCGCGTTTCCCACTGCTTCCTCCAGTTGACACGACCTGATAGCGGGAGAATAAATATAGGGTATCAATGCTGTCATTTTTTTTACTCAGATGCTTTTCAACTAGATTTAATGAAAGTTTGGGATCAGTGACAATTGCATCCCAATTTTCCATTAAAATGGTTTTATTTATAGTAGGGAGTTCCTCTAATCGCTCTCTGGTAAAGTTTTCTATGTTGATTTTTGCCAGTGTTTTTTTATACCAGGGAGATTTTGTTTTCGCGTGAAGTAATATTGTTTGCAGTCTTTTATTGATTAGGTCTTGCAGTATGTCTTTAGAATAATAGATAGCTTCCTGATTTTTTTGAAACTGTTTCTCGCAGTCTTGAATATGCTGCCATATCAGTTGATCTGGAGTTATAGAGTTATAATTCTTCTTATAGATTTGGCTAACCAAGTGATTAGCTTTTTTTATTAAGAGGTCAAAAAAAGACATGTTACTCCCCTTTTTCCCAGGGCGCTATCCTTACACTATAAGGCATGGTCTTTGAGAGAACCCATAATTAGTGGTGATATTCCTAAACGGGATTTTAATCAATAGGTGGCCTGGATTAACTTTTGATTGGCAGTCACCATAAGATTAAAATACCTAAGAAGATTATAGCTTAAAACCAAGCAGGATATTCTATTATATAAGGTAGTGCCGTTATCAGTAATTTTCAGTGCAGTTTAATGATTTATGCAATTGCAAAGAGTTCTCATCGAAGTTAGAAGGTGATGATGTTAAAGTCGATGCTATCCACAGATAATTTGACAGGACTTACGAAAAACCCCAATCTCTATGTTAAAAAATGTTTTTAATTCGGTCATTTAGTTTAATTAAAAACATTTTTTGCCTTGACCTTGGGGTTTTTCGTAAGTCCTGCTTGAGTGATTCAGCAGGAGCTTCTTTGGCAAAATCTGGTGGATTTTCATTGCATAGCAAGGTCAGTGTCTATACTATTTAATATAGGTATTCGTCAAAGATGATGCGGTAATTTTTGTAATATAGGTGAAAAAGAGGGAGCCACTTATAGAATCAGGAAGGACCTACACTCTGAAAGTCTGATAGTAAACCTCCGGATTGTCAGTGAGGAATTTTATGGCATATCATCAACTCAGCTATACTTTTTTGAACCACCAAAAATTACCTTTAATTATTCAGCCTCAAGCTAAAGCGGAAGGTAATATTGATGTTTTAAAACAATTCCTTAAAGAAGAAAATACCTTGTTTAAGGAGCAGCTTCTCAATTATGGCGCCATTATATTACGTGGGTTTCATGTTAATACCGCTGAACAATTTTTAGAAGTGATCCGGTCAAGCGATTTGGGGCCAAATTATTCTTATGATTTTTGCCCGATTCCGCGAACACAAATCAGAGAAAATATTTATACTTCGATAAATATCCATCCGAGTTTTAATCTTGCTTTACATAATGAAAAATCATATGACCAGGATTTTCCCAGTCACATTTTTTTCAATTGCATTCATGCCCCGCAAACCGGCGGAGATACTGCATTGGCTGATGGAAACAAGATATGGTTTTCTTTACCAAAGTTATTACAAAAAAAATTGCAATCTAAAGGAATATTATATCGAAGGCATTATTATGGTTCTGGAATACAGTACAAAATAATTCGATCAATAGGCAAAAACTCTGGGTGCATGACCTGGATGGAGCGATTCCAAACGGATGACCAAAATAAAGTGGAAGTGATGCTTCAGCAAATGGGAGTGCAATTTCGATGGATTCAAGGCAATGGGCTAATCATAGAACAATTGCTTCCTGCCTGCCGGAATCATCCGATCAGCGGAAAACTAGTCTGGTTTAATCAAAGTAACCATGCTAATCATTATTATAATGGAACCAGTGATTACATCAAAAGCAAGATTAATAACACTTTTTCTCGTTTTATCTTGTTACATAAATATTTTCATCCTTATATTGCTTTTTATGGCGACGGTGAACCTTTATCGAAGCAAGAAGCAGATTGCATTAACTCTGCAATACAAAAAAATACGGTATCCACAGCCTGGCAACCAGGGGATGTTATGATAGTTGATAATTTTTCCTGCTTACATGGAAAAACACCCCATACAGGAAATCGATTAATCCTGGTTGGATTGACAAAATATTTTGATTAAAGGGACCCATATCAATGCCTGATGATATTTCACGAAAACAATTTAGTATTGGAGATTTGTATTGTACTAATGAATTGGAAGTCAGTGGTTTAATTTATGAGATTTTCCATCAGAAGAGTTATTTGTCTGATTTTCTTACTTTAAGTCCAGGGGCGGTTGTTTTTGATGTTGGGGCGAATATTGGTATTTTTTCCTTATTTGTTTTAAAGCAATGTCATTATGATACTGAAATTTATAGTTTTGAGCCTGTCCCTGCTACTTTTAAGTGTTTAAAAAAGAATTTGGCGCGGTTTAAGCATAATGTGCATGTTTACAATGCTGGGATAGGAAATGTTCCAAAAGATTGTAGTATCGATTTTACCCTCTTTGGGGAAAGCTCCGTTACCGCCACTTACAAACCAACTGATAAAATCATCTCCAATTATCAACCATTGTTAAATTATGAAACATTGTTAAAGCTCTCTTCCTTCCAAAATAAGCCACTTTATTATCAATTAAAATATTTGCCTTTTTTGCGTAATTATCTCATTAAAAAAAACTATAAACATCAGACTTTAGAAACCAAAGTGAGATGCCACCTGACTGCATTAGGGCGTTTTATTGAAAATAATCAGATCACTCGTATCGATTTACTAAAAATTGATGTGGAAGGTGCCGAGCTTGATGTAATAAACAGCATAAAGCCAGAGCAGTTTTCGCTTATTAAACAACTAAGTATTGAAGTTCATGATATTGATAATCGGGTTGAAAAGCTCGTCTCCTATCTACAAAAGCAAGGTTATATTACTTATGTTGATAGAAACCCAATTTTTGCAGAGCTGGGTTTTAATCATCATATGATCTATGCCAAATTGCCTGAACCGGCAATTATCACACTAAGTGAAGAAGCAAATAATTCTGAGAATTATATTGAAGCACGCCAGTATTTTTATGGACTCCTTGCTGGTGGGGTGAGAATTAAACTACTGGAATCTATGTTTGATCTTGATTTGTTTCGTTTGTTCACGGGCAAACCTTATTTATTGGAAAATGACATTATCAAGAGACTTGAACTGAAACCTGTTCGAGCAAAGAAATGGCTACATTTGCTTTGTTGTGAAGATTTTTTAAAAAAAATCATGGTCGGTTCGCAAGTCGGGTATCAATTGGCAAAAAGTCAATTGATGTTAGGGGAGGGGTATTGGGGATTTAAACAATATTATGATTTTTATTGGCAGAGGATGGCTAACGAAAAATTAAGTAATATATTGCGTTTTACTGATCCAAAGTTCAATGTTTCCTGGCCACCGAAAACTGCTGAGGAAGCTAATTTTCTTGAAACATGGATGACAAAAACAGCAACACCACTTATACAAACTTTATTGGCTTGTCTTGATTTAAATCAATATCGATCCATATTGGATGTTGGGGGCGGGGATGGCACTATTGCCTGTGCACTGGCTCAGGCCTACCCCCATTTAAAAATTACCGTTTACAATTTACCTGAATCAGCAAAAATAGCT
This sequence comes from Legionella pneumophila subsp. pneumophila str. Philadelphia 1, assembly GCF_000008485.1. Classification (NCBI taxonomy): domain Bacteria; kingdom Pseudomonadati; phylum Pseudomonadota; class Gammaproteobacteria; order Legionellales; family Legionellaceae; genus Legionella; species Legionella pneumophila. The sequence goes on along the minus strand of NC_002942.5, from coordinate 2,161,130 downwards.
CAAAAAAATATAGATGCAATGGGATTACAGAAGCGAATTAGTGTATTTTCGGGTGATTTTATTAACGATGAACAATTTCCTGCAGGATTTGATTTGATTTTATTCGTGCGTGTTTTGTGGGATTGGGATAATTCCAGAAAAAGGAAATTATTAAATATGGCTTACCATGCTTTAAAAAGGAAAGGTCATGTTGCTATCTGTGAAGGCTTTAAAGAACTTTGCTATGATCTTTGTCTGACATGGGAATACAGCTATATTTTTGCAGATGGATTTGATGCGGAAGTTTTTAAAACGTCAGATGAGTACAAAATCATGCTGCAGCAAATAGGTTTTACTCCTATTCCAATCAAATCCATTTCTCCTTCCGAGCCAGTGCCTGGGACGGTTGTATTGGCAGAAAAATAGTTTTCATCAGCCATACCGATTGTCATAGACCCATGTAACACAACTAAGAGCTCAAGGTTTTCGTAATTTTGAAAATTATAAAACGCGGTTAAAGTGTTGTGTTAGTCTATTATATTAAAATCCTACTTTAATAGGATTTTAATGATTTACTATTGTATATTTGAAATTAATCCTACTATAATAGGATTAATTAACAAATTAAATCGAAATCTTAGATTAAGTCTACTTTAGTAGGATTATATGGCTAAGCAAATAAAAAAATTAAAGACGCCTGACCTTCAACAACCATTAACTGCGGAATTGTTAGGGGAAGTCATTAAAGCACGTCGAACTCAAAGCAATTTGCGGTTAGAAGATGCGGCTGCTTTATGTGGTGTTGCCAAAGAAACCTTTATGAAAATCGAGCATGGGCAATCGAACTGTCAATTGGCAAGTGTATTACAAATTTGTTCTGGTTTAGGAATAAATCTTTACATAAAACCTTGGATGGATAATGGTGAGGATGAAAATGATTGGAGATAAGTCAGTCTTGGATGTTTATCTCGGTGAAAGTCAAATAGCCAACATCACACTTATCGATGATCAACTGTATTGGAGTTATCATGAAAGTTGGCAACAGACAGGGTATGCTATTTCCCCGCACCTTCCTATGCATGAAGATATTCCACCATTAAATGTGCAACGATTTCTAAGAAATTTATTACCCGAAGGAAATCCTTTAGAAGTACTAGTTAATGTTTTTCATTTAAGTAAATACAATACATTTGGACTTATTCAAGCTTTAGGGTTGGATACACCTGGGTCATTAGTTATATTGCCATCAAATCAAGCAATTCCTAAACATGCTAATTTTCGACTAGTAACTCATGAAGAATTAGAAGATCGTTTAAATCATTGTGATTCTTACAATTTAATCGTTTGGGACGGAAAACCACGTCTTTCAGTTGCCGGAGTACAAGATAAAATTAATGTGGTGTTAAATAAAGAAGGACAACTTGGTTTTGGAGAAGGTAGCTTGTGTTCTACCCATATTCTTAAATTTGAAACACAAAAACTATCTTATCTGGTTTTAAATGAATTCCTCAGTATGTGGCTCGCTAAATGCTGTGAATTGAATGTAGCCAATGTTCAGATGAAGCGTTTTGGTCAGAACCCTGCTTTATTAGTAGAGCGTTTTGATAGGAAATTGATTACCACTAATATAGTAAAAAGACGGCACTTAATAGATGGTTGTCAGGCAATGAATTTACCCCCTGAATTTAAATATGAGCAAAATTTTGGAAATAACAGGGATGTGGCTCATATTAGAGATGGAGTCAGTTTGCCCAAGCTATTTGATTTTGCCAATCAATGTATCAATCCTGCCAAAACCAAGCAACAAATACTCGACTGGGTTTTATTTAATGTTTTGATATTTAATTGTGACGCTCACGGTAAAAATATCAGTTTTTTTGTTGGAGTTAACGGTATATCACTGGCGCCATTTTATGATTTGGTTAATATAAAAATGTATCCTGAATTTGAGCATGCTCTGGCGATGGCATTAGGGGATGAATTTGATGGTGATAATATTAATGCTTATCAGTTGGCTGATTTTGCAGATACATGTAGGCTGCCAAGGTCGTTAGTAGCTAAACATTTAAAATATTTGATTGGCAAATTAACAACTGCTTTGCAAGAAGAAACCCAATTTAATTTAGTTGGTAACGAAGAAGACTATTTTAAGAAATATCAGGAAATTGTCATGAAGAGATGTGAACACTTGTTAAAGCAGAACGACCAAATTACTTCAATAAAGCTCTAGCGCCTTTCCTCATTATTTCTTACTTTAATACGGAGCACATAAGAGATTTGTATATTTAATATACAAACAATCTATTTTAATTATAATCAAATATATCATATTATGACCAATAAGAATAATATTTTTTCATTTATAATGAGGTTTTAATTATGATTTATAAGATAACATTAACTGACATTAGCTTGGCACAAGCTTTTATATCTATCCCTCAAGATGTAATCGCCCTTGATTTGAGTAATAATCTACTGGGCTCAAAAAGTTGCGTAGATTTATTAGTAAATATAGCGGACTGTATACCTGCGGGTGTGACTTCGCTTGATTTGAGTAGCAATGGGCTCAGATTAACGCAAGTCTCTTTAGTTACACCCAAACACGTGACTTCACTTAATTTGTGTTTTAATCCCTTACATGAAATATCTATTGATGGTTTAGAGTGGCTTAAGGATTCGTTAGCACATATTCAAATTATTTATTTAAGCTATGATATGGTCAATAACATGTCAAGAGAGCAACGGCAGGCATTTCGAGCGGTAATTCCCAACATACAAACAATTATTTTGGTCGATAAAAATGGCAAAGAAATTGGTCCTTCGCATACAGCAAAAATCGCTAATCTCATTAGTGAGCTTGGAGGTGGAAACCCAGAGGTTCCCTCTTTGTTAAACCAATGTACCTTTTTTGTTAAAACTCAAGGAATAAATATAGATAAGGCCTATATTCCCGAAGAATTAAAAAAACGTATTCATGATTGCAATCCTCTCTGATTTATTGTTGCGTAGTAGCAAGTGTAGGTCGGGCCTTGGCCCGACAACTTTTGCTAATTATCTAAGATATTCGAGCAGGAAAGGGGAAAAAATGAAAAAAAGTCCCAGGATTAAATAAAGTAAAAACTGATCCTGGATGAGCATTTGGTCTTTTTTTCTTGGACGAAGTATATAAAATGCAACAAAAAGACAGGCCACACCAATCAATATGCTTAAAATTTGTACTAACAAAAATATAGACATAAATTGTGGAGAAGTGGTCTGGGCAATGTGCTCTTCTACCGGGGTGACTTTGGCAGCATATGAATTCATTTTTTAGCTTAAGTAAAGAGATTGTTATAATCCTCGCTCCATTTAACCAAGATTTCAAGTGCATGAGAACAATCTTTCTCTACGATTAGAAAAATGCTCGCTTTTATGATCATTGCTTTGTCAGGACTCATAACATAGGGAAGGGGTAGGCAAATAAACGCCAAATTAAGTGGATAACTATAAAAACCACAAAGATCCATGAGGCAGTTTCTTCAAATACTACCTTGATTTATTCAGATAAACTCAGCAACTTTGCAATAAAAGTCGCTGAGTTTAGAAAAATTATCGGAAAATTTGCCTACTGAAAAAAAAACAACAGTTGGCATATGAAATTTTGTTCTACACCGAGGTAAATTCATTTTTTTGATAGATAGGTTAATAAAATCATAATTCTTAAATGCTAAAATGACATATTTTTAAGCAATTATTAAAAGATATTATGTCCAGGGCTAAATTTTTTAAATCAAATCGAACGCATGTAATTGAGCTTTATTGTTATAGTAATGAATATGCGCAACAAGTTAATCATGAGATAACTTCAGGTGCAGATTCTGGCCCACTTTTAACAAAAATATATGGCCAAGATGTTAGATTTATCTATGCTCCTGATTCGGAAAAATTTAATCTGGTTTTAAACGAGGCCAGGAAAAGAAATTATAACCAACCAATAATCAATCTTTATGAACCAGATAATATTAAATACTTATTATCTCGATTAAGTCATGGCGATTCCATACTTATTAACGGGCAGGGTGATATTGATAAGCAATTAATTGCGGGGCGCGATGCTGAGGAGTTGGTAGATATTCTTGAAAATGATTTGGAGTTAAAAGAAATATCACTAAAAAATTTAGATATAGATTCTTGCATGATGGGAAGAGTTGAAAGTTATCGCCATGAATTAAAACGCCATTTAAAGAATTTTCAAACTATTACAACATATACTGATTTATGCACAGCATCACAAAGTGGTGGAGTGCCTTACAGAATGTGGATAGAACAAAGAGCGGATAGAGATGTTTTTTATACTGAAAGTGATCTAAACAAAAAGGGAACCCGCATTATTGAATATACGGATACCTATAAAAATTCATTAAAAGAAATTTGGAAAACAAACCCGTATAATCTGGAAGAAATTGATCTGTCTGAGTATATTGATATTTTAGTAATTGCATCATGCTAATTTCGACAATAGCTTGAATTGAGTTGGGTAACTCGCAAATTTTTCAATCTTTAAACTGTGTGATGCGTTAAGTCATAACATCTCAGACTGATCCTTCCTCGAAAAGCCGGACACCAACATTAAGCAACCATGCCAAAATTATTAGAGATTTGAAATCCAAAGAAGAATGGATACGTTGCCGATTTTAAAACACCTGAACAAACCATCTCCACATAATATTAGTTTGTCTATTTATCAGGCATAGGCTTGTTCGCTATTCTAGTTGTTCCAGACAAGATGGCTATAGTTCCAAATTTAAAAACCTCACTAAGGCAGGAGAGTTATTGTTTAAGCAAAAAGTTTAATCAAGCAGCGGGTCAAAATAAATAGTAGAAATAGTTTGAGTCAAGACTGTTTTTTTATTTTTTATTTGTATAAGATAGGTAGGTCAAGAATATTTTCCCTTATCCGTTGTCTGTGGATATCTTATTTTACCAAATCACAACCGATTAATCAGTAAACTATAACAATCCTTATTGGGCTTGGTTGATATCATTTTTTAATACCTGTAATTTTATTTAAGTTATCCACATTTTCTGTGGATAAGTCTGTTTATAGGTTGTCAAATTTCTTGTGGAATTTAGAAGTTAGTCAGATGATTCATCCTTTACCAAGGTGTCTTTCATCAATGAGAAAGGATATATAAAGCAGCAATACACTTTAAATAAATACATAAATAGATGATGTATAGAGGTTTATGCAGCAGCAATTAAAATCCGAGGGTGCGGAATAACCTGAGTACTCACCCTCTGCTAGCGTTTAAAGCCTGAAAGTGATTGCAATTCATTATTAATAATGGTTAATTTAGTGATATAGAGTTCTGCTAGCTGCGGATTAGTGTCGACTTTTGCTAACTTGCCCCACACAATATGTGCTTCATGTTTATCGCTTGGGTTAAGCATCCATGGCTCAGAATATCTATCCTTCAGAAAGGCAATAGCCATATTATTTAAATCAATAATAGCTTCAATTAACTCTCGTTTTGCATCTTGGGGGTCTTGATACACCGAGGCCATACCGAGAACAAAGTCGTAATAGATACTGGCTATATCATGAGGATCAGCATCCTTTAAGAGATCTACAGTTATTTTTTCTGAGGGCCAGCGAATGATAGGAACTTCATAAAACCCATATAATTCTCTGATAATGGGCAAAGGCTCTGTAATACTATCACCCATGCTTTCATTATCAATTAAAGAGAAGATATTTGTTTCAAGATTATAAAACGTATTTTCAGGGTGAAAATCATCATGAATAACGGTCACTAAATCTCTTGGAGTGATAAGTTGATCACTCCCGATAATTGTTTTATGTAATTCAGCCATCTGTTGCCCTATTCGATAAAAAACACCTTTTAAAGTGTTAATATCTTTATGCTGTAGCAATTCATAAGTCATTATCTTAAATAACTCTTTTCCTTGAGCAGCTTCTAAAATTGTGAAGAAATAAGTCCTGGAATCATTCTTTACTCTATAGGAATTAATGATTTTACTTAATGTAACAGTCGCGGCTTGTGGATTATTTTGAATATCAGGAATTTTTGAGTAATTTTGTAAAGCAAACAATGACTCTGCCTCTTTTTCTGTTCCCAGACCTTTGATAACAAACTTCAACTCGTTATTGATAAACATCAAATATATAAAATGGTTGGTCGCCCCTGCATTTAATTTTTTGACAGTTATCTCCTTTTCATCAAAACTGTTTTCTACTGCAAAACGCTTGGCAACATAAAGCGCAACATCTTGATCCCAAGCTTTAGTCACCTTTGAGGCCATATCTCCGAAGTCATAGCGTTCAATTCCTGCTGCTCGGGCATTAGCTAATAAACAGAAAGAAAGGGCTAAAGCAATAAAAACAAAGTTAAAAAATCGCAAGGATTTGGGTTTAAGGATGAATGGGTACAATTTAATTGGTCTATGAATTAGAATTGATCATATTGTATGTTGTTTGCATTTGCAAATCAAATTGACTCAAAGACTAGCTTATGGCTTTCGTAACTTTGATGATTATAGAACTCGTGTTAGGGTGTTGTGTTGTTAAATGGGGAGTGCGCCGTAATTGGGAAAGACCCGGAAATTCTAATGGTGGCCAGAGGCAGAATCGAACTGCCGACACGAGGATTTTCAGTCCTCTGCTCTACCGACTGAGCTATCTGGCCACTCAAGGCTTGCTATTAAACTCCGAGATCGACTTTGAGTCAAGTGTTGATTAAGTTTTTTTTGAAAATAATTTTTTTTGGTAGGCTATGGCAATTTCTGCTCCTAGAAAAGCGTTGTTTTTGATAAGCTCAATATTAGCTTCCAGGCTCTTGCCCGCAGTTAATTCAGCAATACGTTTTAACAGGAAGGGGGTTAATGATTTTCCGCTCATGTGTTTGGCTTCATCATGAGCCTGTTTTATGTATGGACTGATTTCCTCATCGGATAGTTCGGCTGATACTGGAATGGGGTTTGCGACGACTATTCCATTTTTCATATTCAATTTCTGTTGAATTGACATGAGATTTGCTACTTCCTCGGCCGAGTTTAAGCGTTGTGGAACTGGTATTCCACTCGATCTGCTATAAAAAGCAGGGAATTCGTCTGTGGCATAACCTATGACCGGCACCCCAAACGTTTCAAGAACTTCCAATGTTTTTGGTAAGTCGAGAATCGATTTTGCGCCAGAACAGACTACGGTAACTGGCGTATTGGATAGCTCTATAAGATCAGCTGAAATATCAAAACTCATCGTCACGTCTTGATGAACACCACCTATACCTCCGGTGACAAATAGGGGGAGCTTAGCCATATGGGCACAAAACATGGTTGCTGCTACCGTCGTGCTGGCAGTCACTTTACGAGATAATACAAAAGAAATGTCTCTGCGAGAGGCTTTTATTACTTCTTTTTGAAGCGCGAGATGTTCCATAACTTCTTGAGTTAAACCAACACGGATTTTCCCTTGGTGCATCGCTATAGTAGCTGGAATGGCGCCTTGTCTACGAATAATATTTTCAACCTCTATTGCCGTAGTTAAATTATCAGGGTAGGGCATTCCATGAGAGATAATGGTCGACTCAAGAGCAACAATTGGGTTTTTATCATTGATAGCATCCAGTACTTCTTCGTTAAATTCCAACAAGTCATGAAACATAAATTAATCCTTTATTTTATTTCTTTATAGCCAGAGGGTTTTTCTGAACCTTCGCCAAAAAAATATTTTTGCATTTCTTCTTTCAAAAACTCACGAGCCCTGGCTTCAATCAAATTCAGGCGGTATTCGTTGATTAACATGGTTTGATGGGAAAGCCACATATTCCATGCTTGCTTTGATACTTCATTAAAAACTTTCTTACCCAATTCACCAGGGAAGGGTTGTTTTTCCAAGCCTTCTGCTTCTTGCTTTAATTTGCAGCAAAATACTGTTCTGCTCATGGATATAACCTCGTTATTTTAATTTGAAGGCTCATTATCCTAGAAAAAACAGTTCCAATCTACAGCATCTCCATCTTAGTCAGCACGGCTTTTTATCTGGGCTTGTAAAATATGTTGTGAAAGCAACTGCTCTTGCTCACTGGTCAAATTACAGAAAGCCACCGCTGTTCGGTAATGCGTCTCACTTTGATATTGACTATAAACCACTACAGCATCAACAATAATGGGTATCATTTTGGGTTTTGTGTACAGAATGATTTTTAGATTGGTTTTTTCTCTAATCTGCTCCATTGTTTTAAATGCCATGCCGCCCAGGCTGATGTTGACTTTACGTAGTTGAACTTTACTTGACATTAACATTTGTCGAGATAAATAATCAATTTTGGCATTCAAAAGATTAAGGTAATGCGCCAAAGCAGGTTCTTTCACTGCCATTACCTGAGTTAGCTCGGCAAGCTCATAATCAATTCCCTGAAAATATTGTGCTGCTTCCATATACTTTTGCCCATTTTCACCTAGTAACTGATTAGTGATTTCTATATCGGAACAAAATTCACCCGGTGCAAGAATTCGATAATCAAAATAGATATGATCATCAATACGAAAATGTTGGCGCCTTTCATGTACTGGCATAGTCACTCCATTATTCCAAGTTTAAACATCTCTCTTTTCATTTGCTGCATTACAGATAGTTTTAAAAGAAATCTATTAAACTTTTACTGTCATTCCATTTTCAATCATTTCTTCTTTCGTAACAGCCTGATGTAAATCCATAGTGGTCATTGATTCTGTATCTGGTTTCTCAAAATCAAGCTGTAGGTCATTTTCAAGATTGGCTAACCCATCCGTATCTAATTCAGCCTGTGAATGCAATTGCCCTCCTAATTGAACAATTAAAGGAATTATAGGCGATTTTAGATGATTTATAATTCGCTGAGACTCGATTAATAAGGCTCTGCTTGTTTTTTGTGCGTCTTTATAATTTTTGGCAAGAGATTCGTTTTTGATACAGCTTGTCAAAAAAATTGTAAATTGAGGGTCGGTCACTTTATTTTGGACAATAGCTTCTCTCACAACCTTGTTGAATTCTGATACTCTGTCCAGTCTAAGAGCTGCGGCAAAGGCTTGACCAATGTCATGGGGCAACACTTCTGGATTAATTAACTTTTGGAGTTGTTGCTGCGCATCAAAATAGAATTTTTTAAGAATGTGCATCCCCAAGCCTTTGTCATTTGCCAATTCTATCAGCGCTTTGATTTTCGCTTCAGTTTGGGCAAGACATTCTATTTTGTTATGGAAGCTTACCTGTTCATTATTCATAAGGACGCGGTATTCTGCAATAGCATTTAAAATTTTGGTTCTATTACCTATACGATAGGCCATTTTTATAATACAGAGGTCTTTATCGTCTAAATAATCAGTATTAAGAGACAATTCAGGTGAATGTTCAGGATGCAACATATTTTCCCTAAGGCTATCCAGATGGGCTTTGCTAATCGTTATCACTTTAGGAGAGCTAATAGTCAAGGAGTCTCCACCACCATGGCGTTTGATAAAGTCGACCATTTCTTCTGGAATATTGAATTTAAAAGTAATTTGTATCTTCCCATTTTGTAAATCATTAATCGTTTGTACTGTATTCGCTTGTCGTGTCGTCCATGGATGTTTATAAGGTCTTCCATCATCAGAGTAGAGAACCGGATTGTGTAATAATTTCTCCAGAATTAAACATTGCCGGATGACATCGGAGCCAACGGGCCCAGTCGTTTGAGGTAGCACTTCGGCTATTTTATTGATGCGAATTAGAATTTGGTTTTTTATTTGCTCAGCATCTTTTTCCAAAATTTCAACATCATTTAACTCTTCTGTTAATCGTACGCGTTCGTCTTTTGCAAGTTCTTCTTTCAATTGTTTTTTAATGGCTTGAGTACGATTATGATGCAGCCATGAAATATGATCGCAGTATTGGGTAATAATGCGTTTTAACTCTTTAAGTCGCATAAGGCTTGCGTATTTGGTAACCAGGGAAGAATCCTCGATTAAGGTTCTGTTTCTCCCTTGCCCATGACGGGTATGTTTCATAATGAACTGATCGGGTTGAAGACTAATTCGTGAATCAAGGATAAATTTATCAGTGTCCGTAATGACCTGATCAAAAATATAGAGGTTACTGTAGTTTCTTAATGCTTTGTTTTTACAATACCCACCTATAGCATCCGTATCACAACATAAATAAAGTAATGCCAGAGCATGGCCAAAATCCTTGATATAAAGATCTGCCTGGATTCCTTCACCTAATGGTTTAATTGTGGAGTAATGGGTATAACTTTGCCCGCTTAACCCCATGCCTACTTTAAAAATTTTACCTGAAGAAAATTCATTTAATAGATTGATGTTGTCAAAAGGAATAAACAAGGCGGGATGACCGTTATAGCTTACTGTTGTTGAAGAAGTAGTGTCTAGACCCATTAATCTTGAGATATTAAGGGCTATGGCTTCACGTTGTACTTCTTTTATGTCGCCATGCTTGGGTAATTTGAGTATACCTTCTATACCAAGTTTATAATATTGTTCTCTGGACTCACTATAACTATCCAAATCAAGCTCATTTTGAGCGCAAAGATGTCTCAATTGCTCTTTCACTTTGGCAAGTGTTATTAAAGGTATTTTCTCAGTAACTCCTTCAATAGTCTCTGCTAGCGTACAATAACTCAAGTTAGAACCATTGTCCTGGGGAATATTGAGCCTCTCGAGTTGATTAATTTTGTTTAAATCTGTTAGTACGTTGAGTTTTTTTTGTAAAAGGGTTATTTGAGAATTATTGCCTGTCAAAGTATCCAGTTTTTCTTTAATCGAAGAGATTTGGTTGGTTACCTGGATAATATTTGCTGGATTAAAAGAGCTGATTTCTGGAAAAGTTTGCGCTATCTCATACAATTTGGCTCTGCTTTCTGTAATCAGCTGATCAAATTCTTCATCTGCTTCATCGGATAAGGTGACTGTACGAGTATAATAGTTGTCTCTTGGCAGTGCTTCAATCGTTCTCGTATTTAGCCAATATTGCAAACCAAATTGAGCTTTGCGTTCACTGGTATCGATTAAAGCAGGGGGAGAGCCTGGTGAGTAGGTTGCGGAATAGTTAAGTATATCCACATATTGTTTCCATTGCTTTTCATCAGATTCCAATGTTGCGAAGTCAAACAATCCATTGTGATGTATAGAAATATAATCCAATAGCATATCCAGCCCGGCATAGGCCGTTAGATCCTGATCATTGAGATTGACGTCCTCTGGCGTGATACTTTTTTCTTTTAAATAACGTTTTAAAATCCTTATCTTTTGGCCAACGTCCATTGCCTATTTCCTTATAGTATCAATCAGACTTATTTCCATATTTATAAAAATGTTTTTCCTATTCAATGTTTTCCTTCAAATTTATAGTTATTCTTACTTACTTCACAGTAAAAAATAAGTCATTATTTTGACTCTGATTTTTGTATATTCTTTTCTATAAATATAGACATAGTTTGATGCTGTTGTTAAAAAACATGTGCAATTTTTTAACAAAAAGAGAAAATAAAGTTTCAAGCCCACCATGACATTTGTTAAGTTAGCCACCCTGTATAATCAGGGTGGCTGCAGAAAGCCTCAAGAAGCAAGCCTCTGTTTGCTATTGTAGATTAGGTTTTGGCGGCTCCCAAGCTATTTCAGATAACCTGGGTCTTTGTTCTTTGATTTTCTGCCTATGGCTGCCATCTCCTCTGAAAAGGGTGGACCTGACGCTATCTATCCTGCAGACATTTTTTCTCTTTGCGGGGGGCGTTTCGTCAACAGCAGGAGAGGCATTTTCTTTCTCCTTGGGTTTGGATTTTTTAGCCTCATCAAAGAAGTGTACAGAACGTTTTGTTTTTGGCTTGGGGGCATCATCGGTTATCTTCTTTTTAGGATGCTCTTCAACCTCTGGAGTTGATACTATTCCTTCAGGACTACTGGCCTTGGCCGGATTATTTTGTTTTGCCCCATCATTGTCTTTTTTCTGCGGTTTCGCGTCGGTGGGATTTGGTTCGTTTGCAATTATAATTGTATCAACGTTACCCGCGTTTAAATGGATTTCACTTTCGCTATCAGAGGGTTCGCTAGTACTATTTTTTTCTGATGAATCGCTGTTATTATGCGAGAGTATTTCTTGAAGATTGGCAAAGATAAAACACTCCAAATGCTCACCCTCTTTTTCACCAATGCTTTCAAAATCTTTGGAAGGTAAAAATTCAAGCTGCGGGAAGTGTATCTGAAATTCTTCTCCTTTTAAATCAACAGGAATTTGGACTGAAGGAGTTTCCGTTTCTCTTTTTTCTCTTTCCTTTTCGATATAACCCAGAAGAAATTCAGATATTTGGCTGTCTTTGGAGGTAAACATATTTTTGATTTCTTCAGAGGGTAAAAATAAGAGTTGCCAAAAATAAATCTGAAATTCTTTACCTTTTGTATGCTCGGGTATTTTCAAGGACGATATTTCTGTGACGTTATCGACTCTGAAGTATCCAAAGGTTAACCAATGCAGGGCTTTTCTATACCAGGGGGCTTGTTCCCAATCCTGGTTTAACAATTCCTCTTCAATCAATAAAGGCAGTTGACGAGTAAAATAGTTTTTTGAAGATTCATCAAAACATTGAGCCGCTAATTGTTTCGCCAAGTCTGTTAATTGGGGTACCTCAGGCTGTCTTTCAAAAAGTTTCATAAAAATGGGACTGGCTTTCTGTAAAAGCCTCTCGCTATTTGATTGAGGATTTAATAGCTGCCTGATTTCATTAACATCTTTTTCTAAGGCTGATTCAATCAAACCAGACAGTTTCTGAAAATAAGGTTTTGACACGTTGTTAAAACATCGAATTGCCAATTTTTCGGCTAGGCGGGTTAATCGGGTCTCTTTGGGATCATATTTTGATAGTTTGGTGAAAACAGGATTAGCTTGTTTCAGAAGCGCTTCGCCTTTTAAATCGCTGTTCAATACTTTATTAAGAGCCTCAATATCTTCTGCAATCCCTAATTGAGAGGAGGGGAAAACTTCTTCCACTTTCTGGTAAAAGGCATCAGGCGGTAAGTTTTTGAAGTTAAGCAAGGTCTGGAATTGTTTAATGGTCATTCGCTTATCAGGATCGAGGCGTGTTAATTCCTGAACCAGAAGGGAAAGATTGATGATTTGTCTGGATGGTGTTTTGAAATGTGATACGGCGCTGTGATCCGGATTTCTAAAATCATCTGGTAATTCATCCAATTGAGTTAAAATCAGGAATTGTTTTAAAGCCATTCCCAGTTGATAGGCCATGAATTGGGGCATGTTCATGCGTTTCCACAGAGCATTGCGATTATAGCCTACAGGGTCGCCTTCTTTGTTAAATAGTAGACATTTTAAAAATTCATCGGGAGCAAATAAAGGACTGGTGAGAATTTCACTAGCTAAAGGATTGTCATTCGTGGTGAATGTTTTTCTATCGCTCACCAGTACTCTGTTATTGTGAACCAGAAAATTATTTAACTTAATGTCGGGATGATAGTTATGAGTCTCTATTAACTTTAGACAAAAATCGGTTAACTGGACAAAGTAATACCCAATTCGCGGTGCAATATTTTTTGGACTGCCATCTTTTAACTGTTTGGCAATTTCTTCCAGATTATTTTGATTGGCGAATTGGCTTAAGATAACTGGTTTGTAAACAGTAGAACCATCTTCCGCTTTAAATCTCATCATAAAAACAGAGTAATCTTCAATAAAATACTTTGAGACTCCGTAGGAGTGTAGTTCTTGTTCCTTTCCTAACTCATGCCTGTCTTCTACACGAAATACAAAAGGAGCCTCCCATCCGCTCATTGTGAATTTGAAGTTAAAATTATTTACATGATTGCCAAGTTCTTTGGTTTTATAAGAAGGTATAACTGGTAAATTGTCTATGGATTCTCCCTTAATGGCTTTTATTTTGGGAGCGACAAGCCTAAGGATTTCTGTTTGTCTTTCTACAATCTCTTTTGTTTTTTTATCGTTAAGGGCTAACTCATTCAGGAGAAAATTAATTTCAGCATAGCGAGTAGCGCATTTTTCAAATTCTACTTCTTTTAACAGTTGGTCACGCTCTTGCATGAGATGGTAGATGTTTACTTCAGAACTGTTAATTTCAGGCTTATTTTTTATTTCTTCAGTAATGGCTTTGGCAAACTGCATTCCTTTTAAAAAAAAGGAGGCATTGGGATTAATTGAAAATTTAGCCAGCTCATTTAACCAGCCACCTTCTTCAGCATCGTTTATCCAATCGAACAAATCATCATTTAGTTGAGTTTTATTCAGTAAATAATTGATTTTTTGTAAATAAAATAATTTTTGAATCTTGTCATCTTCAGGTGCATTATTGTATGCAATGACCAAAGGCATTGTATTTTTAGATGATTTAGGCGGTAAATTTAAAGGCATGAAGTACTCCGAGATATCTAATTACACAGACAGTGCATTAGACCATTGAACAAAATAGATTTAAATTGAGCAAACTTAACATCTTTATATCGAGACTTCAAGTGCATTTTATGAGCAGTAAGAATGTATATGATGCCGTTGGTTTTGAGTTTATGATTTCAGTTTGGTTCTGAATAATGAATGGGACCCAGGGGTATAAAAATATCAGGCTCCTCTATCATCAGCAGGGTATTTTATGCTTTAATATGAGTCATTTCTTAAAGATAATTTTTAAGGTTTGCTATGACTTTTGTAGTAACGGAAAGTTGTATACGATGCAAGTATACCGATTGTGTAGAAGTATGCCCTGTAGATTGTTTTTATGAGGGGCCTAATTTCCTGGTGATTCACCCCGATGAATGCATTGATTGTGCCCTTTGTGAACCTGAATGTCCAGTTAATGCTATCGTTTCAGAAGACGATTTAACAGAGGAACAACAGCAATTCAAAGAATTAAATGCCGAGTTATCCAAAACCTGGCCTAATATTACTGCTAAAAAGGACGCTCCCTCTGATGCCAAGGATTGGGAAGAAGTAAAGGACAAACTTCAATATTTGCAAAAAGAGTGGAAGAAATAACCACTTTCGCTGAAACCTGTCGGCGAACTCTCAGTGAGAAGGGAAGACTATCCACTGCTATTCCAGGCTTTGTGGCAAGAGCACCACAAGCCGATTTGGCAGTGGCTATAGCCAATGCTATTGTTCAGCGATCGATTTTGGTAGCTGAGGCAGGAACAGGAACAGGTAAGACCTTTGCTTATTTATTGCCTTGTTTGTTAAGTGGTAAAAAAGCGCTTATCTCAACAGCAACCAAAACGCTCCAAGATCAACTTTTTCAAAAAGATTTGCCAACCTTGATTAGAGCTTTAGGTTTATCGGTACGAATCCAGAATTTAAAGGGGCGTTCCAATTATATTTGTCAATATCGAGTTGAGAAGCATGCTGAGGAAGGACAATTTCAAAGCCCCCAATGCGCTCACGAAATACTCCATGTCAGAGATAAATTGTCTCAAATGCAAGAAGGCGTTCGCTCGGAATTACCTGAAATTAATGAAGACTCCTCAGTATGGCATTATGTCACATCCACTACCGATAACTGTCTTGGTGCAGAATGTCCGAATCATGAAACCTGTTTTTTAGTGAAAGCACGTAAGCGAGCGATGGAGGCAGATATTGTCGTTATCAATCACCATCTTTTTTTTGCTGATTCTCAGTTAAAAAAAGATGGTTTTAGCGAACTATTACCTGGTGTTGATGTCGTAGTGTTTGACGAAGCTCATCAGCTTGCAGACATCGCCTCTAATTTCAATGGGGAGCGCCTGGGAACACGTCAATTCAAAGACTTGGTTGATGATATGCTTAATGAGTGGCCAATCCTGGATTTAGCCAATCAACCTCTAAAGTCTATAAGTCATAAAGCGGACAAACTGGTGGATCAATTGCTCAATGCTTTGCCGACTCGTGAGGAACGAATCAGTTGGGATTTGGTTAAACGAAATAAGGAGTTTATGGAGGCGTGGAATACCTGGTTATCTTTAAAGGATGAGTTGATACAATGCCTGGAATCAAAGGATACTGCTGATATTCCCGGGTTAAAAAGATGTAAAGAGCGCCTTTTGGATTTGGAAACGGTCTTGCTTTCTTTCACTGAGGAAAATAATCATAAAATTCGCTGGATAGAACGTTTTAAACATACTCTTGTTTTTCATGCCACCCCGTATGATGTAGCTGAATCATTTAGTCAATTATTAAAAGACCAATCATGTGCCTATATTTTTACATCAGCTACACTGACTATGGCATCGGTTTTTGATAGTTTTTGTAAACCTCTGGGATTAGATAAAGTACAAACTTTGTTATTATCCAGTCCATTTGATTATCAGCAACAGGCTCTGCTTTATTTGCCTCGAGGAATACCCGATCCTAAAGATGCTCATTATTATGAAGCTTTGCTGGAAAAGGCTTTGCCAGTTATAGAAGCTTGCGGTGGCCGTTGCTTTTTCCTTTTTACCAGTCATAAAGCAGTAAAATTGGTTGCTCAAATGATGAGCAATACTTTAAAATATCCGCTTTTGATTCAAGGTGATGAAGCAAAACCCATTCTCCTGTCTCGATTCAGGCAATTGGGCAATGCTGTGCTTTTAGGCACTTCTACTTTTTGGGAAGGTGTTGATGTAAAAGGGGAGGCGCTTTCTTGCGTGATTATAGATAAATTACCCTTTGCTAACCCCGTTGATCCTGTAATTCGTGGCAGAATGTCTTATTTAAAGAAAAAAGGGCTTTCCGGTTTTGATGAATTATCCTTGCCAAATGCTGTCATTGCATTAAAACAGGGAGTAGGGCGATTGATTCGTGACATCACCGATAAAGGTATATTAATGATAGCGGATCCACGTTTGACTGGTAGAGAGTATGGTCGAACCATTTTGGCAAGTTTACCTGGTCTTCCGAAAACTCGGGATGAAGAAAAAGTACTGCATTTTATTAAAGAGTTGGCTTTAAATGATGAAACTGTTAGCGATTGATACCTCAACTGAACTGGCCAGTGTTGCCATCCTTATAGGTGACGAAATCATAAGCAGGGAGCAGGATAGTCAAAGAATCCATGCCCAATTGATTTTACCTATGATTGATGAGTTGATAGCGCAAACCGGATTGGGTCTTAACCAATTGGATGGAATAATTTTTGGATGTGGCCCTGGAAGTTTTACAGGATTGAGAATCGCGTGTAGCATTGCAAAAGGGTTGGCTTATGCCAATGATTTGCCCCTTGTTCCTGTGAGCAGTTTAGCCGCAATTGCCTGGACAGCTCGGGAAATAAAAGAGGATTTTAATCAGCCTGTATTGTCTGTTTTGGATGCTCGTATGCATGAAATGTATTGGAGTTGCTTTTTGGAGCATCAATTCTTAGCCCAGGACAGAATTAACGCGGTAAAAGATATTCAGCTGCCAGCCAATCAATCCTTTATTTTGGCCGGAGTTGGGATTGATTTGTACTGGAAGGATTTCCCAGAACAGATCAAATCACAAATTAGTGAAGTATTAGCTGTTTTTCCGACAGCGTCTGCTATGATACGTTTGGCACAGAAAGCAAATATCAAGGCAGTTTCTGTGGCGCAGGCACAACCAGTGTATGTGCGCAATCAGGTTACTCAAGGAGATTCGCGTGGATAAAAAATTATTGGAAATATTGGTTTGTCCTTTATGTAAAGGAAAATTGCTGTTCAAAAAACAGGAACTGATCTGCAAATTTGATAGGCTGGCATTTCCTGTTCGTGATGATATTCCTGTAATGCTGGAACAAGAAGCGCGTTTGATTCCTCTGGAAGAGAAAGATAAATTATGAGCCATAATTTTCATGTGATTATACCAGCCAGATATCATTCCAGTCGTTTTCCAGGTAAATTACTTCAGGAAATTAACGGTATTACCGTGATTGAACGAGTTTACAGGCAAGCACTTCTGGCAGAACCAAAGTCGGTGATTATTGCCACTGATCATGATGAGATAGCTGACCGCGCAATCCAATTTGGAGCGGAGGTTGTAATCACTTCACATACGCACCAAACTGGAACTGATCGAATTGCGGAGGTTATCGCCAAAGGTAGCTTTGCTCCTGATGACGTCATTGTCAATGTGCAAGGTGATGAGCCATTTATCCGACCCAAATTAATTCAACAAGTTGCTTGCTCTTTAACAAAGACAAAGGCGCCTGTGTCTACTTTATGCTGGCCTATTAGCAGCCTTGAAATATTAAATAACCCTAATGTGGTTAAAGTGGTATGCACTCGAGATAATCACGCTCTTTATTTTTCAAGAAGCGCGATACCTTTTCACAGAGATGATAAAAACGCTTATTCCAATACCTTCAGGCATATCGGTTTATATGCTTATCGTGCTGCCTTTTTACTGGAATTTGTTAGCTGGCCGCCCTGCACCTTGGAACAAATAGAGTGTTTGGAGCAATTGCGCATCCTATGGTCAGGTTTTTCTATCCGGGTTGATGAGGCCTGCGAAGAACCTTTACAGGATATTAATACAAAAGAAGATTTGATTTTGGCTCAGCAATATTTTCTTGATACTTTCAATGTATAACTCGTTGTAATTTATTGTTTTTTCTATGAGAATGATTTTATTCACTCCGTATGGTCGCCACTCAATTTTCATCATAATGGAGTGACGATCTTGACTATTTTTTAGCACATCGAAATGACATCTTTTTGTAATATTTTTGAAAAATTAATGATTATACTGTTCAAATATTGTAGTTTTATGGTTAAATAATGAGCTTTTAACCAACTTAACAATAACTTTATGGTTATTTTAATGAGGAAAAGCGCATGAAAATATTTAAGTTTAGCAGTTGGCTTTTGCTGTTCGTATTCACCCTGGATGCGAATGCCTATTATACTAGTCAAGGCAGTATCTATGACAAAAGTGGGAATAGGGTGACCATCAATGGAGTATCCTGGTCAGGATTTCAGGATACCAATGTTTTTCAGGGATTGCAGAGCAATCCTTTCTATAATATCACCATGCCTCAATCCAAACCTCGGAATGGATTAATGGATTTATTGGTTCACCCCTGGTCTATGGCAGACTCTGGTGTAAACAGCAGCACAGCGGTAGAGTTCAAGACCGTACGTTTGCCTATGCAGCCAGGTGTTCTTTATGATGACAGTGGGGAAGTCGATCTCAACAAATGGCTTTCTGACAAAACACAACCTGAAGCCGGTAATGGTCTTTTTTGCAAGACCTGGCAGTCCAATGGCCAATCGTGTGAAAAAGCAGTGAGTCCGAAGCAGGCTTTCTGGACGGTACTTGCTGAAATGAAAAAACATAATATCAATGTGATGATTGATTTTCACCATCGTTATGGTTATGGCGATGGAATGAGGGATGGCACTGTTTATAGCATGGTTCAATATGAGAAGGATTTAGTTCTGCTTGCTCAGGAAATCAAACAACGTGGTTTGGATAATGTCATTGGCATTGATGTTTTTAATGAACCCTATCAATTGAGCTGGTTTAAAGCCAGAAATGGTCAGGTTTCGTGGATTACAGTGATAGCTACTGCTGCCAAGGCAGTGCATCAGGTCAATCCTGATTTGTTACTGTTTGTTGAAGGACCTGGAGGCGGAAATGATGATATGGATAATCCAACAATTTGTGTGCCAAAAGCCAATATTAAAGAGGATTCGGGCTATGCACACTGGCGCGATCCAGGGCAGTGCGGCAATGAACAGGAGGTTGTAGCATTCAAAGGGAACTGGGGGGAAGATTTTAAACCCCTTCTGGATAAGAATTTGGCTAAACAAAACATAGCGCAATTTGATGTACAAAAATTTAGTAATGAATTGCAACAGGCTGTTCCGGGTATTGACACAGAAACACTCGGTTGGCTGTTGGGTGATGATAATATGGGAAATAATGGCCATCTGGTTTTCTCACCTCATGTTTACCCAAAGGAAGTGGCTGGTTGGGAAACAGCCCCTGGTGATGCAAGTAATCTGCGTTTCGATTGGAGTTGGGGTTTCCTGTACAAAGCTGGGTATCCTATTGTTTTAGGGGAAGCCTCCTGGAAATCTTTTGAAGGAAAAAACTTTTTTACCCAGGCATTGATGCCTTATCTTACCCAAAGTGGCATCGGGTCCAATAATTTATATTTCTGGGCGATAGGGTATTTAGGTGATACGGTTAGTGCTATCAATCCGAATACTGGCGAATTAAATCTCGATGTACAACAAACATTGAAGCCCTATTTTAATTAAATCCATCTCTGATAACCCAGTACTGTACTGATCTTCGACGTCCCGTGGCTTGTCCACGGGATCCAGGAGCTCTCCGCTAAAACACTGACCCTGTGGACAAGCCACGGGTTACAACCATCCTATCGATGATTTAAACAGGTGCATTAAGCGCTTTGGATTTGGTAATGTGGCGTTTACGCAAATAGATCAAGGCAGCAGGTAGCAGCATTAAGACGATGCCTAATGAAAAGACCATACGGTAATGGGCTGTTCCTCCGATATTAATGCTTTCCGTTGGAGGAATAAAACCTACCCATAAAGTGACAGTACAACCTATTAATCCTAACAGGCATGTCAGGTAATAACCGGGTTTGCCTCCTGGAATAGCAAAAGGTCTTTCCATGTCTGAGAATTTACTCTTCAAATGCCAGGCTGCAATAAACATCATCACATACATCATCATATACAGCTCTGTACTAAGAGCAGTAAACAACCAATAAATAGCATTCACTGTAGGGAATAAGAGAAAGCCGCTACATAATACTGTCACCAGAATGGCTTGCAGTATCAAAATTTTTGCTGGCATGCCATGTTTATTCACATGACATAGCGAAGCAGGCAGAAAATCATGTTTGGCTGCCATCAGCAGGCCCTTGGCTGGAGAAATAATCCAGTTGATCATGCTGCCTAAGGTACCCAGCAATAACAAGAGTATTAATACAGGCATTAGCCAATTCAAATCATAAACTTGCAAGAAATTACTAAATGCCCTCATAACCCCATCTACCAAACTGATTTTGTCTTTAGGCAGAATGAAAGCAATGGCCAGTGAGCCTAAAATCATGGTGAACAGGATGAGAATGACCGAAAAAAACATCGCTTTGGGAAAATTCTTCTGCGGGTTATTGACATTACGCACGTGAACTGCAGCAAGCTCCATCCCGAGAAAAGAAGTCATAATCGCTGTTAGAGAAACCCAGGATTGTGTGTTTTTCCATTGCGGTAGCAAATTGGAGAGGCTCAGATCAATGGCAATAGGGTGGCCATGAATTAACCAAATAAAAGCCAGAAGGATGATAAATCCCATAGGCACTATCATTCCAACTATTGCACAGAAGCCAGCAAAGGTGGCAGAAGCACGCAGTCCTGATAAGCCTATCAAAGTTAATGACCAGAAAATAATCAGAATAACGCTGATAAGATAGTATTTGTTTTGTGCAAGTTCTGGATTAATTAAATAAGAGATTGTGCCTGCTATAAAAGACAAAATAGTCGGATACCATACCAGAGTATTTATCCATTGCAGCCAAATGGCGAAAAAGGCGATGTTTTCACCAAAGGCATGCTTGACCCAACTGTAAATGCCACCTTCCTCGTCTGACCAGGTTGAGGAAAGTTCAGCAGCGACTAAAGCAACCGGGATCAAAAAGATAATTGCTGAAAAAATAAAGAAAAAAATCAAAGTAGATCCAAAAAGTGCTGTGCCTGGCAAATTTCTAATGCTGTCAATTGCTCCGGTAATGAGCAGCACTAAAGCAAGAACGGATATTTTTTCAGAGGACCATGATTTCATTGATTTTTCTATTTGATAAAAAGATAGACATTATAAAATAAATCAAGCTTGGAGGTGAACTTTTTTCATTAAAATTATTTGTTTTTATAGCCATCTCTGCAAGCAGGTGATTTGAGTACCGATTGCTGTTGAGTCATCCATTCATCAGAAGTATATAAATGCATGCTTAATGCATGCAGCCCCAGAGTAAATTCTTCTTTAAGAAGCTGATTAACGAATTTATGACGATTAATACGAGTCAGATCATTAAAATGATTTGAAACGGCGATTATTTTAAAATGTGTTTCAGCGCCTTGAGGAACGTGATGGTTCATGGACTCGTCTTCAACACTTAAAAAGAGGGGGGATAATGCGGAGATTAGTTTTTCTTCTATGCGGAGTTTACGCGTCATGATTTGCTCGACTCTGTTTTTGCAAAATAAGGAGTATATACATTTGAAGCATAGTTGTCACATTAATTAAACACAATTGTCAGAATGTGACAAAAATTGTCATTTTATTATTATATAATAACAAATAGTTTATTTTATGAAATATTTTATCTATTCATTTCACTGAATTTTTAGCACAAAAACAGGTGTTTTTTACATGAAATGATTATTTAACATGTAAAATAATACAGGTTTAGAATATTGGCTGGTAGTTGGCATTATGCTTGCATTATACTAATGGATAGTTAACTATGGAGATGGTCATGAGACAAAAGGGTTTTACTTTAATTGAATTGATGATAGTCGTAGCGATTATCGGTATTTTGGCAGCAATCGCTATACCAGCCTATCAAGATTACACAATACGAGCTCGTGTTACGGAAGGTCTGACCTTGGCAGATTCTGCAAAACTTGCCGTATCTGAAACGGCTATTACCAACAACGCGTTACCACCTACTCAGGCTGCAACGGGCTACGTGTCTCCCGCAGCTACGCCCAATGTACAATCAATTGCTATTGGTGCCAACGGTGTGATTACCATAACATATACCGCTTCAGCAGGTGGTGGTACCATAGTTATGACCCCAACCTTACAAGCTAACGGTGATGTAACCTGGACTTGTACGGGTGGTACATTATTGGCCAAATACCGACCTGCCAGTTGCAGACCATAATAGGATAAAGCCACTATAAAAACCGCCTTTCAATGGCGGTTTTTTATTTGCCCATGTTTTACCAATGACTTATTTACCTAACAGAAATGTTTTGAAAGAAGCTTGTCAAGCTATTTAGTCAGCAGAAGGATTTTTAAATCATAGAGTTGGCATTGAATTTGCGTGATATCAGTTAGATGCAATGCCAGGTGACGTTATGAGAATGAAAGGATTTACTTTAATCGAGCTGATGATCGTTGCCGCTATCCTTGGGATTCTGGTTGCCATCGCAATTCCAGCCTATCAGGACTATACCATCAGAGCACGGGTGGTCGAAGGATTGGAAATGGCTTCGGCCGCTAAATTAGCTGTTGTTGAAACGAGTTTAATTGATAACACTTTGCCAGCAAATCAGGCAGATACGGGCTATACCAGTCCTGCCCCAACAATTAATGTAGCCTCTATAGCCATTGGTAATCAAGGCATTATTACCATTACCTACACTGCAAACGCAGGTAATGGTACCATTACAATGGTTCCCACAATAGATGCCACTAACAGAATACTCACTTGGGATTGCACTGGTGGTACCCTGATTAGTAAATATCGTCCAGCCTACTGCCGCCCTTAATCTTGGTTGATTTTTTTAGCCACTAACTGGTTTTTTAGTCGGACATAATCTGGCAATCCATTTTTGTAATTTGGATAAGCTTCACCTTGAATCAAAGGGGACAAGTAACGTTTGCATGCGTCCGTAATTCCCATGCCATCTTCAGCTATATACTCTGGCGGCATAGCCTTTTCCTGGTTAGCTACCTCAGCCAGAGGGACTTGGCCTATAGACCATTGATAGGGTTCGTCCTGCTCACGAATGACAACAGGCATAATCGCGTTATATCCTTTAACGGCATATTCCACAGCAGCTTTACCTAAAGCGTAAGCTTGATCCAAATCAGTTTGCGAGGCTATGTGCCTGGCTGCCCGTTGAAGATAATCTGCAACTGCCCAATGATATTTAAAACCCAGTTCAGATTTAATTAATTGAGCGATGACAGGTGCAACACCACCTAATTGAGCATGTCCGAATGCATCACGTAATCCTGCTTCACTGAGAAATTTTCCTTCCTTATTGCGGATACCTTCTGAAACAACAATCACACAATAACCATATGAATTGACACAGTCCTTCACTTTTTTTAGAAAACGAGTTGGCTCAAAAGGAACCTCAGGTAATAGAATAATGTGTGGCGGTTCGCCTGGATTTTGCTCGGCCAGCCCACTAGCCGCAGCTATCCAGCCTGCATGCCTTCCCATCACCTCAAGAATAAACACTTTCGTCGATGAAGCCGCCATGGACGCGACATCAAAACCAGCTTCCTTCGTTGAAATGGCAATGTATTTCGCGACTGATCCAAACCCCGGGCAATTGTCTGTAAAAGGCAGATCGTTATCTACTGTTTTAGGGATACCTATGCAGGTAATAGGATAGCCCATGGTTTTACCTAACTGGGATACTTTATGGGCAGTATCTTGTGAGTCCCCGCCGCCATTGTAAAAGAAATAGCCTATGTTGTGGGCCTTGAAGACAGCGATTAAGCGTTGATACTCTTCACCATTGTCTTTTAATTTGTAGCGGCAGGAGCCAAAAGCTCCGGAAGGAGTTTGCATCAATTTGGCAATGTCTTCTTCACTTTCCAATGAAGTATCGATTAATTCCTCGTTTAAGGCACCGATAATGCCATTTTTTGCAGCATAAACTTTACCAATTTGCTCTGGAAATAGTTTGGCGGTTTGGATGACACCACAAGCGGATGCATTAATTACAGCGGTCACACCACCAGACTGGGCGTAGATTGCATTTTTAACTGACATTTTGTCTCCATAACTAGAATGATTTTATTAGGTTGATACAGACTTTTACTTTGGTTTTCATACAAGAGAGTTTTTATGGCCTTATTTCATTAAATATTATTGTGAGTACTGATTTTCATATTCACTAATCACTGCATCAATACTTTGTATTAAATCGGTAAAGGCTTCGGTTAAATTATCAGCATTAGCGGTTCGTCTTGCAAGCCTCTCTAATTGAGCTACTCTCTTTTGTAAAATAGGCACGCCACAAAAACAACAGGCGCCATGTAATTTATGAGCCAAATCAGCCAGGCCCTTTACGTTTTTTTGATGCATTAACCCAATAAACTCTTCACGATTCTTATATAATTCTTCTATAAATTTGGCGAGGAACTCTTCAGCAAGCGCTTGATTACCTGAAACTTTCTGAACGCATAATTGCCAATCAATGGCAGCATGTTTGGTTTTATCAACGATGCGAAGAATTTGGATTAACAATTGCTTTTCATCTATAGGTTTTTGAAAACAAAAATCAACTCCATATTTTTTCATATCGATGGAGCTCAGATCACTGCTACTGGCGGTAATGAGAACGATAGGAGAGTGTTTATTCATTAGGGATTTTTGACGTATCATTTTGGCTGCTTCCAAACCATTAAGTTTTGGCATATGCAGATCCAGTAAAATCATGTCAAATTTTTTATCCTCACAAGCAGTAACGGCCATTTCGCCATCGTCAACCGTGGTTATATTGGCATTATTGTTTAATAGGGATGTTAATAGCATTTTATTGACAGGGTTGTCTTCTGCAATCAGTATCTCTGGATGAAGAAAACGAAGCTGTTCGCGTAAAGTATCCAGTTCCTGGTTCGTATTTTTCTCAGTTTGGTTTTCATTGGCTATCGATTCAATCAGATCCTGAAGCTTTTGGATGCTGATAGGTTTGTAAAGAAAACCCCGAGCACCAAGCGCCGCAAAATCATTAATAGGCCATTTGGAAATTAACACGAAAGGAATTTGCTTGTGTTTGGCAATGAGTTCAGCAGCTTGTCGCTCACATCCTTGATTGACGTTAATAAAGGCAATTTTGCAATCTTTATGTTTTGTCAATGTTCGGGAAAGTTTATTAAATGAGTCAACGCGTATAGCCTCTATACCCCAAAATCCCAAGCCATTACCTATTGCTTCCAAATGGAGGGGATTGTCATCAAAGCAAATGATTTTTAAATGGGCGAAACGATGAGTTTGATTTTTTTCAATCTCATAAGCAACAAGTTTTTCAACTTTAATGCGTGCGCTAAAAGTAGAACCTTTGTTGATTTCACTGGTTAGACTAATACGCCCATGCATTTCTTCACATAGTTTTTTACATATAACCAAGCCTAATCCTGAGCCACCGTAACGGCGTGTGATGCTGGTGTCTGCCTGATTGAAGGCAGTAAACAGTTTCGTTTGATCCTCTGGTGAAATACCTATTCCCGTATCCGTAATGGCAAATAGCAAGGTATAATCTTTATCTGTTTCTTGCTCGATTTTAGTGCGTATAAGAACGTATCCATGATCTGTAAATTTTACTGCATTGGTCACCAGATTACTGATGATTTGTTTGATTCTTAAAGGGTCACCCAATACCATTTTGGGCACATTGATGTCTGTAATCGGGATTAAATCGATTCCTTTTTTGTGCGCATTGGGGCTTGCCAGGGATAAAACCTCATCAATGCAACCTCTTATGTCTAGCGGGATGCAATCAAGATTTAATTTGCCCGCATCAATTTTAGAAAAATCCAGAATATCATTGATGATACTTAACAAATCCTGCGCTGATGATTTGATCGTTTTAACGTAGTCCAGTTGTAAAGGGTCCAGCTTGCTTTCCAATAAAACATTTGTAAAACCAATCACGCCATTCATTGGGGTACGAATTTCATGACTCATGTTGGCAATAAATTCTGATTTTTGTCGACTTTTTTCTTCAGTTTTTTTCTTTTCCAGCGATAGCTCAATGTTTTTTTCTTCCAGAAGTTCGAGACTTTGTTGCAGATCTGCTGTGGCGATTTCAATGTGGTGATTCAAATCACGAACTGTATTTAAATATTGTCGTTGTAAATGAGCGCAACCTTTTTCAATTATTCCTAATTCTCCTGGACTTGAAACACGAATTTCAGTTTCAAATTCATTGCTTAAAATTTGCTTCATACTTCGACGCAATCGAGCAATAGGCATGTAAATTCGTTTAGACAAGAAGTAATGAATTGTTAAACCCATCAGTAAACCGAATAGGGTAATAAAAATGGTAACGATGAGCATTTGATAGCGTTTTATAAGTAGTGATTGTGTATCAATGTCAATGGATAACCAGCCTAATATATCGTCAGCCTGGAATATTTTAGGCGTAGAAAGCTCTTTGAATTCTGTGCTGGAGTACAAATTGAACTTTGGGATAGTAATCGGCGCTATAAAATTAATGGTGAATGGATTAATTTGCTTACTTTCAATGTAGTCACCTGTATAGTCAGGTGGATTGAATGGTTTATGAATAGAGTGCTTGCCACCACGATAAGCGATTAATCGACCATCAGCATTATAAAATGCCAAAGCTTTTACCTCAGGGTTAATGGTTGAGGCATTGATTAAACCCTGCAATGTACGGTAATCATTGCGAAGCATGGCATACTGGGCTGCTGGAAGTAATTGCCTAATATAGGCTTCACCCAGTCTGGACATATGCTGCTTTAGATCTTTACCAAATAGGCCGTTATAAAAAAAAGCAAAAAGCAAGGCGACTAAAAAGGCAGGAATAAGAGTAGTGATTCTTAGCTGATATTTAATACCAATACTTTTCAACATAGCTCCTTTTAGTCTTAATTCAGCAGTTGAATCTTTGCGTTCATGGTAAACTCGGCTATTATAACTTGATTATTTTATTCCTTACAATGGAAGATATTATGACTGTTAGAACCCGATTTGCCCCAAGCCCTACTGGTTTTTTACACGTTGGTGGGGTAAGGACTGCATTATTTTCATGGCTATATGCAAAACATCACAATGGGCAATTTATACTGCGTATAGAAGATACGGACAGAGAGCGTTCAACTCAAGAATCTGTACAGGCTATTTTAGACGGAATGGCCTGGTTAGGGCTTAACTTCGATGAAGGTCCTTATTATCAGACTGAGCGATATGCTCGTTATCAACAAGTAGCGCAGCAACTTTTGGAAGAAGGAAAGGCTTATCGCTGTCAATGCAGTAAGGAAAGACTGGAAGCTTTAAGAGAGGCTCAATTAGCCGCCAAGGAAAAGCCACGCTATGACGGACATTGCAGAAACCAAAGTCTTCCTGATAGTGGAATTCCTTATGTTATTCGCTTTAGAAATCCTGATGCGGGTATAGTGTCTTTCCACGATGAGGTTTATGGTGACATTCATGTGGATAATAGCGAACTGGATGATTTGATTTTGGTTCGTTCTGATGGGCATCCCACCTATAATTTTGCTGTAGTTATCGATGATTGGGATATGAAAATAACTCATGTTATTCGCGGGGATGATCATATCAATAATACTCCGAGACAAATTAATTTATTCAAGGCATTGGATGCACCGGTACCTGTTTTTGCCCATTTACCCATGATTTTGGGTGAAGATGGCAAACGGCTGTCAAAACGACATGGTGCAGTAAGTGTCTTGCAGTTCAAGGAGCTGGGTGTATTGCCTCATGCTTTATTGAATTATTTAGTTCGTTTAGGATGGTCTCATGGCGATCAGGAAATTTTTAGTGTACAAGAAATGATAACCAGCTTTGACTTGAAAAATGTCAGCCGAGGTGTCTCAAGTTTCAATTATGATAAGTTGTATTGGTTGAATCAGCATTATCAAAAAAGTGACTCTCCAGAATCAGTTGCTAATGCGTTGCAATGGCATTTTGAGCAGGCAGGAATTGATTTGAATCAAGGTCCCGATTTGAAGGATTTGGTCGCAGTTCAGGCAGAGAGATGTAAGTCATTAGCAGAAATGTGTCAAATTAGTCAGTATTTTTATACAGATATCATTGAATATAATGAAGATGCTGTTAAAAAACACTTGCGGCCAGTTGTTCTGGAGCCTTTAATGGTATTGCATGAGCGCCTAAAAGCGCTTGACGAATGGAAAAATGATAAAATTCAAGAATGCATTAATGATGTGAGCCTGCAATTTGATTTGAATTTAGGTAAAATCGCTCAACCGTTGCGTGTCGCCGTGACCGGATCCGGAACATCTCCTTCCATTGACATGACATTGGCTTTGTTAGGTAAAAACAAATCAATCAAACGTCTTGAAGACGCTTTGGAGAAAATACGAGCCAGAGCCAGTGTTGTTTAGAATCTAAATATTTATTGATTTTAAGCTGAATGCAAAAAAATCTGGATTTGGAGAAGTATTCATATTTCAAGTGGGCAATGAAAACTACAATTTCGCTGGATTTCATTGCTCCTGGCCGAAGAGAATGCGAATAGGCGTGTCCGTATATTCAACAGAACATCTCTTGTTTTTTTTATTTTATGGATCTATTTGAGTCTATCAGGTTAAAATGGCCAATTTTCTACTTAACTTGATGTATTTTTCGCCATGAAAATAAATAACTTAGTTGGTTTTCTGCTTGCCTTCTGCCTGACTTCTTTATCTTATAATATCAGTGCAGCTGAATCTCCTGTTGTATCTCATCCTAAAATTCAAAAGGAAATGAGCAAGTACTTCAAGGTTTATCATAACAAAGAAAAATTTACAGCCATTGCTGTCTCAGTATTTATTCCTCAAGAGAAAAATAAGGATGCATTAGATGTTGCGACTTTTGTCAAAGGAACTATGGGATATCCTCCACTGTCCCAGGAAATTACCCCATTGAATTTGTTTGATATTGGAAGCATTACCAAATCATTCACTTCATTGATTTTGCTTCAATTGCAGACTGAGGGCAAATTGTCACTAGATGATCCTTTGGGTAAATGGCTGCCTCAATACAAAGAGTGGAAAGATGTAAAATTAAGACAATTATTGAATATGACCAGTGGCATCCCCAATTATTCCGAAGATCCTGAATTTGCAAAAAAGATGGAGGATAATTTTGCGGCAATCTGGGGCGATGAGGAGTTGTTAGGTTATGCTCATCCAGAAAAGCCAATAGAAACCGACAGAGCAAACAGGTATGAGTATTCCAATTCTAACTATATTCTTGCTGGAATGGTTATTGAAAAAGTGACTCAAGATACTTTTGAAAATCAGTTAAAACAAAGGATTATTAATACAAACAATGGATTAAACAATTCATTTTATCCTGCAGGGCCACATGGCCCAGAAGTCGAAAAATCAATCCGGGATAGACGAGTCCATGGTTACTTTTATGATGAGAACAACAAAAAACTAATTGATACTATAAGCAATGATTTATCCTGGGCTGGCACAGCAGGTGCTGTTATCGCAAATACTGAAGACGTCGGTCGTTGGGTGCAGCTGCTATACCATGGGTTACTGATAGAACCTGCTTTTAGAGACGAGGCTTTATCCGAATTGGAGTCAGTGGTTTCAATAAAAACAGGGTTACCTATCCCTTCAGTCACAGAAGATGAGCCCTACGGTTTTGGATTGGGAGTTGGTTTTTATTATGATAAAAATTCCAGGCAGCGCTTTTGGACTTACCAGGGCAGTACTTTAGGTTACAGGGTGATGTATTTGTGGAATCCTTGTAATAATGTAACGGTTGTTGTGGCTTTGAATGGGAAAGGTGGCTCAGGCAATGAGAAATCAAAAATCGGCAACCATATCCATGAGCTTTGTTTGAATATACATAAAGTTATCGTTAAAAACCATCCACACCTACAATGTGCAAGCTAATTTATTATTTATCATTATTGGTTGTTAAGGACTGAATCACATGGCAATCTGTATTAATAAAGAAACAGATCACTTTTTTATTTCGATAGGTAAAATCAATCAGCACTCATTTATTATGCTAGGTGTGTATGATGACTTTCAGGTATCTCATCTACTGTGCAGAGTAGGGAAAATCTTTGATCTGCCTAATCAAACCAAGGGTATTAAAAGGTGTCTTAGCATTTATAGTGCTTTAAGTGGGGCAATTTTTGCGAGTAGCAAAGCAAAGATAGAGGATGAAGGAATTACAAGAAAACGAAAAGGATCTGCACCTATTTCTTATCAAGCCTATGATATTAGTTATGAGCAGTATTGTGAATTTGTTCATTATCTTGAGTCTATTCAAACTGAGAGCAATCAATTTGAGTGTTTTAAACCGCTTGTTCAAAATGGAAATGCAGTCTATTTTTCGCAAACCAGTTCTCGTGTTTTCGCAACTGGTTCCCATTGGAAGGAGCTTAATGAGGAAATTCATGAAATCAATACAGGGAATACTTGTCGACATTCAGCAATAAAATTAATTGAGGCGGTTACAAAAACATCTGTCCCCTCATCGATATCCTCTTGTTTCTTTATAAATCTGCCGTATAAAACTCAATTGGACTATGGCAAACCGAGTCAAAATATTCCCTTTTATGTTTTACCCCCACCTCCACCTTCTATCCATCCAGGATTTAATAAAGAAAAACGCTTAATAGCCAAGAAACTCTATCATAGAATAGAGCAGTTGCCTGTGCTCGAGCCTAATTCACCAATGACAAAACGAAAATTTAATAGCTTAAAAAATTTATATTTGCAAATCATTGGTTCACAGAAAAACCAATCTATTGATGAATTGCTGTTTGGTATACAGCAATGGAAGGAAAAAAATCGAGTTGATTTGCAAACATTAAGAAGAACTTATTTTTGGGATTCTTTCATTGTCAGGGAATCAGCTACTATGAAATTAATCAATGAAATTGAGAAAGATCTCAAATGCGCCAAGTGCCCATATTAAATATTGTTATGATAATATCAGGGTTAGAGCATATCGAATCTTTGCTTCTTATAGAGCCTGATTAAACGTGGTCTGATTAAATAAACCATATGCAAGCTCATCCTTTTCACTGTATGGTTTTTTACATTTCAAGTTTTTTGCTGCATTTTATGCTAACTTAGCTATTATTATTTAAACATCATCAAAGGAGTGAACATGAAATTATATTATTGCAGAGGTGCTTGTTCATTAGTAGTTCGTATTATACTCAATGATTTAGGGTTAAACTTCCAGGATGAAGAGGTCGATTTAAAAGTCAAAAAAACAGCAGGTGGCGATGATTTCTTTAAAATTAATCCTAAAGGAGCGGTCCCAACCCTTGTTCTTGATAACGGCGATATCCTGACTGAAAATCAGGTTATTCTACAGTATCTAGCAGATACTACTCCGGGACAAAAATTGTTGGCTGCTGTTGGAGAGAGTAAAAGATATCATACTCTGGAATGGTTAAATTATATTTCTACAGAGCTTCATAAGTCGCTTGGTATGTTTTTTAATCCTACTGTTTCAGAGGAAATAAAATCCAAAATTTTGACACCTTTGGTCATGACCCGTTTTGCTTATACCAATACCCGTTTGGAAAAAGGATCTTACTTGATGGGAAATGAATTTAGTTTACCTGATGCCTACCTGTTTGTTATGGTAAGCTGGGCAAAATATTTCAAATTGGATTTGTCTCAGTTTGAGCATTTGACAAAATTTATGGATCTTATGCTGGCTCGCTCTTCAGTTGCCAAGTCACTGCAGCAAGAAAAACTATAGCGCGAGTTGCGTTATTAATTCATTACAACCCAATTTGCTTCTTCTATATAGTACTGGGAGTAAGATTCATTATATCCAATGCCTTGAAGTATGGGGGTTTAACTTTCTTGTTAGATAGCCCATCCTTTTGGGCAAAATAAACCCTTTAGGTTTAAGTTATTAGCAATAATCTTTGTTATTGTGCTAAAATTTCAACTTTTAATTGATAGTAATATATAGTTACTTGGTTTTTAAATGACTCGCTTAGCAGTCTGCGAGCCAGTGATTGTAATTATCTTGAACTCATGGTTAGAAACAAGCTATTCAGAGGTTTTTTATGGTTAGGGAGTGTACAAGTTTTAAAGGCGGTTTGAATTTAAATTTTATTGAGAATGCTGAGTTCGAATCTAGAAAAAACATACCTCCTGAAGAGCAAAGGGCTGTTCTTATTCGTAATACTTTGCGATTGTTAATGATGGGTTGGAATACCTCATGGACAGAATTATTTTCCTGGGAAACCTTTAAGGCTATTTACCTTCAAAGAGATCCTCTGTTGCTGAAAGAGTTTCGATTAGCCTTTCAGAAAGGTTTTGATGCACTATTTACCCAATTAAGTGGCAGGCAATTTAATTCGCAACAAAATGAACAAATACAACTTTACCTTAGTAACTGTCTTGGTTATTTGCCTTTATTTGATTTAAATCCTTACGAGTCGATTAAAGTTCCCCAGAGAATCAATGATCAATGGGTTATGGTTGACTATTACATCAAGCCCATAGAACTTACAAATCATCGTGGAAAAAATGATCTGATTTTGCGAGATGATGATAGGGTTTTTGCTTATGGACTTGAGCCAATAGATAATCCAAATGCCCAGTCTCATTTAATTTTTATGGGAACCACTTATCCTGCAGGTCAAGGCTTTATTTCCCAATTAAATACTGATTTGAAAGGATTTGAAACGGTTGGCTATTCTTTATAT
Source organism: Legionella pneumophila subsp. pneumophila str. Philadelphia 1 (assembly GCF_000008485.1). Lineage (NCBI taxonomy): Bacteria > Pseudomonadati > Pseudomonadota > Gammaproteobacteria > Legionellales > Legionellaceae > Legionella > Legionella pneumophila. The sequence goes on along the minus strand of NC_002942.5, from coordinate 2,127,779 downwards.
AAAAATGGAAGGGATAGAATTAAGGACTGGATTTTAAAACAAAACAGTAAAATTCATGTATGTGGTATAAGTCTTGGAGGCTCTTTAAGTCTGCTTTTGGCTATTGATATGGGAAAATACCTTTCCAGAGTGGATGCCTTAAACCCCGCAGGACTTCATGATACTGATAATAAAGTGAAGTACGATAAATGGTATAAAATCAAAAAGAAACCTTTGGTTGTTGTCCAACAGCAAGGTAACGATCCGGTGTCTTTTTTTGGGGTTTGGAAAAAAGAGTGGAACATTTTACATGTCAAGCCTCCAAAAGATAAACAAGGCCCCAATCTTTTTTGTGATCATTTTCTGAATTATGCCGGATTTGCTGAAACAGAATTTACTTATGTTTCTGCTGAGCAACAAAATGCCAAAAGGAAAGCAAGGAATTTCTGGCTTTACTCTTTAGGGAGAGGAGTTCTTTATTATTTTGGCCTGGCTCCTTATACCTACTTAATCAGACCAGTAATACACTATATTGCAGAGAAATGGCCGTTAATCGTATTCGGTATTATTCCTTTACTGACTATTGGTACTCTTATAGGGTTAAGTACCGCAGGAATTATTCCCGCTATTGTTTCAATAGGTACTCTTGCTGTTTTTGCAATATCCAGTGGAATTTTTTATTTGTCTTTTGGCTTAAGTAATAATGAAGAAGACAAAAACACTTGGGCAGGGATGTTTGATTTCATTTTAAAAGGTAAAGAAAAGGTACCGGATGAGAATGAGCTAAAACTGGCCAAACTTCATCATCCATCTACACCCAGAAATCCTGAAATGGACATCTATAAGAACGAAACTGCGATCGATTTAACTTATAAGCAAATTAATACCTATTATCAGGTAACTCGTTGTCTTCTGAAACAAAAAGAGTTTCTTCCTCTTAAAGATAAACCCGAGAAACGTTTTGGAGGGTTATCTAAAAAAGAAGCCTTATTAGCAAGCATGAATTCTGCCTCGCATGACGAAGTCATTTCTCTTCAGATACCCAAGGCAAAGGCTGTGCATATCAAGCATTCTTTAACTTTGGCAGCCAAAATAGGTATGGAAAATGAAATAGAATTAAAATCTGCTTTGAAAAAAGAGTATAATCAGTATCAGATAGGTAAGCATCAAAGGCTTTGCTAGGTAACGATTCGTGCATCACGTAGAAGATCTAATTAGTATTTTTAATTCTTGCTTTGAGAAGGACTACAATACCCGTCTGGTTAGAGGGAGAGATGAGCCTATTTATCTTCCTGCAGATGATAAGAGGCCTTATCATGCGCTATTTTTCGCACATGGATTTTTTAGCAGTGCTTTGCATGAATGCGCTCATTGGCTTATTGCTGGAGAAGAAAGAAGAAAGCTGGTCGATTTTGGCTATTGGTATGCTCCTGATGGACGCAATGAGGAACAACAAACTCTGTTTCAGAGGGTGGAAGTGAAGCCACAGGCTTTAGAGTGGATTCTTTCTATGGCCGCGGGACATAAATTTAGGGTAAGTATTGATAATTTAAATGGGACTGAAGTAGACACTGAGGCCTTTAAACAGTCAATCTATAATCAGGTGTTTCATTATTGTACCCAGGGGTTACCACAGCGTGCACTGCATTTTCGTAATGCTTTATGTGCTTTTTACCGTCAACCTTCTCCCCTGAGAATTGATGATTTTTCAATTGATGAATTGTAATGCTTCAAGCGCGGTGAAGCACGACTCCAATTGTCCAATCGAGATTTTGTTCTGGCGGAATATAATGGATGGTTTGATTGGGGTTAATGCCATAACCATCCACCATTAATGCGTAGTAATAAGAGGATAAAAGACAATATTGGTAGAGGTACTCATCGTCAGGATACTGGCCATTAAGTATATCCCATTGCTGATGGCAAATTTGGTTGTCCCCTTGTTGCAGCAAACTTTGATTAGTGAGTTCGCTGTTTTCAAAATGAAATAATTGGCTGCTGGCAAGATTGGAAATACCACCAATACTGTACCATTCATTCACGGGATTTAAAGCAAGCAAAGGTTGTATTTGTTGATTTACCTTATGGACACTATTCATTAATGAGGTTACTTCTTCCTTGCACGATGGAGCATTGCCCTGTCCTGACTCCCCGTCCGGCAAAGGATAGTCGTTTGCAAAGCAAGAGGGGGAGTTAAGGAATTGATGTGACATTTCTGTTTGGCCTAACCCCAGGAAACTGTGAACATACAGATTGATATTCTGTCCATAGATATTGAGCTCTACCTGGTTATGTTTGCTAATCTCCGCATTTTTAGGCATTGGAAAGACAATTTGAACGGAAGCGCCGCCCATATCCATGACGCCAACTGATTTATTTTGGACTGATTTTAATGTATCAAGTTTATAATTTACAGCAAGCCAGTCAAACAATGCTTCGTCGTTCCCAGTGATAGTTTTTGCCTCGGCCAACTGCCATTGCGATTGTTGTCTAAACCAGTACTCCAATTCATCATAGTATTTTTTTTGTTGTGATTGGGGTAGTAGTCGCATACCTGCTGTTGCGTAAAAGTAAACAGGTATATTATGAATTGGTGCATCAGCCAATAGCATTGTCAGGTAGGCATCAATTGTTACGGAATTAGGCTGTATGCTTGCGAATCCAGGTTTGATTTTTTTATTCCAAATTTCCTCAATATGAATTGGAGTATTGGTGTCATCCGTATCATAGGAGTAGATATGTAGCCTGGAACCAGTACTTCCGGCATCAATGACAGCTATACAAGAGTGTTTTTCACAGGGGTTAGTGTCAGCAATAGTGTTTGGCGTCAAAATTACTAGGCAAGAAAGAAAAATTAAAACTCGAAACATTAGTTGATATAGAGCCAAAATTGAAGTTTTCGAATGGTACATTGTGTATATTTTGTTGTCAATAGAGTGTGTTTAAATAAACTGGACAAAACATTGTGAGATATCGGTTTGTCGAGTGATGAATAGCCTTTGATTAACGGGTTAACAATTAACAATTTGATTTAAATTTGAATTATTAATTTTCAAAATAGAATAAAAGTAGTAAAATAATACTTTTTATTTGCTAGATCATTCCTCTTATTTCGAGTAACTCAATCATGAACTCCCAAGAACAACGTGGATCTTTTTATGCTATTTTATCCGGATTTCTTTACGGATTTATTGGTTATTTTGGGATTAGTGCTATCCATGGTGATTTATCAGCAAGCAATATGTTGTTTTGGCGATTTCTTATTTCCAGTATTTTTATTTTGATTGTTTTGATTCCTCAATTAAAAAATATCAATGATACCTATAAATCCATGTTTACCGCTTTTTTAAGTGGTGTCCTCTATTATGGTTTATCGACATTACTGTACTTTTATGCTTCCCTCTATATAGGCTCTGGATTATCGATGGTGATATTTTTTACTTATCCAGTGATTATTATGGTGTTCAATTATTTTTTCTATAGCCAAACAATACCAAAGATATACTATTTGGCCATATCTGTTATCCTGATAGGAATGGCGTTGTTAATTGATGTAAATGAAATCGCATTTGATTTATGGGGTATATTTCTGGGCTTAGCTTCAGCTTTTTTTTATGCGTGTTATATAGTTTCAAGTAAAAACAATGAAATTTCTCCAAATGTCTCAACCCTGATGGTATGTTTAGGCTGTATGACAACCAGTTTGATTGTAGCTTGCCTCGACCATACCTTTAAAGTCCCTACATCATTCCCTGTTTGGCTGAATTTATTTGGCATAGGCCTTGTTGCAACGGTTATACCGATTTTGTTAATGCTGCACAGCTTGAAGTACATCAGTTCGGAAAAGGCATCTATCTTATCCGTTTTAGAACCTGTTTTTGTGGTGATCTTTGGCGTAGTGCTGCTCGGTGAGGAACTCAAGCCTTGGCATGCGTTGGGTATCGTCTTGGTTTTGGCAGGCGCTTTGATTACCTTGTTTAGTCATAGAATTAATTTAAATCAATGGCTAGGCGCAATATACAAGTCCTGATAATAAAGATGCGGCATTTCTTTTGTGATTTATTGATGAGTGGCAAGCCAATCTTCAATTCTTTGGTGAACAGTCAGATCCAATAGAGCTGGTGCGTGTCCTGCATTTTCTACTTCATAAACTTCAGTTAAAGCATGAGTTTTTTTCATTTGTGTGATTATCTCCGAAGTCAAGATATCAGAATTCACACCATGAATAACTATAACTGGACACTTAATCTGCTTCCAAATTGACCACAGATTAATGTCATAAAAAATTCCTTCCAGTGCTTTATGGGGATGACGAAAAAATTCTGAAATGATTTGTAAAATTGATTTTGATTTTTTTATTGCCGGATCCATTTTGGTGACATAAAGATTAGGGCCTCGTTGTTCTACACTGTTTTTAGTGAAAATGTCCCACTGCTTCTCATTTGTAATTCCAAAATCAGCATAGCTGGCTTTGAAATGTTGCTTGGCTTCCTCCAGGCTTTTAAAATCAGGGGCTTTACCTGCATATTTAGCAATTCTTCTCAACCCATGAATAGGTATTTGAGGCCCTATATCATTGAGAACAAGTTTATTAATTGGGGAATTGGGCATTGCGGCTAAAATCATGCCAATGATGCCGCCCATTGATGTCCCAATCCAATCGATTTGATGAGCATTTGTTCTTGCCATAAGGACTGTCATATCTTTTACATACTGGGTAAAATTATAATAGCGGGGATTTTTAAACCAGGAACTATCACCTCGACCCGCAATATCCGGGCAGAATACATGACGTCCCTTGGAGCTAAGATAATTGGCTAATTCATCGAAATCCCTGGAATTGCGAGTATACCCATGCACACAAATAACTGTAGGTAACTCTGGTTCAAAGATACCCCATTCAGTATAAGCAATATGGTGAAACCCTTCTTCCGAGATGGCAAGCAAGCTGTTTTTTTTCATATTTCAGACTATTGGCTTTTATAATTGTAAATCAATACCAAATACCGGAATAATTTTGTACACCACAACATCCAGTATTATAGCTGCAACATGAATTGCTGGCACCGCAGCATCCACTTCCACAGCCACTCAATAATACAGCAGCAGAAATAACAACTACGGCCAATATTATTTTTTTCATTGCCTATCCTTGTTTGGTCCATGTATATTAAATATACTATATGAATTTAAAATTATCCAATTGATTGTATTGATTGTGTTTTTTGGTATTTTTGGTTGCTAAATGTCTGGTTTAGGAGAGAGGTTTGTACTGCTTTAACCGGGATAAACTGTTAATTACAGATTTGAGTTTCTACGAGTTGAATTCAATTATTTTGAGTGGAATATTGTTGGATAGGCACTACCGTCTTTTCAAAATTAATATCTACATTCCATGCAATAGCCAATTAACCTAAAACGCTGATGCATTGGTTATTATTATTTACCAAAGTCACCTTACTGTCTTGATTTAAGGTCATAGAACCACAAGAGATATCTTTTCCAAAAATGGAATCTTTCTTATATCCAAATTGATACTCCTTATTTTTAGGTCCATGTCCAGAATAGGAACTGCCCAAACCTCCATATTGGTTTCCATTGACTGAGTAACCTATAGCAATGGCATTTTTTTCTTTGGTATTAACTGTAATCATAATAGTGTCAGAGGCAAAAATATTGAAACAAATTAGAGATAACAATACAGTACTTAAACTTATTCTGGAAAAGCGCGCCATTTTTTATCCTACATATCCATATAATAATGATCTAATAAACTAATTAGAAAATTTTATTTTGTCCACCTATTGAGAGTGAATTTTATTCAAGATATTTATAAACCAAATCATTGATCATGAGAAATTTGTAACCATTGTAATTTCCATAATTCATAGAGGAAGAGTTGATTAGCCTTATGGTTTAAATAAGGTTTTAACTCTTTTAGAGACAGGAATCGATTATTGGCAACAAAACTGAGTAAGTTTGTTGAAACCCCACGGCTGTCCCATTCTTTCCCATTGACATAAAAATGGCACTGGGATTCTTGGTCAGACATGATATAAGCAAAACGACATGAGGCATCTCTAACTATTTCCTGATAATTAGCCAATTCTTTAATAAATTCGTCCAAACCGAGTAATTCATCTTCTTCTAAAGGAGGGGGTAAATATTGTTCTGCTGATTGATCAAGGCTTGTAGCAAAACAACCGAACCAGGATTGCATGAGCTGATCATTTTCCAGGACTTGTCTTAGCAATTGTCTTGCATTGTCCCATGCTTTGGGCGTTATTTCCGATGTGTTTTTAAGAGTGGACCAATCCGGATCCTGATACAGGGATTTGAACGAGCCATGTTCAGACAAATAATCACCCAGACTATCCCATAACTCTTGTCCCTGGTAACTTCTATAACCAAAAGAGTAAGTCATACATTCTTCAGATTGAGCGATGCCATAATGTCCTATATGGGGGGGTAAATAGAGCATGTCGCCTTCTTCCAGGATAAATTGCTCTTCTACCTCAAATTCTTTCATGATTCGTAGTTCAAGACCTTTTATAAAATTGTTGGTGTGGCATTTTTTTGAGGTTAATGACCATAGTCGCCGACCTTTAGCCTGATACAAGAAAACATCATAATTATCGTAATGTGGGCCCACACTTCCATGTAGAGTGGCATAGCTAATCATCACGTCATCAACTCGCCATTGAGGGATAAAATTGAAATGCTCAAGTAACTCATAGACATCTGGAACAATACGGTCTACTCCTTGTACTAATAGAGTCCAGTGAGTTTTAGGCAAGCCTATCAAATCAGATTCCTTGAACGGGCCTCTTTTTAAATTCCACTGCGGGGACTGATCGGGCGTTTCATAGACCAGGCGGCTTTCTATTTCTTCCTCAAGAGCAAGTCCTGCCAATTCATCCGGTGTGAGTGGATTAGTAAAATCAGGTAAAGCCTGACGAATGATCAATGGTTTTTTTTGCCAATAGTCTTTTAAAAAGGTTTGGACAGTCATTTTTTGAAAGTGAACCATTATTAAAAATCATAGTTTGATAAATGTTATCTATTTAAGCACTTTGAGACTCAAGAATGCAACCGATAAATCCCGTCAAATTTAGATTTTTACTTGTTTTAATATTCGTCTCAGGTTTTTAAACAACAAAAGCGTTTGTTTTTTATTTTCTTTAGTTTTGGTAATGCGGTGTCGTAAACGCAGTTTTTCATAGTGAGAAAGAAAGGTAGTGATGGTTTCTTCCAGATTGGGAATTTTATTGATTAAAATTTTACACTGTTTATTCAGTGTGGCGGGTGGTTGAGTTGCAATATTGAAGCGGCAAAATTCTTTTTGTAAAAGATGGTATTCACGCAATAAGGGATCTAATGTCCTTTTTTGCCACCATTGATAACAGGCGCCCAAGAGAATGATAAATAAAACCAGAGACAATATGGCAATTTGCAATAGCATGGCGGCATTCCAATGTTTTAATCCGATTTGTTCTAATAATTTATACTGAGCATCCTGATTGTAAAATAACAGCCAACGCTCGATAAAAAAACGGGTTGACTCCATATATAATTTGATTTTCTGAATCCAGTTTAAGTTTAAGGGATCAATTATTAACTGTTGATCGGTGCGTGCCGCTCGCATGGCAAGAACAGAAGGATCGATACGCGAGGTGGAAATAAATGCAGTGGGATCCAGTTGCTTCCAGCCGAAATCTTTTTGCCAATACTCTACCCAGGCATGTGCATCATATTGTTTTATAGTTAAATATTTTGCCAGTGGATTCCATTCACCTCCTTGATAGCCAACAATAACCCGGGCAGGGATACCAACAGCGCGTAATACAACAGTAACTGCGCTTGCATAATGTTCACAAAATCCTTTTCTGGAATCAAACCAGAAATAATCCATTTGGTCATTTTCATTATCCAGTTTTGGAGGAGTTAGGGTATACCAGAAGGATTCCTTTTTTATGTAATTCTGGATGAATTGAATAAAGGCTTGGGGGTCATAATTTACTTCGGCAAATTGTTTTTTTGCCCAGAACGTAATTCTGGGATTTGAATATTTAGGTAATTGAGTATTGAGTTTCCAATCTTTCTGCGTCAATGAGGAGTGAGGGGAAGAGCTAATTCGCAAAGCATAGGCAAAACGTTGGGCAATCATGTCTTTATTATGACTAACCAAACCAAAATTTGGAGAAAATAAGAGTTGAGGGTAAGCCGCATTGGGGTAACCAAGATAAAACAACCACTTTTTTTGGTGGGGCTCCATAATGACCTCATAATCCCCGTCATCAGAAGTAGTTAATTCCTTTAATGAAGAGAAGGTTGATGAGTCATGCCAGGCAGGATTCCAGCTTATCCCATTGTATCTACTTAAAGTTAATCCTCGCCAATAGCCATTTAGAATGGCTTTTCTTTTAAATATAATTCGTAAAGCAGTCCTGTCATCATTTAGAAGATTTGCAACCGACCCTGGTTCCATCCATTCGCTAAATCCAGTGTGATTTTTCTCAAGGGAAGGTACTTGCCAAAGGGGATTGGCTATGCGGGGGAAAAAGTAGAAAAGAAAGACAGTTAATGGTGTTGCAATAAGTAATAGTTTCATACTATGGCCGTTAATTTGTCTTAGTGAGGCTTGAGGAGCAGTTAATTTTAACATCAGAGTGAAATTAGCCAGAATTGCTATTAATAAATAAGGTATGATCCATAGTTCCTGCACCACAATTAATGCGGCAAAGATAAGATAAAAATTGCACAGTATTAGTATTCTTATATCTCTGTCATTATGAATTTCAATAGTTTTTAGTCCAATAAATGCCAGTAAAAAACCGATAAAAAAACCACTGGAGATGATGCTGCCGTATTGAAATTTTAATAGAAAAAGACAGATGATAACCACAATAAAGCGTATCTTGCCGTCAAGAAGTGGATAGGCAAAGTAATCGGATATTAACTTGTAACATAGCGTTGTCAAGATGAGGGCAGTAAGCCACAAAGGGCATGTTAAAAAATGGGGAAAGTAGCATATCAACATGACCAAAAGAGCGTATCGGGTTGTTATCAGAAAAGTATGTTGTTTGGAAAAAAAGTCCATCAATACACCGCCAATTGACGTAAGCAATATCGAAGATGTTCTTCCCCATGGGAAAATTGATCCGGATCGTTTCCCAACTCGAGCTTGTAAAACTGGCCTTGGGATTCGGCAGTAACCAACCAATAGCTCAAGTGTTTTAATTTTTCTTCGAGTGTTTCAATAGGTAAATCATTTAATCTAAAAAGCCAATACATTTCTTCAGCGCGGTCCATCGTTTTCAAATACCAACCTTGTCCTTTTGCTGCAATTTTCCATGCAATAAGATTAGGTTGAATCCAGGGATTGTCTACCTGCTTTAAGTCATAGTATTCATTATCTCCATGAGAGTCTGTTTTCCTTTTATTCTGATGATAAAGGGGTATGGGCCAAAAGCCAGGATTGACAGGTTGAGGATAGACATAATAATTGCTATCAAAATTGGCGTATCCCCATACCTGAAACAAGCCAAAAGGAAAAAAACTGGAAATGGTGATTTTGGGTAGGGTATAACATCCTCTTCGAGTTGTTGCCAGAGGAAAAATAAATCGCAAACCTTGCGGAGGAATTTTTTCTAATCGAGTGACTGATTGATTATTAAGGCGAAAATCTAGTCCAAAATGCATTCTATTATTTGATTGAATCAATAAGCTAACCTGGGCTGGCGTTCCTTCATAGGTATCCTCAACCGATACCAATTTAATAGATAATCCTTTAAGATTGGCATGAGCTTCCCAAGCACTTATAAAACCTACAATTGCTAAAATGAAACTCATTAAAAAAACAGTGCTAACTTGGTAGTTGATTGCGCCAGAAAACAGGGACAGTACAACCACACCATAGGCCCATCCAAATCCAGAGGGTATAATATAAATATTTTGTGAACCAAGAATTTGGGGATTGGTTTTAGAGATTCGTTTGGCAATCCATTCTTCCCAATAAGCCATAACTTTTGTTTTGATTTGCCTTATCACACGGGAACCTCAATTTCACTCATTAATAATTCGGCAGCAGAGAGTTGAGTTTGTGATTTTTTTATGATTAAGCGGTGATTCACAACAGCTGGCATGACTGCCTGAATATCATCAGGTCGAACAAAATCTCTATCATCAGTTCTGGCAAAGGCTTGAGCGGCGTGCACTAATCCCATTCCTGCTCTTGGGCTTAATCCATGATTAAACCATCCCTGGTTTCTACTGGCGTCCAGTAGAGATTGAACATAATCAAGAACCAATTCAGAGACTAGAACTTTTTGACTCTCTCTTTGTAAAATTTGTAATTGCTGAGGATTAATGATAGGGATTAGTTCCTTTAATTGAGCATTCAAGTTTGATGATTTTAAAAGCATACGTTCCGCATCTGGCGGTGGGTAGCCAATGACCAGGCGCATCAGAAATCGATCCAATTGCGATTCAGGCAAAGGATAAGTTCCCGTATGGCAAGACGGATTTTGAGTAGCAATAACAAAAAATGGTTGAGGGAGAGCTTCTGTTCCTATATCAGTAGTAACTTGCCTCTCTTCCATTGCCTCTAATAAGGCGCTTTGAGTCTTAGGTGTGGCCCTGTTTATTTCGTCAGCGAGAATTAATTGAGAGAATATAGGACCCTTATGAAATTGAAAGACATTGCGTTGATGATCATAAATAGATACTCCCAAAAGATCACTTGGCAAAAGGTCGCTGGTAAATTGTATTCGCCTGTATTGCATACCAGTCAGTTGAGCCAGCGCATGACTAAATGTTGTTTTCCCCATACCTGGGTTGTCTTCAAGAAGCAGGTGCCCATTGGCTAATAAACAGGTAATACCCAATCTGATGACTTCTTCTTTTCCTAAAAGAATATCACTTAATGCCTGTTGTAATTGTTTTATCATAATGAAAGCCATTTCAAGATGATTATATGGAAGTATAGACCTTTATGATTTGATTATGGATTATTATTTTGCAAAATACGCTCTAATTCTCCTTTTGCCTGACGTGAGAAATTGATGAGATTGGCTTCTTCCTCAAAAAAATCAAAAGATTTAATTAATGTTTCTTCATCGTGTTTTTGGAAAGCATTGGCTTTTTTCTCAATTTCTTCAGGTTTATAACCAAGAAATTTTAAAATTTCCTTGGTCATGGTTAACGAAGAGTCAAATAACTCTCTTTTGAAATAATGAACTCCTGCTTTATGTAACTCATAGGCGTGTCGTCTATTTCTTGCTCGGGCAAAAATTTTCAATTGAGGAAACTCTTCTTTAGCTAATTTCACAATTTCCAAATTGGTGTCGGGATTCCCGACTGTGACTATGAGCAATTGAGCATGCGCTGCTCCTGCGCTTTTTAGCAGGTCCAGACGATTCGCATCACCAAAATATCCGGTGTAGCCAAATTTTCTTAATAATTCGACTTGCTCCGGATTTTTTTCCAAAACGGTTACCTTGATGTTTTCACCACTAAGAAATCGACCAATTATCTGACCAAATCGACCGTAACCAGCTATAATAATGTTATTTTTTTCATGAATAGAGTCGTATTCACGTTCTGGTAATTTGCTTATTAATTTCGGTATCATAAAACGATGGTACAAAAGCATTAAAAAGGGTGTGGCCAACATGGACAGGGCGACTACCAGAGTAAAAAAACTGTTTATTTCCGGGCTGATTACTTTTAATGTGCTGGAGTATTGAAAAAGAACAAAGGCAAATTCTCCACCCTGTGATAAACCAAGGGCGAATCCGAGCGCCTGTATTTTAGTGAGTTGAAATATCTTGCCGAGCGTAAAGAGAATCAATGCCTTAATGGTAATCAAACCGAGTACAATAGGGATGATTACAGCCATTTGACTGAAGAGTAGATTGAAGTTGATACCCATTCCGACTGAGATGAAAAATAATCCAAGAAGCAGTCCTTTGAAAGGTTGGATATCAGCTTCTACAGTCCGTTTATATTGAGAGTTAGCTAAAACCATACCTGCGATAAAAGCTCCCAAAGCCGGAGACACCCCAATTGTTTCCATTAACAAGGTAATTCCAACGACCAGGGATAAGGAAAATGCTGTAAATACTTCACGGATATTGGTTTTTGCAATGATTAGGAACAAGTATCTGGATAAGTAGTGTCCCGCCAAAACAATGCTACCGATAATGCCGGCAACGACAATAGCGTGAAGCCACTTGGGTAATTGAGCAATAGAGGCAGCCGTATGAGGGTTAATAGCCACATTAATTCCATGATGATTGCCTAATAAAGGCAAAATCACCAAGATTGGAATGACCGCAATATCCTGGAATAAGAGAACAGCAAAAGAAGTTTCACCCTCCGCGGTTTTCAAAAGATTTTTCTCCTGGAGCATTTGCAAGACTAAAGCAGTTGAAGATAGGGCAAGTGCCATACTGACCGCGACACTGGCTCGCAAATTGTATCCCATCATAACAGCTGCCGAAGACAGAGCGATTGTTGTTAACAACACTTGCAAGCCCCCTAAGCCAACTATTAATTTTCTCAGCTTCCAGAGCATGATTGGTTCTAATTCCAAACCAATCAAGAATAACATCATGACTACTCCAAATTCTGCAAAATGCATAATTTGTTCGGCATTGCCTATTAGCTTAAGTCCAAAAGGTCCAATGAGCATCCCAACGGTAAGATAACCAATCACAGAACCAAGTCTAAATCGGCTTGCCAGTGGAACCATGATGCTTGCAGCAGCAAGGAAAATGAAAACATTGAGGAGTAAGTGACCGTTCATCTGCTACCTTGAGTTTAATTCATTTATCATGACAGTTTTTAAATTTTTTACCGCTTCCACAGGGACATGGGCTATTGCGGCCTATCTTTTGCTTGTCTTGTTTGTTTGGTAACTGTTTAGCCTCCCCATCCACATAAAACCAAACGGAATTATCCTTTTGAAACTCACTTAATTCATGAATACTTTTCAATTGATTTCCATCAAGAAAGGTTGCTATAAATTCAACAAATCCTTTATCTGGCCTCTCCATGTAGCTTTGAATGATTTTCAAACCCAGCCAGGAAACATTTTGAGCCCATTGCTTTGCTTCTGATTCGTTGAAAGCAATTAGTGGTTTGCCTTGCATGGTCTGTTTAATATAATCGATTTTTGCAAGAGAATACGCAGTATATCTCGAACGCATTAATTGTTCTGGTGTTTCAGGAGTTTTCTTGCTTTCCAGATAAATCCCGCAACATTGCTCATATTTATTTTGTGAACCACAGGGGCAAAGAGTCATTTAGTTACCTGTAAAAACTGGTTTATGGGTAAATTTACAATCCGTTATATTAACGAATCCCGGATTATATTCTATATGGCATTCCATTATTTCTAAACAGTTTTGTTGCATTGGATTTTTATAAAAACAGGGACAAAGTGTGATTCATTATTAATCCACACAGCGATTTTAAAATGGGTAATAAAAAAATGACCAAGTGCTATCGGAGTAAATTAGGTTATAAGTGATTGGTTGTATTTCATTTAACAATGTACCTGAATCTTATTGAAAAGGATTGTCTCGGCTCTCATATTCTTGCAGTTTATAGTTTGCCGGTATCCTGTCCACCAGAGTTTGGCTTGCCTTATCTAAGGTATCGTAGATAACTCCCTGGATAATTTCCTTTACAGGTACTGATTTGCGTTTTTCCAATTCTGAAATCTGTATAGTCAATTTTTCGATTTCTCTTTCGCCAAATAGAGAATGAATTGGAGTATTTTTTCTTATCTTAAACAGGCGTTGAATTTCGTGCTCAATTTTATCTAATTCCTCTTTATAAGCACCATACATTGCTTTTTCCATGCAATTGATGATTGATTCTATTGGTTCTGCATAATGAGTGACCAGGGCAACAAAAATTTTTGATAAGTATTCAATTTCTTCATAATAGGGTGTGTGATTTCCTCGTTTCAGAAGATTCATTGCATTGATGCTGTACCCAGGTAATAAAGCGAAACACTCTTCCCTGGAGATAAGTGGTATTTTTCGAGTAAATTTCTTAGGCATAGTGAACTTCCTTTTCATCAGGTCTACATTATAAGTATAGCATCCAAAGAATTTATATTGATCAATATGGTTATATATTGGGCAAATTCTGGCTAATTACAAACGATCATACTTTATATTTAATATAATAGTTCTTGGTTAACTGGCACATACCCATAGAGCCGGAAACAGCAAGCATGATAGGGATAAGAAAGATAAAATTAATCCGGGTGAATTCGAAAATGAGGATAATGGCAGTCAAAGGCATTTTTTGTGCCGCAGCAAGAAAAGCCGTGGCACCAATAAGCGCGAAGGCATGGATGGGAGCGGGTGGTAAATACAAATTCCAAATTCCACCTAGAATAGCTCCTAATAAGGCGCCGTTAGCCAGTGAGGGGGTTAGTAAGCCACCTTGTGCTCCTACACGCAAGCTTGACCATACGAATACATTCCTCAACATAAATAATACAATACTTAAACCAATTCCTACTGATTGATCAAACTCCATTTCTGCCGGACTTTTGCCGTTACCTAGTAAAGAAGGAAAATAAATTGCGAATAAGCCAATGATTAAAAAATTAATTAAACAAGCCAATATCATTTGCCAGTTATGCATTGCTTTGCTGCGTTGTATTGTAGCAATTTGAATAAACCAAAAAGCAAAAAAACCTAACACCGGGCTGGCAAGAATAGACCAAAGAATTATAGGTGCACTTAATGAAAATTCAGGGAGTTGATAAATTGATTCATTTCCCAAACCCCACCAAGACACTAGAACTGCTATAGCAGAAGAAGATAATGCAGGAAGCAAGACAGTCCAGTTGGAAGTGCATAACAACACTTCCAAAACAAAAACGGCACCGCCTAAAGGCACATTATAAACCGCAGCAAGCCCCGCGCCTGCTCCACATGCCAACATCATCTTGCTTTCCTCAGGAGTTAATCCCGCTTTGCTAGATAGCCAGTAAGCAAAGACAGAGCTTACCTCACGAGGAGCCACCTCTCGTCCCAGAGGTGAGCCCAATGCAATTGTTATGATTTGTAAAAAAGCATGAATGAATGTACTGAGAGCTGGCATGGGTTTACCCGATTTTATTGCCGCCGCAATACTGACTAATGGTTTACCAAAACGATAAAGTGCCCACCATCCCATGCCTGCGATTAAGCCACAAAGGAATAGTATGCTTATTCTCCGCTCAGATGAAGAGGCTCTAACTCCCTCCAGAAAAGTTTCATTACTGATGATGTGAAGGGGGCTGTAACCATAGGCAATATGTTGAAGATAATGCAATAACATGGCCAGGCACATGCCTAGAAAACCTGAACCGATTCCCACCAGAACAGTAACCAGAGCAAGACTTACTTTGGAACTTTTAAATACTTGGTTCTCGGTTGTGGTTAACTCCATTCCCTGGATTCCTTTAAGGTAACTTGTCATCAATTTGCTTATAGGGGTAAGAATTTTATTATTTCTGTATGCAGATTTTTTTGCAAGTGAAACAGATTAATAAATGTACCCGTAATAACAAAATTTAAAAAAGTATCCATTGTCTGTTTGCGATCTTGACAGCACATTGCCTAAAAAGTTAACATTAAACATTCTTTTAATTTCCAGTTTTTTATGAATATAAGACGACAATTAATAAGCAGAAAGTCTTGCTCCCAAAGCTGCAACAGACAGCCTGTTGGATTGTCGCCTGTTGTTTTAAACTCTCTCATCTCAATTGTCGTCGTGGTGGTGGTCAGCTTTACCCTTTCTTCTGCTCTGAGACGGCTTCTCTCCTGACTTATCTGCCCCGCCTCAGGGCGATAACAGCAGCAGATAAGACCTGGCGGTTTTTGAAATTTTATCTCTAACCTGAAGCAAATAAGTTAGGAGTTATTGTGAACACATTGTCATTCAAGCATCCATTGCTGGCTAAAACTTATCTTTGGATTATCTGGACCATCGCGGCATGTTTTTTCTTTTATAAATATTTGATTCAGGTTTCTCCCAGTGTCATGACAGCTGACTTGATGAAGGCATTTCAGGTTAATGCTGCTGGCCTTGGGAATTTGTCAGCTTTTTATTTTTATTCCTATTTATTTATGCAGATTCCTGTGGGCGTTATGTTAGACAGGTACAGCCCAAGATTGCTAACAACTCTTGCTATTTTTGTCTGCAGTATCAGTACTTATATTTTTTCTCAAACCAATACTTTATGGTTGGCCTGTTTAAGTCGAGCATTGATGGGGGCGGGAGCTGCTTTTGCTGCCGTGTCTTGTTTTAAGCTAGCCGCTGTCTGGTTTTCTCCAAAACGATTTGCTCTAGTATCAGGGATGTTTATGACAGCAGCTATGCTGGGTGCTGTGGGAGGGCAGATGCCTTTGGCATTTTTGGTTCAACATGAAGGTTGGCGCAAGGCGCTTGAATTAGTAAGCGTGATGGGGATTATCCTGGGGGTCGTGTATTTTCTCATTTTAAGAGATAAGCCTGCACAAACGCAGCCTATGCCAAATAGCAAGGAACCTGTTATTCAATTGTTAAGACGTATTATCGTTAATAAGCAGGCCTGGGCTTTGTCTTTATATAGTGGATTAGCATTTGCTCCTGTTTCGGTTTTTGGTGGATTATGGGGAGTTCCTTTTTTGGAAAAGGCCTATCTCTTATCTCGTACTGATGCAGCCCTTGCGATTTCATTTATTTTTGTCGGTTTTGCGGCAGGCGCGCCATTTTGGGGATGGTTTTCTGATTTTATCAGGCGGAGAAAGCCTGTTTTGTTTACAGGAACGTGTTCTGCTCTATTGTGTTTATTGGTAGTTATTTATAGCTCAAACCAAAATTTGCTTACTTTAATTATTCTTTTATTTCTCTTTGGTTTTGGAGCGAGTGGATTTTTTACCAGCTTTGCAATGATCAGGGAATTATTTCCTTTGGTACTTGTAGCGACAGTACTTGGTATTATGAATACGTTTAATTCGGTGTTTGAGGCTTTGTTTGAGCCACTGGTTGGTGCTTTGCTGGATTGGACATGGGAGGGGACCATGGTGGATGGTATTCATCAATTTACTTTACACGGGTACTATTTTTCTCTTTTATTGTTGCCTCTGTCTTTAATTTTAGCCTTATTGACCTTGTTATTGATTGATGAAACATATTGTCGAACAAAGGAGGAGGTAGAGTAAACCTCCCCATTATTGATTGCAGGTTATTTTTTGAGGCAGAAAACCATATGGGCCTTTTGCGTTTGGATTAAAAATCACAGTACATCCTTTTGTTTTTTGAGGCAATTGTTGTGTCAGTTCAATTCCTGTTTGATTGTAATGACACACAATGTAAATGGTATCATGAGGAGAAAACTTCCATTCGGCTTTTTTCTTATTGATACGGTTTGGTTTTAAGCTGGCTTGACCTTTGGGGTGGCCGGAATAAAAGGAAACATTACCCAGATAATTGTTTTTAATCCCGCTCAGGGTTTCCCATCCATCCGGAGATGTCTGTATACGTTCAAGCGTATTAATTTCTTTAGGGCATTGAGGGATATAGGTTTTTGCTTGTAAAAAAGCAGAAAATCCCATTAATGCCAAGCCAATTATCCTGTTCCAATTGCACACGGAAGACCCCTTATTGAGTAAACAGTTATCATATCATTAAATGATGAAAATGATTATCTGGTTGCCTTCAAATTAATCCTTGCAAGTATTGTGAGCTCTGGATCATTTTTTAATAATTCAAATATTCTGTATAAATTTAAAGGCAATAAAACCGAATGCAAAATAAATATAGGATGTAAATGATAACCCAAACCATATGTAATGAACGCAACATTACTACAAACTGCTATGAGTCTTAATGTCAGAATCTTTTTGACATAAAATGTTGCAAAGACTAAAGAAGAAGCTACATATCCAACCAAATCAATCATTGATTCCATTTTAACCTCCACTTCCAAATCCCTTTCATTCAACATAACACTGACCAGAGGAGATTAGCAAGTTTTTTAATCAATTCTTATGGTTTTCTTAAGCGTTGAAATGTATAATCGATGATCTTTGAGTTAAATATATTACCAAACAGGAATTTTTTGTTTATATTTGGAGACAATATGCCCCTTACTTCGTTAAAAAAATTTTTAAAAGATATTGGAAAGGAAAATATAAAACAGCATCAGGTAAAACTTGTCTTAAAAACATCTCAGGATATTCAATTATTTTTAAATGCTTTGCGAGATTCGAGAAATCACGGAATCTCGTCCTTATCTGAACTTGATCTAAGTGATACTCGCTTTACTAATCAAGAGTTGAGTGATTTAGTCACTGCTCTTAATAATATACCTGGAATTAAATCTTTACGCTTGGATTCTTGTGGTCTTAAGGATAGTGACACAGTGGAGCTTTCCAAATTAACTCACATCAAAAAATTATCATTGAAAAGTAATTACTTAAAGAACCGCCCTATGTTTAATTCTATGCTTGAAGCATTGTATTTGGATTATAATACAGAACTTAGCGCAAGTTATGTGTTATTTAGTTTAAGTCGCAATGCTGCCGCTTTAAAAAAATTATCCTTGCGTAACTGTGGCGTTACTGATGCCAATTTAGAGTATTTGACTCGGCCTGAGTCCAGGTTAAAAAGTCTGACACACTTTAATTTGCGAAGAAATAATATCACTCACCAAGGAGTGGATAGCTTTGCTCATCTTCAATCGTTGACTACTATTGATTTAAGTCAAAATACTGGGATTGGTGATGAGGGTGTATCCAGGCTTGCGCCTTTAAAGCAGTTAAGAACCCTGTATTTGGATAATTGTGGAATAGGGGGAGAGGGAATTAAGGCAATTGCCAAAATGAATTTGCAGACTGTTGATTTGAGTTTCAATCCCGGGTTAAAAAAAGAATGGGGATTGGATGACATTCGACCTAATCATACCATTCGAACATTATTGCTAACATTTTGCAGCTTAAATGATAATCATGCCAAGCTTATTGTTTCGAAGTTTCCAGCGGCTACCGATTTAAATGTTGCGAATAATAATATGACCAGGGCAGGGGTAAAGACTTTATTAAGTAACCCGATTATAGAAAACTTGGATGTCAGTACCCAATCGCTTTATGCAAAATCAACAGGAGCTTCTGGCACTGGCATGATCTCTCCCCGAATAATGATGAAGAAAAAGGAAATAAAACAACAGGAAAAAGAAAAAGCGCAGGATTTGCTAGATACTATCTGTAATACAATCACATTAAAGAGTATTAATCTGGAACATACAGGCATAACCTCCAGGATGTTATTAAGTTTAATTCCAGATGAAACAGATCACAAACGGTATCTTAAGAAAATTAATGGTGTTTCCTGTAAAGAGCTTAAGCCAAAATTAGAACAACAAATTGCCTTGAGAAAAGCTGAAAAACAAAGTTCTCCTCCTGTAATCAATGCAGTGGAAGATTCCAAAACAAGTGATTTAATGGTTAAATCTGGCAGTAGTTCCAAGACTGAGATGCAAACCAGGGAAGATGACTTGATAGCCAGTCCTGATGAAAAAATAAAAGCTCTGGAACTAGAGAATCAAAAATTAAAGGATGAATTGGCAACAGCTCGTAAAAGAATTTTTGAATTGGAAAATCAGTCTTTATCTGGATCTAAAACAAGAAAAAAAACCTCAATACCACCATTGGCAATCCCGGTGATGTTTCAGGATTTTGCAAAACCAGGAAAAAATGAAACAGATGACAACACCATCAACTCAATAACGGCAATCCCCAAATAGCACAATTATTGTAAATGTATTCAGCATGACTAACATCCGCTTGGATGTTAGTCATGTATTGTTTTACTTTTTCTTGCCAAAAATGTGAGTTAAGTGACCAATAATAGTTTCAACGGCATTTCGGCATGCCGGTGTTTCAGAGAGATCATTGAGCATCAGGAAATCATGGATTGTGCCCAGATGGCGAACTGCAGTCACTGTCACACCCGCTGCATTGAGTTTATGGGCATAGGCTTCGCCCTCATCACGCAAAACATCACACTCTCCAGTGATGACTAATGCTGGTGGTAGGCCTTTAAGTTGTTCAAGAGAAGCTTGTAGCGGACTTGCTGTAATTTCCTTTCTTTTTTCTTTATTGGGCAAATACTTATCCCAAAACCACTCCATCGCTTTTTTGGTTAGCCAGGGGCCTTCAGCAAATTCTTTATAGGAAGCGTTATCAAAATTGGCATCAGTTACAGGATAAATAAGTACTTGATAATCAATTTTGGGGCCACCACGTTCTTTAGCAAGAAGAGTCATGACGCTGGTCATATTACCACCAACACTGTCACCTGCAGCGACAAATCGTGAAGTATCCAGATTAAATTGCTTACCATGTTCTGCTATATATTTCATGGCAGCGTAAGATTCTTCTATTTGTGTCGGGTACTGAGCTTCCGGAGCTAATGTGTATTTAACAAACACGACTGCGGCATGAGTACCCACTGCTATTTCTCGTACCAGACGACCATGAGTTTGATAATCGCCAAAAACCCAGCCAGCACCATGAAAAAACATGATGACAGGTAAGGCTTCTTTTGCGCCTTTAGGGCGAACAATGCGAATGTCAACCTTACCGCCAGGTCCTACTGGCAAAGTTTTATCCTCAACATCGACATCAGGTTTCTCGGTGGGCAAGGCTTGTAGTTGATCAAATATTGCCCTACCTTCTGTAACCGGTATGTCATAAATCGGTTTTCCACCCGCATTTTGTATTTTTTCAACAAATGACCAGGTTTTTGGTTCTATTCTTTTGCTTAAATCCATTTTGATTTTCCTTAATTTATAAATAGGGATGACTTCTTATGTATAGTATATTGAATTGAAAAATCAAGGAAATTTGAATTCGTTTGTGGATAATAATAACAGGTGGATGGTGTCTGGGATTGGATTTACGATGAATTAAATTTTGTTTTGAATCGCTCAAATTAATTTGCAAAAATATTAAATCAATTCAATGATATAAATTAGGTAAAATTAATTTATGAGTGAATCATGCTCCAATTTTTTGAGAAAGGTTTGCAATATTCAGGAGAAAAAATTTCCACCGATTCTTATTTAATGAGAAAAATAGTTGAAGCAGCAATTCCCTCTGCTGATAAGGGAACTGTTTCTGCAGAAAAAATGCTGGGCCTGATGAATCCAAATCAGATAGAAATAGTATCGGGTAGTGAGAGCGCATATCGTTTAATAGTTCATAAAATCAAAGAGGCTAAAAAGCAAATACTTATTCAGGCTTTTGTATGGGAGCCAGGAACTCAGGTTGTCAAAGATATCCGAAATGCGCTTTGTGACATCAAACATGAAGTCGAAGTATTTCTTCTGGTCGATCAGTTGGATCGTTTGGCACAAGTTTTTTATCATGGCGAAATACTTCCTAAAAAACCAAAACATGATCCAGCCTGTTTAGGTTTAGATAATTTACCTCAGAATATTAAATTGCATATAGGTACTCATGTTCATAATTCCATTGCGTCCAACCATAATAAAGCCATCTGGATTGATGGGGATGTCATTTTGACAGGGGCTAATTTTCAGCAGGAAAATTATGGTCCTAATGGGTTTCATGATGCCGCCATGTTTATTCCTGGCGGCGCAGCGGAAGCGGTTTTTTACGATTTTAAAGCAATGTGGGATAAGCGCACCAATAAATCTGATGAACCAGAAATTTCTCCCATATATACAGGCCAGGAGTCAACAGAATCTTATAGAAATACAAACTCTTGTTCTGTGCTCTATGTGACAAATACTATCAGGCAGAAATGGGCGCTTCTCCCTTTTTATAGGGCGCCTTTACCTGAAGATCCATTGAATAACGCCTACATGGCTGCTATTAAATATGCCAAACATACTATTCGAATCGCTGTTCCCAATTTAAACTCGCCGGAAATCATCCATGCCCTGGCGGATTTTATTAATAATAGAAATGGCCATGTCTATCTATTGATGGGAAAGGGATTCAATGATTTTCGCGAGAGATTCTATGGCGGTACAAATCAGAGTGCGATAGATTATTTTAGTTCACTACTTGATGAGGACAGGCAAAATAACTTGCAAGTTCGTTGGTTTCATCGTGTGAATAACAATGAAAATTCTATGAAAAAAGAGGTTATTCATATGAAATTTATGTCAATTGATGGGCAGGTGGTTATTTACGGTTCATCGAATCTTGATTTGTTAAGCTTACATAACAGCCATGAAACAAATATTGTAATTGATAATGCTGATTTTGCACAAAGAGCAATAGAACAATTATATCTACCCATTTTTGAAACGAGTATACCTGTATTGATATCGCCTAAAAGAACCTGTTTTGTTTGTTCTTGATTTTAGGCTGTTTTGATCAAGCCAATATTAATTATAATCCTGATACATGAGTTCGACATAAAAAATAATTCCATTTTTATCCAAACTCATGCAAATTACCATCAATTGTCTTTAAGTTTTAGATGCATAAGCATTGTCAATGCCCAAGTCCACACGGGCGAAGTTATATAAATTCAAATAACTATTGGTTAGCCTTTTGCAATGCTTGCTGCTGTACTTGTTTAATCTGCTCCTGTAGGGTTGCTTGTATTTGTTTAATCTGATCTTGTGTTTGAGAATTGACCGTTTGAATTTGTTCTTGTAATTGAGATTGGACTTGTTTAATTTGATTTTGTAATTGGGTATTTAAAGCATCCAGTTGTTGCTGTTGTTTTGTTTGCATTTCCTGTAATTGAGATTGAATCTGAGCATTTAATTGCTGAATCTGTTCAGCTGGTGTGCCGGTCAGTTGAGCAGGGGCTTCATCAGCATAGGCTGGGGAAAACAAGATTGCCAACATTAAAGATGGAAGTGCATACAATATCACTTTTTTCATTTTTTATCTCCATTATTGAAAAAATCCAAATTATCTAATTTATTTTGCTCTAATAAGAATGCTAATTTAACTATAGCAGAATCAGAGTGAAAACAGGTTATGCAAGGTCAAATGAAATGAAGTAACTGATATTTTTACGATAGGTGGAAAAGAATCATGACCAAGGAGTTATGTATGCGTTGTTATATTTCAGGAAGAGTTCAAGGAGTATGGTTTAGAGCTTCTGCTAAAAATTTGGCTGAACAATTGATGATAAGTGGATGGGCTCGGAATTTAGCGGATGGTCGTGTTGAGGTTTTTGCATGTGGAAAAGAAGATAAGCTGGAAGAATTTTATACCTGGTTGCAAAAAGGACCTCTTAATGCAAGAGTTGATGTATGTACACGAGAGAATTTACCTTGGGAAGATTATATAAGTTTTGATGTGTTATAAAAATCAATGCGCTCTATTATTGGTTACCTATTAATCTAATTAACAGTTTTGATGATTAGAGAACCTAAGTGGAGGGAAATTTGTTCTCAATCTCGTAAAAAAGATAATGCGCATTGATATGCTACATTTTCCACTACTAATCACAGTTTTGGCTTTGAATGCAATTTCCCTCTGAATCACATTGCTGGACTGTCTGGCAGTTATACCCCGTATTGCCTATTATATACGTTGGAGTAGCATACACTGGAGCAACCCAGCCATAACCTGGGTGATAATTACCCACGCCTATAACATCGTGATTGTAATAATCTGGATGATACCATCCTACATAACCCGCATTTGTATGAATTCCACCAACGAAATGAGCTGCAGCACAAATCATAGAAGCAAATAATGCAATGACGCAGATAACTGCGCGAGAAATGGATAAATTCCATTTGGGTGTGCTCATAGCTCTCTCCTTTTCAAAGAATCATTTCACTGGTCACAGTCAATATTCTAAAAGTATAGTTCTTTTATTGTTCTCTGTGGGTTTGTGTTCATAAAGTAAAAAAATTAGCTGATTTAATATAAATTGATTATGGGCAATAGATCTAAAGTAGCTCATTAATAGAACAATTATGCTGTCTACGAATAGCTTTAGTTTGAGCCTTATGCTCAGTATGTAATTGGCGATCTGTTTTAAAATAAATTTCGTTGCACTGATTGGTTTTTGGTTGACCGCACGTGATAAGCAATCGATGTGCCATAGCACATCGATTTAAAAACATCTAACCTGTGAGAGTTTGAGTTGGGATTGTATTTTCTTCTGCTGAAACAGGTGTTGGAGACTCTTTTTCCTCAGTAGCCATAATACCTAATTTACCAAGTACTTTTGCATTACTATATGGCGTAGGCTTACGGGAAAATTGGAGTTGTTCCAAACGTTTAACTACTTCTTCTTGACGTTCCAATAGTTCCTGATAACGTTTGTTACTAAAGTTTAATTCTTCTTTAACAAAGCATAGTTCGTGCTCGGCTTCACATATACGTTGAGCAACATCATTGAAACTTTGTTCTTTATTAGAGAGAAAATCGTTCAATTTATTTTGAAACGATTCCCTATGATTGTGATCTGCAATAGCAGTTTGGGACAGTTTTTCTACAGTATTTTTTAATACTTGGGTAACAGTTTCGGCTTTTTCAATTTCTACTGACATTTCTTTCTTAACTTGATCCAGCTCAGAAATTTTTTCAGATAATTCAATTTCATTTTTTGCAATTTCTTCCCTGATTCTGTTTAATTCTTCCTGATTTATCTGTAGTAATTCGGTTTGAACTTGTACTTTTTCATCCAGAGTTTCAGATGTTTTTTCCAATTCTTCTCTGACTTTACGCAAAGTTTGTTCGGTTTTTTGTAATTGTTCAGCTTGTTTTGTTAATCGCATAATATGATCACTTAGTTGAGTAACGTTGAGGTTTAATCTATCATTTTCTTTATGAAAATACTCAATTTGTTCTGCAATTTGTTTGCGGAGAGGCTCAAAAGACTCGATAACTTTTCCCAGGTTATCTGCCAAACCTATCATTTCTTCTTTTAAACGATCAGTAATATGCTCTTCTTTTTGAACATGATTTTCAAGAAGCAGGGCACTACCAACATAAGTCACCAGAGTCAGGACGCTAACTACTATAAGAGAGGCCACTTGAATTGCAATTCCAAGTGTCAAGGTGGGAACAACCAATACTATTCCAAGAGTAATTTTTAACCATAACTGCATTTCTCCCCAGTAGGCGGCAACACGGCCAAAAAAACTGCGATTTTTTGCCAAGGAATCTATAACCGCAGCAATATGTTTTTTGATTTGATCAAAATTTTCTTGGGTAGTTTCCAATACTTTCAGTTTTTTTACCAATATTTCCGTGTTTTCTTCAGGGAGGGGCTGGTCTTTGGGGGTATCCTCTTTAATTTCATCAACGGCTAGATTAGCTTTTGGAGTGTCTGTCATGATTCATATTCCTTTATTTCCATTTTGACTACATTCAACCCGAAAGAGCTTGCAATCTACTTCTTTCTGGTTCAATCCCATGAGTTCCCTGAATAGGTCAAACTTTCCTGATTCTATCGAATAATTTTAAGCCAGTCATTATTTTTTTAGGGCGGGACTCTGAACATAACAGGTTTTGTCATGTGCAGAGTGAGTGACATCAGAGAAAGAGGTTATTTAATTTTCAGATTTTTAAATCAATCAGGGTGTTGGAGGTTTTTCCTGGCGGGCTGATCCATCAACCGATTGGTTAATGCAATGGCCAAGGCTGAAACAATTAAAGTTAAATGAATCACAACCTGCCACATAATAGAATAATTGCTAAGTTTTGCAGGGTCTATAAAAGTTCTTAACAGATGAATCGAGGAGATACCTATCAGTGAAAGAGCCAATTTGATTTTCATAGCTCCTGCATCAAAATGGTCAAGCCATTCAGGTTGATCAGGGTGGGAATCCAATTGCAAATGGGATACAAAGGTTTCATAGCCGCCCATAACTACCATAATCAAAAGATTAGCAATCATGACGACGTCAATGAGGTCCAATACTCCAAGCATGATATGGGTATCATCCAGGCCTTTAAGATGAAAAATGAGTTCAAATAATTCAATGATGAAGCGATACACATATCCGGCCAGTATCAAGATCAAACCGAGATACAAGGGAAGTTGAAGCCATCTTCCCATAAAAATAAGATTACTGATGCCAAGTTTGATTCGATTCATTTTGTCGATTCACTACAAAATATAACTTATTGAATGGTCTTATGATAAGCTTTCCTGAAGGTTTTGTTAATACTTATTATACTCATACTATGTATAATATGATCATATTTAAATCATTCTTAAATGTTATACTCTTCAGAGAATTAACAAAGCCTATTTGCTACCGGCATGATGGTTATTTAAACTAAATTTATGATTAATAAAAAAATAATTTTCTATAGTTAAGGATAATTGATGAAGTATTTACATACCATGGTTAGAGTTTCGAATTTAGAACAATCGCTCGATTTTTATTGTAATAAATTGGGTTTGATAGAAGTAAAACGAACTGAAAATGCCAAAGGCCGTTTTACCTTGGTATTTTTAGCTGCTCCTGCTGATATAGAGCAAGTTCAAACTTCTTATGGACCAATGCTAGAGTTGACTTATAACTGGGATCCGGAGGATTACACTGAGGGAAGAAATTTTGGCCATTTGGCATATCATGTGGATGATATCTATAAAATCTGCCAACATTTACAGGAATGTGGTGTTGTAATTAATAGGCCACCCAGAGATGGCCACATGGCTTTTATTCGTTCTCCTGATAATATTTCTATCGAGTTATTGCAGAAGGGCGAGCCTTTGCCAAAGCAGGAACCTTGGTTATCTGCACCCAATATTGGACATTGGTAACCTGACAATTGCATTCTGGTAGTGAATAGTGGAAATAATTTAATCATACTAAAATAGTATTTTGGGCCAAATGGCAATGTTGAATCAATCGATGCAAATTTTAAAATCACTATCAGAAGGTATGGGAACAGCAGGGGGGGTGGCATGGACTACCTTTGGACTGCTATTTGGTTCTTTTGGACTAACTGTTGGCAATTCGGCACTGACTATTTCATTGGGCGCCATTTCTGCCAGTTTATTCCTATTAGTCGCAATACCTGTTACTTATTGGTCTTATTGTAATTCGCATAAAGAAAATGATGAATTACGACATGCTATTGAAGAACAGGAAAATCAAATCGTTCATTATTTGACGGAATATTTATTGGCAACCAGGCAAGAATGTTTACTTAAAAATCCTCAAAAATATCGTAATCATTATGATAAGTCTGTGCTGGCCGAAGATCTTAAAAATCGATTATTAAAAACCAGGTTAAAACGGCCTGTTTCGTTTACGACAGCACAATTTCTTGACTGTCTATTAGATGATAATCATAAAAACTCTATTTTGGGTATGTTAATAGATGCTTGCACGATGGATAAGTTGGTATTGAAAAAGAAACTATTAACTATTTATCGTGGTAGTGTTTTTCTTCAATTTGAAGAACTTTCCTTATTTGCCAAGTTAAAAACGGGAT
This sequence comes from Legionella pneumophila subsp. pneumophila str. Philadelphia 1, assembly GCF_000008485.1. Lineage (NCBI taxonomy): Bacteria > Pseudomonadati > Pseudomonadota > Gammaproteobacteria > Legionellales > Legionellaceae > Legionella > Legionella pneumophila. The sequence continues at coordinate 2,100,342 of NC_002942.5, read as the reverse complement.
TTATTGCGTTTTGTGCTGGATTTGGGTCGCTGGCTGGTTGTTCCAGTGGTTCATTGGGTTTGTTTGCAGCCCTGGGTATTTTCCCCGGTTTTGCTGCAGTTCCTTTGGTTGGGTTGGCAATTATGGGTATCGCTTGTATTTTTGGTTTGTTGTTGTCTGGAATGAGTATTGATACCGCAATCCAAAGGAGTAAAGAAAAACAGTTATTTCTCCAAAGCAAAGCAATCCATCATGATTTAAAAAATTTGGCCACGTTGAAAACTGCATCTGTTAAGGCCGAGTTAAAAGCACAAACCAAATATCAAATTGGAGCTAAAGAGGGATTAACAGAGAAATTAGCAAGGCCTAAGCTACTGAAGCGATCTTCTTCATTTGATAGTTATTTTTATAGAAACCATCCCTTATGGAACATTTCACACAACCTTCCAGAAGCTTCGAAATGCGGCTTTGAAAACCTTGGTTCTCCTTTTTCACGTTGAATAACCTGTCCTTTTATTATATTGCTGCGTTGCAAACTTTTTCTGGTACTCAGCCTTAAAACAAAAAACCAGGTTATGTAAAGATCTATTACAACCTTTGTTTTCGTGCTGGTCAAATATTTTTTTGGATTAGGCTCTTACGGTCAAAAATTTTTGCTGCAATGGTGCTTTTACCCATGTTCATTTCTATTGATAAAATTAGCGCTGTGATTTGGATTTATTTATGATTTTGATGTAAAAAAAGGTTGTCTTATAAAAGACTTGCATTAAAATAGAAAAACCACTTGACAGTATTAATGCGTCTAATTAAACTGCACACCTTATTTTGGGGTTATAGCTCAGCTGGGAGAGCGCTTGCATGGCATGCAAGAGGTCGGCGGTTCGATCCCGCCTAGCTCCACCATCAACATCGTTGTATGTTGATGGTAAAAAAAGTACTAGGTCCCCATCGTCTAGAGGCCTAGGACATCGCCCTTTCACGGCGGTAACGGGGGTTCGAATCCCCCTGGGGACGCCATTATTTGGCATTTAAATAGTGTAGTAGTGTTTTGATGTAATCTTAGTAAGGTCCAGGTCCCCATCGTCTAGAGGCCTAGGACATCGCCCTTTCACGGCGGTAACGGGGGTTCGAATCCCCCTGGGGACGCCATTATATTGAATGGCTATTGTTTTAAGGTCTTTCTTGTTATCTAAAGCCTTTCAAAAATTGTTCTTGTATTAAATCCGAATAATCTCTCATGCATTCGATAAGCATACTCGTCAGTCATGTTTGCTAAATAATCACAAACGACTCTATAAGCAGCGACCTCATCTGGAGCTTGCGAAAATAACACTCGATTTTTATTATCAAGCAAGCTGGCTGGATTGGAGCTGATGGCATCAAATAGCCGGAGTACTACCGTTTGACCTCCATACTCAAAGGTACGTGCTTCTTGGGAGTCAATGACATTATTATAAATACATTGCATTAAATAGCGGAGGAGGGCATGGGCTTCTGGGATAAGTGCAATATTATGTTTTAATAAACTGTTTTCAAATTCTTCATTGGTTACAATGATTTGAGTAGAGGTAATAAAATAATTGACCATTTCTCCGATAGCTTGTTTTCTTAAACAGATTTCTGGAGAAAATAGAGAATTAAGCAAACGCTCCTGATGTAGCGAGAGGGTTGTTTCACCGATTAATTGCCTGAACTCAGGAGTATCAAGATGTGAACGGTTAATTAATCTTAAGTGAATTGCATCTTCCAGGTCATGGACTCCATAGGCAATATCGTCCGCTGTGTCCATAATAGAGCAATCAAAATTATGATAGGCTGCTTTACCTGTTTGGGTGCCATGGGGCTTTACGGAGAGAGACTGAAATAATTCTCTGTCATTATCTGATAAAGGCGATAATAACCAATCGACTTCTGGCTGCTCGCAATCAAAATAAGCTTTAGGAGGCAGCCAGTCATTGATTTTGATTGTTTTATGAATCGATTCATGAATAGGTGGTTGTTTGGGAGCTACCACATTAGCTCGTTTTACCGGGTATTTTAAAATACCCAGCAACGCACGACGAGTTAGATCCAGGCCAAAGCCACCGTAACTATTTTCAACTTTTGTCAGTAAGCGAAGAGTTTGTCCATTGCCTTCAAATCCTCCATAATGTCGCATCATATAATTCAATGCGACTTCTCCTCCATGTCCGAAGGGCGGATGGCCAATATCATGAAGCAAACAAATGACGCTGATGAGGTCATCATTTGGCAAAAGGCTGGACAATAACAACTGGTGTTCCTGATTGGTCATCAAGTTGCGAACGATACTTCTACCTATAGAATCTACTTCCAGGGAGTGGGTTAGACGGGTTCTATGAAAATCGCCCTCATCTGTTCCAAGAATTTGTGTTTTTCTTTGTAGTCTTCTAAATGCTGGACAGTGAATTACTCTTGTCCTATCTCGCTCATAGGGATCTCTATGATCTTGAGAGCCTCTTTGATTGGTTTGACCAGAACGTCTATGAGTCCACATATCTTTTGCCCTTATTCCACAAACCAATTACTTTATTCTATACCATGTTGGGAAACAATAGAGTCTTTGCATAGTCTCTGGAAAATTACGATTGTTTATAATGGCATTTATTTTTTTGATGCGCGCAGAATAAGGGAAATTTTTTCGGACGATGACTTGAATAGAAATCCAATAATTCTGAATCAATTCATAAAACATTTTCCTAAAGTTTTCCTTGTATTTGTAGATAACAACAAATAAGAGTAAAAGTAAAAGTTAAAATCAGGGGGTGTTATGATGGGTATTAGCATCAGGTACATCATTCTAGGTATCGGCGTAATGAATATTTCTTCTTGTATGGTTTATGAGGATACATATACTACCCGCTATCAAATTTATACCTATGATTATGGTCAGCTGTATCCTCAAACAGATTATCGTGCTCGTGATTACAATTATGGCAATCAATCTGGTCAAAGTGTTGTGGTTCCTGATTCATATCATGTTGGTGAGTATCATTCTCCTGTATCCTTTAAGGACAGAGATAGAAATTGGGTAAACAGCCAAAATCCTCAAGGTTATACGATTCAGATTGCCGATGACGAAAAGGCTGCTTATGTGGCCCAAAAACTCTATAAAGCACCTAAAAATGATAGAATGGCTCAAGTGAAGTATTATCAAAATGGCAAAACCCATTATAAGGGTTTATATGGTACTTATGATAGTCAAGAAGCAGCTCAAAAAGCATTGGAATCATTACCTCCTGAAATTAAACAGGGTGCTGGAATTAAAGATTGGGGGAGTGTTCAAGGAAATTTGAATGAATAGGTTATCTTGAGAAACTATATGTATTTAAAAAAAATACTTTGATATTCCGTATTTTATTATTCTAAGGTCAGGCTTATAGTCTTGACTAATACATAATAGCAATTCTAACTTGTAGAGAGTATGATCATCAGTCGGGTTACTCCCGGTGTTGAGGTTTTCTCCACATCAAATTGTTTTATATTGATAGAATAGACTTCGTTGATTTTTGCAAGCCATTGTATAAAGTTTTGAAAAGGGACTGCGTCAAAGGTTAATTGAACATCCCCCGAGCCTGTTTGTTGTAATTGATAGGGGAATTTGAGTGTTTTATTATTTTTAAGTTGGGAAGCAAGAATAGTTAACAATTGGCTGTTATCTACAGATTCCTTTCTTTTGGCAGAGCGTTTTTGCATTCTTACTTGCTTCATCCATTCCAATGTTTCAGTTTTTTCAATTAATTGAGTGGATTTTTGATTTACCTGGTTGCTCAGCGGGGTGTAAAGTAATAAATAGTAGCCATAAATAAAAAGTGATACACCAGCTACTATAACCATCCACTTTTCTCGATCATTCAGCGTGTTTAAATAGGTTTTCACGTTAACTCCAGAGTTGCAACTACTTGTTGATCTTTCGTTGAGGCTTGAGTTTGTTTCACTTTGAGTTGTGATTGTTTTAGTTTATTTTCAATTTTTTGTAAGCTTTCAAAATCAGAACTTACCAATGTGATTGATATTGTTTTGTTTTGATACCTTAATTGCTCTACTGTGATACCACTATCTTTTATGGCTTTGGATAATTGATTTAATATAAACCAAAATCGAGTTTGATTTTCTGCAGTACTCCCCCCAAGAAGCTGACTTATTCGAAACTTAGGACTGATGACCTGTTTGGCATCAGGAAAAAACTCGCGATAAATAACCGCGGTTTGCCGGTCAATTTCATCTATTTGTCTATTGAGCCAATGCAAAGAAAGCCAATTAACAAAAAGAATAGAAATTAACCAGAAGCCGCATAATCCGCCAACCAATAGGTATCCTTTTTTAACCCAATCGGTTGTTTTTCCATGTTGTATTTCACCTTGACAAAGATTGAGTGGTTTTGATTTTATCAATCTTTTACTAATCCAGGTGTAAGAGTGTTCTTCATTTTGGCTTGCTGGAGAGGCGACAGGTATTTTGCTGTCTTGAAACAGATGAGCGGGAGTGTGTGGATGATTTTTCAGGTAAGTTTGAGCCAAATCACCTGAGAGGACACCTTTAAAATCTTCGTTATTGATCAATAGCTCGGATTCACTAATGATCAATTCTTGAGATGCTAGCGCAAACCAGTCAAGAGTTACTGCATCAAACTCTATCCCATGCTCATCAAAAACTTGAATTAACTTTTTCATTCGTTGTTTATCAATTACAACAACGAGATATTGGTTATTCTGATAATAAAATTTATCAAAGGCAAAATGAAGTTCTTCGACTGGTTGAGTTACTTTATCCTCTAGTGCATAGGGAATTGCAATTCTGGCTTTTCTTTCAGGTAGCCATGGAATTGCAAGACCAAGAAGTATTGCTCTGGTACAGGTTTCTACAATAATTGTACTGGATTCTTTTTGTAAATCTTTTATTTGCGAGAAATTCCGAAATTCAGGGGGAGCAATGAGCTCACCCAAGTCAGATATTTTCAGGCATACACAACCATTATCATCGAGATGTTTGCTAAAAATAAAACACTTATCCATAAGTCAAACTCTGTATTGTTATGGCTGTCAATTTTTCAGTATATACCAGTAATTATTATTATTTCCAGCTGGCATTAAACATAAGCTCTGTGCTTTTTGGTGGCACTAGTATACCAATGTTGCTTCAATTGCTGGGATAATAAGTAAACCGCCAGAGCATATTGAGGGCTCGAATTATAGCGGGTAATTACAAAAAAATTGGGGTAGGCAATCCAGTATTCTTTACCCTTCCTTGTAACTAACTCAATGACTCCTGCACGAGGAGGATGATTTTGTGACGCTGTAATTGGTTTTACTCCATAGCTTATAAGTTGTGAGTATCGGTAATTTGCTGTTTTAGGGTTCATGCGAAGTTGTTTGTATCGCCATCCGGAGATTTTGGCCGGTTGAGCGATGCCTTGATTTAAGTTCCAACCATGTTTATGCAAATAATTGGCGATGCTGGCAATAGAGTCACCATTGTCATTGACTAAATCTCTTCGACCATTGTTATTAAAGTCCACTGCATAATATCGATAACTGCTTGGCATAAATTGGGGTTTTCCTATGGCACCTGCGTAAGACCCTTTGTATTGAGTTGGGGATACGTGCTGTTCTCGGCACAGGAGGAAAAACTCCTTTAATTCTTTAGTAAAGAATGCAGAACGTTTGGGGTAGTTGAAAGCCAGTGTAGCCAGAGTATCCAAGACTCTGTATTCACCCTGACGCTCACCATACATTGTCTCTACTCCTAAAATAGCTATAATGATCTCCGGAGACACCCCATATCTTCTCTGAATTTTTTCCAATGTTTTTTGATTTTCAGCCCAAAATTGCAATCCGCTTTTTAATCTTTTCTGAGTAAGAAACAGTTCTCGGTAGACATCCCAGTTTTTCTTTTCATAGGGCTTTTCCATAGATTCGATGACTTGTGGTTGAAGTTTAACTTGGTTCATTACTGTAGTTAACTGATTACGATTAAAGTGATAATTCGTTACCATCATGTTAATAAACGATTGTACGTCTTTACGTTTTGTAAAAGTTGTGTCGGAATAGGTAGTGAAAGATAAAAGGAAGAGTGAAATGAAACCTAGCCAGATGATTTGTCGCATCATGTACCCTGTATCGTTGCAAAGCACGAATTTTAGTAAAAATAAAGCCTCATAGCAAACTTTTGACTTTTGTTTATCTTAAATACAGTGCATGAAATTGGTAAATGAATAAGCAATTTTCATTCTCTTAAGAATATAAAAACGACTGAATTTGCTTTGCCTACTTTCTGCATGCGAACATTTAAGATAGACTTATGCTATTTGCAAGAAGGTTAGAACAGTTGAAAGATTTAAACCGAATTCGAAATTTTTCAATAATTGCCCATATTGATCATGGCAAGTCTACGTTGGCTGATCGATTTATCCAAATTTGTGGCGGGTTGACTGAGCGCGAAATGAGCTCGCAAGTTCTTGATTCTATGGATATTGAACGTGAGCGAGGTATTACCATCAAAGCGCAATGCGTTTCCTTGAATTACACAGCTAAAGATGGAAAGACCTATTTATTGAATTTTATCGATACCCCAGGGCATGTTGATTTTAGTTACGAGGTATCTCGTTCTCTTGCCGCTTGTGAAGGCGCTATTCTGGTTGTTGATGCAGCACAGGGAGTAGAAGCACAAACTTTAGCAGTTTGTTATACAGCAATTGATCAGTCTCTTACCGTATTGCCAGTACTGAATAAAATTGATTTGCCGCAGGCAGAACCTGAGCGGGTTATTTCCGAGATCGAAGATATCATTGGTCTAGATGCTCAAGATGCGATTAGAGTAAGTGCTAAAAGTGGCTTGGGTGTTAATGATGTTTTAGAGGCATTGGTTGCGAATATTCCCCCTCCGAAAGGCGATGTTCATGCCCCATTACAAGCACTTATTATTGACTCCTGGTTTGATAGCTATTTAGGAGTTGTCTCACTGGTTCGTATTGTTAATGGTGCCATACGAAAAGGTGATAAAATGCGAGTGATGTCCACAGGCAGAGCTTATGAAGTGGATCAAGTTGGTATTTTTACCCCCAAACGGACTAAACTGGATGCTTTATATGCTGGTGAAGTGGGTTATGTTGTTGCTGGTATAAAGGAAATTCAGGGCGCTCCAGTTGGTGATACTTTAACTCTGGATAGAAATCCAGCTGATAAAGTTCTTCCAGGGTTTCAACGCGTTAAGCCCCAAGTTTATGCTGGTTTGTTTCCGGTCAGCTCGGATGATTTTGAGGCATTTAGAGAGGCTTTGGCTAAATTGAGTTTAAATGATGCTTCTTTATTTTATGAGCCGGAATCTTCAGAGGCTTTGGGATTTGGTTTTCGTTGCGGATTTTTAGGCATGCTGCATATGGAAATCATTCAGGAGAGATTGGAAAGAGAATATAACCTTGATTTGATTTCTACGGCGCCTACTGTTGTTTATCAGATTGTAACTCAGAAGGGGGAAACTTTATTAATTGATAATCCTTCTCATTTGCCCCCAACCCCGCAAATAAAAGAGATGTATGAGCCAATTGTCAGAGCAAATATTCTAGTGCCACAAGATTATTTGGGGCCTATCATTACCTTATGTGTTGAAAGACGTGGTGTTCAAGTCAGTATGACCTATAGTGGTCGTCATGTTTCAGTTGTTTATGATATCCCAATGAGCGAAGTAGTCTCTGATTTCTTTGATAGATTAAAATCAGTTAGTCGAGGTTATGCCTCTTTGGATTATAACTTCCAAAGATTCCAGATTGCTGATTTAGTCAAGATGGATATATTAATAAATAGCGAACGTGTTGATGCTCTTGCTGTGATTGTTCATAGAGACTCCGCTCATAGCCGCGGAAAATTGATTGCGGAGAAGATGCAACAGCTTATTCCAAGACAGATGTTTGATGTGGCTATTCAGGCTGCTATAGGAAGCCATATTATTGCTAGGCAAACAGTGAAAGCATTGCGCAAAAACGTTACAGCAAAGTGTTATGGTGGTGATGTGACGCGTAAACGGAAATTACTGGAAAAACAAAAAGCTGGCAAGAAAAGAATGAAACAGGTGGGGCATGTAGAAATACCTCAAGAAGCATTTATGGCCGTGTTTCAAACAGATAAAAAAAAGTAGAGCCGCTCATTTACTAATAAGGATGTGTTGACCTTTTTGTCAGCATCTGGACATAAGTCAAATCATGATTAAATTGTCTTTTGCTTAAAATTGAGGATATTGAATTTATGAATTTTGCTTTAATATTGGTCATATTATCCGCTGTAACAGGATTGATTGCTTTATTGGATTGGTTGATTTGGTCTAAAAAGCGTTTGCCTGAACAAAAGCCAGGTCGAATGATTGAGTATTCACGTTCTTTTTTTCCTGTATTTTTTATTGTTCTGCTATTGCGCTCTTTTTTAGTTGAACCTTTTCGTATTCCATCGGGCTCACTCGAGCCTACTTTGTTGGTTGGTGATTTTGTAGCGGTTAATAAATTTTCTTATGGACTGAGACTTCCTGTATGGGAGAAAAAAATAGTGCCAATTGCTAATCCCAAAACGGGAGAAATTGCAGTATTTCGCTGGCCACCTGAACCATCTTATGACTATATTAAAAGAGTTATTGGAGTGCCTGGGGATAAAATTTCATATCATGATAAAAAACTAACTATTAATGGCAAAGAGGTGAAACAGACCTTTGTTGAGTATACTACTGATGAAAGCTCTGGCAAGGCTGTGACAAAGTATAAAGAAGATTTAAACGGTGTGGTGCACGACATATTTGTCAGACCTGATGCGCCAGCCGTAGATTTTGATATAGTTGTTCCTGAGGGGAATTACTTTATGATGGGAGATAATCGGGATGATAGCGCCGATAGTCGGTTCTGGGGGTTTGTACCTGATAGCTATTTAAGAGGAAAAGCATTTCTGGTCTGGATGAGTTGGAATGGCAAAACAGATAATGTACGCTGGTCAAGGATAGGCAGATTAATTCATTGAGGGAATAGGGCATGAGAAAACAACAGGGAATGACATTGATTGGTATGCTGTTTACTGCTGTTGTGGTGATAATGGTTGGTATACTTGTTATGCGGGCAGTGCCAGTTTATATTCAACATTATTCGATTTTGCATTCAATCAAAGCATTAAATTCAACACCTGTTTCTTCTTTGTCGGGGGATCCCTTGACCGATGTTACAACTTTAAGGGAAAGTGTGACTAAACGATTAGATATCAATGGGGTAGAGGACTTAAAACCAGGAGAGCTGGTTATTACTCCTTCAGGCCCCAATAAATTTAAAATTAAGTTAAAATATCAAGTCATCAAACCTCTAATTTATAATATGAGCTTATTATTTAATTTTGAAGATAATTTTGAGGTAATAACAGGTAGTGAAAATTAATTTAGAAAGATTGTGCAGACGTTTAAACTATCATTTTAATAACATAGCCTATTTGAAGCAGGCTTTGACGCATTGCAGTGCTGGTAGCGATAATTATGAACGCTTTGAGTTTCTTGGAGATTCGATACTAAGTTTTGTTATTGCCAATGAGCTATTCAATCGTTTTCCACTTCACAGTGAAGGGCAATTAAGTCGATTGCGTTCTTTTCTTGTTAAAGGTGAAATGTTAGCAGAAATAGCCAGAGAAATAGATTTGGGTGATTATCTATTTCTTGGGCAAGGTGAGTTAAGGAGCGGTGGATTTCGCCGCACATCTATATTAGCAGATGCCCTTGAGGCTATATTGGCAGCCATTTATTTGGATGGAGGAATGATTGCTGCAAAACAGATTATTTTAATGCTTTATAGTTCACGATTGGATGATCCGGATTTAAATCATTGTTTAAAGGATGCAAAGACACAATTACAGGAGTTTTTGCAAGCATCAAAATTCGCTTTACCTGAATACGTCCTAACCAAGATTGAGGGGGATGAGCACGCTCAAATCTTCCATGTAACATGCACAATTGAGGGAGTAAGTCAGGTAGCTTATGGCACAGGGCCTAATAGAAGAAAAGCTGAGCAGTTGGCAGCAAAAGCCATGTTGGAACAGTTACAAGGTTAAATGGTATTGATTAGCAGAACCTATTACTTACTCCAGGTTTTCCAGAGCATTACATATTTCTAACCACTCTTCTTCTGTCTTCATTAAAGAAGAATGAGCGATATCTCGTTCCATCAAAAGATTATCCAATTTGCTTTTCTGCTTTGTGTCTTCATACAGAGAAACGTCAGCTAACTGCTTATCAAGAAGGCGCAATTGATTCTGATAGTGCTCAATGAGTTGCTCCAGCTTTTTTAATTTGTTTTGATAGCTTTTTCTTTCTTTATATTCATTTGGGGAAGTAGCTAATTTGGATTCCTTTTCTGAATTTCTGGTTTGCAGCCAGAGATAGTAATCATCAAGATCCCCTTCAAATGGTTGTACTTTTCCTTGATAAATAAGATAAAAGTTGTCCACACTTGATTTTAACAAATGGCGGTCATGCGAAATCAAAATTAAGGCACCCTCATAAGTTTGCAGCGCTAATTCAATTGCTGAGCGCATTCCAAGATCCAAATGGTTTGTTGGCTCATCCAGCAAAAGAAGATTGGGTTTTAGCCAAACCAGTCTTGCTAATGCCAGGCGGGCTTTTTCACCACCTGAAAAGTGCTGAATGGATTGTACCGCCATGTCCCCTCTGAAATTAAACCCACCTAAAAAATCCCGTATGGTTTGTTCTCTTACCTCTGGCGAGAGAGTTTGCAGTGTTTCTACCGGACTTAATTTACAGTTTAATTGCTCAAGTTGATGCTGAGCGTAGTAGCCTATTTGTAAGTGTGGAGAACGATGAATATCTCCACTTAATACGGGCAAATCTGCTGTAAGCGTTTTAATTAAGGTTGATTTTCCTTCACCGTTAGGTCCCAGTAGCGCAATTCTATCGCCGGGATTAAGAGAGAGTTTGATTTTTTTCAAAATCGGAGGATGATTGATATATCCTGCATCAACTTGATTGCATTGAATTAAAGGATTTCCTGCCCGAGGACAAGGGAAAAAATCAAAAGAAAAAGGGGAGTCGGCTTGGGCTGCTGCAATTATTTCCATCTTTTCTATAGCTTTCATTCGACTTTGCGCTTGTTTGGCCTTGGCTGCTTTCGCTTTAAAACGAGTTACAAAAGTCATCATATGTTTGATTTTGGTTTGTTGCTTTTCATGCATTGCTTGTTGCAGAGCCAGTTGTTGCGCATGAGTTTTTTCAAAGCTGCTATAGTTTCCTGAATAAAGTGTCAGATTACGATTTTCTATATGTAATATATGAGTAACAAAGGCATCAAGAAATTCTCTATCATGTGAAATAAGAATAATAGTACTTGGACTTTGTTTTAAATAGCGTTCCAGCCAGAAGATGGCTTCCATGTCTAAATGGTTTGTGGGTTCATCAAGCAGGAGTAAATCGGCGGGTTTCATTAAGCACCGAGCAAGATTTAAGCGCATTCTCCAGCCACCAGAAAAGCTGTTAACGGGCTCTTGCTGTTGATTTCCACTAAATCCTAAGCCAGACATAATAACTGCTGCTTGCGCGGGCTTACTGTAACCACCAGTATGAGAGAGTTCCTCGTGACATTGCAAAACCTCTGCATCATCGCCGTTTTTTTCAGCTTCTGAAAGGCGCTTTAGCAATTTAATGTATTGTTGATCTCCGGCAAGAACAAAATCCAAAGCTTTTTCATTGCTATCAGGTATGTGTTGAGACAAATGACTGATGCTGAGTTGTGGATTAATTAGATATTCTCCAGTATCAGGAGATAATTGACCTAAAAGAAAATCAAATAATGTTGATTTTCCACATCCATTATGACCGATAAGGCCAATTTTTTGTTTTTCATAAAGACTGACATTGACCTTATCGAGTAAAATTTTATCTCCTCTGGATAAAGTAATTTGACGCAATGTAAGCATGTTATACCGTAAGCTTGAACTAATCAGTCATTTTATCATAAATTAGCTTAAGCTTCCTATTGATCATGTAAGCGAGCTGGATATTTGCATAAGTTTAAAACCAGATTTTCTTTAAAAATAAATTATTCGCTGGGCTGAATTATTTTCTTTCGTGCCGATTGATAACGTGCTTGCTTTTCTATATCAATATACCTGTCCGTTGTAGCACTTGAACTGTGCCCGGCATCATCTCGCACATGCTCTCTGGGCCTGATTTTTACATCTTCTGATATACCAGTATGCCGCAGCCAATGCACCGTGGCAGCGGATAGATTATCCGCTTCCTCTGATAAACCATTAAGTCGCAGTTGTTCTTCTGCCAAGTCAAAACAATGCTGAACAATTCGCCTTATAGGAGCTGTATCACTCATTGGACCATGACCACGCAGCTTAGGTAGTAAAGGCGAATTATCAGCTGGTGATGGAAGAGGGGTAAGTCCAAGAAATAATCGCCAACGGGTAAGACTTTCCAGCATAGCGTCGCTTACCGCAATTTGTCGTTCCTTATTTCCTTTCCCTACGGTAGTAAACCACCAGTGGCCATTACTGTCCTTGGCAAAATCATTCATACTGGGTACCCATCTCTCACTGGCAGCAAGTTCTGATATACGAAGATACATGCCAAATAACAGACTTAAAATAAAACGAGTGCGTTCATGTTTTTCAGGGGAATCTTCAGCCAAACTTTCAGCTGCTCTCAGGACAGCCTCCCATTGAACCAGACTTAATCGTCTAACAGGCGCGTTATGCTGTCTTTTGCGAATAAATTTGCTTTTTTGCCTAATAAGGGCAACTGGATTGGATATCAGATATTCTTCAGCAATTAGAAAGTTGAATAGAGTACTTAAGATGGCGAATATTTCTTGCACGGCTCCCTGAGATAACTTGAATTGATCTATTGATGCAAGATGCCCATTTTTCCTGGAAACCTTACTTAGTGTCACTACAAAAGGTCGCCACTCTTCATTAGGTATCCGGTTACCATTTTTTTCTATAAATCGTGGAACTTTTTTAAGACTAATCCATGTTTTAGGCGGGTTTTGACAGAAATGGATGTATTGTTCAATATCGTCGCGCCTTAAAGAATCAATAGTAGAGTTTTTGACAAGCCATGACCACTGTAACAAACGTTCTGTTTCTCTTCTGTAACTGTTGAAAGTACCTTCGCTCCCTATGTAGCTTTTTAAAAAGCTTAAGCAATAAGTGAAATCATTGTGAAATCGGGCATCAGGCAATATTACATTTTCATGGTTTTTATGGATGTGATTGAGATTATCAAACAAGGGTAATAGTTTTGTTTTCATGATCATAACTTATCTGCTGATAATTCATTATCCTAACCTAATTGCTGATTTAAGTCATGAGGGTGAAAGTGCATAGTTATAGAGTACACGAGTTATTGTTGATAATAGTGCTGAGGCAACTACGTAAGCGCTTGTAAAGGGCAATAAATTGACGAAAAGTACTGAAGAAATTCAGACTATATCAATAAATAAAAATTATATGCTAAAGGATATTGACCTTCGTGATAGCACCTAGTATTATCTGCGCTCTGTCCTTGGGACGGGTATCGGGGTGTAGCGCAGTCTGGTAGCGCGCCTGCTTTGGGAGCAGGATGTCGGGGGTTCAAATCCCTCCTCCCCGACCATTTAAGCGCCCGTAGCTCATCTGGATAGAGCATCGGCCTTCTAAGCCGAGGGTAGCAGGTTCGAATCCTGCCGGGCGCGCCAGCCGCCTTGCTTTTGCAGTATTATAGCTGGAACAGGGCTTACGAAACCATCTATAGTTACGTAATTCTTTAATGAAAATCTATTTTGTGTAAATAACTATATAGAAAATTATGAATTTGTAATTTGGGAAGTTTCGTAAGCCCTGTTTAAGAGTGTTTTTGGTGAGCGTAGCTCAGTTGGTAGAGCCCCGGGTTGTGATCCCGGTTGTCGTGGGTTCGAGTCCCATCGTTCACCCCATTTGTAACAAATATTTTTTTGAGTCTACCGCTAAAGATTCCATCTGAGTCTTTACAAGACTGAATTACTGATTGATAATCCAACCTGATTGCGAAAGTGGCGGAATTGGTAGACGCACTGGATTTAGGTTCCAGCGGGGCGACCCGTGAGAGTTCGAGTCTCTCCTTTCGCACCATTTCATGATAACTTCCGAGAGGTGAATTAATGCAAGTTTCTGTTGAGACCCTAGAAGGTTTGGAGCGTAAGGTTACAGTTTCTGTACCTACAGAGAAAGTTGAGGAAGAGGTGAGCTCGCGTCTCAGAAATCTTGCTCGCAAAGTGAAAATAGATGGTTTTCGTCCAGGCAAAGTCCCTTTTAATGTTGTAAAAAGCCGTTTCTCTGATAGTGTGCGTGAAGAAGTTGCCCGGGAAATGGTCCAATCTACCTTATATGAAGCCTTACAAAAAAATGAATTGGTTCCAGCAGGTTATCCTCATGTTGAGCCTTTAGAAATCGAACCAGGTAAGGATTTTAAATACACTGCTGTATTTGAAGTTATGCCCGTTTTTGAAATTGTCGAGCTCAATCAAGCTCCAGTGGAATTAATTCGATCTGAAGTCACTGATAAAGATGTTGACAACATGATTGAAAAATTACGAGAACAAAACAAAGAGTGGCATGAAGTAACTCATGCGGTCAAAAAAGGTGATAAAGTTGTTATTGATTTTCAGGGATTTTTGGATGATAAGCCATTCCAGGGCGGCAGTGCTGAAGGATATGAGCTTGTAATTGGTTCTGGTTCGATGATTCCCGGATTTGAAGATGGGATTGTTGGTGGGAAAATTGACAAACCGTTCGATATCAAAGTGAGTTTCCCGGAAGATTATGGCCATAAAGATTTGGCTGGGAAGGAAGCAACGTTCAAGATCACTATCAAAAAGATTATGGAAGGCAAGTTGCCTGCTTTGGACGAGGCATTTGCAGAGAAATTTAATATAAAAGAAGGTGGTATAGAGTCTCTTAAAAAGGATATTAGAGAAAATATGGCTCGTGAATTAGAACGTCGGGTCAACATGATGAACAGAGAGAAACTGTTTGATTCATTAATGTCTGTGAATCATGTTGAGTTGCCAATAGCTTTGATAGATAAAGAAATTGAGCATTTAAAGCATGATATGTATCACCGATTGTTTGGTCACGAACATAAAGACGATGAAAAAATTCCTGATTTCCCAAGGGAGTTATTTGAAGAGCAAGCCAAGCGACGCGTACACTTGGGCTTACTTTTTGCCGAGTATGTAAAAAAACACGAAATTGTTGCAGACAACGACAAAGTTAATGCTATGATTGATAAATTTGCCAGTGCTTACGAAAGTCCTGATGAGCTTCGCGCGTGGTATCAAAGCAGCAAAGAGCATATGGCTGAAGTTGAAGCATTAGTTATGGAAGATATGGTTGCTGATAAAATAGCAGAAGATGCGAAACTTAAATACAAAAATATGGATTATGATTCAGTGATGAATCCCAAAAAGGGCACTGAGAAAAAAGGAGAGTAAGCATGCCAGGCTATTCAGATAATATTATCCGTAATGCAAGCGGATTAATACCAATGGTCATTGAGCAAACCTCGCGAGGTGAGCGTTCCTATGACATTTACTCAAGATTATTAAAAGAAAGAATTATTTTTCTCTTGGGTGAAGTAGAAGATCATATGGCTAACCTGGTTGTGGCTCAGTTGTTGTTTCTGGAGTCTGAAAATCCAGAGAAAGATATATCTCTATATATTAATTCTCCCGGCGGAGTCGTTACTGCAGGTCTTGCTATCTACGACACCATGCAATTTATTAAGCCAGATGTAAGTACATTATGCATAGGCCAGGCAGCAAGTGCAGCTGCCTTGCTACTTTGTGCCGGTGCTGAAGGCAAACGATTCTGCTTACCTAACTCAAGAGTTATGATACATCAGCCCTTGGGTGGCTATAGAGGTCAAGCAACAGACATAGAAATTCATGCTCGAGAGACCTTGGCAGTTAGGGAACGTTTGAATAATATTATGGCTAAACACACTAAAAAAACACCTGATCAAATCATGCGTGATACAGAAAGAGATAACTTTATGAGTGCTACTCAGGCTATGGAGTATGGTCTAATCGATAAAGTTCTCTATGACAGACAAGTTGCTGGACATTCTACAGACTTATAACTTTGCTAGATACTCCTAGTTTATCTGAGTATAATATAAGTTGGTTTGATAGTAATGTGGTGGCGCAATATTATCTGATTGTCTAAAATTTTACATGTAATTACTATTAATTAGTAATAGCTGTAAGAAGGGGTTTGGTTATGAGTAAATCCGGTAACGGAAATGGAGATAAGGTCTTATATTGCTCTTTTTGTGGCAAGAGTCAACATGAGGTAAAAAAATTAATTGCTGGACCTTCTGTGTTTGTTTGTGATGAATGTGTAGAGCTTTGTAATGATATTATTCGAGAAGAGACGCATGAAACTCATGAAGAAACTGAGGCACGTCTACCGACACCAAAAGAAATATCTAACTTTCTCGATGAATACGTAATAGGGCAACAACATGCCAAAAAGGTTTTATCAGTAGCAGTATATAATCACTATAAGAGATTACAGCATAAAAGCGAGGATGGTGTTGAGCTCGGCAAAAGTAATATTTTACTTATAGGACCTACTGGCAGTGGTAAGACTCTTTTAGCTCAAACCCTGGCGCGGATTCTTAATGTTCCTTTTGCCATGGCTGATGCCACGACCCTTACTGAAGCTGGATATGTTGGCGAAGACGTTGAAAATATTATCCAGAAGTTATTACAGAAGTGCGACTATGATGTAGATAAGGCACAGCAAGGTATTGTCTATATCGACGAAATCGATAAGATTTCACGCAAATCAGATAATCCATCTATCACCAGAGATGTTTCAGGAGAAGGTGTTCAACAAGCTTTACTGAAATTAATTGAAGGTACTGTTGCATCTGTTCCACCGCAAGGTGGGCGAAAGCATCCACAGCAGGAATTTTTGCAGGTAGATACATCAAATATTTTATTTATCTGTGGTGGCGCTTTTGCAGGTTTGGACAAAGTAATACGTGAACGCAGCGATAAATCAAGCATAGGTTTTTCTGCTCAATTAAAAAGCAAAAAAAGCAGTAATGATGAAGTTTCAAAAGTTTTAGGTCAATTGGAATCAGATGATTTAATTAAATATGGGTTGATTCCCGAGTTTGTTGGACGTTTGCCTGTTGTAACCACTTTACAGGAACTTGATGAAGCGGCATTGATTGATATATTAACGAGACCTAAGAATGCTTTAACAAAGCAATTTCAATCACTTTTCAAAATGGAAGGTTCTGAACTTGAGTTTAGAGGCGAAGCTTTGATTGCTATTGCTAAAAAGGCCCTCGAAAGAAAAATGGGCGCAAGAGGTTTGCGATCAATACTTGAAAATATTCTTTTAGACACTATGTATGACTTACCTTCCTTGGAAGGCGTGAATAAGGTTGTTATTGATGAGAGTGTAGTGAATGGACTATCTAAACCGATTCTCATTTATGAACAGGATGAGAAAAAAAGTGCGTCTGGTAGTAAAGATTAAGTAAGATGTTGACTTCTGCAATAATTTAAATTGTTGCAGAAGTTATTTTATCTTTCATTCACAAAATATATTTAAAGCTGATTTTGTAGCTTAAAATAACAAATTTAGCCATCTTAATAGCAATAGACTAACTCTCACATTACGAATTGTTCACCAGCACCAATATCTGTATACTCGTAAGTAATAGTATTAAGAAACTATAACCAAGAAATTTTCCTTTGAAGAATAAGGGTCATTATGTCTAATGAAAATGAAATAATATCAAATGAGACTGTGAAATCTTCTGCTTTGCCTGTATTACCATTGAGGGACGTAGTCGTCTATCCGCATATGGTGATACCTCTCTTTGTTGGGCGTGGCAAGTCAATTAAAGCTCTTGAAGCAGCGATGATTGATAATAAACAAATTTTTTTAGTTGCTCAGCGTAAATCGGCGCATGATGATCCTGGTCCAGAAGATATCTATCAAGTGGGAACTGTATCCAGTGTTTTGCAATTGTTAAAGTTACCTGACGGAACTGTAAAAGTTCTTGTTGAAGGTGAGCAGCGTGCACGTGTCAAGGAGTATACTCAGGATAAAGGTTACCTCGAAGCGACACTTGAATACATTGAGGAAGTTGGCTCAACAATTCAAGAGCAAGAAATTGGAATTCTAATGCGGTCCTTGATGTCGCAATTTGAACAATATATAAAGCTTAATAAGAAAATTCCACCAGAAGTCTTGTCACCATTGGCAGGAATAGAAGAGCCAGGTCGCCTGGCAGATACCATTGCCGCACATTTAACGCTTAAAGTAGATGATAAGCAAGAGTTGCTTGAAACTATGGATGTAGGAACTCGACTTGAGAAATTAATGGCGGCGATAGAAAATGAAATTGATCTGTTACATGTGGAAAAACGTGTAAGAGGTCGAGTCAAACGTCAAATGGAAAAAAGCCAGAGAGAATACTATCTAAACGAACAAATCAAAGCTATTCAGAAAGAATTAGGGGAAATGGGTGAGGAAGGCAATGAGATTGAACAATTGGAAAATTCAATCAAAAAGGCTGGAATGCCGAAAGAAGCTAAAGAGAAATCATTAGCAGAGTTACATAAATTAAAAATGATGTCTCCGATGTCTGCTGAAGCAACTGTTATTCGTAATTATCTTGATTGGATGCTGATGGTCCCATGGAAGAAGCGGACCAAAATTCAGTTTGATTTACTAAAAGCAGAAAAGCTGCTCGATAAGGAGCATCATGGTCTGGAGCAGGTTAAAGAACGTATCATCGAATATCTTGCTGTACAACAACGAGTAAAAAGATTGAAAGGACCGATATTGTGTCTAGTAGGTCCTCCGGGAGTAGGTAAAACTTCTCTTGGACAATCTATCGCCAATGCTACTGGAAGAACTTTCATACGCATCGCTCTGGGCGGGGTAAGAGATGAAGCAGAAATTCGTGGTCATCGAAGAACATATATAGGTTCCATGCCAGGTAAAATTATCCAAAAATTATGCAAGGCAGGAGTTAAAAATCCTCTTATCATGCTGGATGAAGTAGATAAGATGGCAATGGATTTTCGCGGTGATCCGGCATCGGCATTACTGGAAGTATTGGATCCTGAACAGAACCATACATTTAGTGATCATTACTTGGAAGTTGATTATGACTTGAGTGATGTTATGTTTATTGCAACTGCCAATTCGCTAGAAATTCCGGCCCCGTTATTGGATAGAATGGAAGTTATTCGCTTGCCTGGATATACTGAGGACGAAAAAGTCAGTATTGCTGAAAAATATTTGGTTCCCAAACAAATGCTGTTAAATGGTTTAACCAATGAAGAAATCCATATTAGCGAAGGGGCTATTAGAGATATCATCCGTTATTATACTCGAGAGGCTGGAGTACGTAATCTTGAAAGGGATATAGCGAGTATATGCAGAAAAGTTGTTAAAGAAATACTCTCAAGCAAAAAGGGAAAAAAAGGAAAAACAATCAGTATAACTGTTAGCAACATTACTAAGTATTTGGGCGTTAAAAAATATCGTTATGGATTAGCTGAACAATACGATCAGATAGGTCAAGTCACTGGCTTAGCCTGGACAAGTGTTGGAGGTGAACTTCTGACTATAGAAGCATCCATTATGCCAGGTAAGGGTAAAGTTACTCATACTGGTCAGCTCGGTGAGGTAATGCAAGAATCTATCCATGCAGCTATGACGGTAGTAAGAAGCCGCGCTAAAGCTTTTGGTTTGCCAGATGATTTTTATGAGAAACATGATTTTCATGTTCATGTACCAGAAGGTGCAACACCCAAAGATGGCCCAAGCGCTGGTATAGGAATGTGCACGGTACTAGTCTCCATAGTAACACAAATCCCAGTTAAGGCAGATGTCGCCATGACAGGTGAAATTACTCTGCGTGGGCAAGTTTTACCAATTGGAGGATTAAAAGAAAAATTGCTGGCTGCACATCGTGGTGGAATCAAGCATGTCATTATCCCCGAGGAGAATGTAAAAGACCTTGAGGAAATCCCTGATAATGTGCTCCGCAAGCTGACAATTCATCCTGTTAACACCATTGAACAGGTTTTGGAACTGGCTTTGCAACGCAATCCATGGGTGGAGGAGCCAACAAATATACAACCTGGCACTATATTGAATAAAAGATCAAAAAAAATTAAAAATAATGATTTACACGCACATTAATACAGAGTATATTTCTCTTCGTGGCCCGCTACTGGCGGGCTCTGCAAGGATGTACGAACTTGACTGGAGCAGTTGAATCTGTTTAAATCAGCTCCGGAATATGGATGATTAACTGTAAAGGGGAAAAGATGAATAAGAGTGAATTAGTTGATGCTATAGCAAGCGGTTCAGGTTTGACCAAAGCTGACGCAAGCAGAGTTCTTGAAACTTTTATGGCTACTGTAACTGATGTCTTAAAGAAAGGCGATCAAGTTGTAATACCTGGTTTTGGTTCTTTTTCAACAGGTAATCGTTCAGCACGTACTGGCAGAAACCCACAGACTGGAAAAACAATCCAAATTAAAGCGTCACGGGTTGCCAAATTTAAAGCAGGTAAAAACCTGAAAGAAGCGGTACAACAAGCTTAAGTTTTCAGGGTGCTTAGCTCAGCTGGGAGAGCATCGCCCTTACAAGGCGAGGGTCGTAGGTTCGATCCCTACAGCACCCACCAAGAAATGGAGTGGTAGTTCAGTTGGTCAGAATACCGGCCTGTCACGCCGGGGGTCGCGGGTTCGAGCCCCGTCCACTCCGCCAGATAAACGCGCTGAAAGGCGCGTTTTTTTTATCAGCTTATGGTAGAATCGGTTTCATCAAGCATTGTTAATATCAAAATGGATCTCGGGACATGTTGCAGAAGTTAAATGAACACATTCAGGGTGTAGTAGCGTGGTTAGTTATTATATTAATTGCTATTACCTTTACACTTTTTGGTGTTGATTATTATTTTCAATCTCGACAAATATCCGATGCAAAGGTAATAGTTAATGATAGACCAATTACCATGCAAGCGTTTGAAACGAACTACAGACGTACTCGTGCCCAGCAAGATTTACCACAGATGACTGCCGCTGATGAAAAAAATCTGCAAAATCAAGTATTAAATCAAATGATAACGAATGAGGTGAGTATTCAGGCTGCCAGGAAATATGGATTTGAGGTTAGCCCAGAACAAGCCAATGCAGCCATAGTGCAAATTCCTCAATTCCAGGAGGATGGACATTTTTCGGCACAACGATATCAACAAGCTTTGAGTGGAGCGTTGTTTACTCCAGAGACTTTCCAGAATGAAGTAAGGCAAGGCATGTTGCTTAATCAACAACGTTTTGCGTTTATGGGAACATCATTTGCTTTATCAGATGAAATAAAGCGTTTTGTCAGATTGTACATGCAGACCAGGGATTATGATTATTTGACGGTACCTTCTGATCGCTTTGAACAACAGGCGAAGATTTCAGAAGATGATATCAAGAGTTATTATAACCAACACCATAAAAAATTTATGACTTTAGAGCAAGTTACATTGGATTATGTGCTTTTGTCTATGCATGATATCAAGTCACAAATAAAGATATCACCCGACGAAATTAAAAGCTATTATGAAGAAAACAAAAGTAACTACCTAACTCCTGCTCAATGGCGGGTTGCCCATATTTTATTTGCAGTTCCAGAAAATGCCACCAAGGAAGAACAAGATTCAATTAAGCAAAAAGCCGATGAGGTTTATAGCGATTTAAAAAAGCATCCAGAACAATTTGATAAATATGTTGCTTCCAAATCTGATGACAAGTTATCTATAGCCAATAAGGGTATTCTTCCCTGGATTACTGGCGGGCAAAATGAATATGACAGAGTACTTTCCAATTTAACTAGACCAGGGCAAATTTCTATACCAGTACAAACAAAATATGGTTATGAAATTTTTAAGCTGATTGCTTACAAGCCAGTTACAACTAAATCTTTGCAAGAAGTTGAAAACATTATAATGGATCAACTAACCAGTGATATGGCTCAGGCAAAATACGCTCAAGTTTTAGAGCAATTAACAGATTTAAGTTATCAAACTCCTGATTCACTTGATCCGGTTTTGGATTCATTAAAGCTGAAAATTCAACATACAGAGCCTTTTTCTCGTGATGGTGGCAAGCAACCTATTACCAAAAATAAGCAGGTTATCCATGCAGCATTCAGTACTGATGTTTTAGAACTAGGGAATAATAGCGAGCCTATACAGATTGATAATGACTCTGTAATAGTTTTACGAGTGAAGAAACATATACCTTCAAGAGAACAAACCTTGGATGAAGTGCGAGATCAGATTAAAAAAATACTTGCAAAACAGTATGGGGATGCTAAAGCAAAAGAAATTGGTAGTAGTTTGCTTCACCCCGTTGAAGATAAGCAACAGCAGGAATTAATCGCTAACAATCAATTCGAATGGCATTCTGTAGAGAATGCTTCCAGGGATAGTGATAAAGCAAATTCTTTAATTAATGATTTAGCATTTAATTTATTACGTCCAGAAAGCCGAGACGGAGTAATTTTAGACAACGGCGATTATGTTGTTGTTAAATTAAAACGAATTAATGATGGAAAATTAAGCTCTCTGGATCAAGAGCAAAGAGATAGCTTGATACAGCAAATAGAAGCTAGCTATGGAATGATGGATTATGATTTATATGTTAATAACTTGCTTCATCATGCGAAAATAGAAAGGAAATAGGATAAGAAAATGGCTGTTCCTTACGAAATTAAGGGATGGCCAGATATCGAGAATTCTTCAGTTTTTGCCTATAGTTTTTCTCTGTGAGGCTTTTTCAAAGTTGCTCCTGATATAAATATCACATTAATAAGCCTGAAGCTGTTCATAGACTTACGCGTTGAAATATTTTATAGCGGTTGGTTTGGGGTTCAGGCTGGACGAAAATGATCCTGAATAGAGCGCAGGTGGTTATATGAGCTTTTGAAGGATTATTTTCATTCAAAATCAGCTAAATATGGTCTTTTTAAGTTGAGGTTTATTCTCTTAATAATAATCCGTTAATGAAGGAGTCGCAGGAGTCATTTGATTGAGGTGCTCTATTTCATGTCGATTCAATAGATTAGATAGGCTAAATCTAAATTTGTCTGTTATATTATAAAAAACGTTTAGTAGTCTGGGCCTCGCTATTTGCTCAGCCCCAATATAATTTAGCTTTATTGAATTTTTTTAAGTACAACTAAGAATTAAGTCAGCAATTTAAAGCGGACTAATATATATCTAACCTAGTTCGCTCATCGCTGATACTGCGTGATATCCTGCATCAACATGTAGCACTTCACCAGTAATCCCGGATGCCAGATCAGAGCATAAGAAGGCAGCAGTATTTCCGACTTCATCAGCAGTAACATTTCTTTGTAATGGAGTAATGTTTGCATAGGCAGCATGAATTTTACGAAAATCTTTAATTCCAGCAGCGGCAAGAGTTTTAATTGGTCCAGCTGATATGGCATTAATTCTTAATCCTCTGGATCCTAAGCTGGCTGCCAGATAGCGCACAGAGGCTTCCAAGCTTGCCTTCGCAACACCCATAACGTTATAGTTTGGTACGGCTTTTTCTGCCCCATAATAGCTTAAGGTTAAAATTGAACCCTGAGTATCTAGCATCATAGGCAATGCGGCTTGAGACAAACCTATGAGGCTATAGGCACTAATATCATGAGCTATTCTAAATCCTTCTCTATTTGCACATTCTACAAAATCACCACTGATCTGATCAGCAGGAGCATAAGCTACAGAGTGGACCAGGATATCTAATTTATCCCAGTGATTACGCAAATTATCAAACACGGCTTTTATTTCTTCATCACTTGCAACATCACAAGGAAAAACTAGAGTTGAATTAAATTCCGATGCCATTGTTTCAACACGTGACTGTAATTTTTCGTTTTGGTAAGTAAAAGCCAACTCAGCGCCTTGATTATGGAATGCTTTAGCAATGCCATATGCAATCGATCTGTTGCTTGCCAATCCAACAATAAGTGCTTTTTTTCCAGTTAAAAATCCCACAATAGTATCTCCTCCCATTATTCTTAATTTAGCAGGGCGAAGTGAGTGTTACTTCGATCCTGGACTAAAACCACAATATCAATTAGGTTGCTCTTAAACAGCCTAATAAAACATCAACTGCCTCGAGTATGTGAAGCTAATAATTCCCGCATTTTAGCTTGAATCATCTCTATAGCGATTCTGTTTTCACCGCCGCGAGGTACTATTATATCAGCGTAGCGGCTTGAAGGCTCAATAAATTGCATGTACATAGGGCGAACTGTAGTCTCATATTGATGAATAACCGATTCAAATGATCGATGCCTTTCTACTACATCTCTTTTTAAGCGCCGCGTTAAACAGACGTCAAGAGGAGTCGACATGAATATACGTATATCCATAATTTCTCGTAGAGCTTTATCACTGAAAAGCAGTATTCCTTCGAGTACAATAATGGCATGTTGACCCACTGCTCTGGTTTCAGGTAAACGCAGATGTTTGGAATGAGAATAAATAGGAATTTGTACTGTATTTCCAACTCGTAGCTGACGAAGATGCTCATAAAGTAGAGCATGATCAAAGGAGTCAGGATGATCGTAATTTATTTTTTCTCTCTCTGTAAAGGGTAGATGCCCATTATCTTTATAGTAGGCATCTTCAGAGATAACGACAACCTGCTCGGATCCTAATTCATTGACTATAGTATTTGCTAATAAACTTTTTCCAGATGCTGATGGGCCGGAAATCCCAATAATAATTGCTTGCTTTGTCATAATGTTTTCATTAAAAATTTTGTACGAATAGTAAAGTTTTTTCAGTTGGAATTCAATCATTCTCTCCAGTCTTATGAAAAGCATTGACTACTTCAACTAAAGGCTGTCCTACTGCTGCGGCAGGGGGTTTAATCAATAATAAGGAAGATAATGTTGGTGCAATATCCGTTGTGTGTACTTGCCTGAATATACGTTTTGGTTTGAAGTCAGGGTGTACAAACAGTAGCGGGACATAAGTATCATATTGCCAGGGACTGCCATGAGCAACTCGATCTTCACTTTTTGCACCGTGGCTTTGATATGGCGGTTGAACAATGTAAACATCGCCTGCGCGGTAAGCGTAAGACATCCGGTCAACTTTTGCGCTTAACCAATCCTTTTCAATATCACGAATAGGTAAGGGGTAGGCTTTGAATATCCCTGGAAGATGACTGATTTCTTCTGCCAGGTAGAAACTGACCTCTGCAATATCCAAATTTTTCTCTTTTATAATTTGGTGATCAAGGTATATAAAAGGAGGATTAATTGACATTAAAGCTTGCGCAGGCAGGTTGAAACGTTTCAATAATAAATTCTCGATGTGTTTTCCTGTTGCTTCTATATTAACAGGTTTAATTTCAGGTATTTTATGTGCTTTAAGGTAAGATGGACCATCGCTGACACCATGATCTGCGGTGAGTATTATTAAGGTATTATTAAGACCAACCTCTTTATCAATGGTTTTAAAAAGTTGGCTTAGGGTGTCATCAAGGGCGATCAAATTGTCTTCTGCTTCCAGACTATTAGGCCCAAATTGGTGACCAATAGCATCTACAGCAGAAAAACTGATTGCAAGATAATCTGTTTGGCCTGTTGTTTTTCCCAATTTTTCATTAACCAGTAGTTGTTTGGCAAAATCAGCTGTTAATTCATCTGCCTTTGGTGTTCTGGAAAGCGATTTGAAATATTCTTCAGATGGAGGATTGGTTACATGATGGGGAAATGTTTGACCAAAGCTGCCATAGTTATGACGAAATGGAAGAGTATTTGCATTCTGATAGAATGATTTAGGATGAGAAAGATTCCAGTCGTAGGCTTTGGGTTGATAGTGTTTATTCCAGTTTTCTACCCATAGTGGATAACTGGAATAGTAGTAAGTGCTTGTAATAAATCCACCATTCGTTTTGTCAAACCAAAACGCTTTTCCTGCGTGACCAGCTAGAGTGATGGCTGCCCTGTCTTTTAATGATACACCAAAGGCTTTCCCTTTATTTGCTAAAATGATTTCATCGCTTAATGTGGATGGTTTTAGGTTTCGCGGTGAGCGTCCTGAAATTTCTATATGGGTGTGTACAGTGGGTAAAATTTTGGCTTGTAAATCCTCCATACAGTACTTTAGTTTTCTTGTTTTTCTATCATACCAATCATTATCAACTATGCCGTGTAAAGAGGGGTAGCTTCCTGTTGCAATAGTGCTATGGCCTGCGCAGGTCGTTGTATTGGCATGAGGATGATGTGCGTTATGATAATCCAAACCATGAGCAAGCAAATAATTGAAACCAGAAGGTCCAAACTGTTTATGATGACGGTAAATCAGATCTCCGCGTAATTGGTCAACAACTATTTGTAAAATTAATTTAGGTTGGTCTGAATCAGCGTAGCTAATTAAGGAGTTGATCAAAAGAAGAATACTGCAGCTTATTTTTTTCATTTTTATGACCATCATATATTGCAAATTGACGCGTAAATTAAATCAAATGTTTTATAAAAACAATAAATAGCTTATTTAAATTTCTTCTAATTTTTATTGTGTCTGACTGATTGAGCAAAAAATATCTTGATTTAATTGATCTGAGCTTACTCTTAAAGCGACGATAACAAGGCTTAAAAATACTCTCCAGAAGTCTATTCATTTGATGAACTAACAAGGAAATTACAAATTTTTCATTAAAATCAATAGATTGAAAATTAATTAGATAGTAAAAAGAAAAAGCATGACGAAAAGAGAGAATTGGTTTAAACTGGCCTACAGTGAAAGCATTTCACTAGTCCTGTTCATGGAGTATAAGGAGAAAATAAGATGTCATTTGAATTGGTCGCATATGAAAAATTAAAAGGAAGCATCAGGGAAAGTATCATTACTTTAATCAAGTCCCATAATGAGAAAGCCAAAATTATTGAGGACAAATTAGAGTACTCAGTAAAAGAAGTTTCAAGAGAAAGGCAACCACAAGTCCTTGTCTTGCTAAAAACTATCGAACTGCTGGATAACTCATCCAAAGAGCCAGAAGATAAGGCACGCGTATTAAATGCATTGGCCTATTACATTCGTGATCAGATTGCTGCAACTTATAAATACACCTCTCCCGACAACAGTGATTTTTATAAATCTCTTACCATATCGCTTGATTTGAATAAGGATAATAATCCTAATCGGGAAGATTTGGCTGATATGTACAGTGCTTTGGAAAAATTCCTTCGTTCCCATGTTTATAAAAATTCTGACCCAAGAAAAGGGTATTTGGATAAACAACCTTTCGCAATCAAGCATTATTCCGTTGTTGATGATATTCTTGAATTATCTGATAGAGTGCATAAATTAAGACATGAGATTATTATCGCCGCTCGCGATTTGCATTTACTGCAACAAAAACCAAAGAGCTCTCAAGGCGGTCTTTTTAGTGTTCCATCAGGAAAAGAAAAAGTCACCGATACTCATGAGGTTGCAAATCATCGCCTTTAAGCTTTCTACTCTCACCTCTTCACTCAGGAAGGGGTGTAAGACTCCTGTTTTACCGGATAACCACTCATTGCCCAAGCCATAATTCCACCATCCACAGAATAGACTTCGTAATATCCCAAATCCATTAAGCATTGAGCTGCATACAGTGATCTGACGCCGCTTCGGCAATGCAAATAGATAGTTTGTTCTTTATTGGGTATTTGGTTTTGTATTTCAAGAGAGATGCGATCTTTAGGAATATGAAGTGCTCCCGGGATATGCATCATTTCCCATTCGTCCAGTTCACGTACATCAATCAAACTCAAATTGGCTTGATTGTCCATTTGGTGTTTTAGTTCATGAACGTCTATTGTTTTGATCTTATGCTTTGTCATAACGAATTTCTCTCATAGTGGGTCTGGTTAATGTGGAGTGATGAAGCAGCCAGTATATAGTTGCTGTGATGACTCCTCCAATTAGAGTCGCAAATGCCCAGGTAGGGGCCGATACTAAAACAGGTTTTTGACCTAGCCTATAGAGATTACCTGCGTCTCGAGCCACTGCTCCGGCAAAAATAAAATGTAAAAGACCATTAATTAACATAATTAAATAGAAAAAGGTTTGGATTTGTGTGCTAAATTGTTTTGCTAATTCACTGAGCATGAATCAGATTCCTTGAGTCTGTTTCGATTGTCTCCATGATAACAGAAAAATGGCGGAAACCACTAAAGCTATTGCCATGCCCTGTATAGATGAAGGCTTCTCATCAAAAGCCAAGTACCCCCAAAACAATCCGGTTATTGCAACGACTCCACCAGTTAAACTATAAAAAACAGGTCCTGCCATACGAATGAGAATAAAGAAAAGTAAATATCCTAAACTGGATAAAATTATTTCAAGGATAACGATTTGTTTCACGAGAGTTAACGGAGCTGAGAGAGAATAAAATGCGTGCTGCTTGAGGACAACAGGGGTAAGCAGAAGAGACGCCGCCAGTAACATTCCATTAGCAGCTTGCAGGGCGTTAATTTCTTTTGGCTGTTTGGCTCCTATATAAATTGAGCAAAAAGCAAAGCCAAGAGGGCTAAGCATAGCTAATATAGTCCAGCTTGAGTAAAGTCCTGCGGAGTTTATTCCTATAATTGCAAGTATGCCGGACATACCAAGTAACAAGGCAAAAAATCGCCACCCATCCGGTTTTTCTTGGCCCGCCATGAGAGCTAAAGGGTAAACCAGTAAAGGAACAGTATTAACTAACACTGCCAATAAACCTGCCGGGATATGGCTGGCAATAAAATACATGTTGGTATTAGGAATAGCGATACCTATCAATCCACATATAAAAAAATAAGGCCAATAAACAGGGTGTAGTAAGCGAGTTTGTTTTGTAAAGAAGCTCACTAAAGTTAATAGTAGGGCTGGCCCTAATGATTGCCAAAAAGCATAGCCTAGTGGGTTAACTCCATTAGTCATTGCAAATTTGGCAAGAGTATAGCCTGATCCCCAGATGAATCCTAAAACAATTAGAAGAAGGATTGATTGTATGGTTTTAAAATGGAGCATAAAAGGTAGGATAAATAGTATAATTTTGGATAATTATGCCATTGAAAGTAGAAAATAACGATATTCTTGTGAGGCCTTTAAATTTTGCTCAATAAAACAGTTTTTTAATCCCTACAAATGCTGAATTATTATTTTATATGATTGCAGTACATTTTGCCAAAAATCCTGGTCAAGAACATGAAGAATCGATGATGGAATAAATATTGCTGTATTCACAATATGTTGTTGTGAAACACGACTATTATATAAATGCCTCTCTTTTCTATATATGTTGTCATCATGAAAACTGTAGTAATAATGTATTAAGAATGATAAATACTTTTATTTTATGAATAACCTAGGTAACATCGATCCATTTTAAAAAATAGGGAGTATGAATGAATAAGCATGAAATCCCCGTTCCACATCTGACTACTGCTCATTCAGGTCCTTTGTATCATGTGGAAAAAATAATATTAAATAAACTTGCTGAAATAGAATCCTGGTTCAGAAAAAAGTGGCAGGAAACACCGGCACCTCTAACGTCATCTGTTGATTTGCGACATGCTGGCTTTAAATTGGCTCCCGTCGATACCAATTTATTTCCAGCTGGTTTTAATAATTTAAACCCGGAGTTCCTTCCCCTGTGTATACAAGCTGCTCAATCTGCCTTGATAGAGTATATCCCTGATTGTACTAAAATTTTGCTTCTCCCAGAAAGCCATACTCGGAATAAGTATTATTTACAGAGTTTGAATGTATTAAAAACAATTTTTGTAAAAGCCGGTTTTATAGTTCGAATAGGCAGTTTAGATCCAGACATTAAAGAACCTACAGAAATAATACTCGAACAAGGTGAAACTTTATTAATTGAACCATTACAAAGACAAGGTGATAAGGTGGGACTGGATAATTTCAGCCCTTGCCTTTTGTTATTGAATAACGATTTGTCTTCAGGCGTTCCTGAAATATTACAGGATGTGCAACAGCGAATTAGACCTACAGCCAAATTAGGATGGGCTTCTCGATTAAAATCGAGTCATTTTCAATTTTTTGAAGAAGTAGCTATTGAGTTTGCTGAATTAGTCGGTATTGATCCGTGGTTAATTAATCCCTATTTTAGCGCTATAGAGGGGGTCGATTTTATGGCCCAGGAAGGGATTGAAACCTTAGCTCAAGAAGTTGATAAGATATTATCGTTAATAAACGATAAATACACTACTTACGGAATAGAAAATAAACCGTTCGCAGTAGTAAAGGCAGATAATGGTACTTATGGCATGAGCGTTATGATGGTTCATAATGGAGATGAAATTCGACAATTGAATAGAAAGCAGCGTACCAGGATGTCTACCAGTAAAGGAAGCAGGAAGGTAGACAGAGTCATTATTCAGGAAGGTGTTTATACTTTTGAAACGATGCCTGATGGTTCTGTTGCTGAACCTGTAGTTTATATGATTGGTCAATTTGTTGTTGGTGGATTTTATCGCGTTCATAAAGGCAGAGGAATTGATGAGAACCTCAATGCTCCAGGCATGCATTTTGAGCCGTTAGCTTTCGCACAGGCTTGTAATATGCCATGTGATGATTTAGAGGTAGTTGACTGCCCAAATCGTTTTTATGTTTATGGGGTTATAGCTCGTTTGGCTGCACTGGCTGCAGCTCGAGAAATTGCTGCAATTGGAGGCGAATGATGAAACTTGCGGTGCTTATGGATCCATTGGATCAAATAAAACCCTATAAAGACTCTACAGTAGCTATGATTAAAAGCGCACAAGGATTGGGATGGTCTTGCGCCTACTTTACCCTGAATGACTTATATTGTTGTGATGGGGGCGCTTATGCACGAGTCCATGAAATTCACATTGGAGATATAGAGAGTCTGAGTTGGGTTAAAACCATAGATTTGGGTAATAAGCCATTGAGAGATTTTGATGTTATTTTGATGCGTAAGGATCCTCCATTTGATATGGAGTATATTTATGCAACTTACGCTTTGGATTTAGCGGAACAAGAAGGGGTGTTGGTTGCAAATAAACCGCAAAGTTTACGTGACGCGAATGAGAAATTTTTTACCCTAAATTTTCCTCATTGCTGTCCCCCTACTTTTGTATCCAGAGATGCTCGGCAATTAAAAGAGTTCTGGCAAATTCATCAACAAGTTATTTTTAAACCTCTTGAAGGAATGGGAGGTAATTCCGTTTTTTATGTTGACAAAGAAGGTAAAAATTTATCGGTCATTTTGGAGGTATTAACCAAAGGGCAGACAAAATGTATTATGGCTCAGCGTTATATCCCGGATATTACAGTAAGCGGAGACAAACGTATTTTATTGATCAATGGCGAACCCGTTCCTTTTGCTTTGGCTCGCATTCCTGCAAAAGGAGATTTGCGGGGAAATTTGGCCGCAGGAGCCAGGGGAGAAGTGGTAGCTATTACTGAAAGAGACAAATGGATATGTGAACAAATAGCTCCAGCTTTGAGAGAAAAAGGTCTGTATTTTGTGGGTATCGACGTGATAGGTGATTATCTAACAGAGATTAATGTGACTAGTCCCACTTGTATTCGGGAAATTAGCACTGAAACTGGTTTGGATATCGCAGGTGAATATATGCGCTGCCTTGAAAAGTTACATACTTCTTTATCAAAATAAAGAACAGTCATTATTTTGATTTTGAAGTTCAGAGCTTAAAGAGGGTTGGTTTTGCATTTGGCTCAATACCAACCCTTATCATGACCTGGCAAGTCTCAATTAATCATTTTATTCATCAACATAGTCAGAACCTAGTTGGTTATTTGAAGCGGTTGATTCTTGCATTGCAGTTTTGTTAGCTTTCTTATCCTCAACGAAGGACGTGCCTGTATCTTGCTCAGTCCCTGCAATAAGATAATTTCTATGTTGCAGGTAAGCGTCTCTGATGAATGTGTATTTGTCTAATGCTTCATTCAGTAAAGGCTCAGAGTCGAAAAATTGTGTTCGTAAATCAATATAGCGTAATCCAATTAAACCATAAACCAGACCAGCATCATCAATATATACATAAGGACTCCAGAGTGCAAACTGGAACAGCCAGCCGGCTCCATCACGAAGAGTACTGGGGCCTAAAAAGGGTATTACAAGGTAAGGCGATTTTTTATCGCCCCATTTGGCGAGTGTTAGGCCCAGATCATTGTAATGCGGTGGCAAACCAAATTTTTCTGCTACATCAAACAGACCAGCAACCCCAATAGTGGAGTTAATGAAGAGTCGCCAACTGTCTTTGATTACCCATTTTCCTTCAGCTTGCAGTATATCGCTGGCTATTGTAGGGAACAAATCCAGATTATTGAATGCATTATTCACACCTTTTCTTACCAATTTTGGTACGACAGCCTGATATAATTTTGCTGGTGGTCTTAATACGGTAGCATCAAATGCCATATTAAAATTGTGCACTTTACGATTAAAGGGTTCGAATGGATCGATCGGGTTTGATCCTTTACTTGCACAGCTCGCTAAAATAACGGATCCCATGATGCTAGCAAACATTAAGATTAGTCGCATAATTATTCTATTTATTAAATACTTAAAATGATGTTACACCAGTTTTTGGTTCTTGCAAACAAATGCTTTGATGTAAAGAATAGGCCTTTTAAATTGCTGCTTTTTAACTGAAACAAACATGCTTTTTTTTGGCCGGAATGAATTCCAATAATGAATGTTGATTGTATTTTGCTCGACAATTCAGGTTATACAAAAATTTAATACAGTAAAAACTAATTAAAATTGTAACAGAAATGTCACAGGCCCATCATTGCATAAATAAACTTGCATGTTCGCTCCAAAACAACCACTTTGAGTATTTTGGTGGCATTTCTGAGCAAGAGTTAATAAGTTATCAAAAAGCTCACGCCCGAGTTCTGGAGAAGCTGCATTTGAAAAACTTGGACGCAATCCTTTTTGGGTATCTGCCATGAGAGTAAATTGTGGTACTAATAGCAAGCCGCCATTTACATCCTTTAAACTCAAGTTCATTTTGCCACTCGGGTCTTCAAAAATGCGATAATTAATGCATTTATCCAGCATTCGTTTAATATTTTCTAGCGAATCCTTAGGTTCAAAACCACAAAGTATCAGCAAGCCATGATTTATTTTGCCAACTGTTTGACCATCAATATCAACCCTGGCTTCCTTTACTCTTTGTAATACAGTTAACATGCATCAAGACCCTGCTTTGAGATGTCCTTACTGGCATAAATAAGTGCATCAATAATTCCCGATTCTCTATCAGAGTGACCGGCATCTCTGACAATTCTTAGATTGGAAGCGGGGATCGCTTGATGAAGTTCCCATGCGCTGGATAAAGGGCTTACCAAGTCAAAACGGCCATGAACAATATAGGTAGGAATGTGCCTTATTTTATGGGCATTAGCTATAACCTGATTTTCTTCAATAAAATAATGATTAATAATGTAATAGGATTCCAGAGTTGCTAATGCTAATGCGAAATGTGGGTCGCTATACTGATCAATAACATATAAGTGTGGCTGTAAACTACTGCATCTGGCTTGCCAAAGAGCCCAGTTTTTCGCAGCAGCCATTCGCGCTAGCTCATTAGAGCCTTGTAGACATTCCGCATAATATTGGGGGATATTATCAAGTTTGTTTTCGGGGACTGTGTTCGTAAACTCTTCCCAGTAATCAGGATAAACCAGACTGGCTCCATGCTTATAAAACCAATCGATGTCTTTTTGTCGACCTAAAAAAATTTGGTGGAGTAGCAATGCTTTCACCTGTTGAGGAAATTTTTGCGCATACAATAATGCTAACAGAGAACCCCATCCACCCCCAAATAACACAAATTCCCTTAAGCCCAGGAAATCTCTAATGGAGTCGATATCCTCCATGAGAAGCTGGGTATTATTTTCACTTATTTCCAAATGTGGAATTGAACGGCCACAACCTCGCTGATCAAAAAGAATAATGCGATATCGTTGAGGATCAAAAAAACGTCTTAGATGCGGGTCAGCTTCTCCACCTGGGCCATGGTGCAATACAATAACAGGTATGCCTTCAGGATTTCCGGTTTCTTCCAAATAAAGTGTATGCAGTTTACTAACCTTCAATTCGTGTTGTGTGTAAGGTTTAATTGCTGGGTAGAGGGTATGCATTTTAGTCCTTTATGATAACGTCATTGTATTATAATACTATCTAGTAGCTACTTTAAACGAACAGTATTTTGCGCTCTGATTGATCAGAAAGCAATACTTGTATGGGTTTTATCGATATATATCCAGGAGAATTTTTAGATTTTTTACCGCATCGATTATATCTTTGCTTTAGCAATTAAATTGAAGATAATACTTGGACTTTTTCTGTTGGAAATATTCTATGACCATAGCAGCACTTCTCAAGGGATTAAACGAAAAGCAACGTGACGCTGTAACCTCCCCATTAGGTAATATGCTGGTTTTAGCTGGTGCAGGCAGTGGTAAAACAAAAGTATTGGTGAGCCGAATTGCCTGGTTAATTGAAGAACAGCATCTCTCCCCGCACGCTATATTAGCAGTAACATTTACGAATAAAGCGGCCGGTGAAATGAGATCGAGACTTAGCAGTATGTTGTCTACACCGACGTTGGGTTTATGGGTTGGTACTTTTCATGGATTATGTCATCGTTTATTACGCCGCCACTACAAGGAGGCTAACCTTCCAGAACAGTTTCATATTCTGGATTCGGAAGACCAGGCACGAGTTATCAAGCGAGTCATTCTTTCACTTAATCTTGATCCTGAGCAATGGCAAGTCAAACAAGCGCAAGCATTTATTAATAGTAAAAAGGATGAAGGCTTGCGTCCACAACATATTAATGCACTGCATTATGGTCCGGCCAAGACTTTGGTTGCAATTTATAAAGCGTATGAAGACGTTTGCCAAACCTCAGGGGTAATCGATTTCGCTGAACTATTACTACGAACTCATGAATTGCTACGAGATAATGAAGAGATACTTGCTCATTACCGCGAACGCTTCCAGGCTATTTTAGTTGATGAATTTCAGGATACCAATACGATTCAATATGCATGGATCCGCTTGCTTGCTGGTGATCATACAGCGGTATTGGCTGTAGGAGATGATGATCAGTCAATT
The DNA here is from genome assembly GCF_000008485.1 of Legionella pneumophila subsp. pneumophila str. Philadelphia 1. Taxonomy (NCBI): domain Bacteria; kingdom Pseudomonadati; phylum Pseudomonadota; class Gammaproteobacteria; order Legionellales; family Legionellaceae; genus Legionella; species Legionella pneumophila. The sequence goes on along the minus strand of NC_002942.5, from coordinate 2,065,121 downwards.
TATGGTTGGCGTGGAGCCAAAGTGGAAAATATTCAGCAGTTTGTTCATGATTTTAAAGATACACATATCATAAGGCTTGAACAAAACTACAGGTCGACCGCAATGATATTAAATGCAGCAAATGCATTGATTCTCAATAACAGTACTCGTATGGGCAAAGAGTTATGGACCGCTGGTAGTGAGGGAGAAAAAATTCTTGTATACAGTGCATTCAATGAATTGGATGAGGCACGTTTTGTTACTGAACGAATTGGCATGGAATTAAATCAGGGCGCCAGTGCGGATGAGATTGCAGTGTTGTATCGTTCGAATGCCCAATCCCGTGTTTTGGAAGAGGCTTTGTTACGTGCAGGTATAGCCTACAGGATATATGGAGGAGTCCGTTTCTTTGACAGGGCAGAAATTAAAGATACTTTGGCTTACTTACGATTGTTAGTTAATCCAAATGACGATACTGCGTTTGAAAGAGTAGTTAATTTTCCTACTCGAGGAATAGGAGAAAAAACATTGGATGAGGTTCGCCAGTACGCCAGAGCAGAACAGTGTTCGTTGTGGGGCGCTTCCAAGGGCATACTTCAATCCACAGGATTAGGGCAAAGGGGGAGCTTGGCATTAGCCAAGTTTATTGATTTGATCGAAAAATTACAGGTTGTGGTTGCTAATAAGGAGTTGGATGAGCAGATCTCTGATGTAATACAGCATAGTGGTTTATACGCCCACTTTAGCAAAATCAAAGGTGATAAATCAGAATCACGTGTGGATAACCTGCAAGAATTAATTAATGCTGCCAAACAATTTCGATATGAGTACGATGAAGAGGAGGAGTTACCGTTGGTTAATTCATTCCTTGCTCATGCTTCATTAGAATCGGGGGAATTGCAGGCTGATGAACATGAACGCTCCGTTCACTTGATGACCTTACATGCAGCCAAAGGGCTTGAGTTTCCGATTGTGTTTTTGGTTGGTATGGAAGAAGGAATATTTCCAGGCAGACAATCGCTTGAAGAGCCTGGTCGCTTGGAGGAAGAGCGTCGATTATGTTATGTCGGCATGACTCGTGCCATGCGTAAATTGGTTTTATCCTATGCTGAGGTCAGAAGACAATATGGTCGTGAAGAGTATCACAGATCATCAAGATTTTTGCGTGAAATTCCTCAACAATTTCTTGATGAAGTAAGAGTTAAATCACGTTCTCAGTGGCCTGGAACTACAAAAAGCAAATTGCCAGTGGCTGACGAGGTGTCGGGCATTACAATTGGGCAAAATGTGCAGCATGCCAAATTTGGACAGGGTGTCGTTCTTGCCATTGAGGGCAGCGGGGCTCATACAAGAGTTCAAGTAAAATTCAGTGAACATGGTGTAAAATGGTTGGTTTTGGCCTATGCTAATTTGACTGAATGCCTGTAGTTATTGCATTTAATTTTTATAAAATATCTGAGGTACCCTGACTTGCAGTTTGCTATTGTAATATTGAATTTTTTTTTCATGAATGCTAGGGTGCGTTAGGCAACAGAAATTTGTTATACTTTGCTGTTTTGAGCAGATCAATTAATGATAAAGTTATCTGCGAGATGTAATTTGCGTCATTGATTAATTATAAGTAAGGGGAATTACGTGAAATTTACAAGTTTATTAACAGCTGGAGCATTAGCCTCTACATTAGTATCACCTGCAATAATGGCAGCTGATACGGCTAGCGCTTCTTTATCAGATGCTCAAAAAAAGGAAATTGAAAAAGTCATTCATGATTATCTGATTAATAACCCGGAAGTTTTATTGGAGGCTTCGCAAGCATTGCAACAAAAACAGCAACAAAATATGCAACAGCAAGCTCAAGCCGCAATTCAGGAAAATGCTGAACAAGTTTTTCAAGGCAAATTAACTACTGTTGGTAATCCTAAAGGGAATGTAACACTGGTTGAGTTTTTTGATTATCAATGCATTCATTGCAAAAAAATGGCATCTACCATTGAAAATCTGGTTAAAAAAGACAGCGGATTACGAGTTATATACAAAGAATTTCCAATCTTTGGCAAGACTTCTGATCTGGCTTCCAGAGTTGCTCTGGCGGCTGGCATGCAAGGCAAATATCAGGCTATGCATAATGCTTTGATTACGATAGACAAACGTTTGGATGAAAAAACAGTGATGGATGCCGCAAAATCCATAGGTTTGGATATGCAAAAGCTGAAAAAAGATATGGATAGTCAGGAAGTGACCGATATCCTGGATGCGAATCGCCAATTGGCTGAAAAATTACATTTGATGGGTACACCAGCCTTTATAATTGGCTCAACACCAGATGGTCAATATAAAAAGGGCAGTGAAATATCATTTATACCAGGCGCTACAAGCGAGCAATCACTACGTGAGTTAATTAAAAAGGCGGCTGGCAATTAAGTATTTATCTAAATATTTGGATTAAATTTATATGTCCCAGTTGTCCTCAACTGGGATAGTATTTTAGTGTTGTAGCGTTGAGCTCAATCAACTCTGTCACCCAACACTCCAATAATTTATTGGACTGAATAATTAATTCTCTAAATGAAAGATAGGTTTTGTGGGATATATCCTGGATATAAGGATTAAAAACCAACCTATATTTAAAGATCATATTTGTTTTTTGAGATTTTCATGACTAAACCTACTACTTTTCAGGAAATTATACTGACCTTGCAAAAATATTGGTCAGATCTTGGTTGTGTTATTTTGCAACCTTTGGATCTGGAAGTTGGCGCGGGTACCTTTCATCCAGCTACTTTTTTAAGAGCGATTGGACCTGAGCCATGGTCAGCAGCTTATGTTCAGCCATCCAGAAGGCCGACGGACGGTCGTTATGGAGAAAATCCAAACCGGGTTCAGCATTATTATCAATTTCAGGTGGTATTAAAACCGTCGCCATTGGATATACAAGACCGATACTTGGATTCGTTACGCGCACTTGGAGTAGATCCCTTATTGGATGATATCCGTTTTGTCGAAGACAATTGGGAATCACCAACTCTAGGCGCATGGGGCTTAGGTTGGGAGGTTTGGCAAAATGGAATGGAGGTGTCTCAGTTTACTTATTTTCAACAAGTGGGCGGACTTGTATGTAAACCAATCACTGGTGAATTAACCTATGGTTTGGAACGTATCGCAATGTTTGTTTTAGGGGTAGATAACTTATTTGATTTGCCTTGGTGTAAAACGGCTAATGGCATAGTGACATATGGGGATGTATTCCATCAAAATGAAGTAGAGATGTCAGCTTATAATTTTGAACATGCCAATGTTGAAGAATTATTTAAGCAATTTGATTATTATGAAGGAGAGGCACAAAAATTGATAGCTTTGCAATTACCTCTTCCTGCTTACGAAATGGTCATAAAAGCTTCTCACACTTTTAACTTACTGGATGCACGTAAAGCAATTTCTGTGACAGAGCGGCAAAGGTATATATTACGTGTAAGACATCTATCAAGAGCAGTAGCTCAAGCTTACTATCAAGCGCGCGAGGCGTTAGGTTTCCCTATGCAAAAGGTGTGTAATGGTCAATGATTTTATTTTTGAATTAGGATGTGAAGAGCTGCCTTCTGGTGCTGTTTGGCCTTTGGCAAATGAGTTTTCTACTCGATTGTTAGCCGCATTAGATAAGGCGCAATTAAGTTATGGTGAAGTCAAGAGATTTGCTACACCAAGACGCCTGGCTATTGTGATTCATGACTTACAAACTGAACAGGAAAGCCAAAAAGTCATGCGACGCGGTCCTGCTGCAATAGCAGCATACGATAGTGAAGGTAACCCGACCCCTGCTTTGTTAGGATTTGCAAAATCATGTAGTGTTACGGTAGATGCGCTCACCAAGATTCAAACTGACAAAGGTGAATGGATTGTTTTTGAAACTCAGAGTGAGGGTACTAAAACAAAAGATCTCTTGCCTGGATTGGTTAGTCAATCTTTAGAGTCTTTACCTATCGCAAAACCCATGAGATGGGGAGAAGGAGACGACGAATTTGCCCGACCTGTCCATTGGGCCGTGATGCTTTATGGAAGTGAGACACTCAATCATAAAATTTTAGGCGTTACAAGTGGGTGTCATAGCAGGGGACATCGTTTTCATCATCCTCAGGAAATAAGAATAAATTCAGCTGCAAGCTATGAAGATCAGATGAAAAATGCTTTTGTAATTGCCGATTTTGCTACTAGGCGACAAGCCATTATCCATCAGGTACAAGAATTAGCAGCACCTCTAGGTGCTTCAGTGATTATGCCTGAAGAATTGGTTGATGAAGTCACCTCAATAGTCGAATGGCCTCAAGCGCTCATTGCAAATTTTGAACAGGAGTTTTTAGAGGTTCCTGCTGAAGCCCTTATTGCTTCCATGCAATCTCATCAGAAGTGTTTTGCACTAAAAAATATGCATGGTGAGCTGCTACCTTATTTTATTACGGTATCAAATATCGCCAGTTCCAATCCAAAACAAGTAGTTTTAGGAAATGAGAAGGTAATGAGGGCAAGATTAAGTGATGCTGCCTTTTTCTTTAAACAAGATAAGAAACAGCCGCTAAGCGCGCATATACCTTCTACGGAGCAGGTTATTTTTCAAGTAAAGCTGGGAAGCATGTATGATAAGGTACAACGAATAAAGGCAATGATGGATCATTTAAGCCAGTCTCTCAATTTACCCTCTCACCTGGCTGAGCGAGCTACATTATTAAGCAAGTGTGATTTGATGACAGGTATGGTAGGCGAGTTTCCTGAATTGCAAGGGATTATGGGATATTATTATGCTCTTAATGATGGCGAAGAAGCTATTGTTGCTACCGCTTTAAATGAGCAATACATGCCTAGATTTTCTGGTGATAATTTACCATCCACTGATTTGGGCAAGGCACTTTCCCTGGCGGATCGTATGGATACTCTGGTGGGTATTTTTGCGATTGGCCAAAAGCCAACTGGAGTAAAAGATCCTTTTAAATTAAGACGCCACGCTTTGTCTGTAGTCCGTTTACTCATTTCAATATCAGCACCGCTTAATTTATCAACTTTGATTAAAGAAGCCTTGGCTAATTATGGTGATCGACTCCCTCAAGACAAGAATTTAGTGGCTGAATTAAAACCATTTATTCTTGAGAGACTTCAATCTTATTATCAAAATCAAGGTATCAGCGCTGATTTGGTTCATGCTGTCCGTGCTCGTCAGGATGATTGGTTATATGATTTAGATAAGCGTCTATTCGCTTTAAAGTCATTTATCACTATGCCAGAGGCGACATCATTATCAGCTGCTTGTAAGCGTGTTGGCAATATCTTAGCTCAGGCAGCATATGCGGATAAAAAAGTAGATATTAAGGAAGAGCTTATAGAGGAAGGCGCTGAAAAAGCATTATTTGATCATCTTAATAAAATTACTAAAACAGTAGAAACTTTATACATTGCCGGAGATTATCAAGCATTACTTAAGCTTCTGGCCAGTCTTAAAGAGCCAGTAGACGCTTTTTTTGATCATGTGATGGTTATGGTTGAAGAGGAGTCATTGAAACAGAACAGGCTTGCGCACCTGCAGCGATTACAAGAGTTATTGCAGGGTGTAGCTGACATTTCAATGTTGTAGCACTTATGAATCGAATTATATTGCTTGATAGAGATGGAGTAATTAACACTGACTCAATCAATTATATCAAGAATGTTGATGAGCTTATTATTATACCCGATAGCATTATTGCCATAGCTCGTTTAAGTGCTGCCGGATATAAAATCGGTGTTGCAACCAATCAATCTGGAGTTTCAAGAGGGCTGTACTCTGAGGATGATTTATCTGCCATTCATTGTAAGTTGAGAGAGGTACTTGCAGAAGCAGGGGGGCAAATTGACGCCTTAGAGTATTGTATCCATTTACCTGAAGACAACTGTTTTTGCCGAAAACCCCAGCCAGGAATGCTAAAGGCTCTGGCAGAAAAGTTAAATTGTTCACTGGATAGCGTGCCCTTTGTAGGGGATAGAGTTTCAGATATACAAGCAGCATTGGCAGTTGGTGCCCAGCCTATTATTGTACTTTCTAATATGACTGATATGTCTGAGTTGGCACAATATCCTAAAGTACCAATTTATAATTCTCTGTTACAGTATGTCAATCAATTATTATTGTAAGAATGAATAGAATAAAAGCAGTTGGTTATGAAAACAATGAACTCAAAGAAAAAGCACAATTGTTAGCTGATCAATTGAATTTACAGTTAGATCAAAATGCTGATACCTGCCTTTTTGTTACTCCTGAAAAATTAACTTTAAAAATTCGAAATTTTTCTCTTATGTTTGCTGATTTCAGTGCTATGACCTGGAGTAAAAGAAGAGGAGAGGGTAAAAGACAGGGTTTGATCAGGGCTTGCAAGCCAACAAAAGGGATTAAAATTTTGGATGCTACGGCAGGTTGGGGAAAAGATGCTGCTATTTTGGCAACTTTTGGTGCCGATGTGGTTATGCTGGAACGTCATCCGGTCATGGCTGCACTGCTTGCTGATGCACTATCTCGTAGAAACGAAGCGGACATTCAAAAAATGTGTTTGTCTTTGATTGCAAGTGACGCTATTTCATTCCTGCATAGTTTGCAAGAAAAGGATTATCCCGATATTATTTACATTGATCCCATGCACCCAGAACGAAACAAATCGGCTTTGGTTAAGAAAGAGATGCAAGTTTTGCAGCAATTAATTGGAACGGATCATGATGCAATGGAGTTAATCGAGTTGTCTTTATCTCATGTTAAGTCAAGAGTTGTAGTCAAGTGGCCACAAAAGGTAAAACCATTACTCCCGCCAGATGCCTCAATTGATGGTAAGACTGTAAGGTTTGACATTTATATGGCTCAATTTTCTTCCAACTAACCAAACTCTTCCAGTTCTTCTCTTAACCGCTTTTCCTCCAACAGATCTTCTATTTTTCTACGTCTTTCCAATTTTGTTGAAGGGCTTGCCTCAGTTATAACAGGTTCAGCATCACTAAAATCATCCATTTCATTGTCAAATTCATCAAAGCGACGAGTACTCATAGCTTTCTCCTTAGCTAACCCGTTGAATTCCATATCTATTCTCGATGATACCAAAATACCTTGAATAGTTATACTGGCACTTTATTTTTAAATGCCACCTCAAATAGCATTATTGACACAGTTTATCCAAGGTAAACGGTATCTGCTTTATGGATACTTCTAATAAGCGGCGTAAATAGAATCTGTCATTTAAAAATAAAGTATCTACAATGGATAAAATATCAGAAATTGATGGTTTGAGGTAGTGAAATTTTTTGAGCAAATTTCGGGGAGGATAATGAATTTGTTGAATTTGGATTGTTTAATCCAAATTCAACTTATAAGTCAATTATTGGGGGTCACGCCATGTCGTTGTTCATCAACAGGTTGTGTTTGAGCTCGTTCTTCTTGCTGCTGTTTGGTGCGTAATGCGGCGATTTCCTGTTTGACAACTACAGTGTTCACTGGGGCAGTTGATGTTTTGGGCGCTTTGATGTCCTCGTAATCTTTCGAGATTTTTGAGGCTCTTGACATAATATCCTGATATGTTTTCGGATGTTCTTTAAACAATTCGTCCGCCTTCATAGGTTTGCCGTTAACATTAATGGTGATCTTGTCAACAGGAAATCCCGCTTCAATACAGGCGGCAAAAGCTTGCCTGCCCCTTTCCATCGCTACCTTTTCACTATTTGGAAAATTACAATTCATTTCAATAGAGTCATAACCTGAAGCTTTTATAGCTTGAGCAATGAGCATCATGTCTGTTTTGACATTTTGCCTTGGATCCTGATAGTAGAATGGGTTTATCATCGGCATCTGGATTGCAAAACTGCCATCCGGTTGTTGATGAATCTCTCTCCCTGTAATACTTTTAATGACAGGAATATCTTTGAGTTTGATTCCATTGAGATCAATTTTGTTTTCTGATATACCTACTTGAACTGTTGTAGATTCAGGAGGAAGCCCTTTTCTTTGGCGTTCTTTGGCATATAACTTTTCAAGCGTTTGACGCATTTCCTTATTGTTTTCATACAGATTGGCAAGAAACAGATACTCTGATGATTCACTCGCAGAGGCTTTATGTAGTTGGTTTAACGAGTCGCTTGTGGATTTATCGAATTCACCCAGTTGTTTTTTATGGGTTTCTTCCAATTCCTTAATCAAGCCTTCTGTAACTTTCTTAACTTCGTCATTATCCTTAAGACCCAGTGCTTTTTTAAAATCGGATACGTAATTACCAGCTTGTCCTTCTTTCTGGGGATCCAATTTTTCTTTCAACATTTGGATTTCATGCGCTTGCTGTTCTATTATGGCTTTACGAGCATCATCAGTCAGTTCCTTCATGGTGCCAACAAGATCCTGGGCTCGGAATTTGCTTGGAATTAATTTGGTTAGCTCTTTAAATGTTGAAGTTGATTCTGTAAAATTTTTTTGTGCTGTTTTAAATTTTTCAGTTGGTGCCAGGACTGTTTTACTTAAGACATCCCGGATATTATCCCCTTCGGTAGTATTGGCTTCCTTCAGTTTATCATGAAACAGCAATCCCCCGGGTAAGTTGGTTTTCGGAAAAGCCCGGAAATCATCTACTCTGGAGCTGACAAGCTTATCGAATGCGTCAGAACTAAAGCTTGAGTTTTCTGGCAAACCGATATGATCTCTGTATTCTCTCTCTAGCCTTTTAAATTCTTCAGAAGTGTATTTTTTTGCACGGCTCTCTGATTTTAAATGTTTACCAATTAAAGGGATAGAATTATAAAAAGCCATATCAAATACCTCAATAAGGTTATCTAGATAAAGTATAACAGTTTTTTATTAAGTAAAAATTAAGCTAATTTATTAATAATTACCAGGCTGGTATTGCATCTTCTCCAAACAGTTTTTTTGCTTTCTCTTTTACTTCTTCTGAATTCAACGCCTTCACAAACAATTCAAGCTGTGGCCTTTTTTCAGTGTCACGGCGTATCACAATGATATTGGCATAAGGTGAATCTTTGCCTTCAGTAAATAAAGCATCTTTTGATGGGCTTAATCCGGCAGGCAAGGCAAACGTCGTGTTAATTACTGCGGCATCAACATCAGGGAGCACTCTTGGTAATTGAGCGGCGTCTATCTCTTTGAATTTGAATTGTTTGGGGTTACTTTCGATATCTTGAATACCGCTATTCGTTGTATTTTTAAGAGTAATTAAATGAGCTTTCTCCAATAACAAGAAGGCGCGCATCTCATTACTAGGGTCATTAGGGACTGCAATTATTCCATTCTCAGGTAATTCACTGAGTGTTTTATATTTCTTCGAATAAATACCCATTGGATAAACGAAGGTTCTGCCGATTGCCTGCAAATCATAACCATGGGACAGTATAGCAGCTTTTAAATAAGGTAAATGTTGGTAAACATTAGCATCTAGACTGCCATCTTGCAGTGCTTCATTGGGCAAATTATAATCATTAAATTCAACAATTTTTATGTTGAGCCCATACTCTTTTTCAGCAACTTGTTTTGCTGTTTCAATAAGTTCTGTTTCAGGGCCAGCAATTGTGCCGATGACCAAGGTATTGGGAGCTGGCTTACTACTGCAAGCTACCAGGCTAATGATTAAAACCAAACAACTTAAAATTCTCATTGAACCTCCCAATTAATAATGTGTACAACGTTTGGCCAAGTAGTCTCCAACCATTTGTATCAGTTGGACCAAAATAATTAATACAATCACAGTAGCTATCATAATGCCAGCATTAAAGCGTTGATAACCATAGTTAATCGCTAATGTACCTAATCCTCCGGCACCCACAGCTCCTGCCATGGCTGAATAATTAATCAGAGTGATTGCTGTTACTGTAATGGAATGAATTAATCCTGATTGTGCCTCAGGTAATATGATATGTAAAATAATTTGGCGTGTGTTAGCTCCCATTGAATAACCGGTTTCTATAAGACCAAGGGGTAACGATTGGAGAACATTATCAACTAGCCTTGCAAAAAAAGGAGTCGCACCAACTGTTAATGGAACGATTGCTGCATTGATCCCTATGCTGGTACCAACAATTAGCCTGGTGAATGGTATAATTGCAACAAGTAAAATGATAAAAGGGATGGAACGGAAAATATTAATCAGAGCAGATAAAATTTTATTCAATTTAATGTTTGGTTTTATCCGAGATGATGAGTACAGCAATATACCTAAAGGCAAGCCAAGGAGTACTGCAAATAGAGTACTAAAAAACACCATATACAGTGTTTCTCCTGTTGCGTTAAGTAAATCATAAACCATCTGGTAGGACATAGCCTAAAACCTCCACAGTAATACCAGCTTGTTCGCAACGATTGATAAATGCTTCAAGCAATAATGGATTCGCTGTTAATTCAACAACCAAAACACCACAAGTCACTCCATCGAAACGATCAATATTTGCCAGTAGAATATTGATGTCCATGTTTAATTCTCTGCTGGTTTGGCTAATAAAAGGTACCGTTGCTTCCTCGCCCTGAAAAAATAATCTCACGAGAGGTTTTTCAGTAGCATAGTCCGCCAGCCTGCGAGTAAGGCAGGTTGGGAGTTCAGGGCTAATTTGTGCGTAAAGCATTTTGCGAGCGAGACTCTCTGGCTTATTGAAAATATTAGATAAAGCAGTAGTTTCAACAATCTTGCCATCGACCATGACAGACAGTCTTTGGCATATACGTTTTACGACATCCATTTCGTGAGTAATCAAGACAATAGTAATTCCATACAATTCATTGATTTTTTTTAGTAGTGATAATATGGCGTCAGTAGTTGCAGGATCGAGGGCTGAAGTGGCTTCATCACATAATAGAACTTTGGGAGAACAACTTAGTGCTCGTGCAATTGCTACTCTTTGTTTTTGCCCACCACTAAGTTGTGAGGGGAAAGCATCTTTCTTATCTGTTAACTCGACAACAGGAAGCAACTCTTCAATTTTCTGTTTGATCGACTCTTCGTCTATACCTTGAATTCTCATCGGAAGGGCTATGTTATCAAAAACAGTTTTTGAATTTAGCAAATTAAAATGTTGGAAGATCATGGCAATTTTATGACGTGCCAAGGCTAAATCTTTTCTGGAAAGGCTCATCAGATTCTGCCCATCAATAACGACTTCACCTTCGTCAGGTTTTTCCAATATATTGATGCAACGCAGTAATGTTGATTTTCCTGCCCCGCTTTTCCCTATAACTCCAAAAATTTCACCTTCCTGAATAAATAAATTAATATCGTTTAAGGCGAGTTTACCAGAGAAAGATTTTTTTAGCCCACATAATTCAATCATTACTATAACCTGGGAATATCGCTTGCGGGGCATAAAGTGGGGATTAGAAAGCAACCGCTTTAGCCGTATTTTCAAAAGATATCTGCAGCACTGGAAAACAATAATTCTTAATAAAAAGCAAAAATTGCATTTTACCTCGATTTTAGAGTTTTCATGTTCTTAAACAGAGGAATAAATCTTTTGAGCGTCCGCAAGCTGTGTTTCAAATCGACGCTATGCACAAGTATACACAAACTGGATTCATAAACAAAGAAAAATCTTAATTCTGTTGAGTATCTCGATTTGTTTTTCATGATTATTGGTTGGCTTTTGGTTTATATAAAAAGAGATAATTCGCATTAACCAGATTCGCGGTGTCATTCGGTCTGAAAATAATTATTTTGGTTGAGGATTGACAAGATAAATTCTTATTGGCAACCTTAAGCCGGTTTTAATACAAGGAACATTATTCATGAAAAAGATGTTTTTAGCAGTTTTTACCTTGTGCTCATTCACAGCGCAGGCAGCAGTAGAATTAAACACTTTTCAAAATATAGTAGACGCTATAGCTGAAGGAAAGCGAATCACTTTTGTAATTAACTTAAAAAAATGTACTTCGGAAATGCCATTGAACTCTGCAATAGTTTCAGTTACTCCGAATGCAGTTATGGTAATCGGTGATAGCCGTGTTACAGCCTCAGATAGGCATTTTACTCTTGATGATCCGCTGGCTCGCGGTACACCTATGTTTGATTACAGTAAGTTTAATTTAGATTCTGAGGGTGATGCTTCAATTAAAACCACTGTGCTGAATGCAAGTAGTTATGAGCGATTAGGAAGTTATCAAATGAATTGTAAATTAGGGGATGGTTTTAAAGTATTCGGGTAAATGAGTTTTCCTCAAATTATGAGGATTATTAAATTTTTTCATTCAAATAATATTCAAATAACAAGTATTTACATGAAAGGGCAACTCTTGCAGTTGCCCTTTCTATTGGTTGATATGAGATGAATTTTAATGTGGATTCGTGCTGAAAATAGCTATTTTCACGCAATTTTAGCTTTTCAATTCGTTCCTGTCTTTAAAATATTCTAATGCTTGAGGGTTTGCCAAAGACTGTAAGTTACTTACTGATTGACCATGAACAACTTGCCTGACGGCGAGCTCCACTACTTTCCCGCTAAGAGTTTTAGGAATGTCTGGGACTTGTAGTATTTTAGCTGGCACATGTCGTGGTGAGGCATTTTTTCTAATGGTTGTTTTAATCAGATTGATTAATTCATCATCCAGTTTTTTCCCCTCACGCAACTTAACGAATAAAACAACTCGTACATCATCCTGCCAATCTTGCCCAATGACTATACTATCAACAACATCATCTACTTTTTCAACTTGTCTGTAAATTTCAGCTGTTCCTATACGAACTCCTCCCGGATTTAATATAGCGTCGGAACGTCCATGGATAATTAATCCATTGTGGGCAGTTATTTCAGCGAAATCGCCATGTGCCCACACCCCTGGGAAGCGCTCAAAATAAGCATGTTTATATGCTTGTCTATCCTTATCATTCCAAAAACAGACTGGCATGGAAGGGAAGGGTTTGGTGCAAACCAACTCACCACGTTTTTGTTTGATTGAATGGCCTTGCTCATCATACACCGCAACTTCCATACCTAATCCAATGCATTGTAATTCACCCCTATAAACCGGGAGAATAGGATTTCCCAATGCAAAACAAGAAATAATATCCGTCCCTCCTGAAATAGAGCTTAATTGCAGATCTTTTTTAATATGTTCATAGACGAAATCATAGTTTTTAGGTAGAAGAGGGGAGCCGGTAGACAAGATACAGCGCAACTCGGATAATTGAAATTCACTTTTTGGTTTTACCCCGGCTTTTTCAATCGCGGATATGAACTTGGCGCTGGTTCCAAATACAGTGACTTTTTCTTCATCTATCAGTCGAAACATTCTATTATCTGTAGGGTAGGTTGGAGAACCTTCATATAGAGTGATGGTAGCTCCCAATGCCAAAGCAGAAACAGTCCAGTTCCACATCATCCAGCCACACGTTGTATAAAAACATAAATTGTCTGCGGATTTAATATCTGAATGAAGACCTAATTCTTTCAGATGCTGAATTAAAGTACCTCCCGCGCCATGAACGATACATTTAGGTTTACCTGTTGTTCCTGAAGAAAACATAATATAAACAGGATGATCAAAAGGCAGAGAAATAAAATCACATTCTTTTACCGGTTTTATAAAATCATTCCAATACGATGTGTTAGGCAGTTGTTCGAGATTAATTTCCTCATTAATATTTGGGCAAATTACTACCTGTCTTAGAGAAGTAATCGCAGCAGTAAGTTGTACGACCTTTTCAGAGCTGCTGTGTTTCTTACCTTGATATTGATGACCATCACAAATAAAGAGTACTTTAGGTTCAATTTGTCCTATCCTGTCAAGTGCAGCCTGGGTACCAAAGTCAGGTGAGCAGGATGACCAGATTGCCCCTAAAGAAGTTGTTGCCAGCATGGCAATGATTGTGTAAGAAGTATTAGGCATCACTGCGGCCACCCGGTCGCCAGTGGCGACACCAATTGCTTTAAGACCAGCAGCGCATTGGGCTACTTTTTCATATAATTCAGCATAGCTAATGACACTTTTGCAGTCATTTTCATCAAGGCTTATTAGGGCAGGGTGATTATCCCTGCGGGTTAATAATTTTTGAGCGAAATTGAAGCGTGCTCCTGAAAACCAGCGTGCTTCAATCATTTCAGAATAATAATTCAGAATTTGGTGAGGTGGTGTATCAAAGTTCAATTTAAAGAAAAGGCAAAGAGTTTCCCAGAATGATTCAGGATGCTTTACTGACCAGGTATGTAAGTCTTGATAATTTTCAAAAACTTGACAATGCCTTTTTGCGGCAAAGTCCATAAATTGCCACATTCTTGTTTGTTCAGGGTTTTTAGGTGTCCATACTTTGTCGTTCATGAAAATTTCTCTCATAGTTCTGTTTTGAATGATGGGTGTTACACTGGAAAATTTCATCAGTAATTTGTTTATAAGTATAGGCTAGCACAAAACTGGGTGCTTCTCTTTAAGTTTCCGATTTTTAGTACTTATCAAAGCCAATAATGATGGAGCTTCTTAATTACATGGATTGGCTAGCATAGCATTAGCTACTTTGGATTGATTTTTTCGCCCTAGTGCTTTGCAAATCATATCTCCGGCAGCAACAATTTTAAATATATCTATACCTGTATCAATACCCAATCCATGCATCAAATAAAGTACATCTTCTGTTGCAACATTGCCACTGGCACCTCGAGCATATGGACAACCTCCAAGACCCGCAACAGAGCTGTCAAAGCGGTTAACTCCATACTCAAGGGAGGCATAAATATTTGCTACGGCTTGTCCATAAGTATCGTGGAAATGCATGGCTAATTGTGTGATTGGAAGTATGGGTAGTATGGCATCAAGAAGCAACTGAGTTTGCCTCGGAGTTCCCACGCCAATAGTATCTCCCAACGAAATTTCGTGTACGCCTAGATCAAGAAGCATTTTAGTGACACTAACAACCTGACTAGGTTGTATATATCCTTCATAGGGACAGCCTAATACGCAGGAGATATAGCCTCTCACTCTAATTTGATTGGTTTTTGCTAATGCTAAAACAGGTTTAAAGCGTTCTATACTTTCTTTAATAGAACAATTAATATTGCGTTGATTGAATAATTCACTTGCAGCAGTGAATACTGCAATATTTTGTACTCCCATTTCCAGGGCTTTAAGCATTCCTCGTTCGTTTGGAACCAGGGCAGAGTAGTTGATGGAGGGAGTCTTATTAATAGATTGAAATACTTCTTCATTATCAGCTAGCTGTGGAATTGCTTTTGCTGAAACAAAACTGGTGACTTCTATCTCTTTCAGCCCTGTCTGACTGAGTAAATTGATTAATTCAATTTTTTTATCACTATGGAGAAAAGATGGCTCATTTTGTAAGCCATCTCTAGGACCTACTTCGATTATTGTCACATGCTGAGGATAGTCCATAAATATTCTCTTAAGTATCCGATTCGCTAAGTGCTAACAGTTCTGCTCCCTCACTCACTTGGGAACCTACAGAATAAAAAATATCTGATAATATACCATCGATTGGAGCATGAATGGTGTGTTCCATTTTCATTGCCTCAAGTACAATTAAGCTTTCACCAGCTTTTACCTGTTCACCAATATTTTTTAAAATAGCAACGACAGTGGCAGGCATTGGCGCGGTTAACTGGCCTTTATGGGCGGAAGTTTGAGCATCCAGTTTACTCCAGTAGAAGCGTTCGATTGAAAGTTGGCCTTTGTCAGTATAGAAGATCAAATGGTGATCTTTGTTTTCTACTCTGGCTTTCACTGATTTTTGATCAATTTCAATAATAAGCTGGTCAATGTCATATCTGGCATAGATGACCATTTCCTTGTTTTCAATTTTTGCTTTAAATTTTTTATTATCTATAGGTGTAATCTGAGCTTCAATTATCGTGGAGTTCAATTGATAACGCCATATCCAATGGCTGGAAAGATGCATTTGCCAGCCAAATGCCTCTTGCAACAAGGGATCCGTAGTGCGATTAATCATACCTAAATAATCATAACTTATGGCCAGGAGCATACCTAACTCATTATCTGGTTTAGGCAGGCTTATGTTTTCTTTCTCTAAAAAATCAGTACTTAATTTTGCCTCTTTAAATTTTACATGTTGGCAAATGGCTCGTAGAAAGGGTATATTTGTTTTTACCCCGCCAATGTCATAGTGAGCCAGGCTACGCTCCAATCTATGTAATGCTTCTTCACGATTATGTCCCCAGGCAATCAGCTTGGCTATCATGGGATCATAATACCTTGTTATTTCTGAAGACAAAGTAACACCTGTATCAATGCGTATGCCATCGCCAGAGGGTTCTTTTAAGAATTGAAGTTGGCCAATAGAGGGTATAAAACCCTGATAAGGATCTTCAGCGTAAATACGGCACTCAATTGCATGGCCTTGAGCTTGAATTTGATTTTGAAGCAAAGGTAATGTGTC
Organism: Legionella pneumophila subsp. pneumophila str. Philadelphia 1; assembly: GCF_000008485.1. Classification (NCBI taxonomy): domain Bacteria; kingdom Pseudomonadati; phylum Pseudomonadota; class Gammaproteobacteria; order Legionellales; family Legionellaceae; genus Legionella; species Legionella pneumophila. Next base: position 2,048,763 of record NC_002942.5, on the reverse strand, counting down.
ATTCGCTGCAATTTTTATCTGCCAAGCGACAAGATCAAGTCCTGTAATCATTTCTGTGACAGGATGTTCTACTTGAAGTCTTGTATTCATTTCCATAAAGTAGAATTTATCTTCACCGTCTACCAAAAACTCTACTGTTCCAGCTCCTCTGTAGTTGATGGAGCGGGCTACTTCGCAGGCTGCTTCTGCCAGCCTTTGCCTAAGCACGGGCAATAAATTGGGAGCAGGGGCCTCCTCGATAATTTTTTGATGCCTGCGCTGAATGGAACAATCTCTCTCAAACAAATTTACAACATTTCCATGATTATCCGCCATGATCTGTACTTCAACATGACGAGGATTAAGAACTAATCGTTCAATTATCATAGTATCATCCGCAAAGGAGGCCATAGATTCTCTTTTGGCTCCTGCTAATGCATCATGAAACTCTTTTTCATCATGTACTGCTCGCATTCCTTTTCCACCACCACCATTAGCGGCTTTAATCAGTACTGGAAATCCAATTTTTTTAGCTTCGCTCAACAACTTTTCTTCAGACTGTTCAACGCCATGATAGCCCGGTGTAAGTGGGACTTTCGTTTTTTCAAGAAGTTGTTTAGCTAATTGTTTGGATGCCATTGCTTCCATTGCTTTAATGGAGGGACCGATGAAAACAATGCCCGCTTGTTCACAGGCTTTGGCAAAATCAGGATTTTCAGATAAAAATCCATAGCCAGGATGGATGGCTTGTGCTCCACTTTCTTTAGCTGCCTGAATAATATGGTCAATATTCAGATAACTTTCTTTAGCTGGCGCTTCTCCAATATAATAAGCGCTATCAGCTAATCGCACATGAAGGCTGTTTCTATCTGCTGCTGAATAAACGGCAATAGCCTGAATACCCATAGAATGTGCTGTTTTAATGATTCGACAGGCTATTTCGCCTCGGTTAGCAATTAATATTTTATTAAACATGTCCAGAACCTTTATTCCAGTTGGGTATTTCTTTATTGAGAAATGCTTTAAGCCCTTCTTGCCCCTCATCAGATACTCTTTTATGAGCAATCAGAGAAGCAGTGTAGCGAACCAGTTCTTCATCTATTTTTTTATTAGCGACGTATTGTGCCAGTTGTTTTGAGTTTTTAACCGCTTCTGGAGCATTATTACTGATTTGCGAGGCGTATTTGAGAGTAAACTCCAACAACGTATCATCAGGGACGCAGTGCTGAACTAAATTAAGAGAATATGCACGTGTGGCATCAAAAACTTCAGCACTCATGAATAACATTTTTGCCGCTCGTTCACCTATTGCTCTAACTACATAGGGACTAATTACTGCTGGAATAAGACCTAATTTCACTTCAGAAAAACAAAAACGTGCTGAAGTAGATGCAATGGCTATATCACATGCTGCTGCCAATCCAGCTCCACCACCAAAAGCGGCACCTTGAACCATGGCGATAGTAGGTTTTGGGCTTTGACTGATGCTATACATTAAATTACCTAATACCAGACTGTCTTCCAGGTTTTCTTCTTCAGTAAAGTTAGCCATGCTTTGCATCCAGGTCAAATCAGCACCAGCTGAAAAATGCTTTCCATTCGCTTTAAGTACTATGACGCGAACGTTAGTATCATTTATTGCGGAGTCAAGTCGTATTCTCATTTCAGTCAGCAGTTGATTATCGAACGCATTATGCTTGCTAATTCGATTCATAGTAAGTAAACCTACTTTATCTTGAATTTCATATAATAAATCACTCATGCCTATTGTTCCTTTCCTTTTACATGCGAAATACACCGAAACGAGTATCCTCAATCGGTGCGTTTAAGGCTGCAGATAATCCAAGTCCGAGTATTTTGCGTGTATCCTGAGGCGCGATGACCCCATCATCCCAAAGCCTGGCACTGGCATAGTAAGGATTTCCCTGAGTTTCATACTGACTTCTCATTTGAGTTTTAAATTGTTCTTCTTCTTCGAGTGACCATTCTTTTCCTTGCTTTGCATATTTCTCTCTGGTGATTTGCGCGAGAACATTCGCTGCTTGTTCACCACCCATAACTGAGATGCGTGCATTAGGCCAGGCCCATAGGAAACGAGGAGCATATGCCCGGCCACACATGGCATAATTACCTGCTCCAAAACTTCCACCAACAATGATGGTAAATTTGGGTACATTAGCATTGGCAACTGCTGTCACCATTTTGGCTCCATGTTTTGCAATACCTGATGCTTCGTATTTGGAGCCCACCATAAATCCTGTAATATTTTGCAGGAATACAAGTGGTATTTTACGTTGACAGCACAGCTCTATGAAATGGCTGCCCTTTTGCGCACTTTCACTAAAAAGTATGCCATTATTAGCAATAATCCCTATAGGATATCCATATAGGCGAGCAAAACCGCAAACCAGGGTTGTTCCAAAAAGTGCTTTGAATTCATCAAACTCTGAACCATCTACCACTCGAGCAATAATTTCTCTTATATCAAAAGGCTTTCTAGGGTCAGTGGGAATTATTCCGGTAAGATCTTCGCTATCATAAAGAGGAGGAACTGTATCCACTCTATGAATGGAATCTGGTTTTTTACGATTTAAATTGCTAATGGCGACTCGCGCTAAATGAAGCGCGTGAGCGTCATTTTCCGCATAATGATCAGATACTCCTGAGTGGCGACAGTGAACTTCGGCTCCTCCTAATTCTTCCGCACTGATTACTTCTCCTGTTGCTGCTTTAACGAGAGGAGGGCCTCCAAGGAATATGGTTGCCTGATTCTTGACCATAATAGATTCATCAGCCATGGCTGGTACATAGGCTCCTCCCGCCGTACAAGATCCCATAACCACGGCTATTTGAGGAATATTTAATGCTGACATTTGCGCTTGATTATAAAAAACACGTCCAAAATGTTCTTTATCGGCAAAGACCTGATCTTGAAGCGGTAGAAAGGCACCTCCTGAATCCACCAGATAGATGCATGGAAGATGGTTTATCAATGCAATTTCTTGTGCCCTTAAGTGTTTTTTTACGGTCAGAGGATAATATGTTCCACCTTTAACAGTGGCATCGTTGACCACAATCACACATTCGTTTCCTGCCACTCTTCCAATGCCAGTGATTATTCCTGCAGCGGGTATTGTGTCTTCATAGACTTGGTAGGCAGCAAGTTGAGATAGCTCAAGAAAAGGACTACCTGGATCCAGCAACTGGTGTAAGCGTTCTCTCGGAAGTAGTTTGCCTTGTTGTTGATGTTTGGTACGTGCTTTTTCATCTCCACCCAGAGAGATTTGATGTATTTTTTCTCTTAAATCAGTAACCAATGCTTGCATATTCGCCTGATTATTTTTGAATTCCTGACTGCTGGTATTGATTTGAGTAGTTAACTTAGCCATTTTTTATCCTTACCGAATCAAAATATCACTCAAGACTATGATGGTCCATATTATCCAGACAATCGCAATAAAATGGGGCATGTCTTTTCCTTTGAGTGCCCGGTAAATTAGCGCTGGGATTCCTGCGATGATTATGGGTAATAACATAAGGACTAGAATTTTCCTGATAATCAGTCCCCAACCTGTTTGGCTGAATATAGGTGTTAATTTTAAATTAACGTAAGTGAAAAACATATCGATGTAAACTACGATAAGATGGGCATATTTTGCAAATACGACAATAAGAATACTTAGTAGAAGGTAAATGAGACTATGTCTTAGCATGTACATCCTTTATTATTGTTATAACCAAGTTGGTTTTGATAGGTAAAACATTATCTGGTCGCAAATAAAAATAGCAACCAGTTTTAATATAAAAACCTGGGTAAAAATAAAGGTTTTACCCAGGTCATCTTTAACCGTTAAATTAGCTCAATTGCCATAGCTGTTGCTTCACCACCGCCTATACATAAAGAAGCTATTCCGCGTTTTTTACCCTGGTGTTTTAGCGCATGCATTAAAGTAACCAGAATGCGAGCTCCTGAAGCACCAATGGGATGCCCTAAAGCGCATGCCCCGCCATGTATATTGACTTGTTCCGGATTCAATTCAAGCTGAGTAATTGCTGCCATCGCTACTACTGCAAACGCTTCATTAATCTCAAAAAGATCCACATCATCTTGTTTCCATGACGCTTTGTTCATTACCTTACGGATTGCATCAACAGGAGCGGTTGTGAACCATTGTGGGGCTTGGGAATGGCTGGCGTGTGCTATGATTTTTGCCAAGGGCTTAATGCCACGTTTTTCTGCGTTTGAGGCACTCATTAAAATTAAACTGGCCGCGCCATCTGAAATAGAACTTGAATTGGCTGCTGTGACTGTACCATCTGCTTGAAAGGCTGGTTTTAACTGAGGTATTTTGGCAAGTTTGGCTGTCTCAGGCCCTTCATCGACGTCAACCGTGATATCTCCTTTGCGGGTAGTTAAGGTGACAGGAGCGATTTCTTCTCGAAAGGCACCATTCTCTATTGCTTTTAGCGCTTTGGTCATTGAGCGTAAGGCATATTCGTCTTGTTGTTCTCTGCTGAAATTAAAGTGTTTTGCAGTTGTTTCAGCGAAACACCCCATTAATTGTCCTTTATCATAGGCATCTTCTAATCCATCAAGGAACATATGATCTTTCAGTTCACCATGACCCAGTCTATATCCTGCTCGTGCTTTGGATAATAAATAGGGGGCATTGCTCATACTTTCCATACCGCTAGCCAAAATTACATTAGCTGTACCTGCCTTAATTAAATCATGCGCAAGCATCACAGCCTTCATGCCCGAACCACACATTTTATTAATGGTCGTGGCTCCTGTCGAATTAGGTATGCCTGCTTTTATTGCTGCCTGTCTGGCAGGAGCTTGACCAATACCAGCTTGTAATACACAACCACTGATCACTTCATCGATTTCTGCCGGAGCAATACCTGATTGAGACAACGCTGCCATATGCGCTACTGCCCCTAACTCTGGGGAGGAAAGTGCAGATAAATTGCCTAGCATAGCTCCCATTGGTGTTCTTTTTGCTGCGACTATCACGACATCATTATGTTCCATTGTCTCATTCCTTATGCTGTTTCTTTAAAAAGTTCACGACCAATTAGCATTCTTCTTATTTCAGAAGTGCCTGCCCCAATTTCATACAACTTCGCATCCCTTAATAAACGTCCTGTAGGATATTCATTAATATAACCATTTCCTCCAAGAATCTGTATTGACTGTAAAGCCATTTGTGTTGCTTTTTCTGCAGTATATAAAATAACTCCTGCAGCATCCTTACGACTAACCCTACCGTTGTCACAAGCCTTGGCAACGGCATACAGATAAGCTCTGCAAGCATTCAAATCAGTGTACATATCAGCAAGTTTGCCTTGAATAAATTGAAACTCACCTATCGCCTGATTAAATTGCTTGCGTTCATGGACATAGGGTAATACAACATCCATACAAGCTTGCATAATTCCAACTGGTCCGGCAGCAAGGATTGTGCGTTCATAATCCAAGCCGCTCATTAATACCTTGACCCCTTGATTTACTGTTCCCAGAACATTTTCAGAAGGCACTTCACATTGATCAAATACCAATTCACATGTGTTTGACCCACGCATACCAAGCTTGTCTAGTTTTTGTGCTGTTTTAAATCCGGGCATTCCTTTTTCGATAATAAAGGCAGTAATCCCTTTGCTTCCAGCCTGCTTGTCTGTTTTAGCATAGACAACCAAAACATCCGCGTCAGGACCATTGGTTATCCACATTTTTGTGCCGTCAAGAATATATTTGTCTCCAGCAGAACGGGCTTGTAATTGCATACTGACTACATCGGACCCTGAGTTGGACTCACTCATCGCCAAAGCACCAATATATTCACCGCTTATAAGTTTAGGCAAATATTTTTGCTTTTGCTCATTATTTCCGTTTAAAAAGATTTGATTGACACACAAATTAGAGTGCGCGCCATAACTTAAACCAACTGATGCGGAGGCTCTGGAAATTTCTTCCATTGCTATGGCATGCGCGAGGTATCCCATATTGGCACCACCATATTCTTCACTTACTGTGATGCCAAGTAATCCCATTTCTCCCAGTTTTCTCCAGAGATGGTTAGGAAAAGTATTTTTCTCATCGATTTGTGCAGCTAAAGGAGCTATTTCAGTTTGGGCAAATTGGTTGACGCTGTCTCGTAACATGTCATACGTTTCGCCCAGTTGAAAGTCTAAGCCTGTGTACATGAGTGACATCCTGTTATGTTGATAAATACGCTAGACTATACCCAAATGAAGCGTACTTGTCACCTTCCTGTTTATTTCCAAGACAATCTTTTTAACCCACTGATACATTTGATAATATACGGATGTCTTATTGCGAAAAATTGAAAGAATTTGAATGGTAAATATTCATTTGTTCAATCGCAAGGTGGCTTTTCTCTCCAAACTTTTTAAATTTTTATCTCAAAAACACCTTTACCCAGGGCAGTGGTTAAAATGATTCTTTACCTGGGTAAAAAAATCACCTAATCTTTAGCCAAAGTGTAATCCAAATGGATTTAGAAGAGGAGTATTTCTAATGAGAAAACTGGTATTATGGGGGCATGGAATTGAAGACTATCGTGAGATGTTTGATTTACCCCAGGGAGTGGAGAATTCACGACTATTAGAATACGGTTGCGGTCCTAGCGCTGTTAATTACCAGCAAACTCAAGTGAAAAAAAATGGAGTAGTGAGTTGTGACCCTTTATTCGTATTGGATAAAGATACGCTGCTTGCTAAAGCAAAAATGATTTTTGCGAATATGGCTGAAGAGGTTAGGCAGCATCAGGATCAATTTGACTTTAGCCGTAATGGTAGTTTGGATAAATTGCTTCAGGAAAGACAAGAAGGAATGAAGCAGTTTTTTGCGGATTATGAACAAGGTAAGGCTGATGGAAGGTACCTGGGGCTTACCGATTATCATTTACCATTTGCCGATTTTACCTTTGATTTTGCTCTGAGTTCTCATTATTTTTTTGCAGATCTTGACGATCAAACGGTTGATTTTCACCTGATTGCAATTCGTGAATTAGCAAGGGTAGCCAAAGAAGTGAGAATTTTTCCATTGATTGATAGAGAAGGTAACACTTCACAATTTCTAGGACCGGTTTTACTAGGCTTGCAACAGGAGAACTATGGAGTGGAGGTTAGGGAGGCTGCTTTTCATTTGCATAAATCAGGTAATGCAATGCTAAGAGTTTGGGCGCAACAATGTGTTGTTTAATTGAGATTACTTTTTTAAAGTAAGTGACTGGTATGCAGGGAGGAAAAAATGGCAGTATCAAATAAGAAAAACAGTGAGTTTACACCTTCCTTAAGATCTCACATGATTGCTGCGTTATTAAGTATGGGAGCAGCTGCAATTATCTTATGGTTGGCGTCGGGGATGACATTAGCTGCTGTTATCGTTGACTCCTTCAGTTTGGGTTTTTATATAGGGTTTATGCTCCTTATGAGCGCCGCTCCGGCTGTGTTGGCTTCACCAGTTATTTTACCTGGTTTACTACTTGTTGTATCAGGATTGTTTCTTGGAGCGGTTGCTGCAACGTTTGCGCATCGGTTAAAAAATAATCCCAGTTTGCCACAAAACAATAATGGAAATGGTCTGATCAATGAATTAACAAAAGATAAATCTGAGTTGCTGATTAGTCATGATGATTTACAGTGTCAATCCAACTCTTTGGAAGGTGAAAACACTTTATCTCAACAGAATGAGGATAATGTTACCGGGGAAAAATTTGGTTTCATGAAATTTTGGGGAAGCTTGGGTTTGACTTCGTTTGCTAGTTCAGGAGCGACTGCTTTATTGGGTTGGCTTGCTACAGATTTTGTAGTTTCTCTCTCTATAATTCCTGTGTTTTTGCTAGGAATGACTCTAGCCATCGTTTTAGTTCCATTGTCAATTGGATTATCCGGAATTTTTGCGTTACCAGCGGTTACTGCGCTTATGTTTGCCTTGGGAGGCTTTGCTACAGGAGTGTTTGCTGCTACCCTGGCTGCATATTTTATAGCTGATAATCAGGCGCAAGATCATCCTGTTGAGCCAATAATCAGAAGCTCGATGGAGAGGCAATGCAAAGATCAGGGTTCTCATCAAAAAATTCTAAATGGATTAAAAAAAGATAAATTGAGTGCTAATGAAGAAGTGATTAATTCTGATTTAAACGAACAAAAATCAAGAGGTCCAAAAACATCAAAGAGTGATACTGGTGTTAAGGAAGAACATATTAATACTGCAGAGGAATACAGTTTTTGTGGTTTAAGATTCTAGCTTTATTATGAGTGGACCAACGATTAATAGAGACGCGCCTATGATTTTCCCTTTTAGACAGGGAGAATAGCCTATCAGCAGAATAAGCTCGTTTATGCAACAGGACTATTTGCAATCATAATGAGCAAGTCATTTCGCTATTTATCTGGGCAGATGCATAAAAAATTATCTGAATTAATTTTATTTCGCTTCCTATTAATCGTCAGTACGAAAATCATCACGAAAAATGTTATCATACCTCAATTGTTCTTTATTAATGATTCTCCCTGCTTTAGGAGTAATTTTATGTATTCACTGCTGCGCCCTTTACTTTTCAGATTGGATGCAGAAAAAGCCCATTCATTAACATTATCCTTATTACATTACCTCCCTGGTTTTTATTTTCGGAAAATAGCCGGTCAACCTGTTCATGCTATGGGTCTTGTATTCCCTCATCAAGTTGGACTGGCAGCTGGTTTAGATAAAAATGGCGAACATTTGGATGCATTAGCCAAATTGGGATTTTCATTCATTGAATTAGGGACAGTAACACCTAAGGGACAAGCAGGTAATCCCAAACCAAGGCTTTTTCGTATTGCAGAGGCAAATGCGATTATCAACAGGATGGGTTTTAACAATTCGGGAGTTGATGTACTGGTAGAAAATGTAAAAAGAGCAAATTATAAAGGAATATTAGGGATAAATATTGGAAAAAATAAAGAGACTAATTTAAATCAAGCTGCAGAGGACTATCTTTATTGCTTCCGTAAAGTATATGATCATGCTTCCTATGTCACTATCAATATTTCCTCTCCCAATACCCCTGATTTACGCCAGTTACAACAAGGAGATTATTTTGCTGAATTACTCACCCAGTTACAAAAAGAACAGATAAAATTAGCAGATCAATATGGACGCCATGTGCCTTTAGTGGTGAAAGTATCTCCGGATGAAACAGATGAAACACTAAAACAAATGACAGATATCATTTTACAGTATGGAATCGAGGGTATTATTGCAACGAATACCACCTGTTCTCGGGAAATGGTAAAAAATTTGCCTTGTTCTGAAGAACAGGGCGGATTAAGTGGTAGGCCACTGATGGAATTATCTACTCGCTGCTTGCGCTTGTTGAAACAATATGTTGGTAATGATGTGACATTGATAGGAGTGGGTGGTATTGACAGTTTGGAGAGCGCCAAAGACAAGATCAATGCAGGAGCTTCGTTATTACAAGTATACAGTGGTTTAGTTTATAAGGGACCGGAGTTGATTCACGATATTGTTTCAGGTTTAAATGCTATCTGATCCTGGTGGTGAGGAAATCGATGTATATTACTAAGGAATTGGCTGTTCGCATGGAAGGGTGTATCAAGCAGAGTCACATTGAGGTGACAAAGCGGTACTCACAAGGAAAAATTCTGGAAATCAACGGCGGAGCAGCTTGTTTTTCTGGTTTTGAGTCATTTCTATCCCAGGTAGTAGGCTGGGGATTTAAAACAGAGCCTAACCAATATAAAGCTGAAATAGAAGCTATAGAAAATTTTTATAAATCGTTAGGCCATAATCGTGTCGATATTGAGTTATGTCCTTTTGTGGGAAATCATTTAATTAATTTTTTAAGCCAAAGAGGTTACTACATAACTGAGTTAAATAATGTTTCAGTTCTTGATTTAAAGAGTTACCATCTGGTTGCTCACTCCGAGGATGATGGGTTTATTATAAGAGAAGTGAAGCAGTCTGAATTGGAAGAGTGGGCAAAAAGAGTAGCTATTGGATTTGGTTTTCTTGAGGCTCAGGAACAATTTTACCAATATGCCAGTGCAAAAGGAGTTTTAGCATTTGCAGCATATGATCATGGTAATTTGGTTGCTGGCGCCACAATAGCAATTCATGGTGATGCTTGTGATTTGGGCGTTACCAGCACATTACCTCTTTATCGAGGGAAAGGCCTTCAGAAAAAATTATTGTTTGCTCGTCTGAATCTGGCCAAGCAGTATGGTTTGGAATTCGCCACCGTAACTACTCAACCAGGTACAGTTTCAGATTTGAACGTTCAAAAGGCTGGATTTCGTTGTGCCTACACCAGAATAAAACTAACTATGGAATAGGTGGACTTCATGATAGAACATTGGCGCTTAGACAGAATAAGAGTTACAATTCATAACATTTGCGTACAAGATTAACTTCTAAATTAATGAAAAATAACCTCCCTATTAAATCCCGTCTGCTATACAAACGCTTGTTAAGCTATGTAAAACCTTTTTGGCCAGTTTTATTATTAGGAGTATTGGCGAATATCCTATATTCGGGCATTGACGCCGGCTTTACCTATATGACCAAGCTTTTTTTGGATAAAAGCTTTATTACTATTGATCTGAATTTTGTTAAACAAATCCCGCTGATTGTTTTAATCGGTATTACTCTGAGAGGATTGGTCAGTTCTTTAGGCAGTTATTGTATGACATGGGTGGCTCGCTCAGTAGTTAAAGTATTAAGGCAGACCGTATTTTCTCATATTATTCACTTACCGGCGGATTATTATGACGAAGCCACATCAGGTCAGCTTCTTTCAAAAATTTTGTACGATGTTGAGCAAGTGGCACAAGTCAGTGCGGATGCCCTAACAGATTTTATTCAAAATATATGTCTGGTCATCGGTTTGCTGACCGTTATGATGGTTATATGTTGGCAGCTGTCTTTGATGTTTTTATTAACTATCCCCTTTGTGGGAATCATTGTTAATTATACTAATAAAAGAGTAAGACGAATTAGTCACAAAGTCCAAAAAACCATGGGCGAAGTCACAGAAATTGCCAGTGAGGCAATCGAGGGTTATCGAGTGGTTCGCATCTTTGGTGGTGAACGGTATGAAATAACAAAATTTAATAAAGCAACAGAATATTCACGCAAAAACGATATGAAAGTTGCCATAAGCAAGGCGATTAATGTTTCAGGCGTTCAATTGGTGATCGCTATCGGGATTGCCACGATTATTATGGCTGCCATTCATTTATCTACTGTCATTACTATCAGTGCCGGTTCTTTTTTGGCAATTATCGCAGCCATGTTGCAATTAATAAAACCTATGAAAACTCTGACTACTCTTAACGCAACCATACAAAGAGGCTTGGCTGGTGCAGAAAGTGTATTTAATTTGCTTGATTTGCCTTTGGAAAGAAACAATGGTTTGATATTAAAAGAAAAGATACGTGGTGAAATTGAGTTTAAGCATGTATACCACGCATACCGACAGGGTCAAAATATTTTACATGATGTCAATTTTGTAATTGAAGCAGGAACGTCTGTTGCTCTGGTTGGGCATTCAGGAAGTGGTAAAACGACCATAGCCAGTTTATTACCCCGCTTTTATGAATTGAGTCAAGGTATGATTACTTTAGATGGCATGCCCATTCAACAGCTTAGTCTGGAAAGTTTACGCAAGCAGATGTCCTTGGTCAGTCAAAACGTGACACTTTTTAATGATACTTTGGCTAACAACATAGCCTATGGTCGTTTTGATGCGAGCCGAGAGCAAATTATTACTGCGGCTAAACTGGCCTATGCTGATGAGTTTATTAAGCAATTACCTGATGGCTATGATACCAGGGTCGGAGAAAATGGGGTGTTGTTGTCAGGCGGACAAAGGCAAAGAATAGCGATAGCCAGGGCAATTTTGAAAGATGCTCCAATTTTAATACTCGATGAGGCGACTTCAGCTCTGGATAGTGAGTCTGAGCATTATATTCAGGCGGCTTTGGAGCAAGTGATGAAAGGTAGAACTACTTTAATCATTGCGCACCGATTGTCGACTATTAAGCATGCTCACAAGATTATCGTATTGCAACATGGTCGTATTGTTGAGCAAGGTAGTCATCAAGAATTACTTGATATGGATGGTCATTACGCTCAGTTGTATAAAGTGCAACAATTTGGCAGGATTAATGAGGAAGTGGTAGCTTAATGTCATTTTTTGTGAACAGGATATGGTATGGTAACCATTTTTTACAGTGGATACTGGTTCCATTTTCCTGGTTATACAGAATTGTTATACGAACCAGACGATGGTATTTACAGCGTTTCTGCCAACAGCTGTACCCTATACCAATTATTGTAGTGGGAAACGTGACCGTAGGAGGAGTAGGCAAGACGCCTCTGGTCATTGAAATTGCTAAAAAAATACAGCAAAAAGGCTTAAAAGTAGGGATTGTAAGCCGTGGTTACAAAGCAGCAATAAAACATTTTCCATACGAAGTAAAATTAAATGATTCAGCTGAATTAGTAGGCGATGAGCCGCTCATGATGGCAAGAAAAATTAATTGCCCAGTGGTTATTGCGCCTAAGCGCAATGAAGCAGTAAGGTACCTTTTAGACAAGCACTCGGTTGAAATTATTATCAGTGATGATGGCTTGCAACATTATAAAATGGGGCGATCTATTGAAATTGTAGTAATAGATGGGATGCGAAAACTGGGTAATGGTTTTTGTCTACCCGCTGGACCATTAAGGGAACCTGATTCACGATTAAAACAAGTTGATTTTGTTATTGTTAATCAAGGTGCTGCAGAAGGTACTTATTCTATGGAATTAATTCCTAAAAACATAGTTCGATTGTCAACTCAGGAAGAAGTCAGTAATGATTTGTTTACTTCTGAAGTAGCAGCTGTAGCAGGAATTGGTAACCCGCAACGATTCTATTCTACTTTAAGTCAATTAGGTATAAAATTTAATCCATATTCTTATCCCGATCATCATCAATTTAAACCTCATGATTTAAATGATATCGATCTACCAGTTATAATGACAGAAAAGGATGCTGTAAAATGTTATTCATTTAGTTCAGATAAATTATATTATTTACCCGTTGAAGCAAAGTTGAATGATTCCTTTTGGGAAGCATTTTGGTCACATCAACAATTACAAGGTTATTACTAATATGATGCCAAAACGAATTTGGTTATTGCTATTATCCATGTTTTTATTTTTAAGTGGCAGTGTTTTTGCAGTGGAAGAGCCAGAGGAAGACAAAGTAGCCCAAACGAATGAACCAACCGTTGGAAGTTGGGTATTTACAGGTATGGTCACCAATGAAAGCGGTGATCGATACGGCTATTTTTTTCAGATGCAAAGGCAAGGTACTGATTTTTATGCTAAAACCGCATTAATTGACGGCCAAACCAACCAGTTAATTCTGTTTTATGAGGCCAACGAAAAAATAGATAGCTCCACTCAGTTGAACTGGCAAGTTGGGCGCTCATTTTTGCGCTACAATCCGATCAATGACAGTTGGATTTTTGGCGTGAAAGTCGAAAATGCAAAAGGATTTAATTTTAAAGTAGATATGTTAAAACAGGATAATAAAGATGTTGAAACACAGGTATTAAGACCTGGGGTAGAGTTGCAAGCGGTACAGACCAGTCGATTAAATGGGCACGTGCAAACGGGAGTAGATAATAAAGAACAGTTTGTAACAGGTAATAAGGCATGGTTCAGCAAATTATGGTTTAGCAAGGATCAAAATTCCCCTCATGATATAAGCACTATTTTTTGCAGATTAAGTAATGATAATGGTTTTTATTCTGCAAATCTCAAGGAACCTGATGCAACGGGGGCTGCGGTAGCAGGTTGGCGAGACCCTTCAGGAAATAATGTCAAAATGTCTCAATTTGTTTCCATTAAAACCCTAACCGATAATCAATGTTTACTTAGCGTGGGTTTGCCCAGGTTGAAGTTAAAATTAGTCAATACCATAAAACAAGAGGATGATTTTCCTCTAACAGTTGCAGGCTTTTCTGAAGAAAATCCAAAAGGATTTTGTTTTATATCCAAACAAACTTTTAAGCAAATCAAGGAGTCAGCAGTACAAGCGGTTACTAATTTGGGATAGTCTAATTTGATTTTTCTGGCAGGAGGCAAGTAAATAAGCTTGCCAATAGCATGGCAAAAGGAACAATCAAAAGGGCCAGTTGGTAGTCAGCCAGGCTGTATTGGCTTTTATGGTTACTGAGTACATCTAAAAAAAATCCAACGAGTGGTTGAAGTAAGGGAGCCGAGAGCATTGCCAAGGTATTGGTGAAGCCAGTACAAGTGGACAAGAATTCAGGTGGGGCCAATTCATTAGAAATTGAATAGGCTAGCATATAAGCACCACAGGTTAACCCCATAGAAAACATTAAAATACCTATCAATAGCTTATTTTGAGTTGGTAAATATAAAACAAGTATTAATAATAACGCAGTTGACAGACAAGAAGCATGAATCAGCGGTTTTCGTCTATTGAGATGTACCGAAATTTGACCCAATAAAGGACAGCTTAAGCCAGCACCCAGTAAGACCATTGAAGTTAGTATACTGGCTGTTTTGATAGTGCAATCCAGTTTTAATTGTAAAAAAGGAACAGCCCACATGGCGGCAAAGACAGTAATGACTGAGAATTCCAGACAAACAAAAAGGCCATTAAACCAGGCTAATTTATTTTTTAGAATGGGGATAATTTGTTGTTTATATTGATGTGGAAAAGAAACGACTGGCTTGCTATTGGGGATACACAACCAGCATAAACTGGCGATCAGGAATCCAATGATTCCTGCTATGTTAATAAAATAACGCCATCCAAAATGGCTGATCACAGAACCCATGCCAATCATTCCTAATACTGTAACAGTAAATCCCAACGTTTCTGATAGGCCTATCATAAAAGCGTATTGTTTTAAGGGAAAATGTTGGCGTAACAAATGGCTTAAACCAATAAAGGCAAAGGCTGAGCCAGCGCCAATAATTAACCGCCCAAGGAAAAGAGTCGGGAGGTTATGTCCCGAGGCAAATACAAAACATCCGATGGCACAAAGAGTTGCATTGACCGATAACAAATATCGGGTATTGTAGCGATCAAAAAGAATCCCGACAGGAATTTGAAAAGAAGTATAGACATAGTAAAAGGCGCTACTTAAAAGTCCTGCGCTGAGTGCGGAAATATGTTCTTCGTGCATTATTGCGCCTACAATGATCCCCGAGGATAGTTGCAAGAAGAATTGGAATAATAAAAAAAATACTCCTACCAACCAAATGGTGATTTTTGATTTCTTAATAGCCGATAAATTGTTCAAAGTAGTTTGTATTATGTTGAAATTGATGGAATATATAGCATTGTTATGTTTGTGTAAATTTATAATCTGCAATACCTTTTATTTCTTCATGAATTATATTTGCTATTACATTGGAATCAATAATTCTGTATGTATTTTGTAAAATTTGAAAAATGATTTCTATACTGCAGATTTGTAATTTATGTCACAATAGATTTTTTATTATTGAGAAATTATGAATTTAAGAGATTTACATTATTTTGTCATCCTGGCAGATGTAAAGCATTTTGGTGAAGCCGCTAAGAGGTGTTTTGTAAGTCAACCCACTTTGAGTATGCAAATAAAAAAGCTGGAAGAAGAATTAGGTGTTGTGTTATTTGAGCGTACCAACAAACAGGTTTTACTGACTGATCAAGGCTCCAAATTATTAGATCGAACTAGAAAAATATTAATCCTGATTGATGAAATGAAAGAACTTGCTCGTCAGTCGGAAGATCTATTTACAGGTGAATTGCGTTTGGGGGTTATACCTACCGTATCGCCTTACATGTTGCCCTTGGTAATGCCCGAACTTAAAAATGAGTACCCTCGCCTGAAAGTTTGGTTAATAGAGGATCAAACTCATAGGCTAATTACTAAATTGGAGCAAGGAGAACTGGATGTTGCTATCATGGCACTTCCAATAGATAAGCGTTTTTCATGTCAAACTTTATATGAAGAAAAGTTCTATTTTGCTTGCGCAAATACTCATCCTTTGGCCCAAGCCAAATCAGTTAATATCAATGATTTAAAAAATCAGCCGATTATGTTGCTAGAAGAAGGGCATTGCCTGAGGGAGCAAGCCATGGCCGTATGCCAATCAGCGAAAGCTGACGACATTGCAGATTTTACTGCCACCAGTTTGGAAACCTTGAGATTAATGGTACAAGCTGGAATGGGCGTCACTTTACTGCCCGCTTTGTCTACACTAACTGCCTCAACTAATCATTTAAAATGTATTCCTTTTTCTGAGCCGGCACCCTCTCGTATCTTGGGGTTATTTTGGCGAGCAGGAACGCCACGACAAGTTTGTTTTAATGCAATTGCTGAATTAATAACAAAAAATGTTCAATCCAAATTAGCATAGAAATTATTATAAATTATACGTAAATTCCTGCTTAGCTGGATGAGCTTTCATGAAGCTATTTTATGAATTTTAACTAGCATTCCTAACTGAGGATGATCAAGATAATAAATTGTGCTTCCTTTTAAGCGTTGTTTTTGCGAAACAGTAAAAGAAGTCTCCTGATTACCTGGAGACAAACACTGCAGGTCAGCATCAAATAGATAGTAATTACTTTGACGCACTTTGAGGGTACCTTGAATTTGCCATCCATTATGGTTGATTTTAGGTAGCGCAACCAAACTGTCACTTTTCGCTGGTTGTCTCCAGGAATAATGACCCAGGATTTGAAATTGGGATTTACGGCTTAAAAGATAATGTTGATCACTTAGTTTTGATTGCGATCGCGGTAGAAGAGTGTAAGGCATATGTTTTTTATTATTATCCGAATGCAGTTGAATAGCATTTGGACTGACAGGAATGAGGGGAACAGGCGAATCTGATTTTATGCTTTTAACACCGTTTTGTGGTTGTGCAAAGAGTATTAAATCAATTTGGTAACTTGATTTGGCTATCGTAAGTCCCGAACATAATACACTGATTGTTATTATTAATAATCTAATCATGACATTTTTATTTTTGTTTTTTGTGAGCTTGGTTATCTTTGAGGTGGCAAACTCAATTTTTATGTATTATATACTCATCTGAAGGGAATAATACATAGTAGAGAAGCTATTACTTCTATTCCACAACTATCTTTGGAAATCTGTCAGCATAGTTTATGGGTTTCTTGCTGAGCTCAATTGCAGTTCGCATCGCTGTTTTAATAAAGGTGTCAGTTAATTGATTTGATGAATGTGTTGCCGTGGGAACTCCCTCATCGCAATGTCTACGTACATGGCTGTCCAGCGGCAGTTGACCTAATAATGTACATTGATATGCGTCACACAGCGCAGCTGCACCACCTCTACCAAAGATTGCTTCTTGATGACCACAATGGCTACAAATGTGGGTGGACATATTTTCTATTATTCCAAGTACGTCAATGCCTGTTCTGGAAAACATGGTTATTGCCTTTTGGGCATCTAAAGTTGCGACATTTTGAGGAGTAGTAACTACTATGGCAGAGGTTAAAGGAATTTTTTGTACCAAAGTGAGTTGAATATCTCCAGTGCCAGGTGGTAGATCTATGAATAAATAATCCAATTCATTCCAAAGAGTGATGTCTAACATTTGGATTAAAGACTTGGCGAGCATAGGACCTCTCCAAATTAATGCCTGGTTTGTATCGGTCAAGTAGCCAATAGACATGGCCTGCATGCCATGAGCTTCAACCGGTATGTAGCAATTATCTTTTACTTGTACAGGTTTTGTTTCACCAAGCATCAATGGTATGCTTGGTCCATAAATATCCGCATCCAAAATGCCGACTCGAGCACCCAGTTTTGCCAATGCTGCTGCAAGATTTACTGTGACAGTAGACTTTCCGACCCCTCCTTTGCCAGAGGCCACTGCGATAGTATTCTTTACTCCTCGCAGGGCTTTGCCTGTCAACTGAGTTTTATGCGCTTTTATGAACTGCTGAATAGAAATAGTAACTTGGTAATTGGGGAATTCATCTTGAACTATTTTCTGTACTATTGGTTTATAGCTCGTTTCTAACAAAGAGGTAGGATATCCGGCAGTCAAGACAACATGCATAGCCTGGTTGCTAGTTGTTATTTTGTACTGTAGATTCATTTCTTTGCCAGTAAGATCAAGCAAAGGATCCTTTAATGAGCCAATTAACTTAATTACTGTATCTTCAATAGTCATTTTTTAGCCTGGTATGAAAATAAATAGGTAATGATAACTTAGGTCTCGGCTAATCACTAGTACCATTACTATTCGTTTTTGCTGGGTTGATGAATGCATCTACTTGAGAGAAATGTATTTTGGGTATAGCTTTTCTGATGAGTAAGACGAATAGCTTAAGATAATGTCATTTGATTTTATTGGGCAATTGCATAGCTGCTGTGTTTTTAAGCGCTCATTTTATACTGCCAATCAATCCAATGTCCATTTGCAAGATAATACAATCCACATCGAATTGGGAATTTTGTGCAATCTGACAGATAGCGCCCGTACTCATTTAATTGTTGGCGATGCTTCTGTAAGGTGTTTATATCTTCTTTCCCGGTTTTAAAATCAATGATCCATTGTGTGCCATTTTCAGTAAAAGTACGATCGATAATACGGGTAACCAATTTATTTTCATACTCAACCAGAAGCTCATATTCATTTTGTTCATTTTCATGTCTGGATAAAATCCAGAGGCCAATTTTATTTTCATACATTTGAGAAATTTGGATTTTTATCATTGATAGAGCAGTTTGTTGGGCTTCCTGGTTTAATCCTAATGCTTTAAGTTCATTATGTACCAAGTTCCATGGCACATGATTAATTGTTTGGGGATGGTTATCACAAATCCATTGTAATAGTTGATGGGACACAATGCCTATTAGCCGAGGAATACCCGAAGATATCTCTGGGCATGAACTCTCTTGAGATTGAACTAAACTGGGAATCTGTTTTTGATAATACTCTATAGGTAGTTTGACTAATTTCGGCAGAGGGAATTCTTGTTCTTCATGTTGGGCTTCGTCAGGATCTGCAATGAATTCCTGGTATTTTAATAAGTTTCGAAAGGAAGATTTATAGGATTTTGCCGAATGATCAAGCAAATATAATCTTGATTTTGCCCGGGTAACAGCAACATAAAGTAATCTTTGCGCCTCATAGGCGGATTTTTCTTCATCCAATTGATCCAGATAATCGTACAAAGGGCAATTATCCTGGTTTGCACTTTTTATGGGTGATACCAGTAACAAGTTGCCATGGTCTTGGGTAGGCAGCTTAAGCCAGCGCAACATGGGAGATTCACCACGATTTGCTTGTGACCCAAGGCCAGGTAGAATAACCGTATCGAATTCCAGTCCTTTGGATTTATGAATAGTCATGATTTGTAACCGGGAAGGGGTGGTTTGTTGGGCATACAATTTATTGAATTCATTTAAAAATTCGTTCATATCAGGAATTCGACCTTCTTTTTCATATTGGTCTAATAACATCCATAATTGCTCCAGATCATTTAACTGAGCTTTATCAAGGATCTTTTCTACATGAAGATTTTTTAAGGTATCCGCTATCCAATCAGATAGACGACTATGTGATCGACATAACAAAGCCTGGTTCATGATTTGAATAAAAAAATTGGCTCTAATCCTGCCTTCTTCACTTATATCCTGAATTTTATCTAAATGGAGCAAATTGTGATAAATTGATTTTCTTGAATTATATTGGGCTATGCAGTGGATGTCAGATAATCCCAATCCAACATAAGGGCTGTGGAGTATCGATAACCAGGACAATCGATTTCCTGGGAAAAGCAGGGCATGAGCAAGTGACCAGACGTCACGTAAATGCACTAAATTGGCTAGTAAATCGATGTCTGTTCCCTGATAAGGGATATTATTTTGGCGAAGTAGGCTAATGATTTCAGGGAGTTGCGTTCTTGTCCTCACTAAAACTGCGATAGTTTGTTCAGGGTTGCGGTTTAATTCACTATTAATTATTTCAATTAAATGCCTTGCTTCCTGTTCACGATTTTTAAATTGCACGGCCTGAATAGTGCTTGATTCATTCTTCTCGATGACATGAACAGAAGGATGGAAAGATACTGCTCCTGATTCGATATCAACTTGTTGAGAAAATATTTTACTGAAATGATCATTTACCCAATTAACTATTGTTTCTGTCGAACGGAAATTACATCTTAGTTCCAATGATTTGAGGCGAACTGGTCCTATGCCATGCTCTTTCGCCTGAAAAAACAATCCAACTTCAGCCTGTCTGAAACGGTAGATGGATTGCATAGGATCGCCTACAAGGAATAAGGTTTTTCCCTCTCCAGGTAACCATCCTTGGACTAACTTGGTAAGTAATTCAAATTGTGTAATGGAGGTATCTTGAAACTCATCTATTAGAAGATGATGAATTGAATGATCCAGATAGAGTGCCAAATCAGTCGGATTATCCAAATCACCCAAAGCTGCCAAGGCTTGTTGAGAGATGGCAGTAAAATCAACTTCGTTATGTTCACCAAATGAAACTTGTAAATGTCCAACCAATAATGGCAGTAACAAAAAGAGTGCTTGCAAAACGTCCCATTGCTCTTTGTCGTATTCAGGAGTTGGTAATTGATTGACCTTAAGGAGCGCGTCCAGGAAATCAGGACAATCTTGAAGTTTAGCAAACAAATCTGAACTGGCTGTTTTTATTCTGGTAAATTCATTTGGTGCACAATTTTTTTTAACTAATCCCACATGATGATCAAACGATTTACGCAATTGATTGTCACTAGTTAAGAGTAATTTGCTTAAAGCACCTGCAATTTGCTGATCGCATTTTTGAAACTCATACCATTCTCTTAATATAAATCGTGGTGAATCAGGTTTGTTTTCTATAACGGCTAATTCACGCGACAAAAGCACTAGTTCTTGAGCCAAGTCCGATGGCAGGCTATTTCTTAGACGAGAGAGTTCATGCTGTTCAATAAGGCGTAAAGCTTGCTCAAAAGTTGACTTTTCTTGTTCACGTGCCAGAAATAATGTCGGCAACCATTGATCTCTTTGGCTAAGAAGTGCCTGGAATAATTGAATTAATCGTTCCTGTTTATTATCAACATGAAGAAGCAAGGTTTTAATTGCTTCCTGGTACTCTGGCGTAGCAATAGCATACTGGATACAACAACGTGCAGCACTAATATAATGAGAATCGGGTGTCTCGGAAATGTCTGGATAAGCCACCTGTTTTTCCAATAAAGGAATTGCCCTGTTAATGCTTTGGCACAATGAATCAATGGTTATGATTTTTAAGCGATTTGGTTGCTCAAGTAAATCCCACTGATATTGATTATTTCGCTGTAAAGCCTGTTTTGCAAAATTTAAAGTGCTTTGTTGATGAGCGCTGACAGCCGGTTGATTTGACGCGGCCATATGTAATGCCTGAACGATTCGTTCTCTCATTTCACTTGCTGCTTTGCGGGTAAAAGTCAAGGCGATAATTTGTTCAGGAGACTGCACAGTGCTTAGCAAACGTAAAAAGCGTTGGGTAAGAATCTCTGTTTTTCCTGACCCGGCAGGAGCCTGGACTATAAATGATTCAGCAGGATCTGTCGCTTGGCTCCTTTGTTCACTATCAATTAACCGCATGCCATTATTCCAGAACTATTTCCTGAGCAGGTGGTCTTAAATTGTAGTGTGAACTCATACAGTGACCATAGGCTCCAGTGTTTGCAATTAATATCACATCGCCTTCTCTGGTAACTGGTAATAAGCGGTCATAACCCAATGTATCTCCCGACTCACAGATTGGGCCAACTATATGAGCAAACCCGGCCTTTTCTTCATGTAGTCGAGTTAAATTGACAATTTCATGATACGCACCATATAAGGAAGGCCTTATCAATGAGTTCATTCCTGTTTCAATACCAATAAATTTTACTTTTCCTTTTTCTTTGCATTGCGTTACTTTGGCAAGAATGACACCACTTTCAGCTACAAAGAAGCGACCTGGTTCAAGCCAGATTGCTAATCCTGGATATTGAGATTTTACTGCCATTAATTGCGCGTCAAGCGCAGCAAAATCAATGGGATGTTGGCCCGGTTTTTCTACAATACCTAGACCGCCACCTAAATTAATTGAACGCACTTCAGGAAATTGATCGGTTAGGGAGGCAAGCATCACGGCAGTTTGTTGCCATAAATCCGTTGAGAGTATGCCACTACCAGAATGAGCATGTAAGCCTATGACCTTAATGTGGTTGACTTTGGTAAGTGATAGAATCTTGCTTATGTCATTTTGTGTTATACCAAATTTGGATTCATTTCCACCAGTAGAAACGTGCTTGTGATGGCCAGCTCCTGTACCAGGATCTATGCGAACGATTACTTCGCGGTCTTTAAACAAGTCAGGCCAATTTTCCAAAGGGTATAAGCTATCAATAGTCACATAACAGCCCGTTTGCAAAGCAAATTCATACTCGGATTTGGGAGCGAAATTGGGTGTGAATAAAATTCTTTCTTTTTTAATATTGGGAAACAGTTTTAACACCAATTCCAATTCCTGAATAGAAACGCATTCAAAACCTATCCCTTCTTTTTCCAGAGTTTTTAAAATGGTTGGGAATGGATTCGCTTTAATAGCGTAAAACAAGCTATCAATTGATTCCAGAGCAGATAATTGTCTTGCACGAGTTGCCTGGGTGGGACTATGGTAAACATAACAAGGAGAATGTATTGCGCTGGTTGTAAGCAAGCGGTCTCTTTCAATTTCCCACCAAGGTGTTGGGCGAACATTGGGTTTGCCAAATTCTTCATGCCAGCTTTTGGAGTAATAAAAGATTTGAGGATTACTTTCGATTAGTAGATGATGCAATCTTTGGCATAATTTATCGGCATGTGATTCATCAACAACAAAAGTCAAATTAAGGTCATTCGAGGCCAGAGACATCAGGTATACTTGTTTTGCCTCAAATACTTCCAAAGCCGGGCCAAGATGAGGTAATACAGTTCGGATGTGATGTCCTACCAAACTGACAGCACTACAGGGTTCTATCAGTTTGGCGCGTCCAAATTGGTTTAAATCGTCGAGCAAGGCATTAATTGCTGGTCTATCATGTATTTTGGCATTAACATCCAGGGATAGGGTGACATTGAATTCAGAAGAAGAAAGCAAATCAACTGAAAACCCATGCTTTTTAAAGGCGGCAAATACATCAGCCAGAAATCCTACTTGTTGCCACATATTCAAAGTGTCTATAGAAATTAGCAGTATGCTGTGCTTAACCTGGATGGATTTTATTAAGGGTGCCGATTCATCAATGTCTTTGGTAATCAATGTTCCTGAATGTTCAGGCAGGTGAGTGTATTTGACTACCATAGGGATATTGGCTTTTCGAACAGGTGGTATGCAATTGGGGTGTAAAACTTTGGCCCCCATTGAGGCAATTTCCTGAGCTTCATCATAATTTAATTGCTTTAATAATCGGGCGTGGGGTAATTGATGCGGGTTGGCGGTATAAATGCCTGGGACATCAGTCCATATTTCACAAGAAGCGGCCTGTAGTTTTCCCGCAAGTAGTGCTGCTGAAGTATCAGAGCCTCCTCGACCAAGCAAAACGGTTTCACCATGAGGATTGGCAGCAAAAAAACCTTGGGTAATAATGGCTTGAGCCCCACTGGAGAGAAATTTTTCTACCAATGCCGAGTCGTATTCACTCTCACAACGGGCAGAGAGATAGTTCATTGTTTCTCCACCAAGGGTTGGTGTGCTTGTTAACAATTCTCTGGCATCATACCATTTTACTTTAATCCCTTGTTTTTCAAGAAAGGCATGGCCCAGGCGGGTCATCATCAGCTCACCCAAACTTAAAATTTGCGCATGTGTTTTTGCAGGTGCTTGTTTGAGTAAGGAGATCCCGGTTAGCCATTGCTGTAATTGGTGCAAATCATTAGCAATTAATTGATGGTTTACTTCTAATTGTTCTGCCAGATTCAGGTGACTGCTCTGAATGTCATTGAAAAGGCTATGATGCTCGTCAAGAAGGGCTGCCTCTATGGCTTTTTCAAGTTTGTTGGAAATTTGAGTTAAAGCAGAACAGACTATAACGGGCTGAACACCTGTGTTCAGATGTTTTTGGGTAATTGCAGCAATATTATTCCAAGTGGCTCTGGTTGAAACACTAGTGCCGCCAAATTTGATGACTACTTGTTGCATGATTAGTATTCCGCTCAAAATTAATACACCTTAGCATGGACTAAAGTATTTGTACAAGTAGATTAAGCCCCAATTTAAAAAAGATTTTTCTCAAGACAACCCAAGTCACGAGTTGAGTCTACAAAGCATGGGTTGGGAAAGGTAGGCTCGAATAAAAATTTATCATATGCCTTTGATTTTACCATAATTAACTTGATTAACTCATTATGATTAAAACTTTTATAAAAATTTAAGAAAATAGGAAATAATTTTTTTTTACCGTTTTAAATCATTATAAATTCATTTATTATCATTTTTATTACCATGAATTGGGATGTTATTAAACGAAAGGAGTGTGGAGTGAAAATTAGGCACAAACCCTTAAGAACGCTAGTGAGTACTGCTGTTCTCGGAGTTCTAGCTACTGGTACATTAAACGCAGGTGGATTTTCTTTGTATACCGAAGGAGCTGGATATACAACAGGTAACTTCGCTGCCGGTGTGGCTGCTGAAGCAGCGGATGCTTCTACAGGTTGGTATAATCCAGCAGGTTTGGTATTAATCCGCGATCAGCAAGCTGTATTTGCAGGTGTCGGTGTATTCCCAACTGCCAAGTTAAGCGGAGTTAGTACTTACTCAACAATTAATCCGCCCCCTTTCCCTTCTTTTGTTTATTCTGAGGTTTTCAATAATATCAATGGGGCTGAGGATGCTTTTGTGCCCTCGTTTCATTATGCCTTGCCATTGGGTGAAAATGCTACGTTTGGGTTAAGTGTTGTATCACCATTTGGATTGGCAACAGATTGGGGCCCAGATTCTCCAGTGCGCTATCAAGCCACTTTTACTGAGTTAATTACCACCAATATATCACCCGAAATTGGTGGTAGATTAACAGAGCACGTTGCTTTGGGGGCTGGTTTGGATTTGCAATATGCTAGAGTTAAATACAATCGTATACTTGGAGTACCTAACATACTGAATGTTTTGCCACCTTTTAACCCCATGTTAGCCGATTCACTGACTTACAATAAAGGACACTCTTTTGGAGTAGGTTTTCATGTGGGTGTTCTGGGCATGTTTAACGATAATCATACTCGTCTCGGTGCAAACTATCAGTCATCAATGCGGCATGAATTCTATGGCTACAGTCGTCTAACAGGGCCATTGGCAAGTCCAGGTAATATATTAGCGCCATTTTTGTTCCCGGCACCTGGCATATTTCAAAGCGATGATTTATTTAGTAACTCAATTGATTTTCCTGATGTAGTGACTATTAGTGCTTATCATGATGTCAATGACAAACTTGCACTGTTAGGCTCTTTAGTTTATACTGCATGGAGTAGTTATAAAACAGTACAACTCTCTAATGCAGCTGCCGGAAGACCAGCGGATAATGGAAATGTTTCCCAAGCCAAGGCGATAAGCATATCACCGCAGAATTATAACGATACTTTGCGGGTAGCGATTGGTGCCAATTATCATGTTAATGATAAATTAATGCTTCGTGTGGGCGGTGGTTATGATCCAACACCTACGAACAATATTGACAGAGACGTGCGTTTACCGGATACAGATCGTTGGGCTTTATCTGCTGGCGCTCATTATCAGGCAACGAATAATATCGGTCTCGATATCGGATATACCCATTTATTTACTTCAAGTGATCCAGTTATTAACAGGACTGATGCGTTTACTGCAACAACCAGATATAACGTTACAGCATCTGGAACTGCAGGTGCCAATTTAGTAGGTGTGCAAGCAACTTGGACTATTGATAAAGAACCTCCAGCACCGACTAAATAAAGCTTTCTCTTGACCTTGTTAGAAGCCACGTGATATGCGTGGCTTTTTTATTAGTCAGAACTTATGAAAAATCCCAATCTCTTCGCTAAAATTAGGAAATATTTTTTGCACTGACCTTGGGGTTTTGTATAAGCCCTGTTAGTTTTATGTGTGTCGGGATAAATAACGTTTAGATAATCGTGTGCTGAGATAATTAATCTTAATTAAGATAAACGTAAGTATTTACATGTATTGATTATGTAGGTTGTATTAGCGTTCAACCTACATAAGCTATTCAAAACAAATGGAGACAATTGACTAGTTTTTAGTAATTTCAGCCTCTCCAGGTCCTATTACTCTCAGCGAATAGCCTTTAGCCGATAGCGTCTTGGGAGTAATATCGCCAGTATTCAGATCCATGGTAACGTATCCGATATCAATTGGGTTAGCTGTATTGGTTGCCATTTTAATTAAGGCAGGGCATTGACCATTAGTTGTATGTCCATAGCAAGCCAATCTCACTAAATTCCAATACACTTGATTGGTAGAGTAAGCTGCTGTTGGGTAAAGAGAGGGGATGCTGCCTGCTATGTAGGCATTGGATTCTTCACCAGTTCTGTTATGGGTTGTTAAATAAGCTGGAGCTGCAAAAGTTGTTGCAGCACCGAGACTAATTGCTAAGGCCGATAAACCTTTAAGCATTAAATTCATTGATTTCTCCTTCTAGATTGTAGTTGATTAGGCAATGCCAATCCCATTTACTATATGAGATTTGTTATAGATGAGGCAAGTCTTTCTCTTTATATAGTCGTTTTATAGTTCTTGATTTGATTTATTTGACTCATAATTAAATAAAATTTTGAGAGTTTAATAACTCAGCCATGCCTTTAGCAAAATAAGAAATAATAAAATCAGCGCCAGCACGTTTAATCGCAATGAGACTTTCAGTCATTGCTTGTTCTTCATTGATTAGATTATTTTTTGCTGCATTTTTTATCATCGAATATTCACCGCTGACCTGATAGGCACAAAGCGGTACATCAGCAAAATGTTGTTTAAGTTTATAAATAATATCAAGATAAAAACCGGCTGGTTTAACCATAATCATATCTGCGCCTTCTTCCAGATCTAATCGGGTTTCCCTTACAGCTTCCTCACTATTTGCCGGATCCATTTGATACGCTTTCCTATCGCCAAACTGTGGTGCACCCTGCGCTGCCTCTCTAAAAGGCCCATAAAGGCACGAGCAATATTTGGCACTATAACTTAAAATAGGAATTTCATGAAATGAAGCATGATCCAGGGCTTGGCGTATAGCTAAAACCATTCCGTCTGTCATGCCACTGGGTGCTACCCAGTCAGCACCTGCTTCAGCATGACTTACCGCCTGTTTTCCTAACAACTCTAAAGTGGCAGCAATATTAATTTGAGTCCCATTCAGAACCCCGCAATGACCATGATCGGTATATTCGCAAAAGCAAAGATCGGTGATAACTAACATGTCACTATTAACAGATTTTATTTTTTTTATAGCCTGTTGAATGATTCCATTACTATTAAATGATTCACTGCCATAAGCATCCTTATGCTTAGGGATACCGAATAAGATGACTGCAGGGATGCCTGATTTTGATAAAATTTCGATTTCTTCAGGGATACAATTGAGGCCGAGTTGAAATTGGCCTGGCATAGCGCCGATTTCTTTTGGTTCAGTTAAATATTCACTAATAAACAATGGAGCAATCAGTTGTTGTGCGTGCAGCCTGGTCTCTCTTACTAATGCTCTCGACATAGCATTTTTTCTTAAACGAGATAACCTCAAAGGCAAATTATATTCATTCATTTATTACATCCTTAGACAATATGGATTAATGTTTTATTTGTCAGGCTTTGTTTTTTTCGGCGATGACGAGCTTTTAGTATACAGGACATCGACGCCATTACCTGAATCACTGCTGCTTACCTGAATGCTTAAAAATTTATTTAGTATGTATTTTAAGGTTAATACGTTAGGATCGGTTTGAGATAAACCGACGTTATAACTTAAATAAATTCGATCCGAAAGAGATTTTCCAACCACAACGCCGGTTGATTCACTGATTTTATTGGTTTGCTGATTAAAATTGGTTGTCGTTTGTACGTTAAAATCGAATCCTAATTTTTGTTTTAATTGCTCCAGCAGTTGGGTTCCATTAGTTCCTGTTCCTAAGTTCATCGAGGAAATAGCTGTTAAAAGTAATTGGCCTTTTGCCTTATCTGCTTGATTGGCTGGGCGGCCAATTACAAGAAAAGATAGGATATCTGCTTGAGAAAGTGTTGGAGGGTTAGAGAATAATTGAATTTTAGGCGATTGTAATCGTCCAGCTACTTCGACCCCAACATTAAAATTGTTGCCAACATTGAGGTTATTATAATTATTAAAATTAAACAGCTCAGAGGATCCTGATACACTACCAAATGAATTGGATATATTCTTCGATGCTCTTAGATTAATTTCTGGGTTATCAATTCTACCGCCTGTAAAAATTAATTGTCCTTGTTCAATAGATAAATCCTGGCCATAGGCTTTATATTCTCCTTTTTTGACAGCTAACTCACCATTTGCCGTTATGGGTCCTTGCGATAATTGATTGATTGTAACTATACCCGCCAAATAAGCATGCAATCCCTTAAAGGTCAGTTCAACTTCTTCTCCCATTTCAACTCGTACCGACATGTTGGTATTAAAGAGTGGGGTAATCGGTTGAGTATTCTTACTCGTAAATACAATATCATCTGTAGCCACAAGACTATTGGTAAACGTTTGTGGTTTTATATGGGCATTAGGAATTTGGATGGTTCCAGTGATTTGACATAGTGATGGAGTAAAGCGCACATTTAACTGTGGAGATATATTAACCTGAAATTCCTTAGTGTTTGCAACCGGAAAATTAGAACCTTCTATTGAAACAGTTCCACCAAGTTCCTTATTGAAACTACCTTGTCCTTTTAGGGTTAGTTTTTTTTCAGATGAATGAATGGAGCCAGTTGCTTCCCATCCATCTTTTTTGCTAAAAACAGCTAATCCCATATCAGTTATATTGAGGCCTAAAGTAGGGATGTTCACTGAGCCTTTGTTTAAAGTGAGTTTACTTTCAATTCTTGGTTTATTTAAAGTTCCCTTTGCATGAATGGAGGCAAGAAGTTGTCCTTTGGGATTCATGAAATAAGGACTGACATTTTGCAAAAAATCCAGGGAGTTAAAAAGAATGGATAGTTTCGCATCGATTGTTTGCTGCGCTATATCTTGGTAGACATTAAACTCCGGGAATTTAAAATTGAAATTGACTTTTTTATATGCATCTAGAAAGAGAACTCCTTGTCCACTGAATTGTTTTGGGGAAAGAGAGCCTTTAATATTGCCGCCAGTAAACTGAATTAACGGCATCAGATTGTTTTCTGTCATTTGATAATGGCCTGGAGCAATCGTGATCAGAAAGTTGGCATGATGGTCACTTTGAGTTTCCATTTTCAAAGCAAATTTTGTATATAAACCATCAAGTTTTGATGAGAAATCTAATGGTTGAGAGAACGTAGCATTGACACTCCATTGCCAAGGCAGCTTGCCCTTAATCGAAGCGTTCATTTGCCAATTTTTTAATTGATCTATGCCAAGTTTGGATTTTAAGTCGATAGCTAAATTTGGAATTGTTCCCGATACCTCAATTCTTCCTTGCGAGCTTTTTAAATTGTGATTTTTATTGTCTTGCCAATGTAAGTCACGCCATTTTATGATTTGTTTTATTTGTTTTAACTGTTGAAGACTGCCGTTAATTGTTATTTTTCCAGGACCTTCAAATTCTCCTCCCCATTGAGTTTGATTCCGATTACCGCCAATGTCTACCCCTCCTGAGAATATATTCTTATTTGTAGAATGTGGGTTTAAACGAATTTTTCCTGAAAATGCATGAGGAAATGAGTTGCTAACTTCTAATTGGCTGGTAATCAATTGATTCCAATAATTAAATTGCAGTGTATTCAGTTTAATTAATTGTTGATTTAAATAACCGCTTAATTTGATATTTTTTAGTATCAGTATGGGCGTCTTTTGATTTATTTCAATCTTTTCAGCACTCATGCTATCAATAGGCAATTTTTTGCGAAGCAATGAGCTGAAACGCCAGTTAACCGCCAGGTTAAAAATTTTTATTTTAGTGTCTTGATGTTGATATTCCATTTCACCAATAGAAAATTGGTCAAGTAATTGTCCTTTAAGATGGTGTATTTTAAGAGTGCCAGGAAGATATAAATGAGTTAATTTAATTACTGCATATAGCCCCGGGGTAGTTGAAATCAAAAAGATAATCAAACTAACCAGACATATTGCTGTTATTAAGCAGTAGTAAAATCCTTTTTTTATAAATTTTAATATCATCATAAGTCTGGTCCCATACTGATAACCAATCTTGGATTGTGTCCTATTCTCTCCATCTTATTATCGACTGATTGGGCTAATCCAACTTTAATTGGCCCAATAGGGGAAACCCACATCAGACCGCCTCCAATATCGTATTGAATGTTTTTAACGGATGGATTGTAAACATCTCCAGCATCGTAAAATCCAACAAGATACCAGTTTTTTTTGAATTCTTTTTGAATTTCAAAGCCACCATAAGTGATAATTTTTCCTGGTCCGATAGAGTTAAAACTATAGGCTTTAAGGTTGTCAGTTCCTCCCAGAAGTAATGCCAGGGAAAGCGGTAATTCATTGATATCATTGATTGCTGTAATACCTTGGATGGTATGCCCATACAGGCGCAAATGCAGTGAATCCAATGTGAGCGCGGCTTTGGCATCCAGTGAAAGTTGTCCAAAGTTCAGATGGGAGAGGACAGCCTTATTCGCCCCAAGCGCGTTAAAAGTAATATTATACCCTGATGGCGAAAACAAGAGATTTTTAGTTTTACTGAAAGTGATATTGGCTTTGGGGTAGAGCAAAAACTGATCCGTATTGGGTTGTAGAGAGTAATGAAAACTTTCATACAGAGCATTCAGTGAAAGCGCTCTTTGAAATTGATTCACATTATGCAATTGGCTCAGGGATAAGAGAGTAGCATTACTATAACCTGCATTATAGTTTAAATTTGAAAAATTACCGGTCAAGGCATATTGATCGGTAACAGGGTTTTTTCCGGGGATTACATATTGGGCTTGTAAGGCGTTTTGCCTGAAAGAGCCTTGCGCTACGGCATTAAACTTATGTCCTTGGCGATTGACTGGAATCACATGAAGAGCTGCTTTTCCACGCACTCCTGTGTCTGTTCCATAGCCAAGGCCAAATGAATAGGAATATTTAGGTACAGGTTGCAAATGAACAATGACCGGTACTGTTTGGGCGTCAGTAATTTGGGGTTTTACCAGTACAGAACTAAAGTAACCGCTGTTCGATAAATAATCATTCAATTTCAAAACTTGATCTGTGGCATAAGGTTGGCCAGGATCAAATGGTACGAAACGATGTAATAGCTGAGGAGAAATATAGGTTGGGTCAAATTGCACCTGGCCAAAATAGTATTGGGGCCCCGTATCAAAAATCAGGGTGATTTGAGCCGATTTTTTGTGTTCATCTATCAATATTTCAGCTTTTTTAAATACGCCGTGTAAATATCCCATATTTTCTGCGGTATTTATAATATTTTGTTTTGCTTTTTCGTATTGTTCTGAAAACAGAGGATCTCCAATATGCAGAGGTAACTCTTTCAGAGTTTTTCGTAATAATGGATTTTGTGCTCCCTCTCCTGTTAGCATCGCTTTAATGGAGGCAATACGAATTTGAGACCCAGGTTGAACTTTTATTATTATTTTATTGTTGAGGTTATTAATACTGGTTTCCGCATTGAAATATCCAAATGGTTGAATGGCTTTATTAATTTGGTCTTGAAGTTCAGTTGGGGTAAATTGGCTTAAAGGTTTAATTTGGCTCAATTCACCTAAACGAGTTTCCACATTAGCAAGAACTTTTCCTTTTATACCATCAATCTCAAGCAGCCCGGCCTTTTTGTCCTGAGCAAACAATGGAAAATACAAAATGATTAGTATGATTAAATATGCAAACCTATTCATGTAATAACTACATCAATTGATGCTCTCGGCACACTCCAGGTGTTTTAACTTATAAATTAAATCCAACGCTTCTTTGGCAGTTAATCTATCTGGATCAATTTTTTTTAGTTCAGTTAAAACTGGAGATGTGGGAGGCTTTATAATTTGAGTCTGGACCAGGATAGATTGAGTATCTTGTATCTGATTCAGATGTTCATGAGCCAGCTTTAGCACTTCTTTAGGTATGCCAGCTAATTCTGCGACTTCTAATCCGTAACTACGATTTGCGCAACCTTCTTCGACACGGTACAAGAAAACAATTTGTCCTGTCTTGATGGATGCTTGCAAATGCACGTTGCGAATACAAGAGAATTCTTTGGGTAATTCAGTCAACTCCAGGTAATGAGTAGAAAACAAAGTATAGGCTTTTATTGTTGACGCAAGAAAGGCACAGCTTGCATAAGCTAATGCCATTCCATCATAGGTACTGGTACCACGACCAATTTCATCGATTAATACGAGGCTTTGGCTGGTTGCCTGCCTTAATATTTGAGCTGTTTCAGTCATTTCCACCATAAAAGTGGAACGTCCAGAGGATAAATCATCACTGGCCCCAATGCGAGTAAAGATTCGGTCTAATGGACCTAATGTCACTTTATCAGCAGGTACAAAACTTCCAATATGTGCCAACAGAACGATTAAGGCGGTTTGCCTCATGTAGGTCGATTTGCCGCCCATGTTGGGCCCAGTGATTAGTAACATATTTTGATTTGGTTTAAGTTCCAAATCATTAGCGATAAACCGTTCTTGTAATAATGGCTCAATGACAGGATGTCGTCCGGCTTGTATCATAATGCCTGATTCAGGAACGAGATTCGGGCAATTCCAATTTAAACTTTGTGCTCTTTCAGCAAGAGTGACCAATACGTCCAATTGCGCCAGAGATTTTGCAAGATCCGATAACTCAGGTATGTATTGCTGAATTTCTTCAAGCAAATTGTCATATAGCCATTTTTCGCGAGCCAATGCTTTGGATTGAGCTGAAAGCACCTTGTCTTCGAACAGCTTTAGTTCGGGAGTAATATAACGTTCCACATTTTTTAAAGTTTGCTTTCTGTGAAAATGGGGCGGCGCATTTTGAGCTTGTGCCTTTGACAGTTCAATATAAAATCCCTGAACGCTATTGTAACCTAGTTTTAGAGTGGATAATCCTGTGCGATTTTTTTCTTCCTGTTCAAGTTTTACTAATGTTTCATGAGCATTGCTACTTAAATTACGCAACTCATCCAGTTCTTCATCAAATCCTGGAGCAATGACTCCACCATCCCTAATTAGCATTGGCGGGTTGTCTATAATGGCTGTTTCAAGCAGTTGCTGCAGCAGTGGGAGAGGGCTTATTTCTTTCTTGATTTCATTGATTAACAAGCTCTTGTTTTCTTGTAATTCGTCATGGATTGCTGGAAGCAGTGTCAGAGTTTGCAATAAGGAAACCAAATCACGTGGGCGCGCTGATTTTAAAGCAATACGTGATACTATGCGCTCCACATCGGCGCATTGTTTAATCAGCTGATGAAGTGAAACGTCTTGTTGAAGAAAAATAATTTCCTTAATGGCTTGTTGTCTTGTTTGAATGATTGCATGTTGTTTTAATGGTTTTCCCAGCCAACGTTTGAGTAAACGGCTTCCCATCGCACAAGCTGTTTTATCTAATATGGAAAGCAAACAGTGCTCACCACCACCATGTATATTTTCAAAAAGCTCCAAGTGCTTTTGAGTCGATGCGTCCAGTTGCAGGTAATCCTCGGATTGCTCAAGAGTAAGTGTTGTAAGATGTGGTAATGACTGTTTTTGAGTGGTTTTTAAATAAGCTAATAAAGCGCCTGCTGCAATCAAGGCAGTGGGGTAATTTTGTTCGCCAAAGGCCGAAAGATCAGTCACGGAGAATTGTTCACACAATAATTTATGTGCGTTGCTTGCATCAAACTCCCATCCTGGTCTGAATTTAACAGCAAAGTTAGAACAAAATGAAGGAAGCGGCGTGGATTCTTTGCAGAGGAGTTCTGCTGGTTGCAGGCGCACTAACTCTGCATTTAACTGATGTTCTTCTGTTAATTCCTGCAAATGAAAACGACCGCCACCTAAATCAACCCATGCAATACCAATTTTTTGTTTTTGGGTGTGTATGGCCAACAAAATATTATCTTTTCTGGCATCTAATAATGCTTCATCTGTTACTGTACCAGGAGTAATGATTCGCGTTACTTGTCTTTCTACTGGTCCTTTGCTGGTAGCTGGATCTCCGATTTGTTCACAGATGGCTACGGATTCCCCTTTTTTTAATAATCGTGCCAAATAGTTTTCTACCGCATGATAAGGAACGCCGGCCATGGGAATAGGTTTGTCAGCAGATTGTCCTCTATGTGTCAGAGTTAAATCCAAAAGTTGTGACGCGCGTTTGGCATCATCAAAAAACAACTCATAAAAATCACCCATGCGATAAAATAAAAGCATGTCGGGATAGTCTGTTTTAATGCGCAAATATTGCTGCATCATTGGTGTGTGAGAGCTAGCCATAGTGATTGAGCCGATTGAAATTGCCCCAATTTTAACAAAAGTGTTGTGCGAAGTCAGTAAGGCATGTTGGTGGTATTGATTTTTATGAAAACAATAAAGACAATGTGATCAAAAAGCATTTAATATAACCTTGATGTGTCTAAAAAATAAGTATGATTTTTAAAATCTGCAAATTACTATAGAATTTGCCAAAATGATTACTAAGGCATGGTTTATGTCATTTAATTTAACATACTGCAATAAAATATAAATTTTATTTTTTAAGTTCAGGAGATAAGTTCTTCACTTAATGAGAATATTTGCTAGAATTAACGTGATATTACAAAAAATAAATAGGGAGAGTGATTATGAATCGTTTAGCTATGATTGCTGCTGCTAGTTGTCTAGCATTATTTTTAACTGGATGTGGTGAGGGCTCGAAGCCTGCAGATACAAAGACTGATCAACAACAGCAACAACAACCAACTGATCAGCAACAACAAGGTGGTGAAAATACTGGAAATAACCAAGCCCAACCTTCTACTGAAGGCCAAGGCCAGTAAGATTAATTTCAGTGTTATTTATAAATTATCAAAAAACCCCATAGATGTTTTATGGGGTTTTTTATAGGTGAAAGGTATGGGTCATTTCTCAATACTGGTTGAAGAAATAGCTGCCTATTTAAAAAAAGCAAAATGGCAATTAGTGACTGCGGAATCTTGTACAGGAGGTTTAATTGCTGCTTGCCTTACGGAAATACCTGGAAGCTCAAATTGGTTTGAGCGTGGTTTTGTTACTTATAGTAATTTAGCTAAAGAGGAAATGCTTGCTGTTGCTCACGAGCTAATACAAACTCATGGGGCAGTCAGTGAAGAAGTGGCTTTGGCTATGGCTGTTGGTGCGTTACAACATAGTATGGGTAATATCGCTGTATCAGTTACTGGCATCGCAGGTCCAGAAGGAGGCAGTATTGAAAAACCAGTAGGTACTGTATGCTTTGCCTGGGCAGTTCACCATCAATTTCAACAAACATCAAGACAACAATTCACTGGAAGTCGGCAAGAAATACGTTTGTCTGCCTGTCAATATGCTTTAAATGGAGTTCTTTCTACTCTTAAAAAAGTCTGTGGCTAACCGAATGGTTTTTTAAAAACATAGTTTAATAAAACATCAATAGTCTATATTTTTTCAATTCTATTATTTAGTCTCAAATTCTTGTTTTTACCATTCAGCTAATAAAAATTACAATAAATCTCTTGCATAAACAGTGTCTTTTGTTTATAGCTGTAACGCAAATATTTCGTAGAGTGGATTTATACAATGAAAATCTACGGATCCTCGAAAGTGTGTTTCTTGTTTTAAACTGAATAATAAAAGTTGCACAAGAAGTATAATAATTTATTTGATTAAAAAATAGGAAAAAATATGAGTC
The DNA here is from genome assembly GCF_000008485.1 of Legionella pneumophila subsp. pneumophila str. Philadelphia 1. NCBI lineage: Bacteria > Pseudomonadati > Pseudomonadota > Gammaproteobacteria > Legionellales > Legionellaceae > Legionella > Legionella pneumophila. The sequence goes on along the minus strand of NC_002942.5, from coordinate 2,012,698 downwards.
AATATACAAGGTTGTTTGAGTTTTTATGTGATCTGATTGATATCCAGATTAAAAAATATGTTGAGCTCGCAAAACTTAAAGTAGGTGAAGATGCGATAATAAACGCCGCTCTCATATACGAAGAGGTGAATGAATTATTAGGATTCGCGGAGAAGTTATTAAAGGAAATAGAAACCAATTCAAAATCCGACTCAATGGATATGACCATTTTTGATCGTGTTTTTGAGCAAGTAAAATTTTATGTGGAGCAAGAATATCTGAGATCCTATGCAGAATGGCTGCTTATTGAAAATAACTCTAAAGACACGGTCTACAATAGAACAAAAGAGCAATTACTCAGGCTTTCAGAAATTAAGAGTTTTGATGATAAAGGTTTTTCACAACCAAGCACTGAAATTCAACAGCAATGTCAACATGATAGTGTTCAGATAGTTTATTCCATTTTAAATTTGGCAAGAGAGGTAAGAAAAAATCCGGATATGGGGTTTGATGATAGCATCCCACATAACAAGCTCAATGTATTAAGAAGAAATGCAACTACCAGATATGTTGAATTCGGAAATGAAATAGACAAATTGCATCAGCATAGTGAAGAATTTTTGCAACAGTCGAGTCTTGGAGTTTTCGACGCCGAATTAGCCTATGAATCGGCACTATCAAAGGCAAAAGACCATGATCTTAAATTAAATACTTTGTTTGGTCGTTATAAAGAAAATAAGGAAACCGCTTCTGTTCCTCAATCTCTCTCTTTGGTCAATAAGGTAGATGAGGAAAATATTATGACAGAAAAAAAACCTTCAACTGAAGTGTCTGATAATAAGACCCCTTTCTTTTCAACAAGCAATTTATTATTTTTCGGTGGTATAGTTTTAGCCGCTGTTATTTTTGTTCCCAGATTGCTTACTCATCTCAAGGTCAATAAATTATGACACAGCATTATGAGTAGTTAACATTTTCGTTATTTTGATTGTAAAACCTTGGTTTTTATGTCGGATTGTCTATATATTTTTATATTGCCCCGTTACCAAGCTAAAAATCAAGGTTTGAAGTTCAAACTGACAACACCTTCATTTTTGAACAAATGGTTATTCCACGTAGCTTATAATAAAAGACTAATCATCAGCTATCGTATGCTACTTTTATTTAGTAATACACTAAGATTACTGTTTGCTGCTCGCTCACATCTGTGTGATAATTTTGTTCTTGCACACATTATAATCTGGAATAAATTATGGAAGAAAATAAACAAAAAGCACTATCAGCGGCGCTTTCGCAAATTGAACGCCAATTTGGCAAAGGGTCTGTAATGCGTATGGGAGATAGCACGGTATCACGGGATATTGAAGCAATCTCTACAGGTTCATTAGGTCTTGATATTGCCTTAGGGATAGGCGGTTTGCCAAAAGGCCGTATTGTTGAAATTTATGGCCCTGAGTCTTCTGGTAAAACCACGCTCACTCTTCAAGTGATCGCTGAATGTCAAAAAATGGGTGGTACAGCAGCATTTATCGATGCGGAACATGCTCTGGATCCAAGCTATGCTCAGAAACTTGGTGTGAAGGTGGATGAGCTGTTGGTTTCTCAGCCGGATACAGGCGAGCAAGCTCTGGAAATTACTGATATGCTGGTGCGTTCTGCAGCAGTTGATGTCGTAATAATTGACTCGGTTGCTGCCTTGACTCCCAAAGCAGAAATTGAGGGAGAAATGGGCGATTCCCATGTTGGTTTACAGGCAAGATTGATGTCGCAAGCCCTGCGTAAATTGACCGCTAACATTAAACGTTCGAACACACTGGTTATTTTTATTAATCAAATACGTATGAAAATTGGTGTGATGTTTGGTAGCCCTGAAACTACTACAGGGGGCAATGCTTTGAAGTTTTATGCTTCAGTTCGTTTGGATATTCGCCGTATTGGTTCAATTAAAAAGGGTGAAGAAATATTAGGCAGTGAAACCCGAGTTAAAGTAGTTAAAAATAAGGTAGCGCCACCGTTTAAAATGACTGAGTTTGATATTTTATATAACGAAGGTATATCTCGTGAGAGTGAAATTATTAATCTGGGTGTTCAATTGAATTTAATTGAGAAATCAGGTGCCTGGTATAGCTACAAACAGGAAAAAATCGGGCAGGGCAAAGAAAATGTCAGATTATATTTGAAAGAAAATCCCCAAGTCGCTGCAGAGCTTGAACAACAAATCCGTACTGAGCTCTTGGAAAAAAAGTTATCTGTGTTGGCTAGTTCATCAGAAGATCTTTTTGAGACTATAGATGACTAAAGCATTCGATAGCGCCTTGCGTCTGTTAACCAGGCGCGAGTATAGCGCTATGGAGTTATGTGATAAACTGAAGCAGAAAGGATTTAGCACCAATGATGTTCAAAATGCTTTGTATGAATGCCAACGTCTTGGGTATCAAAGCGATGTGCGTTTTGTAGAAAATTATATCAGAGTACGAATTCATCAAGGCTATGGCCCTTTAAAGATCAGGCAGGAATTAAAAAACAAGGGAATAGATCCAGATCTCATTCAAAGTGTGCTGCATCAAGAAAAAGACAATTGGGTCAATTATGCTTTGCGGGCATGGGAGAAAAAATTTAAGAGACAGGATGATTTCTCTTATAGTGAAATACAAAAACAGCAACGGTTTTTGCTGTATCGAGGGTTTGATAGGGATGTTATTTCAAAGGTATTTAAAGAGGTTAAATCTTCTTACTTAATTTAACTGGTAAATATTAAAAAATGAAAAGTTCTGAAATTAGACAAGCATTCCTTAACTATTTTGTTCAACGCGGTCATCAAATAGTAGCTTCTAGCTCATTGGTCCCTTCAAATGATCCCACTTTACTATTTACCAATGCAGGTATGGTGCAATTCAAGGATCTTTTTTTAGGTCTTGAAACTCGTTCATATCAGCGTGCTGCTACAGCACAGCGCTGTGTGCGTGCAGGTGGTAAACATAATGATCTGGAAAATGTTGGTTATACGGCGAGACATCATACATTTTTTGAAATGTTGGGTAATTTTAGTTTTGGTGATTATTTTAAACGCGAAGCTATTCAATATGCTTGGGAATTCCTAACAGAAGTTTTACACATACCGGCAGAACGGCTATGGGTTACTGTCTATAAAGAGGATTTGGAAGCAGAAGACATATGGCTAAAGGAAATGAAGGTATCTCCCGAGCGATTCTCTCGATGTGGGGAAAAAGATAATTTCTGGTCAATGGGGGATACGGGTCCATGTGGTCCTTGCACAGAAATTTTTTATGATCATGGTCCTGAAGTAGCAGGTGGTCCCCCGGGCAGTCCAGATGAAGATGGAGATCGTTATATAGAAATATGGAACCTGGTATTCATGCAGTTTAACAGGGACAGAGAGGGACATTTGCACCCCTTGCCAAAGCCTTCTGTGGATACTGGTATGGGATTGGAACGATTAGCCGCAGTTATTCAAGGTGTCCATAGTAATTATGAAATTGATAGTTTTCAGTATTTGATTAAAGCAATAGCACAATTGGGCCAGGATATTGATTTAAATCATACTTCCTTAAAAGTGATTGCAGATCATATTCGTTCCTGCTCTTTTTTGATAGTTGATGGGGTATTGCCTAGTAATGAAGGCAGAGGATATGTATTAAGAAGGATTATCCGCAGAGCAGTCAGACATGGGAATAAATTAGGCTTACCCAGCCCATTTTTTTCCAAACTTGTTCAGCCTTTGATTGATGTTATGGGGGATGCTTATCCCGAGCTAATCAATTCGAAAGCGCATATTGAAAGGATCTTGCAACAAGAAGAAAATCAGTTTACCCGTACTTTGGAACAAGGATTGCGTTTATTACAAGATCATATTAAAAATTTGCAAGGCCAGGAACTATCAGGAGAAGTGGCATTCAAGTTGTATGATACTTATGGTTTCCCTATCGATTTGACAGCAGACATCATTCGTGAACAAGGTTTACATATTGATATGGAAGCATTTAATCAATTGATGCAACAACAAAGAGAACAGTCTCAAGCCGCCAGTCAGTTTACTACAGATTATCACGCCGTGTCTCAATTGGATCATCAGTCTGAATTTCATGGGTATGAAAAAGAATCCATGGAAGCAAAGATTATTGGATTACTTCAAGAAGGTAATGAAGTGAAATCTATTAATAAGGGAGCAAAAGGGGCTGTAATTCTTGATCATACCCCATTTTATGCTGAAAGTGGTGGTCAGGTAGGAGATAAAGGATTACTCATAGGAAAAGAATTTACTTTTCAAGTCGATGATACACAAAAAGTAGGGCAAGCTGTCGTACATTATGGAAAAGTAATTAAAGGTGAGCTCACTTTAGATTTATTAATCCATGCGCAAGTAGATAACATAAGACGGGATGCAATTCGATTGAATCATACCGCAACTCATTTGTTACATGCTGCTCTTAAAAAAATTGTAGGGCAACATGTTCAACAACGAGGATCCCTGGTGGATGCTGAAAGGGCACGTTTTGACTTTTCTCATTTCGAGGCATTGACTCCTCAACAAATTCAGCAAATTGAAGAGGTAGTTAATGCACAGATCCGAGCTAATAATGAAGTAATAACTCAAGTAATGGACATTGAATCAGCCAAGCAAAGTGGTGCTGTTGCTTTATTCGGGGAAAAATACTCCGACGCAGTACGCGTATTATCCATGGGTGATTTTTCCAAGGAGCTTTGTGGAGGAACTCATGCACGACGTACTGGTGATATAGGTCTTTTCAAAATCGTAGCAGAATATGGTATTGCCAGCGGTATCAGGCGGATTGAGATGGTTACGGGTCGTTATGCATTAGCCTGGGTCAATGAACAGCTGGGATTTATGAATAATCTGGCAGCTACCCTTAAAACAACACCTAATAGTCTACAGGAAAAAGTTTCTCAATTATTGCTTGATAATAAAAATCAAGAAAAAATGATTGCAAAACTTTTAAGTGAAAAAGCACAAAAATCTGGAGCAGATATTCTTGGTGAGATCGAGGAGATCAAGGGTATTAATTTATTGATTAAGCAGTTAGAGGGTATGGATAGCCAAACCATGCGCCATACCATGGATCAATTAAAATCAAGAATTGATTCAGCGGTGATCATATTATTTACTATTGAACAGAATAAAATGAATGTCATTGCCGGGGTGAGTAAGAATATTATTGGCAAAGCACCAAGTGCTGCTCAATTAGTAAGACATCTTTGTGGTAAAGGAGGTGGTCGAGATGATATGGCTCAAGGTGGTGGGGGTGTTCCTGAAGATTTGAACAGTAAGATCAAAGAAATAAAGGAAATGATTGAAAAAATTTAATATTTCCAGATTTTTCTTTTCGACTGCAGAAAAGCAAGTTGTTTTTGGATTTGCTATAATATAGACACTGGTTTACTAATGAGCACTATGATGAATGACTTGCTGAATTTAATCGCAGTGATAGTGGTTTTTGGTGTAGGCCTATGGTTAATTAATGTTTTTATACCTATGCCCGGGGCTATTAAAAGTCTGTTAAATGTATTGGTATTAATTATTTTAATCATTTATATTTTGCAATTTTTTGGGGTAATAAAAACAATATTGCCAATGATTAAAATTTTAAAGTGATTTTTGCTTCCTCAAATTAATCAGGAACGGCCTAATAGAATAGGCCGTTCCTGATTAGACAATAATGATTTTATTCTGGAACACAAGTTTCATCGCAAGTAACACTTGAGATGAATTCAATTAATCCAAAAGACATTAATGTGGCTGGAAAAATTCAGGTTCGTATTTCATTAACAATAATTGATTTAGTTTTGATCCCATGATATTTTGTTCAAAATTTAATCTGGGAATTTGTTATGCCACCACCATATAGTACTCATGTGATTGTCAATGTATTTCGATGTGTTGCCCAATTAGTGTCACAAAATCCAGAGCTATTAAACTGGCCAGGAGTATTTCGATTGGCTGGATCTAGAGAAGAGTCAGAAAAGTTACTTGAGCAAGTTATTAATGACAATTTTAGTGTGGGGAATTTAGCGTGTTATATTTTAGAAGATGGCCAGATAAATAATTTACATCTGAATAATGTTTTAGGAATGTTGCCTTTAGTTCTTAAAGAAAGTGTCTTGTTGAAAACTGAAGACCCATTGCTCAAGCTTTTTATGACAGAATTAAAAAATCTATTGAGTTCTGAGAAGAATAATGTTGAAAATACCGACGCAATAGTACAGTTGCTGAGTAAGTTTATTGACTCTTTATTGCTTTCAAAAATACTTGATCATCAACGTGTTGGAGAAATTCTTTACCACTATTGTTACCTAATGCATACAGCAGGGGTTTTTTATGAAACTAATCTCATGACATGGGAAAATCTTGCTATTATTATGGCCCCTCATTTTACTAATGAATTTGGTTTATACCCTGCAGAAGATTTACTGGGTTTAATACAATTTACTAATCAGTTAAAACCCATCCTGGAATGTTTTATTGCGCATCCTGATAGCGGAATCCCTTTTAAAGAAAGGCATGCCGATAAATTAGAGCACTTGGCTAAAACTCGTCATACTATCGTTGAAAAATTAACGCATATGGGAAGTGAATCCAGAAGAATAGTTGTGGCTCCTATGAAAAGTTTGATGCTGCAAGCATCTATGTTGAGAGCCCAGATTGATACTGTAGAAACTCAATCGAAGGATTCCTCTCTTAAAAAGAAGGATAAAAAGGAATTAAATAGACAGTTAGAAAAATTAACAGAAGAATTAGAAAAACTGAATATAGAAATTTCTGGATTAACAAGCAAAATTAAAAAAATGAACCATGGCCATGCGAAGCTAAAAGAAGAAATTAGAGTGATATCGCGCTCTGAGGATGCTGTAAGTACTCATGCTGCCCAACAATCAGGAGTATCATCAAGCAGTAGTAACTCAGTCAGAATTCAGTTAGGAATTTTTGGTAACAACAGTTCTTCATCTGCCTATTTGATAGAGGAACAGGAAGAAGGCGAAGTTACTGAAAATGAATATAGTGGCTTAGATAGTGCAAAGCTGACTTAAATTCAATAGTTTTTAATTGAGATCTCTTGGGCGGTAAAATGTGTTGTGGTCGTACTCCAATGCAAACTTTGGTAGAGGATAAACAAATCTGGATGGAAAAATTTATAAACTAAATTTGACCTGACAGACACTTCTTGAAAAACCGGTAACTGTCAGATCAAGTTTGAACTACTACATTTAAACACTACCTCAGGGAATTATGATTATTAATCGTTACTTCTTCGGTGTCATCTTTATGCGCATTCCGCTCCGATACTACGGCTTGCAGTCTTGACTTAAATTCATTAAAACGATTACTTATCGTATTAGCCACTGGCTTTTGTACCTGTTCTGCTTCCTTTGTATGTTCTGCTAGTTCAAGCTTAAGCAGCGCATCTTGTAATTTTAATCCTAAAGCATTTACGTTGGTTGGAGTGGTGATATAGGAAGTCACATAACGATTTATATTAAACCCATTATCGCTTAAATTTTCCTTTAATTTTTCATCCACTCCTGCTTTCACAATATGGCAAACCGAGGTAGAGCAATTAAATTTGGTAAAATTGTAAGCTTTTTCACTGTTCGCTAGAGTGATCATTTCTCGTAAAATGCTTTCCGTATCTAAGGTATGATTTAAACTGGTTTCATCCATAGAGGTAGGTAAAATCACGCTTGAATCAGGTTTTTTTCCTGAACTCAGATGTCTTTCATTAAAATCTGCGATGCATAGATTCAATTGCGCTTCTAAAATTGAGAACTCTCTTGGAAGATCTCCCATTCTAGAAATATCTTCGTCAAGCAGTTCAAAATTAGGATTTATTTCTCTTTCTTCTCGTATAGCATTTTCCTTTTCTTTTTGATATGCGACTGCTTTCGCATGTAATGATTTATATTCTTCGTCTAATTTTTCTTTATGTTGTAGAAGCTCATTATAAGCTTTATCCTGAGCTATATCAGCTGTCAGAGTACTGTGCTGAATAGTTTTTAATTTTTGTATGTTTTTATTTTTAATCAGTATTCCCTTAACGTCTGTTGTATTTTCTTCACTCATTCCCTGTGGGCCATAGATTTGATTTTTCCAATCAGCATGCATTTTTTTATCGGGCTCGTGTCTCCATTCAGCGTCCTTATCGTCGTTGAAAGAATTAATATAATGGCCATTTTGCTCTCCTGGCCACCAGCTGAAATAGGCAAAGTAGGTTACTCGCTCTTTTGGCATGATCCTACCTTCTTCTTGAGTTTCTCCTACAATTTCAGTTCTTTTACTAATTATTACGCCATGGGCTTGTGCGTATTTCTTTGCTAATTCATCTCCTTGTTTATTAGCTGGCCAAGTTAATTCTAAAGCAGCGTGTCCCACATTACCACCAAATAAAGTAGATTTTACAGGGGTTTTAAAGCCTAATCCTTTAGTACCTCCTTTCCAAGTATGAATAGTAATTGACATGATATGCTCTTGGTTAATGCAATAAATAAATTTAAACATATTGATTATTAGTTGACCAATCGAATATCTTGATATCTCATATCACTTCTAGTAATAAATATTATTTTTCAATTACCTAATAGGTTTTTGTTGATGTTTTGTTTGAAACAATATTTAATAAATAGGTTTTCAGTTAATTAATTCTGTAATTGACTAAAATTTAATTGATTCTCTAAAATCAGTATCTGACCGAGTAAGCATTTAATTTCCATAATCAAATATTCTGAATGCACTGTGACGTTTTCGGCAAACGTAAATGACTAAAAGAGAGTTGCTGCTGGTTTTTGCTATCGATGTAGGCTATTACTGTTGTATCCTCCTAAAGTATGGAACAAAATTTTATTCTTTAGATCGTGACTGAAAGGATGTATTGGGAATATGAATGGTCGATGAGCTACAGTTAAAAGTTATGTATGATGGAAATAGATCAGGCAGCATTCTCCTAATCGACTAAATCATGAAGTGGTCAATCCAATTTGCACATCCCAGTTAAGCCCCTTTTTTCATTAACCCCCAGTACCGATTTTCAAATTGATTCGGACTTAGATAATCCAAAGACGAATGCAATCTTTGATTGTTATAAAACATAGTAATGTAATCCAGAATATCTTGTTTTGCCTCCCGTCTGGTTTGATAATTACGCCAATGAACTATACTGATTTAAAATTTGAAATGCCCAAGTAATTTGTTATTATGACGCTTTTTAATTTATGACCTATTCATTAGACTTTGAGAAAACGTGTTACGGCATATAGATAACGGAGGCACGTTAGAAGGAGTAAGTAGATTGTTTTCAGTAGGGACCACTACAATAAAAAACTGGAAGCGTCTGAGAGCACAAACAGGGAAGCTAGAGGGTTCAGGTCGCCCTTGCAATCCCTACAAAATAGATGCTGATGCATTAAAATTATACCTAAAAGAGCGTCCTGATGCTTTTCTAAACGGTAATCCCCCCATTTTTAACTGGCAATAAAGGGTTTATCTAATTAACAAGGGAAAAAGAGCTTAATTCACTTGACGTGTTAACCCAATTGACCAGATTATCAATAAAAATACGAATCAATCGTTCATCTGTACGTTTCTGAAGAAAATGACAATAAAAATCAATGCTGAGGGCATAATCAGATAGTTCGAGAGGTTTTAAATTAGGATTCAATAAGCGTTCATTAATCATACTCCAAGCCATACCTTGTTCGACAAGAGCTATGTTGTTATAAATAATATTGGCTTCAGCTCTTATTTTGAGAGTCAACTTTTGTTTTTCAGCTTCTTTATCAATAATTCGGCGTATTATAAAGTTTTTTTCCATAAGCACCGCATCGAATTCTGCTAATTCAGCAAAGGATAGTTTTTCTTTAATTTTTGCTAGAGGATGTGATAACCCGACAATTGGGATGAGCCTTTCTCGCCACAAAGGTACAGACTTAATTTCAGCAGAATTACTCATGAACGGAGAGATAATCAGATCATAAGCACCTTCGCTTAAACCGTGAGCTACATCTTTGTCAGCAATCAGTTTCGTATTAATGAAGTAGTTCAAGTCCAGTGCGTTCATATGGATTATAAGGGGGGGGATAATAGTTTGAGCAATATATACTGTGGTACCAATATTTAGCAGTAACTGAGGTTTTTTTTTATCTGTACCAGTACTGCTAATTAACTCATGGCTCAGATAAACCATCTGCCGAACATAAGGCAATAATTGTTTTCCTTTATCAGTTAGCTCAGTCCTTAATCCTGAAGAAATAAAAAGTTGGGTATTCCACTCCGACTCAAGTTTTCTAATTCTTTTACTTAAAGCAGGCTGAGTAATATGCAATTTTTTGGCAGCTAAAGAGATAGAGTGGAGTTCTACAACTGCAAGAAAAGATTGCAAATCGGCAATATTCATTATTTTAAAACCAATCATAATATTACTTAAATTAATACTAGGATAGTTTTTATCATTATACAAAAGCCTATAATAGGGCGTTATAACGCATAAAAGCAAATCATTGCGATAATGATACTTATATTTTTCCCATTCTTTTATAAATGAAAAAAGGGAGTTTTGTAATAATTGCCATGACCACTTTCCAGAAAGAAGGATAGTAAAATAATCTTTTATTATGATTTATTTTTTCCCAACATGCCTTTGCACAGTCATGAGGTTGAGCTGCGTAAAAAACTCCGGGTAGTCCATACGTTTGTTTTGTATCAATGTATCCAAGGCGAGCGATTAAGATATGTTGATGTGGAGTTGCTTTTTGCTGCAGGCCTTCGAGAAATATTTCAATTGCTGCTTTACTGGCACCATAAAGACTATTTTTGGCACGGCCGCGGCAGGAAGCAACAGAGCTTAAATAAACGATGCGATGTTTTTCTTGTTGGGATTGTAAATAGGTATTAATCAGGATCGCTGTAGATGAGATATTGGTATCAATTAAATGTTTAATCGATTGCGGATTTAAATGGTTATTATCGGTAAAATCACAATGCGCAATAAATAAATCCAATTCTCTTTCTCTGGTTTCTAAAATGGTAAGCAATTGCTCGTTAGGCTCGGATAAATTGATAGTTATCGCGTTACAAGGGATTTTATATCGCAATTGAATATCTTTTGAGATTAAGGCTAATTGCTCGGAGTTGCGTGCAACTAAACATAAATGGTTACCGGCTTGCGCAGCAAAATGTGCGAATTGTTCGGCAATAACTGAAGTAGCTCCTAAAACAACCCATTTCCTCTGCATCATTTTATGATTCCTAAACGTGTCGCAAGATCTGAACGCATGGGGCATCGATATTTTGTAAGTATTTGAGCAAATTTCGATTGATTTTCGTACATTGTAAAATATTGTTCTGGATTTAGTAATAAATCCTTAGCCAAATAAACACACCCATCGTTTTCTGCAATGAATTGATTCATCGCGCTTATTGCTTTTTTGGCGTGAGGATTATTAATAAAATCAATAGCCAGAGTAAATCCAGGCCGACAAAACGAAAGCAAACCTAACCCAGGCTGTGTAAATAGTTTAAGGACAGTGAGGGTTGGAGTAGCACTATGAGTCCTAATAATCTCTAATATGTGATTAATAATTTGCGCTGCCTTATCTTGATCAAATACGGCTTGAAACTGTATAAGTCCTCTAGGTCCGTAGAGTCGGTTCCAATGTGATATTTTATCCAGAGGATTATTGTATTGGGTGAGACTCATCATTTCATTTTCTTTTTGTCTGGAGTAAAAATATTGATTAAATACTTTCATGTTCCATTTTTTGATAAGTCCAAATGGTAATTTAGGCAGGCTATAAATTTTTAATTTTTTATCAGGATAGTTTGGCGATTCACAATAATTTGCTGTTGATAAAATGGCTCTGGGTTCTGAGTATAACAAGTCTAACCAGGCTACTTGGTAATCTTGCTGAAGACCATAAGTCGCCATTTCTGCAATTAATTCTTGGATAGATGCAAATGGTTTATTTTTTATTGCCAGATGGCGTGGTGCTTTTTTAAGGCGAATAGCGACTTGTGTAATAATGCCTGTTAAACCTAAACCTGCTATAGTTGCGAAAAATAGATCACTATTTTTTTCGCGGCTACAATGCATGATTTGATCGCCTATCAATAAATCAAACCAAGAAATATGATGTCCAAAACTTCCCGCTGAATGGTTATTTTTACCATGAACATCATGGGCTATTCCACCTGCTACAGTGGCAAATGCTGTGCCTGGGAGAACTGGGGGAATGAATTCATCATGAAGTAAAAACAGATCCTTAAATGGTGTTCCACCCTGACATACTACGATGCCTGTTTCGACATCAAAATCGATGAAATGATTAAAGCGACTAGTATCAATTACCAGGCCGTCTTGATTTAGACAGCTATCACTGTAACTCAATCCTGCACCCCTGGTTAGCATGTTTTTAGGCTGATTTTGTGCAATATAGTGAATAAGTTCTTTTTCTGTGTCTGGCCTTATACAACAGGATTCACTATAAATTGCGCGGGTAAAATTAGTTAATAAGATTCTTTTGCTGCGCATATCAGAAATTTTTAAATAGACAGTTGAGTGAGTGTCGCATGATTTTTTTATTATGGAAACAGGAACAAAGGCTATAGGATGTCTATAATTAAATCAAATATCAATGGAAGGTATTCTAATGAACAAAATATTCAATCTTGCCAGCATAGCCTGCTTTTTATTTTTTTCCTTGATAGCATTTGCCGCGGATATTCCTGGTCTGGATGAGGGCACTGATAAATTAAATATGGAAGAATGTGTTGGGGAAAATTATCAGCAATGCCTGGATGATGTTTGTTTAACCTCTGATGAAATAGATTGTAACTCCAATTGTCAAAGTTTAGCTGAAGATAAATGCGAGCAACAAGCAGTAGACTAAGTGGAGGATTTTCTAAACATTTATTTTTGAAGTGATTTCACTACCATTAAGGAACGCTCACAACCTCAAATACTGTGCATAAGACTTATGAAAAACCCCAATCTCTTTGTTAAAAAATATTTTTAATTCAGTCATTTAGTTTATCTAAATCCTCTCGCCAAAACATTTTCTGCCTCGACTTTGGAGTTTTTCGTAAGTCCTATCAATATAAACCTTATGATTTTTACGTCAAAACATTGGCGGAGTCTAATTAAATGAGCTAATCAAGATTTGATTATTACACTATCTATTTGATTTATTGATATATTTCTTGGATGGCACGGGCTTTGCATAAACATAACCATTCTATAGTTGTTACTGATTGATTGAGCTAATTTTAAACTAATCAACACTTCAATTTTAAAATAACTTTGAAAATCTGGTTGAGATGCGAATGGATTGCTTATGACTGAGAAAGATGTGTTATCACAAGAAGAGATCGATGCATTACTGGATTCAGTGGATGAGTCAATTGATGATGAAACGAATGATGAAGAATTGAGTTCAAGAGATCAGCCAGTTCGTAAAAAACCAGAAGATACTACCAGCCAGGAATTAAACTCTAATTTTGATTCTGACAAAAAAGTAGCGGAAGAAGGAGTCAAAACACTTAATTTTACCGGACAAGAGCGTATTGTTAAAGGACAGCTTCCGGTATTAGACAAAATTTATGACAGGGCAGTTCGTCTGTTTGCAGCAGATATTTATCATTTAACGGCTAGAGATTTTGAAATTAAACAAGATCCGCTACTTATTACAAAGCATAAGGAGTTTATGAGGAGTTTACCTAATCCTAGCCTGATAGGTATCTATAAATTCAAGCCTCTTCGTGGTAAAGGAATTATTTTGTTTGACAGTACCTTTGTGTATGACTTGGTCGATTATTATTTTGGCGGAAATAGCCAGTTTGGTGCTCAAAAGGATAAAACAGATTTTACTGCTACTGAACTTCGTGTTATGGAGGTCGTAACTAAAAAACTGGTAACTAATTTAATTCATGCCTGTGAACCAATAATTCAACTGGATGTAACAAAATTCAATGACGAAACAAATCCCCAATTAGTTAATATTGCCGAGCCAGAAGAAATGTTGCTTGTGGCGCGGTTCGTCTTGAATTTTGGTAAGGAAACCGGGGCTTTTTACTTTATTTTGCCTTACTCCATGCTTGAACCTATCAAACAGCAATTGGAGCTAGGGGCATCAAGACCTGATGATGAAATTGATCCTAACTGGATTAATTCTCTGAAAGAAGAACTCATGGACGTTGAATTGACGGTAAGTGCTTCTATGGCGGAAACAGTCAGTACTCTGGGTCAGGTAATGGCTTGGAAAGTGGGAGATTTTGTCCCTTTGGAAATAAACGAGGAGGTAACTCTGGATATAGAAGGGACACCAAGCTTTACTGCAACCTTAGGCAGTGCCAATGAAAAGCGAGCTTTGAAAGTTATTAAAATAATACGTTATTAGGGGATAAGGATGACTCAAGTGAACGAAACCAGCACAGAGCAATTAAATCAAGGGAATCCACTGAATCCAGATCCTGGCAATGAGAAATTGGAATTAATTTTAGATATTCCTGTCTCAGTGACTGTCGAAATCGGCCGTACCAAAATGACTATTCGTAATTTACTGCAATTAAATCAGGGAGGAATCGTAGCGCTTGATAGGCTGGCTGGTGATCCCCTTGATGTGCTAGTCAATGGTACTTTGGTCGCACATGGTGAAGTCGTTGTAGTTAACGATAAATTTGGTGTCAGATTAACTGATATCGTTAGCAAGGCTGAACGAATAAAACGTCTCAAATGAAAAGCAAAGTACTCCATCTTGCATTTTTGAGTCTTTCGCTAATCAGTTCGGTCGGTTGGTCATCTACTTTAAGCCCAAACACGATCAGCTATGGCGAACTGATAAGAATCATTTCGGGACTCTTATTTGTATTATTCATTATTATTTTTTTATCTTGGATAGTGAAGCGTATGCATAGAGTAAACTTTACTTCATCTAAAGGATTCCAAACTGTTGCAAGTATGATTTTAGGTCCAAAGGAAAAGGTTGTATTGCTGAAAATTGGGGACAGATATTTATTAATAGGTGTAGGGTCATATTCCATTAATCTAATATGTGATTTTGGCAATCAACTTCCTGAAGGGTTTGATGCTGATCAAAAATCGTCTTTTGCCGATGTGCTGAAATCAGCAATAGGAAAATCATAAATGAAAATTAAAAGTTGGTTACTGATTTTGATATTATTTCTTTTATTACCTGTTGCAGGTCACACAGACCCTTTATCCTTTCCCGTTGTTACAATGCAACCTGGAACTGATGGTTCGCAATCTTATAGTATCAATCTGCAAATTTTAATTTTTATGACTTTATTGACCGTATTGCCAGGATTGCTGATGGCAATGACGTCATTTACAAGGATAATTATTGTTCTGTCAATTTTACGGCAGGCAATAGGGATGGCTCAGACGCCTACCAATCAAATATTAATCGGCATTGCTCTATTTATGACTTATTTTGTTATGTCACCTGTATTCAACAAAATTAATGAAACAGCAATACAGCCCTATATGAATGAAAGGATTGATTTTTCTCTGGCATTATCCAATGCACAAAAGCCGCTTCGTCAGTTTATGCTAAATCAAACGAGAAAAAATGATTTATCTTTATTTGAAAAATTTGCTCACAATGTACCAAAAAGTTTAGATGAGATTCCTATGAGTGTTCTCATTCCGGCTTTCATTACTAGCGAGTTAAAAACCGCATTTCAGATAGGCTTTATTCTATTTTTACCTTTTTTAATTATTGATCTTGTTGTGTCCAGTGTTTTGATGGCTATGGGGATGATGATGCTTTCACCCTTGATTATTTCATTACCTTTTAAAATCATGTTGTTTGTGATGGTTGATGGATGGACTTTGGTTTTGGGTTCACTTGCTTCAAGTTTTGCTCTTGCCTAGGAGGCTATATGACCCCTGAATCAGTCGTTTCGTTGTTTAGTGATAGTGTTTATATCATTTTGCTATTACTGGCAGTGTTGATATTACCGGGATTAATTGTTGGACTAATTATATCGATGTTTCAGGCTGCGACTCAAATTAATGAGACAAGTTTAAGCTTTATACCCAAGTTATTTGTCACCTTTTTGGTTCTAATTTTAGCAGGACCTTGGTTATTAAAGACATTGATAAATTATACAGATACTTTGATAAGCAATATTCCTTATTTGATTGGATAAAAAATGAATCTCGATTATCAAACTATGATTCGCTTAATGAGCCAATTTATATGGCCCATGGTGCGTATTGGTGGTTTGATGCTTACGGTGCCAGTTTTATCTTCAGCACTATTACCGGCACGCATTAAAATTCTCTTTGTTTTTACTTTAAGCTGTGTGTGTTTTACCTATGTGCCTCATAACTTGTCTTTCGAAAATTTTAATGGCCTTTATCTTGTCTATCTCGTACAGGAATTATTATTGGGTTTGTTAATGGGATTTGTGTTGCAAATAGTATTTCAAGTATTCATTCTTGGGGGGCAAATTATATCCATGCAGGCGGGTTTGGGATTTGCGGTAATGGTTGATCCAACCAGCAATGCTAGTGTGCCTTTAATCAGTCAATTGTATTTAATGGTGACCACATTAATATTTTTGGCATTGAATGGCCATTTGGCTATTCTTGAAACTCTAATCGAGAGTTTCAGAATAATGCCAATCGGTAAATCTTCTCTGGATCCATCAGTTGTCTGGAGTACGATTATGTTTTCAGGGTGGATGTTCAAAGAAGCGGTATTGATTTCAATACCTGCGATTTTATCTTTGCTTATTGTAAGCTTGTCTTTTGGAGTTATGGCTCGGGTTGCTCCGCAATTAAACCTTTTCTCTTTAGGTTTTCCGATTACGCTATTGATGGGGTTTGTCATCATTAAAATAGGGTTGCCCACTGTCGGGACAGAAATGGTAGAGAGCATTAAGCATGGAATCCAATTTATAACAGGAATATTGCGCTGATGGCCGATGAAGAACAATCACAAGAAAAAACGGAACAGCCTTCTTCCAAGCGATTAAAAGAATCACGAAAAAAGGGGCAGGTTGCACGTTCCAAAGATTTTAATGCAACGGTCATTTTATTATTTACCGGACTTGGTTTCTTTATTTTTGGGAAACAATTATCACTGCAAATTGCCAGTATAATGCAACAGGCGTTTGATTTCGATCGTGACATTCTTGTTACCGGGAATAATTCTTTAGAAAATTTGTTTCAATTAACAAAATCAGGGCTTTGGTCTGTTGTTCCACTATTGCTTGTTATTTTTATTTTGTCTTTGCTAGCACCATTGCTTATGGGGGGATGGGTTTTTAGTGGACAGTCTATACAGCCAAAATTTTCTCGATTAAATGTACTTAAAGGGCTTAAGCGCATGATTTCTCTCAAAGGATTTGTTGAGATGCTTAAGGCTTTTTTAAAATTTGTCCTGGTGGCTAGCGCATCTATTCTAGTGCTTAGATCGCAAGTACCCTTGTTGCTTGAGTTGGGGAAAGCACCATTAGAAATAGCAATCACTAGTGGGGTAATGATCCTTTTAAAATCTTTTGTGCTGATTTCTGCAAGTCTGATATTAATTGCGGCAATAGATGTTCCATTCCAATTATATGAACATAGTAAATCGATTAAGATGACTAAACAGGAATTAAAAGATGAATACAAAGAGACGGAAGGCAAACCTGAGGTAAAAAGCGCTATACGTCGCGCACAGCAGGAGACTGCAAGACGACGGATGATGAGTGAAGTACCTAAAGCCGACGTCATATTGACTAATCCTACGCACTATGCAGTTGCTCTTAGTTACCAAAAGAAAGGAAAAAAGGCTCCAGTGGTGATTGCCAAGGGTAAAAACCTGGTTGCTTTTCAGATATCCAAGGTTGCTAAAGAGCATAAGATCCCTATTATTTCAGTTCCTGCACTAGCTCGCGCTATTTATTTTTCAACAAAACTGAATGCAGAAATTCCCAGAGGGTTATATGTTGCTGTGGCTCAGGTGCTGGCCTATATTTTTCAGCTACGTGACAGGCAACGTTATGATTATAAGCCTGAAATTTTACAAAATGTCCCTATTCCACCTGAACTGGCTCGCGAAGCAGAGGAGGAGATTGAATGAACAATGTTATGAATTATATAGAATATTGGATGCGCCAAGGGTTTGGTACTCCATTAATACTGATTGTCATGATCAGCATGATGATGTTACCTCTGCCTCCTTTCCTACTGGATATATTTTTTACTTTTAATATCGCTCTTTCTTTAGTTGTTTTGTTGGCAGTTATTTATAGTGAAAGACCCCTGGATTTTGCGGTGTTTCCCACAGTGATACTTGTGGCAACTTTGTTAAGATTAGCTCTCAATGTAGCTTCTACACGAGTAGTCTTACTCAATGGCCATAATGGTACAGATGCTGCCGGTCAGGTCATAAAATCTTTTGGTGAAGTGGTGATTGGAGGTAATTACACAGTAGGTATAGTGGTATTTATTATCCTTGTCGTTATTAACTTTGTTGTAGTGACAAAAGGGGCGGGGAGAGTATCTGAAGTAAGTGCGCGGTTTACTTTGGATGCTTTACCCGGAAAGCAAATGGCTATCGATGCAGATCTCAATGCAGGTCTAATCAATCAGGAACAGGCAATCAAGCGTCGAACAGAAGTAGCTCAGGAAGCGGATTTTTACGGTTCAATGGATGGTGCCAGTAAATTCGTCCGAGGGGATGCCATAGCAGGAATTTTGGTTTTAATCATTAACATCGTTGGTGGATTAATAATAGGCATATTTCAATACAATATGAATTTTAATGACGCAGTTCATAATTATATTTTATTGACAGTCGGGGATGGTTTGGTCGCTCAAGTTCCCTCCCTCTTATTGTCTACTGCAGCGGCAATCATTGTGACCCGAGTTTCTAGCGCCCAAAATATGGGGCAGGCAGTTATTTCTCAAGTATTTGCAAAACCAAGATCACTTGTCATTGCAGCAGCTATTATTGGTCTAATAGGTATAATTCCTGGTATGCCTCATATTGCATTTATTCTATTATCAGCAGGGTTAGCCGGTATTGCTTATTTATTTATCAATCAGGAAAAAGTTAAACGTGAGCAGCAGGATAAAGAGCAAAATGAATTTTCACAAACCAGTGACTCTAAACTGAGTGAGTTATCATGGGATGATGTTAATCCTGTCGATGTCATTGGTTTGGAAGTAGGTTATCGATTGATCCCTATGGTCGATAATGCTCAGGGTGGAATATTACTTTCGCGAATTAAAGGTGTCCGAAAGAAAATATCGCAAGAGTTGGGTTTCTTAATTCCATCCGTTCATGTTCGTGACAACCTAGATTTAAAGCCTAATCATTACAGATTAAGTTTGGCTGGGGTGATTATGGGGGAATCAATGATTCATCCTGATAAATGGTTAGCAATAAACCCCGGACAGGTATTTGGTAATTTAGAGGGAATCCCAACAAGAGATCCGGCTTTTGGAATGGATGCTGTGTGGATAAATGAAAATCAAAAGGAGAAAGCACACACTTTAGGTTATACAGTAGTTGATGCATCAACAGTAGTTGCTACTCATTTAAGCATGATCCTGGAACAAAACAGCCAGCAATTACTTGGCTATGAGGAAACACAGCAGCTATTGGATAAGTTGGCCATAAGTTCCCCTAAACTGGTTAAAGAGCTTGTACCTGATGGACTTACTTTAGGTATGGTTAGCAAAGTGTTGCAGGGATTATTATCAGAACATATTCCATTAACAGACATACGCACTATAGTCGAAACTTTGGCGGAATATGCGTCAAAATCAAAAGATACGGAATATTTGATTAGCCAAGTGAGAATTGCTTTATCACGATTGATAACTCAGAAAATCAGTGGATTAAACGAGGAATTGCCCATTATTACATTAAAACCAGAGTTGGAACAATTGTTGCACAATACTCTACAAAACAGTGGACATGGCGGAGTTAGCTTTGAGCCAGGAATGGCAGATAAAATCCAACAAGCACTAATCCAGTTCGCTGCACAACAACAGGCAAAGCAGGAGAGCTCAGTTTTGGTAGTTCAACCAAGTATACGAACGGTTTTGGCACGATTTGTGCGTACAATATCCAATGACTTTCATGTTTTGTCTTATCAGGAAATACCTGATAACAAACAAATAAGAATAATTGGAACTGTAGGTTAGTTTTTGGGGTTGCATAGGTGTGTTGAAGGCAGGAGGCATTATGAAATTAAAACGCTTTGTCGCTGCAGATACTCGCAGTGCCATGCAGCAAATAAAGGCTGCATTTGGCCCTGATGCCGTTATTTTGTCAAGCCATAACATAAAAGATGGTGTTGAAATAGTTGCTGCTATTGATTTTGACGAAACAGTGATATCAACTCAAGCTGCTGTAGCTATAGCAGAACCCCCAAGCCGAACAGAAAAATATTCAGCGCAAACGCCATTAGACGAAATGCGGCAAGAAATTTTGACACTGAGAGGAATGCTCGAAGCACAGCTGCGTGGAAATGTTGGTATTCATGAGCCTTTACATACAGTTATGCTGCAAAAACTCTTGTATTTAGGTGTTAGTCCCAATACGGCGACAATTTGGGCTCGCTCAGTAAAACCTGATTTGAATCAACAAAGAGCCTGGCAATTTATTTTGTCACAAGTCACAGAGCAATTGCCAATTCGTGATTCTAGTAGAATAGAAGAAGGTGGTATCTACGCGTTTGTTGGTCCAACTGGAGTTGGTAAAACAACAACTCTAGCAAAAATTGCAGCACGCTTTGCTTTACGATTTGGTGCTGATAAGTTGGGTTTGGTCACTATGGACACCTACCGAATAGCAGCTCAGGAACAATTAATTCTCTATGGGAAGATTTTGGGAGTTAAAGTCTGTATTGCGCAAGATGAAGTCTCTTTGGCAAGAGTATTGCGTCAATTAAATGACAAAAAATTAATTTTGATTGATACAGCCGGTATGAATCCTTCTGATGAACGTGTAACCAAACAAATGACTGTTTTAAGTAATTATCTGCAATCTATAGAAAAAGTATTGGTATTACCAGCTACCAGTCATTACCAGGTATTAATCGATGCGATTAAGCGTTACCAGGCAAATCATGTGGATCAGTGCATTATTACGAAATTGGATGAATCTCTTGCAGTAGGTGGAGCCATAAGTGCTGTTATTGAATCAAATTTAGCCTTGGGTTATTTAACCGATGGACAACGAGTCCCGGAGGATATCAAAATTGCTACGCGTCACCAGCTTGTTGAGTTATTTGCGCAACAAGAACTTCAGTTATTTCAGGAGGAAAGGGACATCAGCAAAATACATCCGAATGTTAGGAGAGAGAATTATGTCGAAGCTTAGCAAAGGTATAAAAGATCAGGCTTCTGGTCTTAGAAATTTGTCCCGAAACAAACCTGTCAAAGTGATTGCTGTTTCAGCGGGCAAAGGCGGTGTAGGCAAAAGTAATATCTCGGTCAATTTAGCCATAGCGTTATCTCAACTAAATTATAGTGTTATGCTTCTGGATGCCGATTTAGGTTTGGCAAATGTGGATATTATGCTGGGGTTGCATACCAAATACAATTTATCTCATGTTCTTCAAGGCATATGTCATTTAAGTGATATTATTTTACATGGTCCCGCTGGCGTCAGGGTTATTCCTGCTGCTTCCGGAACAGAGTTTATGACGCAGTTGAGTCCTGCGGAACATGCGGGAATCATTGATTCATTTAACGAACTAACTGATGATTTGGACTATATGATTATTGATACCGCAGCAGGGATTTCCGAGACTGTATTGAGTTTTACTCGTTCATCGCAAGAATTGATTGTTGTTGTCTGTGATGAACCTACTTCTTTGACAGATGCTTATGCACTAATTAAAGTGATGAGCAAACGTTATGAGTGGACGCATTTCCACATTCTGGCTAATATGGTTAGAAATGTTAAGGATGGTCGTGACCTGTTTAATAAACTGTTTCGGGTCTCAGGACAGTTTCTGGATGTGCAGTTAGATTACCTCGGCGCGATTCCTTTTGACGAAAACATCCATAAATCAGTAAAAAAACAAAATCCTATTTTAATCGCTTATCCCGACTCACCTGCTGCTCATGCCTTGAGAGAATTAGCTGAATCGGTGAGTAATTGGTCATTTAAACCGTCTTTAGGTGGAAACACCAGTTTCTTTTTGGAGCGTTTGGTTGCGGGACAATTTTAAATTATTCGCTATACTTAAAATTAGCTGTACTCTGTTTGTTTTAGATTTACCAAATTACTAATAACTACAATCTGCTGTTATTGTAAGGAGAGTATCGTGGATGCTTTGGCTGCATACAGCAAAGTAAATCAACAAACCCAGGAAGCTCTGGTAAAAACACATGCCACATTGGTAAAACGCATTGCACATCATCTGCTCGGGCGATTACCGCAGAGTGTACAACTGGATGACTTGATACAATCAGGGATGCTCGGTCTGCTTGAAGCAGCAAGACATTATGATTCATCCAAGGGGGCATCCTTTGAAACTTATGCAGGAATACGTATCAGGGGACATATGCTTGATGAAGTAAGACGTAATGATTGGGTGCCGCGTTCTGTTTATCGCAATTCCAGAATGATTTCTGATGCTGTGCGCATATTGGAGCATAAACTTGGGCGTGAGGCTAAGGATAATGAAATTGCTGAAGAGCTAGGTGTGTCATTAGATGATTATCATGATATGTTGCAAGACTCCATTAGCAGTCATTTATATGGTTTTGATGACTTGGGAGTAACCGATGATGTCTTATTTGATCATGAAGGGAATGGCTCAACTGAACCGCACAGGAATGTTATGCGAAGTGATATGATGAATCGATTAACCCAAGTGATTGATAGTCTCCCTCGTAAAGAGAGGCTGGTGCTTTCTTTGTATTATGAGCAGGATTTGAATTTGAAGGAAATCGGGGAAATACTGGAGGTTAGTGAGTCACGAATTTCACAGATTTTAAGTCAAGCAACGCACCGTATTAGATCAAGATTACCGGAATAAAAAATAAGTATGGATACTTTGACTTTAATAGGATTGTTGACAGGTTTTCTCGCCATTATCGTAGGCCAAATTTTTGAGGGGGGAGATTTAAATTCCTTACTTAATTTTCCGGCCTTACTGATTGTCATGGGTGGAACATTAGGGGCTGTTATGGTGCAAACTCCTTTAACCACTTTTAAAAGGGCGTTTAGAATATTGCCTTGGGTAGTGAAACCTCCTCATCATAATTTTGAAGAATGCAGAACGACTCTCATAGAGTTATCTAGAAAAGCTCGCCAACTTGGCCTTCTCTCCCTAGAAGATCGTTTGGATGTCGAAACCAATCCTTTAATTTATAAGGGGTTGGAATTACTGGTTACAGGAGTGGACAAGCTTACCTTACGACAAGTTTTGGAAGCAGAAATAGATCGAACGGAGCATCAGGATTTGCGTGCTGCGCATGTCTTTGAAAGCATGGGCGGCTATAGCCCCACCATAGGAATTTTAGGTGCGGTGTTGGGTTTAATTCAAGTCATGAGGAATCTCGCTGATCCCAGTCAATTAGGTTTAGGCATTGCGGTTGCTTTTGTTGCAACTATTTATGGTGTTGGGTTCGCGAATCTGTTTTTTTTACCTGTTGCTAATAAATTAAAAAGTTGTATTTCTCATAAGGTGCATTTTGATGAAATGGTCGTTGAAGGCCTGGTCGCCATGGCGAGTGGTGAGAGTCCCAATATGCTGCAGTTAAAGTTAAACAACTATGGGCAACACAAGCAAGATGAAATCAAAACAAAAGAAAACTGAAGAACATCAGGATAGTCATCGATGGGTCGTATCTTATGCTGATTTCATTACCTTATTATTTGCTTTTTTTGTTGTGATGTATGCTATTTCTTCAGTAAATGTATCAAAATATAAATCTCTTTCTGAAGGAATGAAGTCGGCATTTAATCAAAAGGATCAAAATAAAGCGACTCAATCGACAGATAACCTTAAAGATGGTCCTGAAGAAAAGAAGACCAAGGGAACTTTTAAAGATGGTTTGGATGAACTGAATAAATCACTATCTGAACTTGAAGATGGTGATTTCAAATTAAACAGACAAGAGGGATGGGTTGAGATAGATATAAAAGCAGGCTCATTATTTGATTCTGGTAGTGCTGATATTAAACCAGAAGCATTGATTAAACTAATGAAGCTGGCGGAGAAAATTAAGAATCTACCTTTTACAGTGGTTGTTGAGGGATACACTGATAATGTGCCTATTGAAACGCCCCAATACCCTTCAAATTGGGAATTATCAGCTGCAAGAGCAGCTACTGTTGGTCGCATTTTAAATGGTTTTGGAATTGCCAATCATCGTATTTTGGTTACAGGATATGGTGATCAATACCCAATAACGGACAATTACACTGAAGCTGGAAGAAGCCAGAATCGAAGAGTGAATATTCTTATCACTAAAAATAGAAAAGTGGACAGAATTCTCAATCCAGATTTAAGTAGAGTCCATTTTAGTGTTATAAGTAATACAAATTCAGTAGAGTTTAATAAAAAGGATACTAAAATTAAGGATAAAAAATGACACATATCTTTCTGTATTTGCATGCGATAATTTTTTTACTCTTGGGTAATTATTTATTAAATCAACGAAAAAACATCAATAAATTACAGAACAAAATAGATTCTTTGGAAAAATTGGCTACTCAAGTAGTAAAAGATCATCCTATGCTGATCAATGCGGATTTATTATTTGCGAAACAACTTAATGAAATTAATCAGCAATTAATTAGTATTGAGACTCAATTGCAAGAATTGGAAAACATAAGACATAACGATGGCAGTTATCAACATGCCTTGAGAATCCTGGAAATGGGTGGCACTCGTGAGGAAATTATCAGTAGTTGTCATTTATCAAATGCTGAAGCAGAGTTACTAATGAATCTTCAGGCGTATAGAACCGCATTAAAACATCAGAATTAGTATAGATAGAATCTTACTTTCGCTGTAAAATCTCCTATTTATTTTTAAAAGAGACACTGATGCTAGAAGTGAATCAAATTAATTTAAGTTTAATCGATCTTAATGAGCGCATAGAATCGCTTAGGGGGTATCTTTGACTTCGAAGGTAAAAGTGAGCGCTTGGAAGAAGTAATTCGCGAATTGGAATCATCCAATGTGTGGGACAATCCGGAACAGGCTCAGGCATTGGGACGTGAAAGAACTCAGCTGGAAACTATAGTCCACTCATTAAGCCAATTAAGCCAATCAATTAGTGATCAGAGGGAACTGTTTGAATTGGCTCGAGAAGAAGATGATGAGCAAACCATCAACGACATTGGTGAGGAATTAAAATCAATTGAGCAACAAGTCGCCAGTTTGGAATTTAGAAGAATGTTTTCTGGCAAAATGGACCACTCCAATGCTTATCTTGATATTCAAGCAGGTTCTGGCGGCACTGAAGCGCAAGATTGGGCTGAAATGTTATTACGAATGTATTTACGTTGGGGAGAACATCACGGATTTACCACCGAGTTGATAGAATGCTCTCCTGGTGAAGTGGCAGGAATTAAAAGTGCGACTATTCATTTTACAGGTGAATATGCGTTTGGTTGGTTAAGGACTGAAACAGGTGTCCATCGTTTAGTGAGAAAGTCGCCATTTGACTCTGGCAACAGGAGACACACTTCGTTTGCAGCTGTTTTCGTCTCTCCTGAAATTGACGATGATATCGAAATTGAAATTAATCCAGCTGATTTGCGGATTGATACTTACAGAGCTTCCGGGGCTGGTGGGCAGCATGTTAACCGTACTGATTCTGCCGTAAGAATTACACATATCCCTAGTGGGATAGTCGTTCAGTGCCAGAATGATCGAAGCCAGCATAAAAATAAAGACCAGGCAATGAAGCAATTGAGGGCAAAGCTTTATGAGTTGGAAATGCAAAAGAAAAATGCGGAACAGCAAGCATTGGAAGCTAGCAAATCTGACATTGGTTGGGGATCACAAATTCGTTCTTACGTATTAGACCAATCTCGTATAAAAGATTTGCGCACCGGTGTTGAAACCAGTAATACTCAGGCAGTATTGGATGGTTCATTAGATCAATTTATTGAAGCCAGTTTAAAGGCAGGAGTAGGGCAAGCATGAGTGAAGAACATGTACATTTAGATGAAAGTGAAGTTTATCATATTCGCAAGCAAAAATTAGCGGAATTGCGCACAGGTGGGTTTAATTTTCCAAACACTTTTCGCCGCGAACATTTAGCCGATGCTTTGCTGAAGCAATACTCTGAAACTGAGAAACAAACATTAGAACAAAAGCATGTGAAAGTATCTGTTGCAGGCCGAATCGTTCTGAGAAGAATTATGGGTAAAGCCAGTTTTTTTCATATTCAGGATGTATCAGGTCGGATACAAGTTTATCTTCGTTCAAATGATCTTCCTGACATTTATGAACAGTTTAAACATTGGGATTTAGGAGATATTGTTGGTGTACAGGGTGAGTTGTTTAAAACAAACACTGGTGAACTGACCATTAATGCAGAACATGTTGAGTTGTTAACCAAATCTTTAAGGCCACTTCCTGATAAATTCCATGGTTTGGCTGATCAGGAATTGAAATATCGAAAACGTTATGTTGACTTGATTGCAAATGAAGACAGTCGAAAAACTTTTCTAATACGGTCACATTTAATCAAAGCCTTCAGAGAATTTATGGATGATAATCATTTTCTGGAAGTAGAAACACCAATGATGCATCCAATTCCTGGAGGTGCTTTGGCTCGCCCTTTCGTAACTCATCACAATACATTGGATATGACCATGTATTTGAGGATAGCCCCCGAATTGTACTTAAAACGCTTGGTTGTTGGTGGTTTTGAGAGAGTATATGAAATTAATAGAAATTTCCGTAACGAAGGAATTTCTACTCGTCATAATCCAGAGTTCACGATGCTGGAATTTTACCAGGCTTATGCCGATTACAATGATTTGATGAATTTTACTGAACAATTGTTTCATTATCTATGCGATAAAGTATTAGCTACTCGGCAAATAGAATATCAAGGCCAGGTCATTGATTTCAATAAACCTTTTGAACGGTTGAGCGTAAAAGAAGCTATATTAAAATATCATCCTGATATTAAGGCGCAGCAGTTAGAAACGGTAGAGGGATGCAGAACACTTCTGAATGATTTAGGTCTGCCTTATAAAGAAACTGATGGCCTGGGTAAACTACAAATTATTCTTTTTGAGGAGACAGTAGAGCACCAATTATTTCAGCCCACTTTTATTACGGAATACCCTACAGAAATATCTCCTTTAGCGAGACGTTCTGATACCAATCCGGAAGTCACCGATCGATTTGAGTTTTTTATTGCTGGTCGTGAGATTGCGAATGGATTTTCTGAATTAAACGATGCGGAGGATCAAGCTGAGCGCTTTCGAAAGCAAGTTGAAGAAAAGGATGCGGGTGATTTAGAAGCAATGCATTTTGATAGTGATTATATTGAAGCATTGGAATATGGCTTGCCGCCTACAGCTGGTGAAGGGATTGGAATCGATCGCTTGGTGATGTTATTTACTAATTCGCAATCAATCAGAGACGTTATTCTATTTCCGCATTTGAGACAGTAAAGTACAGCGATTTTTAGATAGCAATGGTTTGTTTAGAACCATTGCTATGTCAAGCAATACATAAAATACACTTGGTTTAGATAAAATTATCTATGTCCATGAACATTACTTGGAGTAGTATGGACGTGAACATTATTACCATGTGTATGTACTGGATTAGAGTGGGTATGTACGGTTCCTGAGTGATGAGTGTGGTAAGTACCGCCATTGTTATAAACAGGATGTGAATGAAAAGTTGGATTATAGCCTCCTGTATACCATGCACTGCTCCAAGGCCTGTAGGCTGGTGAGTTTGACACGGTATATACACTACGGCTGCTGCCACAGCAGAGCAATAATGGAAGGCAGCAGATACCCACAGCGGCCAGTAATGCTCCTCCTACAAATAATAATGGCGATAGAGCGGCTCCTGTTGTTGCAACACCAAAACCTACTGCCGCTGTCGCAGTGGCTTTGATTACCACAGCGGTTACTATTGCTGCTGTAGCAAGTGCCGCTGTAGCAGCAGCCATACATTTTAATAGAAAGCTGTAATTTGTATTGTCTTCTTTTTTGTGTATTTTAGACTGCATAACTTACCTCATCTTGATTTTCAGTTAATAGAATGCATTTTTCTGGGTGTGTTATATCTTTTAGCGATGTTGTTATTATTTTGCTGGCATAGCATTATTTCTATGCGCTTGGGATTTTACCTGATCAAACTAAAATGTCACCATAAATTTGGATTTAGAGGTTGATTTGTTTAAAATTAATTCAAAAATAATGGAAATACGTAGAATATTATTAAGTTTGGTTAAGTTAAAGACAGGGGTATGACATTTTTCACAAAGTAAGGGATTTCTCTAAATGAACTCCCTTACTTTGCTAGAGGTAACATCATTAAACTTTATTCATCATCCCAGCTTAAAGTACCACCAGCCTGATATTCAATAACACGAGTTTCAAAAAAGTTTTTCTCTTTTTTGAGATCCAGCATTTCACTCATCCAGGGAAATGGGTTTTCAGCACCTGGGTATTGATCCGGCAGACCTATTTGATTTAAGCGACGGTTTGCAATAAAGTGCAAATATTCTTCAAACATCTCGGCGTTCATTCCGAGAATGCCATGAGGCATAGTGTCTCTGGCGTATTGGTATTCGAGCTCAACACCTTCTCTGATGAGTTGGATCATTTCATTCTTAAATTCAGGTGTCCATAAGTGAGGATTTTCGATTTTGATTTGATTAATCACATCAATACCGAAATTCATATGCATGGACTCATCGCGCAGTATATATTGGAACTGTTCTGATGTTCCTACCATTTTGTTACGACGTCCCATAGAGAGAATTTGAGTAAATCCGACATAAAAGAAAATACCCTCAAACACGACATAAAATGCAATTAAATCGCGTAGCAGGCGTTGATCATTTTCTGGAGTGCCTGTATGGAAGGTTTCATCACCTAAACTTTGAGTAAATGGTAATGCCCAAACTGCTTTCCTGGATACAGAAGGTATTTCTCTATACATATTAAATACTTCAGCTTCATCCAGCCCCAAACTCTCTATAATGTATTGATAAGCATGAGTGTGTAACGCTTCTTCAAAAGCTTGCCTTAGAAGATATTGTCGACACTCAGGATTAGTAATATGTCTGTAAACAGCAAGAACCAGATTATTCGCAACGAGTGAATCGGCGGTTGAGAAAAATCCCAAATTACGCTTAATGATTAAACGCTCATCTTCTGTAAGACCATAAGGATCTTTCCATAAAGCGACATCGGCACTCATACTGATTTCATTGGGCATCCAATGATTGGCACAGGCTGTCAAGTATTTATCCCAAGCCCATTTGTATTTGAAAGGCACCAATTGATTTAAGTCAGCACGGCAATTAATGATTTGCTTATCATCAACATGAATGCGTGCAGCCCCCATTTCTAAAGTTTCGAGCCCTGTCGCGCCCATAAGAGGAGTTACGATAATTTCTTGAGTATCATTGTAGTTCATAAATTTCTCCTGATTATTGGCAAGCCTCGCAGTCTGGATCAGTAATAGAACAAGCCTTTGGTTCGGTATCTATTAATTTGACTGCGTTAAGTGCCCCGTCGGTAACAGTGGATTTTTCAGCATTACTTGCACCTAAACTACGTAAGTAGTAAGTGGTTTTTAATCCACGAATCCATGCATGCATATAAAGCTGATCCAGTTTTTTACCAGAAGGTTGCGCCATATAGATGTTCAAGGACTGGGCTTGATCTATCCATTTTTGACGGCGTGACGCGGCTTCAACCAACCACATGGGGTCAATTTCAAAAGAAGTGGCATAACGTCTTTTCAGCTCATCTGGAATTCGACTGATAGGTTGTACACTGCCATTAAAATATTTTAGATCATTGACCATGACCTCATCCCAAAGATTCAGAGC
This sequence comes from Legionella pneumophila subsp. pneumophila str. Philadelphia 1, assembly GCF_000008485.1. Classification (NCBI taxonomy): domain Bacteria; kingdom Pseudomonadati; phylum Pseudomonadota; class Gammaproteobacteria; order Legionellales; family Legionellaceae; genus Legionella; species Legionella pneumophila. The sequence continues at coordinate 1,982,660 of NC_002942.5, read as the reverse complement.
TTTTAAATCGGCTACCAAATAAGGATTCACCACGGTAAATTCGCCGGACAAGTTGGATTTGACGTAAAGGTTCTGATAAGTTGGTTCAATAGATTGTGATACACCGCAGATGTTGGATATTGTGGCTGTAGGTGCAATAGCCATTACATTTGAGTTACGCATGCCTTGTGTTCGAACTTTAACTCGTAATGGTTCCCAATCCAGTTTTTGTGACCTGTCTTGCTCCAGATATTTATTACGGGATTGTTGCAAGAGGTTAATTGAATCGATAGGTAATATGCCTTTGCTCCATAGAGACCCCTCATAGGTTGAGTAACTGCCCCGCTCTTTAGCCAGGTCACAAGAGGCTTCGATAGCATAGTAACTGATTAGTTCCATGGAAGAGTCAGCAAATTCAATGGCTTCTTTGGATGCATAATCCATTTTTAATTCGTATAGCGCATCCTGAAAGCCCATGATACCTAGACCAATTGGCCGATGTTGCAAGTTGGAGTTACGAGCTTGAGGTACAGAATAATAATTAATATCAATGACATTATCCAACATACGGACAGCTGTTGATATTGTGCGCTTGAGTTTTTGCTCATCCAGTTTACCGTTTTTAATATGCGCTGGAAGATTGATACTGCCTAAATTGCACACAGCAATTTCTTCTTCAGAAGTATTTAGAGTGATCTCTGTACATAAATTAGAACTGTGTATTACTCCAGCATGTTGTTGAGGTGATCGTAAATTGCAGGGATCTTTGAATGTTAGCCATGGATGACCAGTTTCAAAAAGCATGGAAAGCATTCTACGCCATAGTTTGACAGCTGAAATGGTTTTTGTATTCCTAATAATACCTTGTCGAGCTTTTTCTTCATATTCAACATAGAGAGCCTCAAATGCTTTACCATATTGATCATGTAAATCGGGTACTTCATCAGGTGAAAATAAAGTCCAATTACCATCTTCACGAACACGCTTCATAAACAAATCAGGTACCCAAAGGGCAGTATTCATGTCGTGAGTACGGCGGCGATCATCACCGGTATTTTTTCTTAACTCCAGAAATTCCTCTACATCTCTGTGCCAGCATTCCAGGTACGCGCAGACAGCTCCCTTGCGTTTCCCCCCCTGATTTACTGCTACAGCAGTAGCATCGGCAACATTCAGGAAAGGAACTACGCCTTGAGATTTACCATTAGTCCCTTTGATATGGGCACCCATAGCTCGTACTGGAGTCCAGTCATTGCCTAGTCCTCCAGCATATTTAGAGAGGAGGGCATTGTCTTTTATAGCGCTATAAATACCATCCAAATGATCGGGTACTGTTGTTAAATAGCAACTGGATAACTGCGGCCTTACTGTTCCGGAATTAAATAAGGTTGGAGTGGAAGACATATAATCAAACGAAGAAAGCAACTGATAAAACTCTATGGCTTTCTCTTCCTTATGTTGTTCACGAAGAGCAAGACCCATGGCTACTCGCATGAAAAAAGCTTGAGGAAGCTCATATCTTACCCCGCGCTCATGAATAAAATAACGATCATATAAAGTTTGTAAACTTAAATAGGTGAACTTCATATCTCGTTCGGGAAGAAGAGCTTGGCTAAGCTTGTCCAGGTCGAAGTCAGCCATCTTGGGGTCAAGCATACCTTGGGCAATACCTTGCTCTATGTAAGATTTGAAATAAACTGGATAGATTTGAGCCATTTCATCAAATGTAGCTTCTGATTTGATATTGAGTTTAGTCAGTGCTTCAGAACGTAAGCTGTCTAGCAACAAACGCGCGCTGACATAAGTATAATTAGGTTCTTTTTCAACCAACGCACGCGCTGACATAATCAAAGCTTTATGGACGTCTTCATATTTGGCTTGGTTATAAAGATTGCGCAAAGCATCTTTAATAACAGGTTCTGCTTTGACGTTGCTGAGGTCACGACATGATTCTTTGACGATAGTATTGACCCTGTCCATATCTAATGGTTGTACTTCTCCATTAGGCATAGTTATTAATAAATGCTTACTGTCTTTTGTTTGTTTTTGTTTCGATTCTGATTCACGTGCTTTTCTGCGTTCTTCTCTATATAAAACATAGGAGCGAGCTACTTTATAATGTCCGCTGCGCATAAGGGCGAGTTCAACTTGATCCTGGATCTCTTCAATATGAATAGCCCCACCACTAGGTAAACGACGTTTAAATACCTGGGTGATTTGTCTGGTTAGCTCTTCAATTTGCTGGTGAATTCGATCAGAAGTTGGGGCTGTACCACCTTCGTCGGCAATAAAGGCTTTGGTAATAGCAATTTTGATTTTAGTATCATCATAAATGACTACCTTGCCATTTCGTTTTATTGTTTTAAGCATGCCTGGGACATTAGCAGTCAATTCCAGTTGATTTGTTAGCGGTATATCCTTTACCGGCTCAAGAATTTCGGACATTTTTCCTCCACGAAATATATTTTAGCAATTCATTGTTTCAGTGAATCCAACATGTTTTACGAACTTGTTTAAAAGGCGATCCTAGTTTCATTGAAACTATGATTTGCTCCTGTTTTTACGACAGTCAAGAGAAGCTTTTGTTTACTGTTACCATAATTATAGCAAAAAACCCAATATATAGGGTGTTTTAGGGGTTTTAATAACAAGATAATGTGTTTTTTTGCTTTGGTCAATAGAATAATCTGGGATTATTCTGTGGATAAGTTGTGGGTTAAAATACTCTGCGGGGGTTAAATTTATGAGAAATAATGTTAAATAGGCTAATTATAGGCAGCATGAATAGAAATAAAATTTTTTCTATTATTTTAAACACGATTTTGGAGACTCCTGTTGATAATGCATAGTAACGGCTGAATTTCTCAAAAAAAGGCCATCTATAAATTTTAAAACCGGATTCTTCTTTATACCCTAAAAAAAAATTGCCGGTAAAATATCCATAATATTGGAAAAATTTTTTAGGATAAAAAACATAAGTAGCGGCAGATGACGCATCAAGATACTCTGTGTAATGCCAACAATTTCTAGGCATGAATAACATATCGCCTTTCTCAAGTAGAACCTGATATCCTTCAGCCTGATTCAGTCTGGGGTATTGTTGAATTAAAGCATCCAGGGGTTGAGTGAAGTCAATTAAAGAATCTCCGATAAAGGGGAGTTTGTAAAGGTTGTCACTTTGTTTTCTGGTAAACAGCAATACTTGTTTTTTCCCACTCAAACATAAATGGAGATTGCAGCAATGTTCTCGGTCAAAATGCATTTCTGAGACAGCGCCTTTACCTCCAAAGAAATAAGCCACTTTTTTGGTCTCTCTAAAATACCTTGGTCTGAAAGGAATTTTTTGCCAAAGTGGCACATGCTTTTCTATTTCCTTAGAGCGTTCTCTAGACAAAATTTGCCCAAAAATACGAATGGGTTTGTTGCTTTTTATTTGTTGGATGACCTCAGCAAAATTGCCCGCTTGGAAATCAACACATCGCTTGTTTTCAAAGGTACAATAAGTAGTTTTGGCCTGAGTGAGTTGTTCAAAATAATCGAGTGAAAATTGGCTGGTAAAATCAGGTATTTTAATTAAGATAGGCTCTGTGGATTCATACAAGATATGCTTAAGGATTTCTTCCTCGCCATAGTTGTAGATGATTGTTCTGATTTCTTTTAATTTCATTAAATTACCTGTTGAATGGAGTAATTTATAAATATTTTTATCTCAATAATCTATATTATATCATTAAAAAAATCATGGCTTGATTGTGATTTATGCATACGAATGATATAGCAGATTCGGGATTACGGATCTCGCAAAAACGAAGGTGGAATTTGAAAAGGGGGTTCTGCAGGTGGTTGGAGCGCGTGAATTTAATTCTATAAGGAGTTTGAACCCAACCGATTATAAGGGGCTTGCCTTGAATGATACTAAATTTTCTTAACTATGATCGCATCACTGACATTAGAAAAACCATGAACATTGAGTTGGAAGCTATCAATCTTGGCATATAATTGGCTGGAACTTCCACCATCCAAATTGATTGCGTCACTACAGGATAATGGAGGTGCTCTCATAATTTGAGCTAATTGTCTGGTTGACATGGCAGCATTTGTTGTAACTAATATAATCACTTTGCCATCGTCCGTGATCCCTAACGCTGTTCTGTCTGCAACCCCGGCTTTAAGAGAAGGGATGTTTCCTCTGATTAATAATCTGGGGCCGCTTTGAATAGCAAAATCAATGTTACTGTCATAATGAAAATTGCGTATATTAGTAATACGAGGCTTATTATCCTTAACATAAAAAATGCCCCACCAGCTAATGCGCTTTAGTGGATTTTCCTGTTTTTTGTTGTTAATCCTAAGTCCCAGAGGATTAAATTCATGATCAAAAAACCCGCCATTTATGCTAAGTAAAGCTTTGCTGTGTTCGGCAAACTGATCAACGGATGCATTTTTTTGAGCAAGGTTTTTGGCTGTCACCAGTGCCATCTGATTTTTATTAAGATCGATACGAAATACATGAATATGAGACCAAGGGTTTAACAAGCCTCCTTCGAGATCCTGATATTCAATACCTGGAGTCAGTTCTTGCCAATCACTGCCAGCGTAGGAAGTCATAGGGATGACAATGGCGAGTGCTAAAACAAGCAAGAGCCATAAATTCAATTTGTTTGCAGGATAAACATTGGTTTGCGAAGACATGTTATTGTATCCTTATGTACATCATTCAACACCACGGAATCTCATATGCAAATTAAACCGCAAAATAACAATAGTGAAGTATATAAGTCAACAACAGATTTAAATCGAGTAATAAAAGATGTTTTAGAACTTGCCAAAAAAGAAGGTGCCACTGATGCAGCAGTAGCAGTAAATTATGATCGAGGTTTTTCAGTCGATGTGAGAATGGGGGAAGTGGAGACAGTCGCTTTTAGCGAAGATAAAGGAGTTGGTTTAACCGTATACATAGGTCAGCGCAAAGGGGGAGCAAGCAGTACAGATACCTCTCCTGAAGCATTACAATCTTTGGTTAAAGCAGCCTGTGAGATAGCGAAGGTTAGTGCCGAAGATCCTTGCTTTGGATTAGCTGATAAGGAATTGATGACAAAGAATCATCCAGATCTTGATTTGTATCATTCCTGGGACATTACCCCACAACACGCTATAGATTTGGCTTTAAAATGCGAATCACATGCCTTGTCTTTAGATAAACGGATTACTAATTCAGATGGTGTTAATGTTTCTTCCTATGAATCTCATCACGGTTATGCCAATACCCATGGTGGAGAGGGGTTTATTCATAGTACTCGACATAGCGTAAGTTGCTCGGTAATCGCCAAAGAAGGTGATGAAATGCAAAGAGACTACGATTATACGACTGCCAGAAATGCAGAAAATTTAGTCTCAGCTGATTTGATAGCAGCTAAAGCTGTTGAAAGGGCATTAAGTCGTCTGGGATCAAAACAAATTAAAACACAAATGACTCCGGTTATTTTTTCTTCAAGAGTTTCCAGTGGATTATTGGGTAGCTTTGTGAGCGCTATTAGTGGTTCAAATTTATATAGAAAAAATTCCTTTTTGCTTGATTCCATTGGACAACAATTGTTTCCGGAGTTTGTTCATATTTACGAACAGCCACATTTAAAAGGTGCTTTGGGGAGCGCCCCTTTTGATGGGGAAGGTGTGCCTACGCGACCCAATGTATTAGTTGAGAAGGGGCGCTTGCTTCAATATGTTCTTGGCAGTTATTCGGCGCGAAAAATGGGTTTAAGGACAACAGCAAATAGTGATGGCGTTCATAATTTAACCATTGATCCTACTTGCGGGGATCTTGGTGACCTTTTGAAAATGATGCGGAAAGGGTTGCTGGTTACAGAACTAATGGGTCAGGGTGTGAATGGTATTACCGGAGATTATTCACGTGGGGCAAGTGGATACTGGGTTGAGGATGGGGTCATACAATATCCGGTTGATCAGATTACTATCGCAGGAAATCTTAAAGAAATGTACCGGATGATATTGGCAGTAGGCAGTGACATTAATCCGAATATTTCCATGCGCTGTGGCTCTATTTTAATAGAAAATATGATGGTTGCAGGGAAATAAAATGCCCCAAACCATCGAGGTTAACCACTTGCTCTGTAATCTTGATGATAGTTCTCTGGAACATTTTTAGCGATATACCTGGCTGCTTGCAGCCAGCTTTTTCTATATTCCGGCAGATTTTCTTTAATGAAACAGAGAACAGCTATAGAAATTGGATGAAACGCATTTAGCCTTTATCGCGAAAAATGATACGACCTTTTGAAAGATCGTAAGGAGTCAGCTCTACCTTAACCTTATCCCCAGTCAGAATTCTGATATAATTTTTCCTCATCCGACCTGAAATGTGAGCCGTAACAATATGTCCATTTTCCAACTCAACGCGAAACATGGTGTTGGGTAGCGTATCTATAACAGTACCAGCCATTTCAATGTGATCTTCTTTTGCCATATGTCTCTCAAATGATGTATCAAATTTTTAAAAGTGAAATAGTGCACTAAATTGCGGAAAATGGCAATCCAGTCTTGCAATTACATTGTTCAAAGATATAGCTCAAGGCTCATTATTGGGAGATATTCAATTATTTTACCAAGCTGTATCCCGCCTCTAGCCATCCTTGCAATCCAGTATCCAGAGACAATACATTGGTATATCCCATTTTTTGTAGACTATCGGCTACCAAAGCACAGCGATAACCTCCGCTGCAATAAACTACAATATTGCTTTGATTGTCTGTGATAATTTTTTCAATGTCACGCTCAATAATCCCTTTACTTAAATGAATTGCGTTCGGGATTTTACCTGTTTCCCATTCATCTGTTTCACGAACATCTATTATGATTAATTTTTCATTGTTATCGATTTTACTTTTTAAAATTTGAGGACTTATCTCATTTATACGTTTTTTTGCTTCTGTTACCAGTTTTAAAAAACCTTGTGAATGTTGCTTCATGCTTATTCTCACTCTATTTAGTTTTATAAAGATAAAAGGTTATCGATAAAAAATTTAATCAATAGACCAATTTCCCTTTTTGTCAGGGTATTTTAAAGTTTCTTGTAACATATGAAGAAATTCTTTTCGACTTATTATTTTTGCGCCAAGGCTCATTAAATGCAAGGTTGGCAACTGGCAATCAATAAAATCAAAATTCCATGATTGCATAATGCGACATAAAAAATGCAAGGCGACTTTGGAGGCATCTGTTATTGTATGGAACATCGATTCACCAAAAAAAGCGTGTCCAAGGCTGATTCCATAGAGTCCGCCTACAAGTTCGGAACCATCCCAGATTTCAAAGGAATGCGCATATCCCATCTCATGTAATTGGGTGTATGTTTCTATCATTTCACTAGTGATCCAGGTCTTATTAGACCTGTCTGAACAAGTTGCACAGTATGAAATGACTCGTTGAAAAGCAGTATCGACAGTCAGTTTAAAAGGTTTTTTCAGAGTTTTTTTTAAACTTCTGGATATTTTAAATTCGTTAGGTATTAAGATCAGGCGCGGATTAGGTGACCACCAAAGAACAGGGTTACCGGGCTCATACCAAGGGAAAATTCCTTGGGAGTAGGCTTGCAAAACTCGCTTGGGGGTCAAAACACCCCCAATTGCTAATAAACCCTGTTTATCACTGGTTTCCGGGTCAGGAAAAGTATAGTTGCTATCGTAAGCCAATTTTATATTGAATCCAGGTACTTTTCAGCATCCAGGGCTGCCATGCACCCAAATCCTGCTGATGTAATGGCTTGACGATAAACATGATCAGCAACGTCGCCACAAGCAAATACTCCAGGAACAGAAGTGCTTGTTGCCATTCCATCAAGTCCTGACTTAATCAAGATATAACCGTCTCTCATAGCCAGCTGATCTTGAAATATTGCAGTATTTGGTGTGTGTCCAATGGCTATAAAAATACCATCCATTGCCAGTTGATCAGTTTCACCAGTTTTAAGGTTACGAATCATGGCTCCTGTGACTTTTTTCCCATCGCCCAGTACTTCATCAAGGGTTGAGTTCCATATTATTTTAATGTTACCGGAATGCGCTTTCTCAAAGAGTTTATCCTGCAGTATCTTTTCTGCACGCAAGCTGTCTCGTCTGTGAATCAGAGTAACGGAAGATGCCAAATTTGATAAATAAAGTGCTTCTTCAACGGCAGTATTGCCTCCTCCAATAACGCAAACACTTTTATTGCGATAAAAAAATCCATCGCAAGTAGCACACGCTGAGACACCTCGCCCCTGGTAGGCCGTTTCTGAGGGTAATCCCAAATAACGAGCAGAGGCTCCGGTTGCAATAATCAAGGCATCGCAGGTGTAAGTAGTACTATCCCCTTGTAGTGTAAAGGGAGCTTGCGCTAAATCAGCTTTGACAATATGATCGAATATGACTTGAGTATCAAAGCGTTCCGCGTGTTTTTGCATACGCTCCATTAGGGCGGGGCCTTGTAATCCTTCAATATCTCCGGGCCAGTTGTCTACATCAGTCGTGGTTGTTAATTGTCCGCCAGGCTGCATTCCGGTGATCAAAACGGGATTCAGATTGGCTCTTGCGGCATAGACTGCAGCAGTGTAACCTGCAGGACCTGAACCGAGTATGATTAAGCGATGGTGATTGCTTATGCTCATTGTCTCTGCCTTCCTTATTTTTTGTGTTAAGATGGCAAATATTATGACAAAAATAAAAACATTAAAATACCTATGGCAAAACAACATTCGGGAAAACAGGCTGGAATCCCTAAAAAATCCATGCCGAGCTTTATAATAAAACGCTTGTGTGAGGGGAGTTTTATATTGATTTTGACAGGAGCTCTTTTTGTTCTCTTGTCTTTATTTACCTATTCAACCAATGATCCAGGTTGGTCTCATGCCTCCCGTTCAGGTATGTCCGTTTCAAACTCAGGGGGACAAGTTGGTGCGTATATTGCCGATGCGCTTTATTTTGCATTTGGATATTTTGCTTTCTTATTACCAGTAGCATTTGTTTACATTGCCTGGGCCATTTTGAAGGATTTTCGCTCTTTTAAAGCGTTGGACAGAATGGTTCTGTTACTGAGAACGGTTGGTTTTATCCTCATGGTTTCTGGTGGTTGTGGTTTATTGAGTATAAATCATCGCTTTGAAGCAGTAGATACCATTCACAGTTCAGGAGGTATTATCGGACAAACAGTTGGAAATGGTTGGTACCAAATGCTTAACATGGAAGGCGCCACTTTACTTTTATTAGCAATGTTTCTTGTGGGAACAACCTGGCTGACTGGATTATCCTGGATAAAGGCAATTGAGTTAATCGGATGTTACACATTAAATCTTTTCACATTTCTTGATAAATTCATCAGAAAAGGAATGCAAATTATTTCTGAAAATTTTAACAAAGAGAAATTAAAAACACCATTGATCAAGACCGAACAACTCCCTAAACCTGATAATGAAAAAAAGAAATCTGTTCCTAAATTATTCCAGGACAAGAAAGATAAAGAGCAAGAAAAAGCAACACCTGTTTTAATTGCAAGTGAAGAAAAACCTGAAATTGTCAAACCTACCAATGAATTCAAGGAAATTCGTCCTCCTAAAACAATAACCCCTGGAGCTCTTCCCAGTCTGTCGTTGTTAGATAAAGGCCAACCAGGGAAGCCGATGGGAGGTTATACACATGAGGAATTGGAAAGTCTTTCAAGAGATGTAGAACAACACTTGCTTGATTTTGGTATTCAGGCAGATGTTGTAGCCGTTCACCCGGGGCCAGTGGTAACCCGATTTGAATTGCAATTGGCAGCAGGGGTCAAAGTGAGCAAACTGACCGCTTTGGCAAAGGATTTGGCTCGTTCGTTATCAGTTATTTCTGTCCGAGTTGTAGAGGTTATTCCTGGTAAAACTGTTGTGGGCCTTGAATTACCCAATCATTCACGCCAAGTGGTCAGGTTATCAGATGTTTTATCTGCTGACGTATATCAGCAAGCTCATTCTCCCTTATCTTTAGCCTTGGGAGTTGATATTGGCGGGCACCCTATGGTGGTTGATTTGGCAAAAATGCCTCATCTACTGGTTGCAGGAACAACTGGTTCTGGTAAATCAGTTGGTATTAATGCCATGATTTTAAGTATTCTTTTTAAAGCAAGTCCAGAGCAAGTGCGTTTAATTATGGTCGATCCCAAAATGTTGGAATTATCAGTTTATGATGGGATTCCACATTTGCTGACTCCTGTTGTTACCGACATGAAGGAGGCAGCGAGCGCACTGCGCTGGTGTGTAGAGGAAATGGAGAGGCGTTATAGGTTAATGGCTGCGTTGGGTGTTAGGAATTTGGCAGGGTATAACACCAAAATTACGGAAGCGGCAGCTAATGGTCAGCCATTGTTAAATCCATTATGGAAACCCGTCGATTCTATGGATGAAACTGCACCAGAATTGCAAGCACTGCCTTATGTAGTTGTTGTAATTGATGAACTTGCTGACATGATGATGGTTGTTGGCAAGAAAGTGGAGCAATTGATTGCTCGTATTGCGCAAAAAGCAAGAGCAGCAGGAATCCATATGATTCTTGCGACACAAAGACCTTCAGTGGATGTATTAACAGGTTTAATTAAATCCAATATTCCAACAAGAATATCATTTCAGGTGTCTTCAAAAATTGATTCGCGCACCATACTTGACCAACAAGGAGCCGAACAATTGCTCGGCCATGGTGATATGTTATATCTGGCACCAGGAAGTGGAGCTCCTTTGCGTGTGCATGGTGCTTTTGTCGATGATAAGGAAGTTCATCGTATCGCTGATGACTGGCGGTCAAGAGGTGAACCTGATTATGTTGATGACATCCTTAAAATGGGAAATGAAAATGGGGATGGTGCTTTCGATGATGATAGTGGGGGGCAATCCGTAGAAGACGATGATCCTCTTTATGATCAGGCGGTAGAATTTGTAATTCAGACACGCAAGGCTAGTATTTCTGCGGTACAGAGAAGATTAAAAATCGGTTATAATCGCGCTGCCAGAATGATAGAGGAAATGGAGAGGACAGGAATAGTCGGTCCATTGGATGGTGGTTATCGTGACGTATTAGTAACATCAGTGACTGAGGACTGAATATGAATAAATTGTTTCTCATTTTGTTGCTCATTTTTTCGCATGAAGTGTTTAGTCAAACTTCTGCCGAAGTACTGCAGAGTAAATTAAATGCTATACAAACCATGACTGCAAATTTTAGTCAAATTGTAAAGGCAAAGAATCGTGAAGTGTCACGATCTTCAGGTTCCATGGCATTGCAACGTCCTGGACGATTTCGCTGGCAAACAAAAGATCCATTGGAACAATTAATTGTTGCTGACGGCCAAAAAATGTGGATTTATGATGTGGACCTTGAACAAGTCACAGTCAAAAATCAGGAAAAGGGACTAGGTGGTACTGCTGCATTGTTTTTGAGCGGCTATGATGAAACTCTTACTCATGATTTCGATGTCAGTGAAAAACAAAAAGGGAAATTGACCGTTTTTGATTTGAAATCCAAATCTGCAAAAGAAAATTTTCAAAGAATTAAGTTAATTTTTAGTCAAAGTACTTTGATTGGTCTGGAGTTATATGATCAGCTAGGCCAAATTACTGATGTTAAATTAGTGCAGATTAAGTCAAATCCTAAGTTACCTGCCAAATTGTTCCAATTCAAGCCCCCTAAAGGTGTGGATGTGGTAAAACAATAATTTTAATGTTGATTTATGAGCCTATTCAATAAAGAACCTGATCCACCATTGGCTGAAAGTTTAAGGCCTCAGCATATCGATGAGGTCATAGGTCAAAGTCATTTGCTTGGAGAGGGTAAACCTCTAAGACTTTGTTTTATGGGCTCCAAATTGCATTCTATGATCTTATGGGGGCCACCTGGGGTCGGTAAGACTACTATAGCAAGATTAACTGCACAGGCTTTTGATTGTGAATGGATAGCATTATCAGCTGTATTTTCAGGAGTTAAGGATATTCGAGCTGCGGTTGAGAAAGCGCAGGAATATTTAATTCATGATAAGCAGACTATCTTATTTATTGATGAAATTCATAGATTCAATAAAGCTCAGCAAGATGCCTTATTGCCTTATACAGAATCAGGCTTAATTACTTTCATTGGGGCAACTACAGAAAATCCGTCTTTTGAGGTTAATTCAGCGTTATTATCACGGGCACAAGTTTATGTTTTAAAACCGTTATCGGAGCAGGAGTTAAAACTCTTATTTCTTAGGGCTCACCAAAGAGCTTTATCTTCTCTGCAATTTACCGAGGAAGCCGTTGATTTTTTAATTTCTTGTGCTGATGGGGATGCCAGGAGATTACTCAATTTACTTGAGCAAACAAAAACAGCCTGCCTAACAATTAAAACAGCAGTTGTTGATGTAGAACTTTTGCATAATGTGATAGTACAAAATAGTCGACGTTTTGATAAAGGTGGAGAAGCGTTTTACGATCAGATTTCTGCTTTACATAAATCGGTACGAGGCTCTAATCCTGATGCGGCATTATATTGGCTATGTCGAATGCTGGATGGTGGTGTGGATCCATATTATTTAGCCAGACGTATTATTAGAATGTCATGGGAAGACATTGGGTTAGCAGATCCGAAAGCGATTCAAATCGCTAATGATGCTGCTGCAACTTATGAGAGGCTTGGCTCACCCGAGGGCGAGCTTGCTTTGGCGCAAGCTGTAATTTATTTGTCTGTTGCTGCCAAGAGCAATGCGGGATATGTCGCATTTAATCAAGCTATGGAATTTATAAAAAGAGACAAGTCCAGAGAAGTACCCATTCACTTGAGAAACGCTCCTACTCAATTAATGAAAAAACTAGGTTATGGACATGAATATCGATATGCTCATGATGAACCACACGGCTATGCGGCTGGTGAATGTTATTTACCTGAAGGAATGCCAGAAGTAAATTGGTATAATCCGGTACAAAGAGGTTTAGAAACTAAAATTGCAGAAAAGCTCGCTTTTCTGCGCCAATTAGATAAAGATGTAAAAAAGAAAATTTGATTTGTTCTCTGTTTAAGCCAGGTTAGGTTTGTCACCCAATTTATCCCAAAGAAGAAATCCAATCGACATTGGTATCCGGTGAAGTATAAAGAGTATGTCAAAATTCTGACTGTAGGAAGCAAGGATGATTCTTTGAAATCTCCTTAACCCAAGTTACAATGATTTAAAAATTACAAATTGTTTATATTTTTAAATACATTCAAAAAAATCTGGTTTTCAATTGGTTAATTAATTGATTTCAAATACATTTTAATTTTGGCCTGAACTTTGCTAGAGACATTTCATAATAATAATTAAAATGAATAACATGCATTATTCAAATTATCAAACTTGTGCAGTCAAACCACAGATAGAATTATCTGAATGGGACATTTTGTCCAGTTTGCCTACCGCCTTGGTAATTTTGAATGCCCAAGGCAAAGTGGTGTGGTTAAATCCTTCAGCTGAAGCGATGCTTGGTTATGGACTGATTGGTTCACTATGGGTAGATGTGATTCAAAAAGCATTTGTTCCAAGAGCTGATGATGGGCATGAAGTGTCTCTGGCTGATGGAAGGCGTGTGCACGTAGCCCTTTCGTCTTTAGAGAGTTTACCCGGTATATTGATTACTTTGTCTGACATTACTGCAAGCAGGGATTATGAAGAAGCCAAAGAAAATGAAAAACGATTGGTTTCTATTGGTACAATGACCGCACAATTAGCTCATCAGATTAGAACTCCTTTGTCTTCTGCCATATTGTATACCGAGCATTTAAATAATCTCCCAAGTTTGGATCATCGCATTAAAAACTGGATTCACAGATTGCAAGAATGTCATGCCAGTATAGAGCAACAAATTCAGGATTTATTATTATTTGCCAGAGGAACCTCCATAGAGCCAAAGTATATCGATATGGAGTTTTGGTGCTCTCAATTAATGCAAAGAGCTCAGCCATACATCGAGTCTTATGCAGCTGTATTACATGTTAATAACCATCTTATTGCTCGTGAATCCTCCATACATGGAGAGTCTTTGATTGGAGCAATTTTAAATCTGATAATCAATGCGCTGCAATCTGAGGCAACCCAAATTGATTTAACACTTGCATCCATGGATGATTCAGGTATACAAATATCAGTAGAGGATAATGGAAACGGAATGTCTGAAGAAGTCAGGGCACAAGCATTTTCGCCGTTCTATACAACAAAAGCACAAGGTACCGGCCTTGGATTAGCAGTGGTTTTTGCTGTAGTAAAAGCGCATGGTGGTCGAGTGACTCTTGAGTCGACTGAAGGGATAGGGACACAGGTAACTATTTATTTACCTTGCCTGAACAGAAACGTAGGGTAACTTTATCAAACAAAGGATTTTCTATGAGTCATGTTTTAATAGTTGAAGATGATTCAGTATTAAGAGAAGCGTTGGCTGAGACTATGACGATCTCAGGCCATACCTATATCACTGCTAAAGACGGTAAAGAGGCATTAGCACTTCTTGAATTACATAATCCAAGTGTCGTACTCACTGACATAAGAATGGATAAATTAGATGGAAATCAGTTATTAAATGAAATACAAAAAAAGAGGCCTGGTTTGCCGGTTATTCTAATGACAGCTTATGGTTCTGTAGAGGATGCGGTTACAGCGATTCGCAATGGCGCTGTTGATTATTTGCAAAAGCCCTTCAGCGCGCAAGTCTTAATTGAAAAAATAAAGCAGTATATAAAAACTGATCTGAGTGAAGAGGATAATGATCCTATTGCACGGGATCCTAAAAGCCAAGCCTTACTGACAATGGCTTTGAGAGTCGCACAATCCGATGTGGGAGTAATGATCAGTGGAGAAAGCGGTACTGGAAAGGAAGTGCTCGCACATTTTATCCATGATCATTCTTATCGAAGCAAACAACCTTTTATTGCAATTAATTGTGCTGCAATTCCTGAACAAATGCTGGAAGCAACCCTGTTTGGTTATGAAAAAGGTGCTTTTACCGGAGCATACAAATCAACCCCTGGCAAGTTTGAGCAAGCCCAGGGCGGAACTTTACTTTTAGATGAAGTAAGTGAAATGTCCTTAGGTTTGCAGGCAAAATTACTTAGAGTTTTACAGGAAAAAGAAGTAGAAAGGATTGGTTCAAACAAAATAATAAACCTTGATGTGCGCATTATTGCGACGACAAACAGGCAATTAAAGGAAGAGGTTCAGGCAGGGCGTTTTAGAGAGGACCTTTACTATCGATTGAATGTTTTTCCTCTGCAATGGCACCCACTAAGAGAGAGAACAAGTGATATTATTCCATTAGCGAATTATTTAATCCGTAAACATTGTCAGCATAAACAACCAATAGTTCCAGTCATTAGCCCGGATGCGCAAAAGGCAATGTTGTCCTATTCATGGCCAGGGAATGCGAGAGAGCTGGATAATGTTATACAAAGAGCTCTGGTGTTACAGACTCAAGGTATCATCGAAGAAGAGCATTTGCAGATTACGAATTCAACTACCATGCCTTCGGAAGAGAAGACAAAGGGTACGAGTAAAAATTTACAGATACATGAGTATGAATTAATAGAAAAAACATTATTAGAAAATGAAGGAAACAGACAAAAAGTTGCTGCGTTATTGGGGGTTAGCGAAAGGACTTTGCGCTATAAACTCGCAAAAATGCGTGAAGAAGGGTATGTGGTTTAACAGGGGCTGAGAGAATGAGCGATATTAATACAGTAAATTTAATTAATCAAATGAAAACTCTGGCCGCCCAGGCTGAGGGGATAAAACCGGATTCTGGTTTAAATCACGCTTCTTTCAGTTCGGTTTTTCAACAGGCATTAAATCAAGTCAATGAATTATCACAAACAGCAGATAGTTTAAAGACCCGCTTTGAAATAGGCGATCCTAATGTGTCCTTGGGTGAAGTAATGATAGCAAGTCAAAAATCCAATTTAGGGTTTGAGGCGACATTAAGAGTTAGAAACAAATTGGTACAAGCATACCAGGATATTATGAACATGCCGGTTTAGTGCGATGATTTGGGTAGTAGAACTTTTTCAACAGATAAACAAGATCAAACTCAATAACAGCTTTTTATGGGGTTTTTGAATGCCATAATGAGTTTGCAAATGTTCTCAATAAAGTTTTAAAGCTCAGAGTGAAGTATTCTGAAAAAAGGATAAAAATTACAGGAGTAAATCATGGCATTGGCTGATAATGCTTCAGTAGCAGCTACAAAATTTGCAAGCTTATCTATACCACGCCAAATTGGAGTGTTGTTTGGATTGGCGGCCAGTATTGCAATAGGCGTAGCAGTGGTTCTATGGTCTCGTGATCCAAGCTATGTTCCTTTATATAGTCAGCTCAACGCACAGGACTCATCAGAGATTTTGACTATTTTAGAGCGCAATAGTATTGATTTCAAAATTGACAAGAATAATGGCTTGCTGATGGTGCCTGCTGATGAGCTGCAAAGCGCGCGTTTGAAATTGGCCGCACAAGGATTGCCTCGCGATACTGCCATAGGTCATGACCTTTTAGGCAGCAGTGGTGGGGTGTTTAATACCAGCCAATTTATGGAAAACGCCCGATATAGGCAAGCTCTTGAGGCGGAATTAGCACGCACGATCAGTAAATTTAATAATATTAAATCGGCCAGAGTACACTTGGCAATTCCAAGAGAGTCAGCCTTTGTAAGAGACTCACAAGAACCTAGTGCTTCTGTATTTATTGATGTGTATTCAGGATTTGAAATAAAGAAACATACCATTGCAGCAATTGTCAATTTAGTAGCATCAAGTATTCCGAATTTAAGCGCAGGAAGAGTAACAGTAGTTGATCAAGACGGACAATTGCTAAATGAGGGTAGCGGATATAACCTCTTTTCGGAGACTGAGCGTTTTCTTGATTACAGACAAAACCTGGAACATCAATACGCTCAAAAAATTCAGGATATCTTAACCCCAATATTGGGATACGGCCGTGTCAGGGCCAAAGTATCTGCAGATATTGACTTTACCAGCTATGAACAAACTCAAGAATTGTTCAATCCGGAGCTCTCCGCTTTACGCAGCGAACAAACTATGCAAGAGAGTCGTAATGCGTCAAATGAAGCAAGCGGGGTTCCTGGGACATTATCAAATACTCCTCAACCAAATAGTTCTCTTGGGCAAAAAAATAATCCTCAACAAAATGCAACGCCAAATAACTTACCTCAACAAACATCGTCAGATCAAATGCAGGCAAAGGATGTTCGCATGCAAACCACTAAAAATTTCGAATTGGACAAAACAATAAGTCATACTAAAAATCAGCCAGGAACAATAAAACGCTTGTCGGTTGCGGTATTGGTAGATAATCGACCTGTAATGAATGATAAAACCAAGAAGCTGGAGAAGAAACCGCTAACTAAAGAAGAAATTGAACAAATAAAGTTATTGGTTTCTGATGCCATAGGATTGAATGTTAAGAGGGGAGATAGCTTGAATGTGATCAACAGCAGTTTTGTAAAGCCAGATCCTATAGAAGCAATTCCAGAAGAACATTTTTGGCAAAAAGACAGTTTTTGGTCTGTGATTAAGCAGATTGGCGGGGCTCTTTTTATATTGGCAATCCTATTTGGTGTATTAAGACCTATGTTAAAAACATTGGCAAGTAATAAAGACATGGATCAAGCCACTGATAATCAGGATACAGGAGACTTTACATTAGATGGAAAAATATCATTCAGAGATGTTCAGGATTATGAAACTCAGCTGAGTTTGCTTCGTCAAGTGGTTGATAAAGAGCCCAAACGCGTCGCACAAGTAGTGAAATCATGGGTTGATCGGGGGTAATTATGGACGGAATAGAGCGAGCAGCTATTTTATTGTTAAGCATGGGAGAAAAAAATGCTTCAGAAGTATTAAAGCATTTAGAGCCCAGGCAAGTACAAAAAGTTGGAATGGCTATGTCAACGATGAATAGCGTCAGCAAGGCGAAAATGCAGAATGTTCTGATTGACTTTATCAGCGCAATCGAAGATCAAACCAGCTTAACCGTTGATACAGAGCATTACCTCAGAACCGTTCTCATTGAGGCATTGGGTGAAGAAAAGGCAATTCCATTTATTGATAGAATATTGGTATCAAATAAAGACAGTGGTTTGAATAAGCTGAAATGGTTGGATGGACGTCTGATAGCTGAAGTGATTCGTAATGAACATCCCCAAATCATTGCCACTATATTAATTCATCTGGACAGTGAGCAGTCCGCTGAAGTGGTTAGTTACTTTAGCGCAGAAAAAAGAGCAGAAGTGTTATTACGAATGTGTAATATTGATACAGTAAAACCTGAAGCAATTTCTGAACTTGGACATGTGATTGAAAAGCAGCTTAGTGGCCAAACCACAGGTAAATCATCGTCTGTCGGCGGAATTAAAACCGTAGCAGATGTGATTAATTTTTTGGATGGCGCTATGGAAGAAGAGGTACTGGAGAGAATTAAGGATTGGGATGAGGAGTTAAGCGAAAAGATAAGAGATAAGATGTTTGTTTTTGAAAACATCAAAGACATGGATGATAGAAGTGTACAAACTTTATTGCGAGAGGTGACATCTGATCAATTAAAATTAGCATTGAAGGGTACTACTGAAACAACGAAAGAAAAAATCTATTCGAATATGTCTAAGCGAGCAGCTGATCTCCTCAGAGATGATATCGAGGTGCAAGGACCTGTAAGAGTCAGTGATGTGGAGCGTGCCCAGCGAGATATTTTAGCCATAGCAAGAAATCTGGCTGAAGATGGCAAGATTAGCCTGGGAGCAAAGGGCGGAGACGAATTAATCTAGTTACTTTTCCCAGGATGAGTTTTAGACATTTTATGAAAATAGTAAAAATCATTAAGCAAGAGTCCGTATCAAAATTGTATTTTATTTGTCCTAAGTGGTAATTTTTGGTATGATTTGGGCCCGGGATAAGGTTAGATAACTATGTCAAATGAATTTGAGCCGTATAATAAAGAGATAAAAAAAATTGAATTTACCACTTGGAAGTATCAGGCTTCCAAAGATGCTGAACATTCGCCGTCTGATGAAGAAGAGTTGATTAATGAATTGGAGGTAGTGAAGCAGGAAGCTTTTCAAAAAGGTTATGCAGATGGATTTCAACAAGCACAAGAAGAAATTAATGCAATTAAAGCGGAGCTCTCCAAATGGCTGGATTTAATTCAAAAGCCCGTTCAAATTTTAGATGAGCAATTGACGCAGGAAATCATTCAAACCATCATTTGGTTAAGTCAACACTGTGTTGCTGTTGAGCTTTCTGTTAATCCAGATAAGCTAAATGATTTATTAAATAAAATAAAAGGTGAGTTACCTTCTTTAACTGGCAAGAAGTCTATAAGCATGCATCCTGATGATGTGCGATGGATTAAAGAAGTATTTTCTGAAAGTAATATCCCCGGTCTTCATGAGTTATTGGTGGCTGATCCAGCATTAAATCGAGGAGATTTTTATTTACAAGGTGAACACAGCGAGTTAGATGGTCGAATTCAAACTCGTTTTACTACCTTATTCAATGAATATATTAATAAAGAGAATATAATCCCAATGGGCGTTTCTCAGGAATAGTGATGGCCATTTACCAAACACAACTCCATAAAATTTTGTCAGGAACAAGGAATAAACATCATTCCGGACTGTTACATTGTGGTAGAATCAGCAGAGCAATAGGTTTAACCATAGAAGCAAAGGGATTTAATCAGCCTGTAGGAGCGCGTTGCCTGGTTAAAATCAATGATGAACATTCTGTTCAGGCAGAAGTTGTTGGTTTTAGTAATGAAAGTGTTTATTTAATGTCTATTGGTGATATACAAGGTATAGCCCCTGGAATGAAAATTATTCCTACCGGACGCATTGCTCAAGTAAGTGTTGGCCATCAATTGTTAGGAAGAATATTAAATGGTTCGGGAATGTTTATAGACGATGGACCTCCTGGTGAAATGGTTGAGACTTATCCATTGATAGGGCAAGTGATCAATCCTTTAAAAAGAGCCCCTATTGAAGTTCCATTGGATGTTGGGATTCGTGCTATTAATGGCTTATTAACTGTTGGCCGCGGACAACGGATAGGATTGTTCGCTGGAAGTGGAGTTGGCAAATCAGTTTTGCTTGGGATGATGACGCGTTTTACTGAAGCTGATGTTGTTGTGGTTGGATTAATTGGAGAACGTGGGCGCGAAGTAAAAGAATTTATTGAGTGCAATTTGGGTCTGGAAGGTTTGAGGCGAGCGGTTGTAGTTGCCGCTCCAGCGGATGAAAGCCCTTTGATGCGTTTGCACGGCGCGAAGGTTGCAACAAGCATTGCTGAGTATTTTCGGGATCAAGGTAAACATGTTCTCTTGCTGATTGATTCTTTAACCCGTTTTGCCCAGGCACAAAGAGAAATCGCGTTATCGATTGGTGAGGCTCCTGCTACAAAAGGATATCCGCCATCGGTATTTGCCAAATTGCCTAAATTGGTTGAAAGAGCTGGAAATGGGACTTCGGGGGGTGGTTCAATTACGGCATTTTATACTGTCTTGACTGAGGGAGATGATTTGCAAGATCCCATAGCAGATGCGGCACGAGCTATTTTGGATGGTCATGTTGTATTAAGCAGAGCGCTTGCAGAGCAAGGGCAGTATCCTGCAATAGATCTTGAAGCTTCTATTAGCCGAGTTATGCAGGGTGTTGTCTCTGAACAACATATGAAAGATATGTTATTGTTTAAAAAATACCTGTCTGTTTATGAAAAAAACAAGGATTTAATTTTATTAGGAGCCTATGCAAAAGGAAGCGATCCCCTGGTGGATAAAGCGATATTAGCAGTGAATAAACTCAAAGATTACCTGGCGCAAGGAATGGATGAACAAGTAAGCTACGATGAGAGTTTATCATCGCTAACCAAACTGATTTCAACTTTGGTAGGGAATGACCAATGAGTGACAGATTAGATCGTTTGATTCAGTTATTAAAAATTAAACAGGAAGCGACTCAACAGGCCTATATAGAGTTGGTGAAAGCAAGAGAGCAATTTAATCAAAATAAAGCAAGGCATGAACAATTAGTTGGTTACAGACAAGATTATTTACAGCAACTGGAAGTATTGGGGCAACAAGGAAGTTACGTAGGGCCTTTACGCAACCGAATTAATTTTATTAATCATTTGGATACTGCTTTGGTACAATTAAACTCCTACTTGAGTCAACTTGCAAAAAACAGGATGAAGGCGGATTTAAATTATAAGCAAGCAAAAACTTCAGAAGAAGGAATAAGTAAGTTAATTGAACGCGTAAAAAGAGCTGAACTGAAGCAATTACAGCGTATTGAGCAAAAGGAAACTGATGAATATGCACAAAAGCAATGGTATAGTAGTTTAAAACATGACCGATAATAACCTTTTGGCAAATAAATTTTTTAAAAAAATTTGGATGGTATTAGCCGTCCTTATAATTGTTGCAGCTGTCTTTTCCAGTGTATTTCGCGCTCTTACTCCCTGGGCTAAACAATATAAAGGGGAGGTGGAACAGCATTTGACTTCACTTTTGGGTCAACCTGTTACTGTTCAAACTATGGAAACAGGGTGGTACTGGTTTGAACCAGTAGTCAAATTAAAACATATAAGAATTCATGATGGTCATAATAAGTCAATTTATCTGGATAGGTTAATTGTCGGTGTTAATTTATTTAAATCCCTATGGAATTGGCGCATTCAACCTGGCGTACTTTATATTGATGATATGCATTTGGTTTTTCGTGAAAAAGACGGGCATTGGTGTATTGAGGGAATTTCACGTAATGCAATGAAAGACACTGATATTACACCTGAAAAAACTAGAGAAATATTAGATTGGCTCGCTCAGCAGGAAAAATTAATTGTACGGCATGTTTCCGCTCACTTACATTTTAACGACGGGTCATTAATCCCTGTTAACGAATTAAACCTGTCGATAGTTAATAAGGGGGGAAATTATAAGATAAAGGGGGAAGCAAGACTCGAACAAACAAATGCAACCGTTTTCCAACTGCTAGGGAATGTACAATTCGATCCTTCTCAAATTAAGAACACCAATGGACGCTTCTATTTTTCAGCTATTAATGTTTTACCTGCACAATGGCAAAATTTATTGCCAAAATCCTCAATGCAACTGGAGGGAGGTAAAGGAAACGTTTCATTATGGGTTGATTTGGAGAAAGGGAATATTTCATCAATTCAGGCAGAATTGAGACTTAAGCGTCTGGCATGGAAATTATTAAATAAAAAAAATAGTAAGTTGATCCAATCATTTTATGCCAACATGGGCTGGAAATTGGATAAACAAGGGTGGCAGTTCCAGGCAGACCATATGAAACTAAGAGTAGCAGGGGTCACTTGGCCAGAGAACCAATTGTCAATTCGTTTTAATAAAAATCAGAATACCTATCAAATCTTTACAAAATCCCTTATTGTAGAATCACTATTATCCGAAGCAATTAATTGGCCACCGGCTATTCAAAATGTACTGCAGTTAAAACCGCATGGAATATTGAGTGATGTTCAGGTATTAATCAAAGAAAATCAAATTAATTATATTTTAACTCGATTTGATCAATTAGGATGGAGAGCAAAGGATAATATTCCTGGAGTGAGTAATTTATCCGGCGTTTTAAATTGGCAGCCTACGGAAGGACGCCTTGAGTTAGATTCAGAGAATTCAACTTTCGATATCAAAGGTTATCCCGCTCAAAAACTGACCATTTTTAATGGTGCTTTTGATTGGAAAGAGTTAAATGATGGGTTGCGGTTGAGTATTGAACGCTTGGTTGCAAGTCAACCCGAATTGACTATTAGTCTGGAAGGCGCTATTGATCAGCTGACCCAAAATTCTGTAGGCAATATTCGTTTAGTGGGTAATTTTTCTGGGAAAAATTTACAGAAGTGGATGCCTTATTTGCCTAAAAAACACATGAAAGCCAAGTTATTTGCTTGGTTAAATAATGACATCAAACGTTTAGGGCAAGCAACAGGCAAGATAACTATTAATGGAATGGCGAAGGATTTTCCATTTGATAATGGCAATGGGGAGTTTTCTATAGTAAGCCATGTTGTCGGCGGAGATATTTTAATTACTCCAGAATGGAGATTGATTAAAGATTTGGAAGGTTATATTAAACTAAAAAATAGAAATCTTGACATTGATATCATTGATGGTGATGCTCAAGGTACTCTTCTTAAACAAATGAATTTGCGTATTGATGATATTGGCAAAGATAGGGAAACCTTATTAATTCATGGAATTGTTCATGGGAAAGCACAACAAATGCTCAATTTTGTTATGAATTCCCCATTAAAGAAAAAATTATCTGCTTTAAAAATATTATTAATAAAGGGGATGCTATCACTCAATTTGCGTTTGGAAATACCTCTTTATCCAGAGAATGATGATAATCTGGCCCGAGGTGAATTAACCTTTGAAAATAATATAATCAACATCAAGCATCAGATGGGAGATTTTTCTGTAAGGGATGTTACTGGAAATTTACTGTTTAATGAAAAAGGCATCCAGGATAGTGCCTTAACTGCCAGGGCATTCGGCTACCCCCTGAATATTAAAATTCAATCGGAAAAATCTCCACAACCATTAACCGCAATATCAATTGAAGGTGAATGCACTGTAGAATCCCTAAAGAAAAAATGGCACTTACCTATTTTTTCTGTACTCAAAGGGAATATTTTAGCTAAGGCATTATTAAAAATTACCGACGATCCTAATGATTTGGATAATATGAAGTTGAGTTCCGATTTGATTGGATTGGCAGTTGATCTTCCAGCACCTTTAGGAAAAACATATAAAGAAAAAACCCCCTTACAGGTTAATCTGGACTTTAATCCACAAAAGACTCTTCGTTTAAGAGTTAATTACAATGGACGACTAAGTACGGATCTATTGATGCAAAAGCAAAAAGGCGTGTTTAAGTTAAAATCAGGTCAAATACGTTTAGGTAGTGCGCAAGCTGTAAATCAGGACCATCCTGGCCTCGGTATAGCTGGTACTTTAGACGGCTTTGATTTGCAGGCATGGAAAGAGGTAATAAACAGATTCTCTAAAGAGAATGTGAACCCCTCACTCTTGAGTTTGGTTAATATTATTGATGTAAAAATGGGTAAACTAAACTTTTTGAATCAGCAGTTTGATAACATGTCTTTGTATGCGAAAAAACGCCCTGATAATGATTGGTCAATCAATTTAAAACAGAAAAAAGTCGATGCGGATTTAACCTACCATTCGGCAACCAATTCTCTGAGTGGCTTTGTCAAATACTTACATTTATCTGAAATCGGATCCTCAAAAAATAATAAAGATACTCCTTCACATACTACTCCTGGGCAAATCCCCAATTTGAATTTAAGAGTTGATAATTTTTCAATTGGAAAAATTCAAATTGGGAATATCACCCTTAAAAGTCATTCTACATCAGAACAGTGGAAGATTGATTATTGCAGGATAGACTCACCTTATTATCAAGCTAATTTTGAAGGGGAATGGCTTCAGAAAGGGAAGTTTAATCAAACAAAGCTACAGTCTAAAATGTATTTGAAAGATTTGGCCAAGAGTCTTGATCGTTGGGCGATTAATCCAGCGGTGGATGCAGGGAAGGGATATATAGAGTTTCATGGGGGTTGGCAAGGTTCCTTATATGATTTTTCTCTGTCCAAGTTGAATGGTTCCATGTATTTACAGTTGAAAAATGGCCGCATTACTCATTTGAGCCCGGAGACTGAAGAGAAACTTGGTTTAGGGAAGTTATTAAGCATATTGAGTTTGCAAACTATTCCAAGACGGTTAAAACTTGATTTTAGTGATCTCTCAAATGATGGCTACAGTTTTGATATATTTAAAGGCAACTTTAATGTCAATAATGGCATTATGAGCACCAATAACAGTTACATTGATGGCCCAGTAGCTTATGCTAGTATGAAAGGGGATCTGGATTTGGTAAGGCGATTATATGATTTGGATTTAAACATTTCACCGCATATCACTGCCAGCTTACCCGTTGTAGCTACGATAGCTGGAGGTCCGATTGCTGGTCTTGCTGCATGGATTGCAAATAAAATTATTAATCAAAGCATGCAAAAAATTGCGGGATATAGTTATAAAATTTCTGGCCCCTGGGATCAGCCTATTGTGCAACAGCTTAATATAGTGAAGAAATTGCCTTAACTAAAGGAAGACAAGATTATTTAGTAAACAGTTATGAAGTCACTTAGGGCCTATGGAGGAATATAAAATATTCTGCCT
Source organism: Legionella pneumophila subsp. pneumophila str. Philadelphia 1 (assembly GCF_000008485.1). NCBI lineage: Bacteria > Pseudomonadati > Pseudomonadota > Gammaproteobacteria > Legionellales > Legionellaceae > Legionella > Legionella pneumophila. The sequence goes on along the minus strand of NC_002942.5, from coordinate 1,957,364 downwards.
TGTTCAGAGAGTACTTAAGCCTAAAGAAAATAATCAAAAAATAATTATGAATACACTAAAATTACTTTTTTCTTATTACTGGCGTCTGAGTCTATTGAAGGAAACCCCGGAGAATTCTCCTTATTCCGTTTTTCTTCTTGTAGTAATGTGTATTCTGTTCTCTATTATAATGCTGATTCAATGGAATATCGCTGAACTTGATTTTTCTCGCGATTGGTTATTAAGTTTAATGATGGCAACGAGCCTGATTTTGTCTTTTATATTCTATACCTATGTTATTTTAAAGTTTCAAAATCTTGCGTCCAGGCTTGTACAAACATCAACATGTTTATTGAGTGCCTATATTATTATACATGTTTTGGCGACACCATTGTTCTTAATTGACACTTATTTGTCTGCGGAGAATCTTAAAACCCCCATTTTTTTATTTATAGGTATGATATATTTGTTCATTACTTTGGGGCTTTCTATTTGGCAATTTGTAATTACAGCCCATATTTATAAATTTGCTTTAGGCACTACACCGGTAAAATCAGTTTTAGCTGCTTTTGGTTTAGTCGCTGTTAACATTTTAACTATTTCTTTTTGGCGATGACATGATGACACATTTGCATATACTAGGAGTAAGTGGAACCTTTATGAGTGCCTTGGCTTTGCTCGCCCGCGACGCAGGATATAGGGTGACAGGCAGCGATGCCAATTGCTATCCGCCTATCAGTGATTTGCTTGCTGCCAAAGGTATTTCATGGACTGAAGGCTACGATGATTCCACTTTAGCATTGCAATCTGACATGGTTATTGTCGGTAATGCTATTAAGCGGGGAATGCCGGTTCTTGAAGCAGTTATGGAGTCGGGAAAACCATATATGTCAGGCCCTCAATGGCTTGCCGAAAATATTTTATCAAAATATCAGGTGATTGCGGTAGCTGGAACTCATGGCAAAACGACTACCACTTCAATGATTGCCTGGATTTTGGATCAAGCTGGAATGAATCCGGGATTTCTCATTGGGGGCGTCTCTAGTGATTTCAATACCAGCGCCTGCCTTGGCAAAGGGAGATGGTTTGTCATAGAGGCAGATGAGTACGATAGTGCTTTTTTTGATAAACGACCTAAATTTATGCATTATCGACCAAATATTGCAGTATTAAACAATTTGGAATTTGATCATGCCGATATTTATCCGGACTTGGCAGCTATTCAACAACAATTTCATTATTTATTAAGAACAATTCCCAAAAGTGGTGTGGCTATCAAACCTCGAGATGATAAGGCTCTTAATGAAGTTCTATCACGAGGTCAATTTTCGCGTATTGAAACACTGGCACTATCTGGAGAAGCCGAATGGGTTGCCGAACTGATTGACGATAGTGGTTCACAATTTAAAATACTCCATAATGGGGGAGTGGTTGCTGAAGTATCTTGGCCGTTGATAGGGCAATTCAATGTAGAAAATGGTTTGGCTGCAATTGCTGCTACCTGGAATGCTGGAGTAAATCCTGAGGTTGCAGCCAAGGCTTTAGAACAGTTTTCTCCAGTGAAACGAAGGCTTGAAGTTCGTTCCAATCGACATGGAATAACCGTTTATGATGATTTTGCCCACCATCCAACCGCAATTACTAAAACTATTGATGCTTTAAAAAGAAGTGGACGACATCAACGTATTTTTGCTGTTATGGAGTTTGCTTCATATACTATGAGAACGGGTGTACATGCCGCAGAAATGGCTCATGCTTTAGCTCCTGTTGATGGTGCCTACGTCCTGGAGCCTCAGGATTTTAATTTAAAAGATTTTGTTAGCTCCTGGACTTGTCCATATAAAATTTGCAAAAACAATGGAGAGATAGTTAAAGAAATTATCAAAACAGTAAGAGAAGGCGATGCTGTATTGGTAATGAGTAATAGAGGCTTTAATGGAATTCATCAACAATTGATCGATTCTATAGATAAACTTTTTATGTAACGATTCATTTTTATTCTGAAATGTCTTGAGAACATATCATGATATTGAGAAACAGGTGAAATAAAAGTCATGTCCCATTATTTGCAAAGCCCCAACACAAAAAGATCATCACAGTAAAAGGTATCTCTTGAGTTTAGAATAACCTACGGAAAAATATATTTATTTTCTTCATCCAAATAAAATTGGCGATTTGAAATATTTGTTGGCAAATAGTTAAATTAATAGTTGCAATATTATGTGTAGGTTGATATAAAAATTAAAAGAGTCTTGATCATCAAAGGCGTATTACTCGCTGCGGTTCTTGCGGGTGGGCCCTTGTGGGAGGGAAACCATGCTAGAGTTTGCCGAATTTCAGCAAAATGCATTGAAATTAACAGATCAATTAAAGAAACGCAGCATACCATCCTTAGGCTGTTTTTGTTTTTTTTCAGTGATATTACCCAATACAGCGGCTATTGAAGATACTCATACGATTAAATTGATTGCTTATAGCCTGGATAGCGAGAATGACGATGACTTAATCGCTTATCTGAAGGGTGTCACAACATACTCTGCTGTAACTCCAAAAAATATTAACGAATTCAAAAAAAAGGTACTAACTGGAATTTATTTAATGATGTGGTCACATTATAGCTCTACTGTCTCGAATTTAATGAATAGCACTTTGGTTGAGCTATTTCAAAGAGATTTGCAAGTGAGTTCCCCACAAAAGATGAGTGACACTTTGTTTGATGCCAGTTTAGAGGCTTTAAGTCAATATTGTTCATTTGCCTATCAAAATCGTAATGAACGCATTTATGACAACTTAATTCGACGTTTAGGTAAGACGGTGCAAGCAGATATTCATGCCTTACGTCATTCCAGGGAGAAACAGGAAACTTCATTCTATGATATTTATAAAGGAATTATGCGTACTTTAGGACTTAATAGCGTGTTTTAGACAGGAGACACTATGACTTTTACTCCGCCCGAGTTCAAAATATTAAGTGTAAATACTCGTAACTTAGAGACAATATTCTCTACCTTGCTAGGCAGGTATAAAATTATTACTGATCCTCCTGTATCTGAAGCGGTATCGAGTGGTGAAATAATTAGAAATACTTTGGAAACTTTATTAGCTCGGACCCATAAGGTTGTGATTTGCAAAACGGATAGAGAAACTGCCAGAGATGTTTTTAAACAATTAAGTAATGAATTGCGAGAAGTTTTAAAAGAAAATAATGAAGAAAAAAATAAGCAAGCCATCCTGTTTTTATTAGGAGCTTTGCTTCATCGCTATTTTAGACTGATTAAGGAGTATGATAACTTTAATTCATATATTCCTTACCCATCATTTTTATTTAGTAAGCCACCATCTAATGTAAAAGACTGTCGATTATTTCAAGCAATAAGACTCGCTTTAGGTTTACCTGAGGTGATGGAGAGGAATTATAGAATAAATGACTTGAAAATTCTTGATGTAACAACGATTGTAACTGCTTTGGAAACATTTCGTGATAATATGCAATTGATTGTAGGGAAGGATGAGGGGAAAATGCCGCGCTATAAAAGCTATCCTCATTTTGCAGCAGACAAGAATTTTGAAACCTATTTACAAGAAATTATTGATGAACACAAAAGACGTAACCCTGTTGTTTTAAATCAATTCAAGGCCATAAATTTCATTCAATCCTTGGTAAAACAAATTGAAGAAGAGCAACGTCAAATTGAAGAGGCTTTGACTCATTTAGGCAAATTCTTGCCAAAAACCTGTTCCGATTTTAAAACCATATCCTTGGAACTGATGGAAGAGCAAATAAAAGCTCAAATTGAATCGAACGTTTTACAGGAAAAAATTATTGATCTGTTGTATACCGGACATATTCAGGAAAATTTTAGCACGATGGATTGTGGTTCGTTTATTGAAGCAATGAAAAATTGTAATAGCAGTCTTGCAAGATATCGGGCTTTGGGTGGTTATTGTTTGTTATTACAAAACGAGGGCGTAAAGGAGCAATTACGGTTTTGCATTCACCAGGCTCTGGGTGTGGAAATAAATCCCAATGAGTTGACTGATAAGGATATGCTTGATGCAATCAGGCTTCTTAAAACATATTTTGAAGCTAATCCTAAAGTTGAGCTTAATTTTGATTTTTTTAATGGAAAAGGCTCAATGAATACATTTATTCTTCAAACAGAATTGGCTTTAGCTAAAAAAGTTCAAACAGTAAACAAAGCCCAGGAAGATAATTCAGAGACTCGTACTACGTCTTTATTTGTTTGATATGTTTACCCAGCTTGGTCTTGAAACATTGCCCCGTAATTTTGGAGTCCTGGATAAGGACTCCTGCGTTATTTTCCAATGATAAGCATACTCATTGCTTGTAAAATTCCATTACTCCATCTTTATAAGATACAATAATGGTATCCCCGGATTTAAATTTTCCAGTCAATAATGATTGAGCTAGTGGATTCTCTAATTTTTGCTGAATAGTACGTTTTAGGGGGCGGGCACCATAGACCGGGTCAAAACCTGCTTCAGCCAAATGAGATAAAGCCTCACTTGTGACTTCAATAGTGATATTTTGTTGTTTCAGCCGATGATGTAAATAGTTAATCTGGATTGCTGCAATTTTTGCAATTTGTTCTTTTGTCAGGGAATGGAATACCACCGATTCATCAATTCTGTTGATAAATTCAGGCCTGAAATGTTGGCTGACTAAATCCATTACCGCAGCCTTAATCTCATCGTAATTAAATTTGCTGCTCATTTCCTGAATGAGTTGAGATCCCAGATTAGAGGTCATAACAATAACGGTATTCCTAAAGTCAACAGTACGTCCCTGACCATCTGTTAGACGGCCATCATCCATCACTTGAAGCAGAATATTAAATACATCTGTATGAGCTTTTTCTACTTCATCAAGTAAGATAACAGAATAGGGTCTGCGTCTGACTGCTTCAGTTAAATAGCCACCCTCCTCATATCCTACATAGCCAGGAGGCGCTCCGATTAAGCGCGCAACAGAGTGTTTTTCCATAAATTCAGACATATCAATGCGCACCATCGCCTCTTCCGTATCAAAAAGAAAAGAAGCAAGTGCTTTACATAGTTCAGTTTTTCCCACACCAGTTGGCCCCAGAAAAAGAAATGAACCAATTGGACGATTAGGATCAGACAGGCCTGCGCGTGACCGTCTTATGGCATTAGAAACAGCATCCACCGCTTCATTCTGGCCAATGAGTCTACTGTGCAAAGCTTCTTCCATTTTCAGCAGTTTTTCCTTTTCTCCTTCCATCATTTTAGATACTGGGATTCCTGTCCATTTTGAAACAACTTCTGCGATCTCATCTTCGGTGACTTTATTGCGTACCAACTTTGTTTCCATAGCATCAACGGAAGAGACTTGGCTTAATCTTTTTTCCAACTCGGGTATACGTCCATATTGTAATTCGGACATACGACTTAAATCTCCTGCTCTCCTTGCAGTTTCCATTTCCAGTTTGGCTTGCTCAAGTGCCTCTTTGATTTGAGTGGACCCTTGCATGGTCGCTTTTTCAGCTTTCCAAATTTCTTCTAAGTCTGAATAATTTTGCTCTAATTCATCGATACTTTTTTGTAAATCAACAAGTCTTTTTTTAGATGCTTCGTCATTTTCCTTTTTCAATGCTTCACGCTCGATTTTTAGCTGAATCAAGCGTCGTTCCAGTTTATCCATACTTTCTGGTTTTGAATCAATTTCCATCCGGATTAAGCTGGCGGCCTCGTCAATTAAATCAATGGCTTTATCAGGTAGTTGACGGTCGCTGATGTAACGATGGGATAGCGTTGCTGCAGCAACCAAAGCGGGATCTGTAATTTCAACTCCATGGTGAACTTCATAACGTTCCTTAAGTCCCCTTAATATAGCGATAGTGTCTTCCACACTGGGTTCATCGACCAGTACTTTTTGAAAACGTCGTTCAAGGGCAGCATCCTTTTCAATGTATTGTCGGTATTCGTCTAATGTCGTAGCCCCAATGCAATGCAATTCACCTCTAGCTAATGCTGGCTTGAGCATATTCCCGGCATCCATAGCTCCTTCAGCCTTGCCAGCGCCAACCATAGTGTGTAATTCATCAATAAATAATATGATTTGACCCTCTTGTTTTGCCAAATCATTAAGCACCCCTTTTAAGCGTTCTTCAAACTCTCCACGATATTTTGCACCTGCGATCAAGGCACCCATGTCCAGCGCCAGTAAGCGTTTATTCTTTAATCCTTCAGGTACTTCACCATTAATAATTCGTTGTGCCAAACCTTCTACTATGGCTGTTTTACCAACACCAGGTTCACCTATTAATACAGGGTTATTTTTAGTTCTTCTTTGCAATACCTGGATGGTGCGTCTGATTTCATCATCTCGTCCAATAACTGGATCCAATTTTCCTTGCTCGGCACGTTCAGTCAGATCCAGTGTATATTTTTCAAGGGCTTGTCGCTGTTCCTCTGCATTTGGATCATTAACCGTTTCTCCACCTCTTAACTCATCAATTGCTTTTTCAATTGCTTTGTTGTCACCCCCGGCTTGTTTAAGTATTTTTGCAAGGTTACTATCCTCATTTATCGCTGCTAATATAAAAAGCTCGCTTGAAATAAAGTTATCTTTTCTTTGTTGCGATAATTTGTCAGTCAGGTTAAGTAGTCTATTCAATGCATTAGATATGTGAATATCTCCTCCGGTGCCTGATACTTTAGGTAGTTTATCCAGAGCTTGGTCAATTAAAGTTCTTAATAGTGGTATATTAACACCCGCTTTACTGAGAAGAGGTCTGCAACTTCCACCTTGCTGATCAAGCAAGGCCTTCATTAAATGTTCTGGTTCTATAAATCCATTGTCTCTACCTAAAGCCAGGGATTGGGCATCTGCAAGTGCCATTTGAAACTTTGATGTTAGTTTGTCCATTCGCATAGGAACACCTTTCTAGTTATTTTAGGGTATTAATTCTAGTTTACATGCCATAAAATGGGTATTATTTACAATTTTTCAAGAGTTTTTTATGAATAATGAGTCATCTTCTAATTCTAATTTGGATTCACAAGCTTTGCTTAATCAATTGGTAATTGACTATCTCCAAGAAAGGAAAAGAAAACGTCGATGGAAATGGATTATAAGAGCTATTATCCTGGCCGTATTAGTTTATTCATCTTATAAGATCGTTTCAGTCGCCAAAACTACGGAAGCATCTAAGGATAAAGAGCATATTGGCCTAATTGATATTAATGGTGAAATTGCTGATTCCAGTTCAGCAAGTGCTGATAATTTTACTAAAGGAATTGAGAAGGCTTATAGAAGTAAAGGATTAAAAGCATTAATTGTACGGATAAATAGCCCTGGAGGCAGTCCTGTACAGGCCGAATATATTTATAATGTTTTACAATATTACAAAAGCCTAAAACCAAACATTAAAACTTACGCTGTTTGTGTCGATATGTGTGCTTCTGCTGCGTATTATGTTGCAGTTGGAGCAGATGAAATCTATGCAAGTCCTGCAAGCATGGTTGGCTCAATAGGTGTTTTATATAATGGCTTTGGTTTTGTTGATGCATTGCAGAAGCTTGGTATTTCACGCAGATTACAAACTTCAGGAGTCAATAAAGCTTTCCTGGACCCTTTTTCCCCAACGACTGAATTTCAGAAAGAAAAGCTACAAACCATGCTTGATATAGTTCATAAGCAATTTATTACTCGTGTCAAAGAAGGAAGAGGAAATAGATTACATGTTGATGATGAGACTTTTTCCGGGTTATTTTGGACTGGTGAGCAAGCCTTGGCTAGTGGTTTAATTGATGGTTATGCCAGTAGCGGGCAGTTGGCGCGAGAGGTAATTAAAATTACTGATATAGTTGACTATACTTACAAGCAAAATGTCTTTGACCGCCTAACTAAAAATTTGGGCACGGCGATGGCAGATGAGTTGCCAGTAATTTTAGGAATGAAGCCAGGATTAAGATAAGAGTGGAGAGGAGTATTTATCCGCTTTCTCAGCTTCGAGAGAGCGGATATTCGAAAATAATTTAAAATCGATAAGCCTAAATGAACGTCTTAAATGAGCTTAAATTGACAACTTATTTTAAAACGGGTGATATGGTTTGCAAAAGTGACTTAAATACTTTAGGAGTTCCTGCTACTACGTCGCCATAATTCAGGAAATCTTCTCCACCCTGGACATCACTTATTAATCCCCCAGCCTCTCGAACCAGCAGGGCTCCCGCAGCAATATCCCATGGGCGCAACCCAAACTCCCAGAAGCCATCCAGACGACCGCTTGCAACATAAGCCAAGTCGAGAGCAGCAGAACCTGTTCTTCTAACTCCAGCACATTTTCCAATCAATGCTTCAAAGGTTGGTAAATATCGCTGTGCAAGAGTTGCATCTCGAAAATGAAAACCTGTGCCTAACAGAGAAGCATTGAGTTGAGTTTGCTTGGACACACGGATTCTTCTATCGTTTAGCCTTGCTCCGCGTCCTCTGCTTGCAGCAAAACACTCATGTCGCAGGGGATCGTAAATAACACCATGCTCCAGACGATTTTTAATTTTCAGGGCTATGGATACAGAATAAAAAGGGAATCCATGAAGATAATTTGAGGTGCCATCCAATGGATCAATGATCCAGACTGTATCACTATCGCTTTGCTGAATACCGCTTTCTTCGGCAAGAATTCCATGCTCTGGGTAGGCTTTATGTATCGTATTAATGATAACTTGCTCCGCTTTAATGTCCACTTCACTAAAATATTCATGGCTGTTTTTGGGAGTTATTTTTAAACGATCAACTTGCTCTACATAACGATTAATGATTTCACCAGCCTGTCGCGCAGCATTGACAGCAATATTTAAAAGTGGTTCCATGGATATACTCTTTAGCTATAAAATCAGCAATTCTAACACATTTTTTTTAAACAAAGAGAAGTTCAATTAATAAATCCTATGATATAGTTATCTATTGTATTTGGAATAATTTTTTATGAAGTTAAGTTCTATTCGAATTGTTTTGGTTTCAACTTCCCATCCTGGCAATATAGGCTCTACGGCAAGAGCCATGAAAACCATGGGGCTAAGTACTCTGTACCTGGTTAATCCAAAGTCATTTCCTGATCTCAAAGCAAAAGAAATGGCTGCTGGAGCTGATGATGTTCTGGATGCAGCAGTTGTTACAAATACCCTGGACGAAGCTTTAATTGGATGTCAGTTGATTTTAGGGACGAGTGCCAGACCCCGTGGACTGTCATTACCTGGATTAATTCCAGCTTCCTGTGCAGAATTGATAAATCAACAATCAGGTAATACTCAAGTGGCCATTGTATTTGGTAGAGAACACGCGGGCCTTACTAATGAAGAGCTGTTAAAATGTCACTACCATATCAATATTCCAAGCAATCCTGAGTACAGTTCATTAAATTTGGCTCAGGCAGTACAAATTATCGCTTATGAACTTCGTATGAAGTTATTATCACCGAGTGCTCAAGTAGCTCTGCGCAATGAAGAACCTGCTACAGCTGATGAAATAGAGCAATTTTATGAGCATCTGAAAGAAGTTTTTATTGAAATTAATTTTTTGAAGCCCTCTAATCCAAGGAGATTAATGCAAAGAGTGAGGCGACTATTTAATAGAATCAACCTTGAAAAAATGGAAGTTAGTATTTTAAGAGGTATGCTTAGCCAGGTTCAGAAATCATTGGAGTGGGCAAGGAAAGACAATAGGAGCGATAGAATTGGCAATAAAACCGATTTATTTTGATTATATGGCAACAACACCCGTTGATCCTCGTGTTGTTGAGCAAATGATAAAATATTTAGGCCCTGAAGGGGATTTTGGTAATCCTGCATCAGCAACTCATGAGTATGGGAGAGTTGCCTCTATGGCAGTTGAGCAGGCACGCTCTCAAATTGCAGAAACTATTAATGCCTCACCCCAAGAAATAGTGTTTACATCAGGAGCTACAGAAGCGGATAATTTGGCGATTTTAGGAGCTGCACGGTTTTATAAAAATAAAGGAATGCATCTGGTTACTATGAGCACTGAACACAAAGCTGTGCTTGACAGTTTTCACCAACTGGAAAAAGAAGGTTTTCAAGTCACCTACCTTAATCCGGAATCAGATGGTTTGTTGGATCTTGAAAAACTGGAATCTGCTCTCAGGTTAGATACTATTCTGGTTTCTGTCATGCATGTTAATAATGAAATTGGTGTCATCCAAGATATTGCCTCTATTGGTGAGTTATTACGAAACAGGGGAATTATATTTCATGTTGACGCGGCTCAAAGTGCTGGTAAATTGCCAATCGACTTGAGCCAGCTTTCGGTTGATTTGATGTCATTCTCTGCTCATAAAAATTATGGGCCTAAAGGTGTAGGGGCTCTGTATGTCAGGCATAAGCCAAGGATTCGTTTACAGCCTTTAAGTTACGGTGGCGGGCATGAGGGTGGATTGCGCTCAGGAACATTACCTACCCATCAAATTGTCGGCATGGGGGAGGCTTTTGCTATTGCAGAGGCTGATAGAATTCCTGAACAGACGCGTATTCTAAATTTACGCAAACAACTATGGGACGGAATACGACATTTACCGGCTATTAAACTGAATGGACATGAGCACAGGCGTATCGCTGGAAATCTGAATGTGAGTTTTGTTGGATTAAATGGAGATTCATTGCTGTTTGCTTTAAGTGAGTTAGCGATATCAACTACTTCTGCCTGTTCTTCTGCCAGTATTCAACCATCTTATGTCTTAAGGGCAATTGGTTTGACTGATACAGAGGCGCAATCAACTATTCGTTTATCCATAGGACGCTTCACTTCCGAGGTGCAAATAAAGAAGGCAATTGATATAATTTGCACACAAGTGAGTCGGCTGCACGAATTATCGCCGTTATGATGTATAATAAAATTGTACAGGATTATTTTTTTCAGCCACAACATATTGGTAAGCTGGATTTAAATGATCCTTTTGTAATAGGTGTACAAAGTCAACCGATTAATCAACTGAATACAGTACATTTTTATATAAAATGTGACGGAGATAAACTGATATCCAAAGCCAGATTTAAAACGAATGGTAACCCTTATGTTATTGCGGCAATGGAATGGATATGTTGCCAGATTGAAGGTAAGACTTTGGAATCACTTCCATTAATAGATTTTCAGATTCTAATTAATGTATTACAGATAACAAATAATCAGTATCCTGTAGCAGTCCAGGTAGAGGACATATATAAGGAAGCATTGACTTTGATGCGTAAGAAATTTGAGAGGTAAAGCAATGAGTGTAGAAATACAACAAGCGAGCAATACGAACCCCAACATCACTTTCAGTGAATCGGCAATAAAGCACCTGGTCACCTATCTGGAGAAAAACCCAGGAAACAAGGGGGTAAGATTGTCTGTAAAAAAGACGGGTTGCTCGGGATTATCTTATGTAGTGGATTACGTAAAAGAACCTTCAGAAGGAGATATGATAGCTTCTTTATCTAAAGATTATCTGGTATGCGTTGATAAAACAAGTTATCCATTCCTTAAAAATATGCAAGTTGATTATGTGAAACAAGGTTTAAATTATAAATTTATTTTTAATAATCCCAATCAGACGGGGCAATGTGGTTGTGGAGAGAGCTTTACTGTAAGTCAGTAAAATAAGCAGAAAGTCCACGATGCCTTTTTAATATTATCAATAAGCGGCTAGCTTGAAGGGCAGTCGCAATATACAGCCTCATGGTTTTATATTCTTTTTATTAGTTAAATTATTAATCCCCGAAAAATTTCTAATTATAAAAGCAGTGATTACTTCTTTCATGTTTAATAATTATTATTTCAAAAGTAAATTTTTAGAAAAATAAATGCAATTATTTTTACAAACCTAACTAAAATGATACAATAATGACTTAATAATTCCTTAATAAATGAATATCATTAAAACAATGTTTACACTCTTTGGGATATTTGATATTATATCGGTCATGGTGTTAGAGCCAAATTAATGTGCTGGACATGATTTATGTTCATTAAATTTGTATTAGGAGATTAATAATGAGTGCAGTTATGCAACAAGTGACACAAGGTAACGATGCCTTGTCACATCAAGTGATTAGTGCAGTTAAAGGTTATTTAACAAGTGTCGGTAGTAAAGATGCTAATTTAAACTTATATCAATTGATTGTTGAGGAAGTAGAAGCCCCTTTATTCCGGACTGTTATGGAATTAACTCGCTATAATCAATCAAAAGCTGCTCGAGTGCTTGGTGTAAGTCGTGGTACTTTGCGCACTAAATTAAAGCGTTATTTTGATGATGAATTCATTGGTACTCGTGATTTTTAATTCAGTTATATAGCTAATACTTTCCAAGTTCAGTTATTTTTCGCGGTATTCTAATAGAAATTCATCGTTAATTATGGCCTTTGCCTGGGCACTCTGCTAATATTGAAGTCAGAGTCGGTCAGGCAATCGCTCTTTGCCTAACAGCAAGGGGAGGAAAGTCCGGGCTCCATAGGGCAGAGTGCCAGGTAACTCCTGGGAGGTGTGAGCCTACGGAAAGTGCCACAGAAAATATACCGCCCACTTTTCCTTTGGGAATCGTAGGTAAGGGTGAAATGGTGCGGTAAGAGCGCACCGCGCGATTGGTAACAGTCGTGGCAGGGAAAACCCCACTCGGAGCAAGACCAAATAGGAATCCATTTGACTGCAAGGTCCTAACGTATGGCCCATACGGGATTCGGGTAGGTCGCTTGAGGCATGTGGTGACGCATGTCCCAGATGAATGGTTGCCCACGACAGAACCCGGCTTATCGACCGACTCTAATCCATATTCTATGTTAATACATACCATTATATGCCTTTGGCTCCTATATAAATAAGGAGGTAAAGTCGCATACAAAAATGACATGCCAAGCTATATAACACTTATACACTCCAGGGAGATCTCGGCTATTTCACTTGCAATTTCTTCTTCTATTGAATCAGTAGTCGCTTGATCCACTACTTGAGCTGATTCAATAAATCCAATAGTATCAGACGCCTCTTCAGCGCTATCGGCGGTATCCGTTGCGTCGGCCGTGTCTGTAGCATCTGCTGTATCTGTAGCATCTGCAGACTCTGAGGAGATAGTCTCAGTGGTTTCAGCATCAGAGATGCTTCCATCTGTGCCAGCTGGAGTGTTTACCTGGCCTTCAGCAGGAAAGGCACCTGCTACAACCCCCTGTGGTGTAGCAATGTAACTCCCAGGAGCATAATTATTTATATTTCCTTCTAGCAAATTTAAATAAGTTTGTTTATCAGATTTTACAAATATTTCGGCAGATGTGCCTGTAATTGCCATCGCTATCACTGGAGTTTTCAGGCTTTCATTTGATTTGCCTGTGGTTTTAAACTTTATTTTTCCTTGAGATAATTCAGCTTTAATTTGAACATCAGATGGATTTGGGGAAAAGGCTAGAATTTTATATCTGGAGTTCTCACCTATATTTACCAAGGTTCCATTTTTATATTTGATGTTAATCAGGGCGCCTGCCCCCGTAACAACAGTGTCTCCTGGCTCCAATTGAGAGCCTCGAGAGAGTGAGTATTCTTTACCTTCTCTGAGTGAGATGACTTTTTGTTTGGCAAATAATACTGTGGCTGCTGGTTGAGCAAACGCATTGCTTATAACAAAAATTAGACTAATATAAATCAATTTTTTCATGAGTTCTTCCTACTGGATATCACATCTCTATACCAAGATAAAATGTCGCAGTTCTTATATTGTCGCCAATTAACTGAACTGGTTGCGGAGAAATAGGGCCACTTACAGGATAGAAATAGATTGAGCAGGTACTTCCAGGTGGAACTACATCACAACCGCTTTCAATCATATCCACAAGAAACTCTAGTGAACTTGGTAGTACAGCTTCAATATTGGTTGCTGTAACAAAAGAGGAGTGGTTAGTCACATGGAGAATTCCTGGGGTACCAGGGTTAGCAAGATGAAGAAGTATGGTACAACTTGTTACTGATTGAAGTGAGCAATTGGCAATTGAGGCATTTTGATTATTAGAAATTAATGTGATTGTGGTATTTGCCAGTTTTTCGGGATTTAGGGTTTTTTCAGCCCAAACGTCATGAATTACTGAGCAGGTTAATAAAAAATGTGCAATTATTGATAACATAAACAGCCTAATTGTTTTCATAATCCTTCCTATTGCAGTATTTAAAGTTTCTTCTTGATCTTACTTGCTTCTATGAACATACACCCCATCCCAGTCAGGCAAAGGCCGCTTTTTTTTGAATGCCGCTATTCTTTCCAAATACATTTGGTACAAATAAATTTTAGGGTTTACATTTTTTAACTCATTGAAGATAATCTCAGCGGCAAGCCAATCCTGATTGTAATAGTGAGCTAATGCCGTTTCGTATTTTTCCTGCTCCTGCAGAAGTCTTGCAGAGGCTTGTTCAACAATACCTAGAGGTTGGTAAATAGTCAATGGACTTTTACGACCTTTGACTGCCACTTTGTCAACGGTACGCCATAATATGCTATCCAGGTAGGAGCGAGTTTTGTCACTTACCAGGATATTCACTTGATAGAATTTGGTTAGACTCTCTAGCCTGGATGCGAGGTTAACGGTATCGCCAAGAACAGTATACGCTCGACGAAACTCAGAACCCATGTCACCAACGTTCATAGGACCAGTTGCTATACCTACTCCAATATTAACTTGTGGCAGCCCATGCTCCAATAAATGGGTATTAATTTGAGGCAAGTGCTCAAAGCAGGAAAGAGAACACAAAACGGCGTGACTCGCATGCTCCTTGTCTTCTATTGGTGCTCCCCAGAATGCCACTATCATATCTCCAACATATTTATCAATGGTTCCTCTATGCTCAAAAATGATTTTGGTCATTGGGGTGAAAAATGAATTTAATAGCAGTTTTACACCGCCTGCACCAAGTGTTTCGCTAATTGTTGTGAAATTGCGTATGTCAGTAAACAGAACTGTCATTTCACGATTCAGCCCTTCCATAGTATGGTGTTCGGGATGCTCTATTAATTCTTTGACGTATTCTTTGGGTACGTATTGACCGAATAATTCACTTATTCGTCTTTTTTGCCTCTTTTCAATGACATATGAATAGGAAAAATTAACAAAAGTTTGCAAGGTAGTGATGGTTAATAAAAATGCAGGGGGGATGTAATTGTTGTAAAATACGAACAAGATAACTGTATTTGTTAATATTACTATGGTTGTTATAAAAAAGATTAATAATTTGCCAAAAATACCAACAGAAGAAAATACAAGCGCAAATAATAAGCCAAAAATCACTAAACAAAGTTTTCCTTGCAATGATTCCCAGTCAAATTCTCGGGGAATTTTTTGTTCCACCAGTCCTTTTACGATATTACCCACTATTTCAACTCCAGGAAATAATTGGGCAACTGGTGTATGGTGTAAATCAGATAAGAGTGTTATGGATGAGCCAACTAAGGCGATACTCCCAGCCAATTCCTCGGGATTGAATTGGTTGTTCAATATGTCAGTCGCTGAATAGTAATTTAGTGTTCCCGGGCCTCCCCAAAATGGAATAAGAATTTGACCTTTTCTATTTGTGGGAATTTGTAGCCCATCTAATTCTATACCTATCAATTGGTTGTTATATTTTTTCAGAGCAACCTTGTCAGTTAAGAGGTAATTCATTGCTATTGCCAAAGATAAACTGGGATAGAGGTTGTTTTTATAATTGGCCAATAAAAGTGCATGTCTTACAACCCCATCTTTGTCGGGTAAATTTGTAACAAACCCGCCAGAAGTTGCAGCCGCAGTAAATGCGGCCAAATTACCGTTGAAATTAGTAAATTGATACACTGACAGCTTATTTGCCAGGAGGGGGTTGCTGTCAGTATCTCTTAATGGTGTCGGTAAAGAGCCTTTTCTAATGCCTTCGCTATTATGAAAAAAAAAACCAAGTATCGCATTATTTTTGCCTAAAGCGTTAACAAGCGTTTGATCATTATCAACCTGATTTGCAACGCTGTTTAATGTGGCAATCAACTGTTTTTGATCAGTTGTCATTTTTCCAGAAAATTGACTCAGTTTTTCTATGAGGCCCAAAGCATAATTCGTTTCCGCTTCTGACATGACTATATCGAAACCAACAGTGACCACACCATTTTCTTGTAATTTATTTAATAATTCAGCTATTTTACTTCTTGGCCATGGCCATCTTCCTTCTTGTTCTAATGATTTCTCATCAATGTCTATGATAATAACTTTAAGGTTTTCAGGTTTTGAATGCCAATTAAAGTTAATTATTTGATCATAAATTCTTCCTTCAAATTGGGATATTAGCGAATTGAGTGGGGGAATATTAAAGAACAAGGTTAGTAACACTAAAAGGGTTACTGTCAGCCCCAAGAAAAACTCAGTCCACTTTATGTGATTGAGGAATTGAGGAAAATAAAGAGTTAATTTATTCACGAAAATTATCCTTTTGCTACTCTTAAACCAAGATGAAAGAGCGTCCTCTTTATTAATCAGTATATAGTCTTCGAGGGAAGGGTAGAAATAATGTTTTTAAGCCTGGTAGATCACAGGTATATTTGTTCCATGTTATTGCAAAATTAATTTTCGTGCCTCCGATATGAAGAACAATAAATAAATTACTATACAACCAACTAATTAAATCGGTACTCCAGTCCGGCAGTCGTTTGATAACTTTCAAAAATGTTTCCTGCGCTGTAATATTTTTCTTCAAGCCTTAAAGTCATTTGTTTATAATTAAAAATAACTCCAGCACCAAGTTTGTAGCCATTCTTATCCATATTGAGCTGAGGCAGAGAGCCATTAATTTGTTGAGTAAGTATAGGTCGGCTATTGGTGAAGTCCGCTATTTGAATCAAACCACCGTTAACAAAAGGGGTTAATGTAGGCTTGAGTTTGTAACTGATTTCAGCCCCTTCCATAATATAAGTTGTTTTTGTAGTTAAAGGAGCTATGATTTGCCCGCGTTGGTTGGACTGGAAGGCTAATATATAACTACCCGAATTAATTTGGCTGTATAACATTCCCACATAGGTTCTTAGAGATATTTTTTTTCCTCGCTTTCTATAAACTGCATTAATGCTGGCAAGCCAGTTGTCATTAGTGTGTTTTGAAAAAGCGACATCAGTGATGGCGCGATTTAACAAAGTTTGTGAATTTATTCTATTTTGACCATATCCTCCAGCGATATCTATATCAAATTTTGGGGTAAATATTTTACGCATATGTGCGAATAATGTGTTGTTGTGAATCGTTTGACTGGAAGGAATTGGAGTATTGGGAAACAATTGAAATTGAGAACTCACTTCAGTATCTATGTTTAGAACATAAAGCCCGGCAATGATGCTCGGTACTGGAGAAAAATGATCAGCACCTATGGAATAAAGATTGGAATGCCCATTGTATCGATTGAAATTAAGACCAGCTGTCGAATCAAAGTTAAAATCTATATAGCTGTAAGCAAATTCAGGCGTGATTTTCTTTAAAAAGTTATTAGCGTTTTTTGCGCTCTTATTGTCATTTATATTTTGTGCTCTTGATGCTGAGCTATCAGGAATTTTAGCATAGGCTGATTGTGTGCTTAGTATTACTCCTATCATTGATAACAAAAACTTTATTTTCATTATTTCAAAAATCCTTAGCGAAATGACAAATTAATTAGCTTGAAATAATACCGGGAAAAAAGTCATGTATGCAATTAATTCTATATGAAAATTGGTTATTATAATTGAATGCTTGCATTATACCTTCTGACAAAAAGATGATAATAGCTGGCAATCAATCAACAAGGCCATAAATGAGCATTGTGAATTATAAAAATATTGCATCATCCAAGATGTTTTTTTAATAACAGATTGATTTGCTCGGGATTTGCTTTCCCTTTAGTTTGTTTCATCGCTTGCCCGATAAAAAAAGCTAATAATTTCTCTTTACCGGCTTTGTATTCTGTAACTTGTTCGGGATATTGTTTGATTATTTGCTCAACTATTTCTTCCAGTGCCGAGTTGTCATTCTGTTGCTGGTAGCCTTCGCGTTCAATAATCGCATCGATATCTTTTTCACCTGTGCAAAGCATACTGAAAATATTTTTAGCAATACTAGAAGAGATTTTTTTCTCATGAATTTTGCTAAGAAAAGCAGCCATGGTTTTAGCTGAAATTGGTGGTGTTTCAAAGGTTAGGTTGTGTTCATTAAGAAAGGCGGCATATTGGCCTTTTAACCAGTTGATAATTGTTTTATCAGCAGCCGGACAAAGGGATTTAATTTTTTTGTAATATTGATAAGTGTCCGGTGATGATAATATGAAATTAATGTCTTCATCATTTAGGGACGGAGTGTTTTTTAATTCTTTGGAAATTGCTTCAGGCAAGTCCGGCAGGTTATTTTTAATCTCTTCAACTTGTTCTTTGTCAATATGAATTGGTAATAAATCAGGATCAGGAAAATAACGGTAATCATTTTCATTTTCCTTGCCTCTCATCGCCTGAGTTGTGTTATTGTCAGGATTGTAAAGGCGAGTCTCCTGGATGACTGACAGACCGCTTTCCAATATATCTTGGTGTCTTGCCTGTTCAAAAGCAATGGCTTTTTCAATAAAACGAAATGAATTCAGATTTTTAAGTTCTGTTCGTGTGCCTAAAACTGAGCTGCCTTTAGGTTTTATAGACAGATTGACGTCACACCGAAAAGAACCTTCTTGCATATTGCCATCGCATATTCCAAGGAATCTCACTAATTGATGCAGCGTTTTTAAATAATTAATCGCCTCTTCAGCCGAGTACAGGCAAGGGGTTGTGACTATTTCCAATAGTGGGGTACCTGCTCTGTTGAGGTCGATCCCGGTGTAATCAGTATGGGCATCGTGTAGGGATTTGCCAGCATCTTCTTCTAAATGAGCGCGTGCAATATGGACTGTTTTTTCCAGGTTATTACCAAGCTGTATATTTAAATAGCCATTAGTAACAATGGGTTTTTGATACTGACTGATTTGATAGCCTTTGGGTAAGTCAGGATAAAAATAATTTTTGCGTTCAAAAACAGACAAATCATTAATGGTTCCATGAATTGCCAAACCAAATTGGATAGCCATTATGATGGCTTGTTCATTTAACACAGGGAGAACACCAGGCAAACCAGCATCGATAAAACTCGTTTGCGAGTTAGGGGTGGCACCAAAAGCAGTAGATGCTCCTGAAAATAATTTTGATTTGGTTTTTAATTGAGCATGTACCTCAAGACCAATGACGGTATCCCATTCCATATATCACCTTTGCTTGTTAGGATTGGCTAAATGCCAGTTGGTGTGTTGCTGATAATGATGTGCGATTGCAAGCAAGCGGTTTTCACTAAAGTGCTTGCTCATTAATTGCAAACCAATTGGTAGTTTATTTTCAAAACCAGTTGGTATAGAAACAGCTGGTAGGCCTGCAAGATTGGCTGCTACAGTAAATACATCTGCCAAATAATTTTGTATGGGATCATCTATTTTTTCACCCAATTTAAAAGCGGTGGTAGGAGTTGTTGGCCCAAGGATAACATCTACTGAATTTAAAGTTGTAATTAATTCATCTCGAATCAAACGCCTCACTTTTTGTGCATGCAAATAATAGGCATCAAAAAAACCGGATGAGAGCACATGAGTTCCAGTTAGAATTCGACGTTTTACCTCGTTACCAAAACCTTCACTTCGAGAGTTAGTGATTAATTCAATTAAGGTTGATGCGGATTTGCTTCGGTGGCCAAATCTTATGCCATCATAACGCGAAAGATTTGATGAAGCTTCTGCGCAAGCTATAACATAGTAACATGGCACCCAAAGTGGCTGAAGTTTCAAGTCGATTTCAATTATTTCAGCCCCTAGATTCTCAAATAATTTCACAGCATCATGTATGGCATCCTGGATACCTTTTTCGACTTGAGGTTGAAAAAAGCAAGAAGGAAGTCCTATGCGTATTTTGTCTACTGGGTTTTTAATTTCTGCTGAATAATCAGGTATAACTCTATCAACTGACGTGGAATCTTTACTATCAAACCCCGCCATACAGTGAAGTATCATGGCCAGATCTTCAGCTGATTTCGCAAATGGTCCCGCTTGATCAAGGCTTGAGGCAAAGGCGACCATTCCGTATCGAGAGACTAATCCATAGGTGGGTTTTATCCCGCTAATCCCGCAAAAGGCTGCTGGCTGACGAATTGATCCACCGGTGTCAGAGCCAATTGCAAAAGGTACCAGATTTCCAGCAACCGCTGCTGCAGAACCGCCTGATGATCCACCTGACACTCTTTCTCTATCCCACGGGTTTTTTACCGAACCGAAGTAACTGTTTTCATTAGAGGATCCCATGGCAAACTCATCCATATTGGTTTTTCCAATAATAATTGCGCCATTTTGTTTAAATTTTGTGACGATAGTGGCATCATATGGGGCTTGAAAATTAGCCAGCATTTTTGAAGCACAAGTTGTATTTAATCGCTTTGTACAAAACAAATCCTTGAGAGCCATGGGGATACCAGTCAGTGGCTTTCCCTCCCCACTTTTTAGTACCAAATCAGCCGATTGCGCTTCTTTAAGAGCCTGGTCTTCATCAAGGCTGATGAATGCATTCAAGTCTTTATTGCTTTGAATTTTGTTAATACAGTGTTGTGTTAATTCAACACTTGAAAATTCTCGATTATGAAGAGCCTTTGATAATTGAGCCAGTGAGTAATGTTCCATTATTATTTATCCGATGATATCACCTTGGGAACCAAATATAAGTTATCCTCAAATAATGGCGCCATGGCTTCTAATTCAGCAAGACATTCCGCTTCAGTTACTTCATCTGGTCTTAAGCGTTGATTTAGTGCCAAAGGATGAAAAAGAGGTGCTATTTGGCTTGTATCTATTGTTTTGAGCTGGTCAACAAAATCCATGATCGCACTTACTTCTTGAGTCAATTTTGCAGAATGCTCAGAGTCTTCATTTAAATAAGCCAATTTTGAAATATTTTCAAGATCTTTAGCAGAGAGAGTCATGGTCATATCCAAATATAAGGGTTATACATTATAGCGGTATTGTTCTAAAAATGAAGTATTAGTTTAATTATCTTTTAGTCTGTTGAGCCAAGTTGCTTTCCTAGAGCCATGTTTAATCATGACTGCAGTCATGTCTTTTTTGAAGCAAGTTTTGCAATCTCTTCTGAAGACATAAAAAAGCAATGATATTGAAATGTTACAAGATTCTTGCAGAACAGTGGTTTTACAGTAGAATGAATATTTGTACGAATTAAATGATAGAGAATGGTATTCATGTTACAGCAATATAAAACTCTCGGTGGTGTTCATGTTGAGTTTTCTCAACAAGAGTTGGATTATCAACAAGGCATAGATTTTTTGCTTGAGAGCCTTGATTCTCAACGTGGGGCAGTATTTGCTTCGAGCTTTGAATATCCAGGACGCTATACTTGTTGGGACATGGGTTTTTATAATCCCCCATTAGTTATCATCTGCCAAAGTAATACCATCTGCTTTGAGGCATTAAATCAACGAGGCGAGATATTATTATCTTTTCTCTATCCGTTATTAAAAACAACAGATCTCTGGGAGGTAATTAGCCAAACGACCTCATTTTGTCAGTTAAAAATTAAATCATCAGACAAAGTATTTAGTGAGGAGGAGCGGAGCCATCAACCGTCAGTATTCAGTACAATTCGCCTCTTATTGAATTTTTTTAAAACAGATGAAGATTCATACTTGGGTTTATATGGTGCTTTTGGGTTTGACCTGATTTATCAATTTGAACAGTTGGAGCGGTGTAAATCAAGAAATGAAACACAGAGAGATATGGTCCTCTATCTACCTGATGAAATTTATATAGTAAATCATCGTAAGGAAGAAGCCTTTGTTAGACGATATGATTTTCAATATCAGGGGCGATCAACTCAATCTTTATCCAGAGAAGGAAAGTATTCACCATATCAACCTATCCATAAACCGGAAAAAAACTGTGATCACGAGCCAGGTGAATATGCCCAAGTGGTCAAAAAAGCTAAAGAAAAATTTTCCTGTGGTGATTTATTTGAAGTGGTTCCTAGCCAAACTTTCTATACTCACTTTGCTGAAAAGCCGTCAATTTTATTTCGCCAAATGCGAGAAATAAATCCATCGCCATATGGATTTTTTGTTAATTTGGGTGACGAAGAATATCTGGTAGGTGCTTCACCTGAAATGTATGTTCGTGTCCAAGGTAAAAGAGTAGAAACTTGCCCTATCTCAGGCACTATCAAACGGGGAGCAGATGCTATTGAGGATGCTCACAATATTCAGACACTTCTAGATTCAGAGAAAGAAGAATCAGAACTAACCATGTGTACCGATGTGGATAGAAATGATAAGTCAAGAATATGCGAAGCAGGGAGTGTGAAAGTCATTGGGCGTCGCCAAATTGAAATGTATTCTCGATTGATTCATACAGTTGATCATGTTGAGGGTGTTTTAAGAGATGGATTTGATGCAGTAGATGCTTTTTTAACTCATATGTGGGTTGTTACTGTGACTGGTGCGCCTAAAATTTGGGCTATGAATTTCATTGAACAACATGAGAAATCCCCGCGCAAATGGTATGCAGGAGCCGTAGGATGGTTTGGTTTTGATGGAAATTTAAATACTGGATTGGTCTTAAGAACAGTGCGAATAGAAAAGGGAACTGCAGAAATTAGAGTAGGCGCAACGTTACTTTATGACTCTATTCCTGAAGCTGAGGAAGAGGAGACGAGATTAAAGGCTTCTGCATTTTTAGACATTTTACAAAAACCATGGCAAAAGGCAAAAAAGAAGATAGAGAATATCCCCCTGGTAGGGGAAAATAAAAAAGTTTTACTTATCGATCATCAAGATTCCTTTGTTCATACTTTGGCAAACTATTTAAGGCAAACGGGAGCTGCGGTTACAACAGTTCGCTATGACAAGGCGATTGGCTATTTACAAAATAATCATTTTGATTTGATCGTATTATCACCTGGCCCTGGAAAACCGGTTGATTTTAAGCTTTCAGAAACAATTGATATGATACTCTCAAAGAACATACCAATATTCGGTGTTTGTCTGGGGCTGCAAGGAATTGTTGAGTATTTTGGAGGGGTTTTGGATGTTCTTGAATACCCTATGCATGGAAAATCTTCAGTAATTAGGGTATTAGATAACAAGGGGTTGTTCTCCGGTTTAGGCGATTGTTTTAAAGCGGGAAGATACCATTCACTCTATGCCAGAGCAGAGACCTTACCCAGTGAATTATTAGTTACCGCTGTAAGTGAAGATGATGTGATTATGGCAGTTTCTCATGAGCATTTACCTGTGCATGCGGTTCAATTTCATCCAGAGACAATTTTGTCTTTATCGGATCAAGTGGGTTTAAGAATAATCACCAATTTGATGAATATGGTGAAGGACAATGGGTAAAAAAATACTGATTTTATATTTTGTATCAGTTCTATTAGGGATATTAACAGGCGCAATTGCTTCATTATTCCAACTTACTATTCAACAGATGGATCATCTGCTGGAGCTATTATTTCATATCACAGAAAGTTATGGACTTCCTGTAGGAATCGTTTCTGCTATGATATCAATGATGATGTTATTTATTGCCTGGATGATGGTGAAGTACATCGCCCCAGAAGCAGCAGGAAGTGGTGTGCAAGAAATTGAAGGCACCTTGCTTCATGTGAGACCAATATTTTGGAAACGTCTGATACCAGTAAAATTTTTTGGGGGTGTGTTATCCATATCGGCAAAAATGGTTATGGGAAGAGAAGGGCCTACTATTCAGATGGGCGGTAACCTTGGACAGATGCTTGGAGAGTTGTTTCAACTTACACGCCGTCGCCGTGATACTTTAATAGCCGCTGGTTCTGCCGCTGGTTTGGCTGCAGCATTTAATGCGCCTCTGGCTGGTGTACTGTTTGTCATGGAGGAAATGCGTAACCAGTTTAATTATTCATTTACCAATTTTAAAATGGTCGTTATTTGTTGTGTTATGGCAACGATTGTTTTGCATCTTATTATTGGCTCACAACCGGCTATTCAAATGGAGGTTTTTGAACTACCTACACTGGGCTCTTTGTGGCTGTTCTTTGTTTTTGGAATATTAATGGGGTTGGCTGGTTTATTATTCAATGTCACACTCATGAGAACTGTTGGATGGTTGGATAAACAAAATCCCAAAAACAAAAAATATTATATTTTAGCTGTTGGATTTTTAGTCGGTTATCTGGCGTACTCCTATCCTGCTACTGTTGGGGGTGGTTATGTTATCATCAGTGAAGCACTGACTATGTCACCTGCATTTAGCGTGTTATGCAGTCTTATTGTAATCAGGTTTATCATGACCATGTTATCCTATTCAAGTGGCGTACCTGGCGGTATCTTTGCACCAATGCTGGCTTTGGGAACACTATTTGGATTAGGTTTTTTCCATTTATTTCAATGGTTGAGTATGGATTTTTCAATTGAACCTGGTATGTTTGCAGTTGCAGGTATGGGAGCGCTTTTCGCAGCTGCAGTAAGATCACCAATTACTGGTGTGGTATTGGTTGTTGAAATGACAAAAAATTACTCTCTAATTCTACCCCTTATGATCTCCTGCATTACTGCAACGATTGTGGTGCAATTAGCACGTAATGAGCCGATTTACACTCAATTGTTAGAGCGAACTTTACGGCTCAATGCAAAATGAGTCTAAATATCTCAATATGTATTGATAGTTCAGCTATGGGGAATAAGGATAAAAGTAAGAAGAGCTCTTGATTTATCTACCAAAAACACGAACTCACTGGACATTGCCAAGGCAGCTTTGGAAGAGTCTGTGCATATAATATTGAGCTCATGAGAAATTGATGAGGCATAGCATTACTTACCTACGCGAATGACTATTTTTCCGAAATGAGAACCTTGTTGCATACGTTGCAGCGCTGTTTCTATTTGATTTAGATCAAGTTCCGAGTCAATTACTGGTTTTATCTTGTCATTTTCAAATGCATTAAACCAATGATCATGAGCCAATTTCCAAAGCCTTGCTTTTTCTTTGATGCTTTGCGATCTGAGTACAAATCCAATGATGTGCAACCTTTTTTGCATAAGCAAAGCCAGACTGCATTCTACTTTGCTTCCTTTGAGGCAAGCAATTTGGATTAATTTACCCTGAGGCTTCAGTAAATGTAAGTGTTTGTTAAAATAATCACCACCGACAAAATCGATGATCAAATCAACAGAATTGTCCTCAATTAATAATTCAAAATCTTGTTCTTTGTAATGAATGACTTGATCGGCGCCCAGGGCAAGAGCCTTTTCTATTTTACTGGAATCACCGACTGTGGTTATCACTTTAGTGTTTGTTAATTTAGCCATTTGTATGGCTAATGAAGCTATTCCGCTTCCAGCGCCATGGATCAATAATGTTTGTCCAGCACTTAAGGCACCTAAATCGTACAATGTAGCATAGACTGTCGTTAATGCTTCCGGGAGCGCTGCAGCCAATGAATAATTCCAATGAGAAGGAATATGATGAGCTAAAGAAGCGTCTACTGGACAGATTTCAGCATAACCTCCACTCCCGACAAGACCGTAAATTTTATCACCCGGTTTAAATTGTTTTACCTTGGAACCAGTGACGATTACTTCTCCAGCTACTTCTAGTCCAGGTATATCGGATTCTCCTGGAGGAGGGGGATATTTACCATATTTTTGCATCAAATCAGCTCTATTCAAGGCTGTGGCTTTGACACGCACAAGAATTTGAGATTCATTAAAACCAGGATTTGGACCTTCGACAAGGGTTAATTCACTATGAGGTCCTGGATTATTAATCTGTATGTAATGCAAGATAAGATCCTTTTTAAGGTAAGAATGCATAGTATGATAATTTACTATATTATATCTTTTACAACTCGCATAATGATTTAAAATCGATATAATTTTATTTTAAACTATTGCGATGATAATTATCATTTTAACAACTACATGGTTAGTTAATGTCTAAATTTAATCATCAGCGTTTGTTTGCCTGGCTATTTATAGTCCCTCAGCTAATTGTCACTATTATTTTTTTTATTTGGCCTGCTTGCAGCGCATTATTGCAATCCTTTTTTTATACTGACGCATTTGGTTTGCATAAGAATTTTGCCGGATTGACCAATTTTTTTGACTTATTCCTTGATCCCGGTTATGCAAAAGCCATATGGGTTACTTTTATAATTGCGATTAGTGTGACGCTTATCACTATGAGTTTAGGTCTTTTAATGGCTACTTTAATAAATTACAGAGGAAAAAGCCAAGGAGTTTATAAGACTTTGTTGATATGGCCTTATGCAATAGCCCCTGCTGTTGCTGCAATACTTTGGCGGTTTTTATGTCATCCAACTTTAGGATGGTTAACTCAGGTGCTTGAGTATTTGGGAATTCATTTTAATTATGTCAACGACGCGAATCAGGCTTTGCTTGTTGTCATTTTAACCGCCAGTTGGCAGCAGTTTAGTTACAATTTTTTATTTTATTTTGCTGCGCTTAAAGCAGTTCCTCAGACATTAATTGATGCAGCAATCATGGATGGGGCCAATACATGGCAACGATTCTGGCAAATAATTTTCCCAATCCTGTCGCCCACTACCTTTTTTCTGTTAATAATGAACCTGATTTATGGTTTTTTTGATACATTTGGAATTATTCAAGTCATGACACACGGAGGTCCTGGTAATAGCACAACTAATTTAATCTATAAGGTGTATGAAGACGGTTTTGAGGGAATGGATTTGGGAAGTTCATCAGCCCAATCTGTATTACTGATGCTTATTGTAATTGCAGTTTCCTTGTTACAATTTAAATACCTTGAGAAAAAGGTTCATTACGAATGAGACAATTTAAACGTTTGGGGTCGCATGGGTTAATATTGTTATTTATAGGATTAATGATGGCTCCTTTGTATTTGGCTGTAGTTGCTGCAAGTCATGAAGGAACGGTCATGATGCATTCTCAGTTGCCATTGATTCCAGGGACCTCATTTTTCAAAAATATTAAAAGTGTGCTGACTGAAGGTTTAGCTGTCACTGGAGGTGAGCCTATCACTTCCATGCTTGTAAATAGCTTATTCATGGCATTTATCATTGCAGTGGGTAAGATCATTTTGGCTCTGGGATCTGCTTTTGCATTGGTATATTTTGATTTTTCTTTTAAAAAGTCTTGTTTTGCCCTGATATTTGCAACGATGATGTTACCAGTGGAAGTAAGAATAGTCCCTACTTTTCAAGTGGTTGCTTCATTTGGCCTATTGAACTCATTTTCTGGTTTAACCTTGCCATTATTGGCATCAGCTACTGGAACATTTTTATTTCGTCAGTTTTTTAAAACCATATCTAAAGAACTGGTTGATGCTGCTAAATTAGATGGCGCAGGTCCATTAAGATTTTTTATTGATATCGTGTTACCCTTGTCAAGAACTCAAATTTCCGCCTTGTTTGTAATCTTGTTTGTCTATGGGTGGAATCAATACTTATGGCCTTTGGTCATCACGACAGAAACTAAAATGACAACTATTGTGATGGGAATTCGGTATTTGGCAGGCGTAGCGGATCAAGTACCGGAGTGGCACTATATTATGGCCGTCGCATTGATAGCTCTTGTGCCGCCTTGTATGGTGGTTATGGTGATGCAACGTTGGTTCGAAAAGGGATTGAAATAATGGCAACACTGAATTTGATCGAGGTGTCAAAACAGGTCGGAGAAACAACCATTTTGAATCGAATTAACATTGATATAAAGAAAGGCGAATTCATGGTTGTTGTTGGCCCATCAGGTTGTGGCAAATCTACTTTGTTACGATTGATAGCAGGACTTGATGTTTTAAGCTCAGGTAAAATACTTATTAATAATCAATGCGTTAATGATACCGAAGCCGCAAAAAGGGATATGGCGATGGTGTTTCAAAATTATGCCCTTTATCCTCATATGACGGTCTTTGATAATATGGCTTATGGTTTAAAGTTGAGGCGCTTCAGTAAAGCAGACATTAATCAAAGAGTGACCGAAGTAGCTAATTTATTGCATTTGACTCCATATCTGGACAGAAAGCCGCAAGCACTGTCTGGTGGACAAAAGCAGAGAGTAGCAATGGGTAGGGCTATTGTGCGGTCTCCAGCAGTTTATTTATTTGATGAACCATTATCAAATCTGGATGCAAAATTAAGAACTGAAATGCGACATGAAATTAAACGATTGCATCAACAATTTAATACGACCAGTTTATACGTTACTCATGATCAAACCGAAGCGATGACTATGGCTGATAGAATTCTGGTGCTTAATCAGGGGGAAGTTGAGCAAATTGGAACGCCACAAGAACTGTATCAAAGTCCGGCTACGCAGTTTGTAGCTGGTTTTACCGGGCACTATCCTATTAATTTTATTTCTGGCAAATACGATAAAAAAACGGATAGTATTTATACCGAAATAGGTATAGTTTATTCAGCACCCAATTGGCTTCATTCTGTCGATGACAATGCAGATCTTATCGTGGCAATTCGCCCCGAACACATTCAACTATGTTCCAGTCAGAGTCAAGATGCAGTTGAACTTCATGTGGAATTTGTTGATGATATGGGGGCTGATAAATTGATTCAGGCGAAATGTCTAAAAAATAATAAACAGATTAATTTGAGAATTTCAGCAGAGCAGATGGTCTCAAACAGACAATTACATGTAGAGCTACCCAAATTGAAATTGCATGTATTTGATGAGAGAACAGGAAAACGTGTGGGAGAGTGGCGTGGCTAAAGAAAAAAATAAATTAAAACCGATTGATGCTCCTATCTATAGTTATTGGCAAGCGCTGTATATGTCTTTTTATTCAAAGAGGCTTTTTGTTGATGTAGGAAAACATTGGCGTGGAATTGGTTTGATTTATCTATTATTGGTTATTGCTATTTGTTCAATACCGTTTTCTATAAGAATTGCTTCTGATTTTAATAAAACGTTTAATCAGCAAATCATTGAACCTTTGCTGCAGCTGCCAACTGTTTATGTACAAAAAGGTAATGTTATTTTTGATAAACCAATGCCCTATTTAATCAGAAATGATAAAAATCAAGTGGTAATAATTATAGACACAACAGGTAAAGTGGTAGATTTCACAGAGGAGTATCCTTACCTTAATATTCTGATTAAGAAAAATAGTATTAATTTCTTATTGCCAACACCAGAATTATTGGGTAGCAGCCCAGTAAATGAACAGAAAGGAGTTCCTATTGTTCAGCCATTAGATAAAGACATGAATGTGGTATTTGATGGCAAAAAAATTATTCAGGATAATGCGATTAGTGGTTTGAAATATGCCTCTCAATTGATGATATATCCAATAGTGGTTGCTATTTTATATTCGATTATGGTGACTGTTTTATTGGTCATTGCCTTTTTAGGACAAGTATTTTCCAAAATCTTTTTTTCGTTCACTATATCCTTTAAAAAATCCAGCCGACTGTTAATGGTCGCATCAACGCCAATGTTAGTAGTTTTGGTAACCATGTTATCACTTCATTTTATTTTTCCAGGATTTGGAGTGATTTTGTTGATATTATTGGCAGCCTATTACAGTTACGGTATCTATGGTCTCCGAGATGAAAGCAGGAAAATGGTGCTCAAATGAGAGAATTAATCCATTTTGCTCATGGCAATGGATTTCCATCATTATGTTACAAACAGTTATTAGAGCAGCTGGAAACTCGTTTTGACTGTTGTTTTATAGATAAAATTGGCCATGATCCTGATTATCCTGTCGGAGAAAACTGGCATAACCTGGTTGCTGAGATCATTGCAAGCATTAAACGACAAGCAGAGCAGCCAGTGATTGCAGTTGGCCATTCTTTGGGAGGGGTTTTGAGTTTGCTCGCTGCGATAGAGCAACCGAAATTATTTAAAGCGGTCATTATGCTAGACTCGCCTCTCATTGGTGCTTTTAAATCAAGCATGGTGAGATTGGCTAAGGCTTTAGGTATCATAGACAGAGTAACCCCTGCTTTTAGAACAAAGAAAAGGCGTGAGCATTGGCAAAACTATGAACAATTAATTTCCTATTTAAAAACCAGGGATTTATTTAAAACATTTACAGAAGAATGCTTGAATGACTATATTAAATATGGTTTGCAATATAAAGAGGACGGATACTATCTGCGTTTTGACAGGCATGTTGAATATCAAATATATAGAACAATTCCGCATGTTATTCCTCGTTATAAAGGTAAACTTATAGTTCCCGCCGCATTAATCTATGGTGACAAGAGTACTGTAGTTGATAGAATGGACATTCGATATATGAAAAATCATTTTAATGTAAAATGTTTTAAAACTATGGGTACACATTTATTTCCAATGGAGCACCCTAAAGCTGTTGGAAAGCAAGTTATAGAAGTTATTGATGCTATAATTTGATTAGACGTCTTAACTGGTTTGCAGATTTTGTTATCGAGAAAGAAGTCTATTAAATTCTTTCATTTGGATTAGCCTATAATAAGGAGAATGTTGTGTCAGAACTTATATTAATACTAGCAGCAATTGGTGTGGCTGGAACGTTATTAACCCGACATGCATCGATATCTGTATGGGCTATTAGTTATACCATTTTTCTTGGCTTGGTTTTGCAATTCAGTTCTCCTGGTTTGTTGTCGCAAATCGTCTTATGGGCAATCGAAGCTGTACTGGTTTTAGGCTCCATTAAGCCTTTAAGAAGAGAAGTACTATCGAAACATTTGTTTCAAATAATTAAAAAAACGATGCCTTCCATGTCTATTACTGAGAGAGAGGCATTGGAAGCAGGTACAGTGAGTTGGGAAGGAGATTTATTTAGTGGTAATCCTAATTTCTCTCTTTTGAGGAATGCTCCAACTGTTGCATTAACTGAAGAAGAGCAGGCTTTTATAGACGGCCCTGTCAGTACCCTCTGTGAAATGTTAGATGATTGGGATATCACTCATAATAGAACGGATCTTCCCCCCGAAGTTTGGCAATTTATAAAAGAGAATCGTTTTCTGGGAATGATAATTCCAAAGCAGTATGGTGGACTTGGTTTTTCCGCTACTGCTCAGATGTCAATTTTGGTAAAAATCTATGGCCGTTCTATTACTGCTGCTACAACTATTTCAGTACCTAATTCACTGGGGCCTGGTGAATTACTTTTAAAGTATGGGACAGAAGAACAAAAAAATTATTATTTACCAAGATTGGCCGATGGAAGGGAGATTCCATGCTTTGCCTTGACAGGACCTAATGCTGGTTCGGATGCGGCCTCTATACCTGATAAAGGTGTTGTTTGCCGGCAGGAGTTCAATGGTGAGCTCATATTGGGAGTTCGTTTGAATTGGGACAAACGATATATTACCTTGTGCCCGGTGGCGACAGTTATTGGTTTGGCTTTTAGAATGTTTGATCCCGACAACTTGCTAGGCAAAGGTGAAGACATTGGTATTACTTGTGCGCTTATTCCTGCAACTACTCCGGGGATCACAAAAGGGCGCAGGCACTTCCCTTTAAATACAGGGTTTATGAATGGTCCAACTCAAGGCAAAGATGTTTTTATTCCGCTTGATTATTTGATCGGCGGTGCTTCTATGGCTGGTCAAGGGTGGCGAATGTTAATGGAGTGTTTAAGCGCGGGTCGTGCAATCTCTTTGCCATCAAGCGCCAGTGGAGGTGCACAAGCCGTTGCATTAGCATCTGGTGCCTATGCCAGAATCCGTAAACAATTCAATCAACCAATCGGCAAGTTCGAGGGGATAGAAGAACCTCTTGCCAGAATAGCCTCAGCTGCTTATATCATTGATTCTTCTTTAACTATGGCAGCAGCGGCTATAGATAATGGAGCAAAACCTTCTGTCGCAGGGGCTATTTTAAAGTATCATACTACTGAAAGAGCGAGACAACTTGCACTGGATGGAATGGATATACATGGTGGTAAAGGGATATGCCTTGGTCCAAATAATTATATTGGAAGAGGATATCAAGGTTCTCCTATTGGCATTACGGTGGAAGGGGCCAATATTTTAACCAGAAGCTTAATTATATTCGGGCAAGGAGCGATACGTTGTCATCCTTATGTTTTCAAGGAGTTAGAAAGTATTAGAAATAATGATTTAGTTGCGTTTGATGATTCCTTTTTTGCCCATGTGGGTTTTGTTATTACTAATTTTACAAAGTCACTTATTTTTGGATGGACCGATGCTCGTTTTAGCAAGTCTCCAGCCAGTTCTGTAAAAAGATATTATCAATTAATTCATAAGTACAGTTCCAATCTGGCTTTTTTAGCAGATTTTTCAATGATTGTATTAGGTGGTGAGTTAAAGCGAAAAGAAAAATTATCGGCACGCTTAGGTGACATGCTGAGTTGTTTATACATGGCATCCGCTGTTTTGAAACGATTTTACGAAGACGGAGAACCTCGTGCTGATTTACCTGTTGTTCATTGGAGTTGTCAGCAGTTATTGCATGAGTGTGAAACCGCTATGCATGGGGTAATCATTAATTTTCCGGCACGCTGGGCAAGAATTGTTTTATCGTTAATTCTAAAACCTCTTGGCAACAGAAGGCATAAACCGGATGATAAATTGGGTCATAAGGTAGCAAGAATACTGATAGAGCCTAATGAAACAAGAAATCGAATCACGAGATTGGTTTATAAGAAGCCAGGGGATAATTGTCCCTTAGGAAGGATGGAGGAAGCATTTCATAAGATTTGTGCAGTTGAAGAGCTAGAGCGCAAAGTGATGAAGGCTGTTAAAGATAATATCCTTCATTCATTGACTTTCCAGGAGCAAATATTGGAAGCGCTTGAGCATCAAATATTGACTCCAGTTGAAGCGAAACAACTAGAGGAGGCTGAGAAGGCCAGACAGGATGTTATAAGGGTAGACGATTTTGCTGATGAAGAACTACGTCGTCCCTCGTCACTTGGTGAGAAGGTAAAGTCAGAAAAAAAGATTCCAGCCAGGGATGACATGGAAACTGAAACAGCTTAATTTATACTAGATTCTTTTCTATAATGCTGAATAGAATTACATGATGTAATTCTATTCAGCAATTAGAGTCAGGCTAATCATTCCCATATGTTTTTATCGATTTTGGTTTTAATCAATTGATCTTTACAGGCAGAGTCATTAAGAATGAGTTTAACTCCCATGCATGTAATGCTTAACTCATTTAGGTATTTTATTTAAAGTTTTTTGAAATATTCTTGAAGGAGATTATGTTTTAATGCGTATGTTAAGCAGGCAGGTAAACTACATTATTTGATAGTGTAATAATACCTATAAGTATAAAAAACTTAATAGAATTATGAGTTGCTGTCTTCCAATGCTTTATCTGGCATTGTAATGTTTAGCTCAAGAACGGCACTATCTTCCATGCGCTCCAGATTAACACTCACTTGATCTCGGCTTATATTCACGTATTTTGCTATAACCGCAAGAATTTCTTCTTGCAGCTTAGGCAAATAGTCTGGTGTATTGCGTTGAGAACGCTCATGAGAAATGATGATTTGTAAGCGTTCTTTAGCAACAGAAGCGGTTGAGGCTCTTCTGCGTAAGTAATTGAAGATACTCATATTGTCACTTCCTCCTTGTTTTTACTGAATAAGCGACGAAATAGTCCTTTTTTATCAATACTTATAAATCGCATTGGTCTTTCTTCGCCCAAAAAGCGTGCTATGGCGTCTTGATAAGCAATGCCCGCATCGCTTGATTCATCCAGAATAACTGGCGTACCAGTATTGGATGCTTTAAGAACCGATTTGGACTCAGGTATAACACCGATTAAAGGAATAGCTAATATTTCCTTTACATCAGTTACAGACAACATTTCACCTCGTTCTACTCGCTCAGGATCATATCGTGTCAATAACAAGTGCTCTTGAACAGGTGCTTTATTTTCTATAGCTCTTTTTGTTTTGCTGGCCAGTATTCCCAGAATTCTATCTGAATCTCTAACAGAAGAGACTTCAGGATTAGTAACAACAATGGCATGATCAGCAAAATACATTGCCATAAGTGCTCCAGTTTCAATTCCAGCAGGGGAGTCACAAATAATGAAATCAAAATCTTTTGCTAGCTCATTGAGAGTTTTTTCTACTCCTTCCAGAGTTAGTGCGTCTTTATCACGAGTTTGTGATGCGGGCAGTATGCAAAGGTTAGGGATCCGTTTGTCTTTGATGAGAGCTTGGTTTAAGTTGGCTTCACCATTGATGACGTTGATGAAGTCATAAACTACACGTCTTTCACAGCCCATAATGATATCCAGGTTTCTTAAACCGATATCAAAATCAATAACAACAGTTTTATGCCCTAAGAGTGCAAGTCCCGAAGAAATCGCTGCTGATGAAGTAGTTTTACCTACTCCGCCTTTCCCAGATGTAATTACTATTATTTTAGCCAACGCTGAACCCTTCCTATTTTTTTCGATTCAACACAATATTTAACCAACAGTTTACACGTTATTCATTCATTAATTCAAGTTATCCAAAGCTTAATTGTTATAAAAACTAATTAAAAGGTTGTAGTGATATATTTATACAATAAATGTTTAAATTTTTTAAAGTTTGTAGTAAACTATTTGGTTATTTAATTACTGGAGTGAGATAAAAATGCCTCTATCCATTGTGCAACAGTCATTAACCTTTGACGATGTTTTGCTTGTCCCTGCCCACTCAACTATTTTACCCAAAGACGTTTCATTGAAAACCAAATTAACCCGTGCAATCCACCTTAATATGCCTTTAATTTCGGCGGCAATGGATACAGTGACCGAAGCGAGGTTAGCTATCGCTTTAGCACAGGAAGGTGGTTTGGGGATTATTCATAAGAATATGAGTATCGCTGATCAAGCAGAGGAAGTCAGAAGAGTAAAAAAATTTGAAAGCGGTATGGTGAAAGATCCTATTTCAGTAACTCCCGACTTGACAGTTAAAGAATTGCTTGCAGTCATGACAAAATATAATTTTTCAGGGGTGCCTGTGGTTGATGGTAAGCATTTGGTAGGAATAGTAACCAGTCGAGATATTCGTTTTGAAACCAATATGAATTTGACTGTGGCGCAAGTAATGACTCCCAAAGGGCGTTTAGTTACTGTAAAAGAAGGAGCGAGTAGAGAAGAAGTCAGAAGTTTGCTCCATAAGCACCGAATAGAAAAATTATTGGTAGTGAATGAGAATTTTGAGTTACGTGGACTCATTACAGTAAAAGACATACAAAAAGCAAAAGACAACCCCTATGCTTGTAAAGACAGTTTTGAGCAGCTAAGAGTTGGGGCTGCTGTTGGTGTTGGTGAAGGGACTGATGAGCGAGTTGCAGCTCTGGTTGAATCCGGAGTTGATGTCATAGTAGTGGATACAGCGCATGGTCATTCTCAGGGCGTATTAAATCGCGTGAAATGGATTAAAAAGAATTATCCTGATGTACAAGTCATAGGTGGTAATATTGCAACCGCTGCCGCCGCAAGAGATTTATATGAGGCGGGTGCTGATGCAGTAAAAGTTGGAATTGGGCCAGGATCAATTTGTACCACTCGCATAGTGACCGGTGTTGGTATCCCGCAAATTAGCGCTATAGCAAATGTGGCACAAGAACTTAAAGGGATAATTCCTGTGATAGCCGATGGAGGAATACGTTTTTCTGGTGACGTTTGTAAAGCGTTGGCTGCCGGTGCTGATACTGTAATGCTTGGCAGTATGTTTGCAGGTACGGAAGAATCTCCTGGTGAAATTGAATTATATCAGGGGCGTACTTATAAAAATTACAGAGGTATGGGATCCATTGGAGCCATGTCATTAGCTCAGGGGTCAAGTGACCGCTATTTTCAGGATGCTTCTCTTGGTACAGAAAAACTGGTTCCCGAAGGCATTGAAGGAAGAGTACCTTATAAAGGACCGGTTCAAACAATTATTCATCAATTATTAGGTGGTTTACGCTCCTGTATGGGCTATACCGGTTGTGCTACTATTGAGGAATTGCATTCTAAAACTGAATTTGTGCAAGTGACTAATGCTGGTATGCGTGAGTCACATGTGCATGATGTGAGTATTACTAAGCAAGCCCCCAATTATCAGGTGGATAATTAATAATGAATGATTTGAAAAAAAGCCCATTATTAATATTAGATTTTGGTTCTCAATACACCCAATTAATTGCAAGACGCGTTCGAGAAATGGGGGTTTATTGTGAAATTTATCCTTATCATATTAATCATGAACAATTTAAGAAATTAAATCCCTGCGGTGTGATTTTATCAGGGGGTCCTTCGACAGTAACGCATGATGCCAATCCCAGGGCTCCTCAATGGCTATTTGATAGTGGTTTGCCCTTGCTGGGTATTTGCTACGGGATGCAAACCATGGCTGTACAACTCGGTGGCCAAGTGCATTCATCGGCGTTAAGAGAGTTTGGGTATGCCGAGTTGCGCTTGCATGGCCATAGTCAATTATTAAATAATATCGAAGATCGCATCCTGGCGGATGGCAGCGCACTATTGGATGTATGGATGAGCCACGGAGATAAAGTTACCGAGTTACCGCCAGGATTTAAAATTATATGTGAAACACGCAATGCGCCAATTGCAGGTATGGCTGATGAGAGTCGTCAAATGTATGGTTTGCAATTTCATCCAGAAGTTACTCATACCTTGCAAGGTTTAAGAATTTTACAACGTTTTGTCGTAGATATTTGTAAAGCATCAACAGACTGGACTCCAGAGCATATTATTGATGAAGCCATTAATAAAATCAGAGAACAGGTAGGAACTGAAAAAGTTTTACTGGGCCTATCCGGAGGCGTTGACTCTTCTGTTGTAGCCGCATTGCTGCATAGAGCCATTGGAGAGCAACTGGTTTGTGTTTTCGTTGATACGGGTTTACTCAGACTTAATGAGGCGGAGCAAGTGCTGAGCATGTTCGGTCGGCATATGGGAATACGCATTATTGCAGTCAATGCCGAAGATAAATTTTTAACTGCTTTGAAGGGAGTAACTTGCCCAGAGGAAAAGAGAAAAATTATTGGGCGTACATTTATTGAAGTCTTTGATGAGGAAGCACAGAAACTGACTGAGATAAAGTGGCTGGCTCAGGGCACAATCTATCCCGATGTCATCGAGTCTGCAGCAACAAGTACTAATGATGCGGCTGTGGTCATAAAGTCTCATCATAATGTCGGTGGCTTACCAGATACATTAAATCTTAAACTGCTGGAACCTATTCGTGAGCTCTTTAAAGATGAAGTACGTCA
The DNA here is from genome assembly GCF_000008485.1 of Legionella pneumophila subsp. pneumophila str. Philadelphia 1. Taxonomy (NCBI): domain Bacteria; kingdom Pseudomonadati; phylum Pseudomonadota; class Gammaproteobacteria; order Legionellales; family Legionellaceae; genus Legionella; species Legionella pneumophila. Next base: position 1,920,090 of record NC_002942.5, on the reverse strand, counting down.
AGTAGGTCTGGAATTGGGACTCCCACATGATATGGTCTATCGGCATCCCTTTCCTGGACCTGGATTGGGTGTAAGAATTTTAGCGGAAGTAAAAAAAGAATATGCGGATATATTACGTAAAGCCGATGCTATTTTTATTGAAGAACTGCATAACGCGCAGCTTTATCATAAAATCAGCCAGGCATTTGCTGTTTTTTTACCAGTAAAGAGCGTAGGTGTGATGGGGGATGGACGCCGATACGATTACGTAATTTGTTTAAGAGCTGTTGAGACAGTTGATTTTATGACAGCACATTGGTCTCAATTGCCCTGGGATTTTTTAGGAAAAGTATCCAATCGAATTATTAATGAAGTAGAGGGAGTATCACGTGTCACTTACGATATTTCTGGCAAGCCACCTGCTACCATTGAATGGGAATGATTGATAAATTTTGGATGCAACTGGCTTACGAGCAAGCGGTTATAGCTCGTAATGAAGGAGAGGTTCCTGTTGGGGCTGTGTTGGTTAGCAAAGACAATCAATTATTAGGCGTTGGCAGAAATGTCATTGAAAAAAGTCATGATCCTTCTGATCATGCTGAAATCAGGGCAATACGACAAGCCTCGAGAAAGTTAAATAATCATAGATTATTGGATACAACGCTTTATGTTACTCTTGAGCCCTGTGTGATGTGTGCGGGACTTATGGTTCACGCACGCATCAAACGGCTGGTATTTGCTACCCGAGATTTTAAAACAGGGGCAGCTGGCTCAATGTTTAATGTTTTACATGCTCTAAACCATTCGGTATTAATAGACGAAGGCATTATGCAGGCTGAGTGTTCTCAATTGCTGTCAGATTTTTTCAGAAACCTTCGCTAGTAATTTATCTTGGCATATTTCTTAATACTTGCTTTTAGAAATTTCCAAAATTAATTTTTCTTTTAAAATTGTTTTTTCCTCATGATTCAGGGAATAACCTGTCTGGTTGGAGATATAAAACATATCTTCTACCCGCTCACCAGCTGTAGCAATTTTTGCATTATGTAAATGAATGTTTAGTGTAAGAAACACGCGACTTATAGTCGCCAAAAGTCCAGGTCTGTCATTGGTAACGAGAAATAGTTGGGTTTGATGATTCGTATTGTCATCAATAAAGTTAATTTGTGTTTTGACATTAAAATGAGTCAATGCTCTGGATAATCTTCTGCGAGAAACAGCTGGGAGGCGTCCTGTATTGGCCAGATGATCACATAGACTTTTTTGGATGTCTCTGGCACGTTGTTCATTCAAAAAAGCCTGATTGTTTTCATCTAAAATAATATAAGTATCCAGATCAAATTGATTATCACAAGTAATAATTGCTGCTTCCTGTATAGTAACGTGATGATTGCTCAATACTGAAGTGGTGATAGTAAATCTCTCATCTTTATGTGGCATGTAGATAAATACTTCAGTTCCACCCTGACTGTGATGCGGCATAATTATTACCACTGGAAATTGTTTGCTGTTCAGTATGGCCTTGGTGTGTCTGGCTATTACCTCAGGAGATTCATGAAGAAAATATTTTCCCTTAAATTGACCCCATAAATCCTGTATGACTCTGAAGGATATCCCATCTGAAATTAATATATCCATAGCGTATTGTTTACGAATGGATATCAGAGCTGCTTCATCAAGCAACTCTTGTTGTTTATGAAGTCTTGTTTTTGCTGCATGATATAATTCTTTAAGTAATGAATCTTTCCAGGCATTCCAAAGAGTAGGATTTGTACCGCAAATATCTGCTACTGTGAGTAAATAAAGATAATCCAAATACCTTGCATGAGGCAGAAGTTGGCAGAATTGCTCAATTGTTTTAGGATCATAAATATCTTTACGCTGAGCAGTTTGTGACATGAGTAAATGGTAGCGAACAAGCCAAACAATCAATTTGCTATCTTCTGCCTCCATATAGTGGCGTTGTGTAAATTGTTGTGCCTCAATTGCTCCTAATTCAGAATGATCTCCTCCCCGACCTTTGGCAATGTCATGGAATAAAGCGCCGAGATACAAAATTTCAGGTTTCTCTAAAGCAGTAATGATTTTGGCGCATAAAGGAAATTGTTTAGCATATTCGTTCTTTTTAAAGCGAGATATATTACGGATCACAAACAGTGTATGCTGATCAACAGTATAGGCATGGAATAAATCATACTGCATTTGTCCAGTGACTGTAGCAAAACAATCAAGATAGTGCGCTAGAACACCATATCTATTCATTCTTTGTAATGCATCGTATGGATCATTACCAGTTCTGAATATGTTGATAAATATATTAGCGGTTTCTTTTGATTGTCTAAAGCGTTTGCCCATTAAAAATAATGATTCTCTTATTAGTCTGATTGTGCTTGCCCTTACTCCTTCTATGTCAGGGCGTTTAACAAGCCAATAGAATAGTTTTAATATAGATTGCGGATTTTGTTTAAATACACGGTTATTGCGTACTTCAATGAATCGGTTTGACAGTTGAAATTCATCATCCAGACGAATAATTTTTTGCTTTTGATGATAGACTATGGTTTCATTGAACCATTGCAAGAGCATTTCATTCAGCTCTCTATTGCGTTTGATGACTTTAAAGTAGTCTTTCATAAATTGCTCTATGGCCAAGATATGAGACTGATCTTGATATCCAAAAAATTGAGCTAATTTAACCTGATAATCAAATGACAAGCGCTCCTCAGGCTTTCCTGCTAACATATGCAAAGCAAATCGAACGCGCCAAAGAAAGTTCTGGCAGTATTTTAATTCTTCATACTCTTTATCAGTAATAAAGCCGTAACCGATTCCCTCGGCTAATTTTTTAATTTTAAAATGGCGTTTGCTGATGCTTAGCAAAATTTGCAGGTCTCTTAATCCACCTGGACCATTTTTAATATTAGGTTCAAGGTTGTAGGCGGTTTCTCCATACTTTGCATAACGATTTTGCTGTTCCTGAAGTTTGGCAAAGAAGTATTGATGGCTAGGCCACATGTGCAAGGTATGTGTTTGGTATATTAATTCCTCCATTAAGGCACCATGCCCACACAGTAAGAACATATCCATAATGGTAGAAATTACGCTCAAATCCTGACTGGCCAAATTGGCACATGAAGAAACAGTGGTAATTTGATGGCTTACCTCCAGCCCCACATCCCAACAATCCTGGATAAATTTTTGTGCGCGTTGTAATTGGATATTGCTTACTTTTTCAGTGTGCAATATTAACAAGTCAATATCTGAATGGAGTTGAAGCTCTCTACGCCCGTAGCTTCCAAGAGCCAGGAGACAAAAATTATCTCCAAAGTGTAGCTTATTTTTAATAAATAATTGAATTAAAATAGTATCAATAAATACAGCAAGCTTGCGTGTGATGGAGGTAATATTAGTTTTTTGGCTAAAGTCCTTGCACAGCTTCTCCTTGAACTGTTTAATCGTATTTTTTATGATGCGATTATCGTTCTTCATTACGTAAAGTCAGAATTTCAACACCTGTATCAGTTACCAAAAGTGTGTGCTCCCATTGAGCTGAAAGACTATGATCTTTGGTAACGACAGTCCAATGATCTGGTAATAGCCGAGTATGATGTTTCCCTATATTAACCATCGGCTCTATAGTAAAAGTCATCCCTGGTTCTAATTTCATCCCTGTTCCGGGAACTCCATAGTGAAGCACTTGTGGATCCTCATGAAATACACGGCCAATTCCATGTCCGCAGTAATCGCGCACCACAGAGCAACGATTTTTTTCTGCATGTTGCTGAATGGCATGCCCTATATCGCCTAGCTGGACACCGGGTTTAACCATATCAATTCCAATATACAAGCACTCATGTGCTATCTGCACTACATGCTTGGCCTTGACAGAAGGGGTGCCTACAATAAACATTTTACTGGTATCACCGTGGTATTCATTTTTTATAACAGTGACATCAATATTGATGATGTCTCCATCTTTTAAAGTTTTTTTCCCTGGTATTCCATGACATACCACATGATTAATTGAGGTGCAAATTGATTTGGGGAAACCGTTATAATTTAAAGGGGCGGGAATAGCCTTTTGTACATTAACAATATAATCGTGACAAATAGTGTTTAATTCATCAGTTGTAATGCCAACTTGAACATAAGGACCAATCATCTCAAGTACTTCGGCTGCCAGTCTGCCAGCGACACGCATTTTTTCAATTTCATCAGGAGTTTTAATTGTAACGCCCATTATGGTTTATCCAAAATCATAAATGTTAGCACATGGGTAAGAGGGGCAACAATACTCTTCAATCAGCAAAATAATAGATTTTCAATGAAAATCACATGTAAAATAGAGTAAAAAATACTCTAATAGAGTATAATGGCTCCTTAATGATTATTTTATATGATTTTTTACAAGAGAGCAGTGTTATGCCAAGAAGCAAGAATGATAGCAAACTTAAAAAGAAAAGTGCCCTTCAGTCAAAGTTTAAAGAACAGCAATTGAATCATGGTAGTAAAGAGCACAAATCTAAATTTAAATTTTCCCAAAGAAAGGCAAAGAAAAAAGGACCTGGGATGACACACCTCCCAGGTAATATTTACACGCTGTTTACTCCTGTCAATGGACCGAAAAGCAAGGATGAATGGATTGACACGAGCAAAATTATGCTTGATTTACATATTGATAACATGTCAAGCAGCGATTACATTCCATCTGCTATAGACAGAACTGATCTTGTTATGGTTCAGTCTGTCCATTTACTCAGAAAAACCGGCGGACGAGGTTTATTTGCCAGGGAAGATATCCCAAAGGGGACTTGTATTGGTATTTACACAGGAGAAGTATATTCTGAACAAGAATTTGAACAATATCTAAAGGAACATGTTGGTTCTGATAAAAGTTACGCGATGTATGTTGGGGGACGGGTAATTGATGCAGCAAGAAAAGGTAATTTGACTCGTTATATCAATTTTTCGGATAGTCAGGATAATGCAGAGTTTGTTGAAACTACATTGAATCGCAAGAAAGTAGCAAAAGTTATAACCACTAAAAACATCAAGGCAGGACAACAACTATTAATCAACTATAATACCTACGAAGAGCAGGCCTCCAGGTATTATTACTTTCTTAATCCTGGCGATGGTTGGCTATCGGCACAAGAATTTTATCAAACTTATCAATCTCAGTACCGATTAGAACAAATGCCCTATAATTTGGAAGGATTTGATCTTAAAGCAGGGGATAGAGTTTTAATGACTCAAATAGGACGGATAATTTTAGCTAACTATTCTCTTGCAAAAGAACAAGAATTAAATGCCTCAGATATCGATTTGCCATTTTTAAAAGTGGGTTCTGACGAAAAAATATTAGATTTTGATGAAGCGGATACATTCACCCCTTTGATGGCTGCCTGTTATCTTGGACAAGTTGAAAATGTAAAATGGCTTATTGAACATGGTGCTAATATCGATCAACAGCAAAGTCATTCTGGTCATTGTCCTTTGAGTTTGACATTGAAAGGATATTCTTTAGCGAAGGATACCCAAAAATACATTGATATCATTCAGCTATTGATTAAAAATCAGGTTAATCTTTTAGTGCATGACCGATCAGACAAGACTTTTTTACATAATGCCGCATTAGTACTGAATAACCTTGATTTTCAATCTGTTGTAAAATTTTTAATAGGACAAAATCCTATTGATATCAATGAATACTTTACATACATCGATGAGAATGATTTCGATATCGTCATGCATTGTTATAACAATAAATTATTTGATAAAGCTCTTGTTTTATTGGCTTTTTATCCGGATTATTTTAAAAGAAATTATATGAGTGATAATGAAGGGCATAATCAATTTAATATCAATGCTTTTAGAAAAGCGATAAAAGATTTTAACTCAAATGAGCGTAGTATTTTATTAATGCAGCTCAGGGAGAGCGGTTTGCATTTGCCTGAAGACTTGTTAGAGCAATTAGGTATTATGGATTCAAGTATCACACTTGAAAGCAAGTTTTTTTGATTTGATATTTCCTGTTTACATATCTTATATCAGAAATTCCCAGCTCTCTATTAACTCGTGTTATATGAGAGCTTATACAGTCCAAATTGAACCTGATTGGGGCTGTTTGAACTATGAATAGAAAAACAACAATAAATAAGAAATTGACACATATCTTTGCATAATGTTAACATTATGAACTTTGCTTAATATTGTTTAGCAAAATTTCGATGTGTCTTCTCTATAAGGATTGCCTAGAGGACTGGCTATTTCTAGTTTCATGAGGAAACGGGTGCGTCGCTATGAAGAAAGTATCACTTTACTCAAGGCGATGTTCCGACTTCCATGTTTGAAATTTTCTCCTTAATTAAAGTGACAGTGGTTATGCAATCTTTTTGAGAGGAAAATAAAATGCCAGTTCGTTATTCAGGTTTTGATTATGATGGTTGCGTCGGTGTTACCAATCTAATAAATATCGTTGCACAAAATCCAAAGCTTGCCCAAAGAATTCGAGAAACTTCAAACTACTATACTAAAGAAGTCGCGCTAATTGCTTCGAATCGGCAAAGTGATCGCGATGATAAGCGTAATGCTCGCTCCAATGGCAATGGTTCTTGTTTTATCCAGATTCAAAAACTGTGCACCGACTTAGGCATGGAATTTGATCCGTTTTTATTAGCTGATGCATACAATTTGGTGCCAGCAGGTACTAGTCTCCATGAGGCAACGAATCCTGCAAATGGCGCAAAAATTCAAAACGGCTGGTTACATGATAAATCGAAAGCTTCGCTTGTGTATGCACACATGCAAAGAGCTTCTTCCTTGGAGGCTAGAGAGCAGATTGATTATTTTTTTTATGATGATCGAGAAGATATACTTGAAGGTTTGTATCAATTTTTCTCAGCAAATCCAGAGCTTATTCCATCTAACGTTACAATGCATTTAGTTAAATATGCCTGTAGCCGTGAAAATGTCCATACCATGGACAATTACAAAATTCCTGTTCAGGGAAAGGGCTTTACTAATCCTGACTATGTCAAAACAATCAAAGCGTTTGGCGATAAAGCTATTGAGAATGCAAGAGATGTTTATGACATAGATGGAAAAGAAATTAATGCTGCAGGAGTTCGTCAGGCAAAATACAATTGTAATTTTGAATTTGAAGCCAATAAGTTACAACCAATGAAGTTTGTTAATAATTTTAATTCTCCCGCTGAATTAATTAAAGCTCATGAACAGGCTATAGAGAAAATAAAGCTTGGTGCATTTGAATTGTATAAAGCAAAAATCAACGTTATCACTACGTTATCAAATGAACAAAAAGTCTTTTTAATCAGAGCGAAAGCCCAGCAATGGAATCTCCTGTGTGATGAAGGACAATGGAACAATCCAATTTTTACTTTGCAGGCGATAATGGCTGAGAAAAGCGATCGCTTTTTCTTACCCCAATATGCGTTTACTGCGAAAATGTTAATCAAAAACTATCAAGAAGCTAGAGAAAACAGCAAGGATGGCAGCCGCTTTTGGGAGCAGATTAATGCGTTTATTAAAAGTATGAATGCTTTAAAGGATCCAATGAGAAATGCTCAATCTATTTTCGAAGTGTTTAAGAAAAACAGTTATTCCGTTAAAGCTGTAGATGGGTTTGTGAAAAAAGTTGTCGAAGTGATGAACGCTTTAATGGACAAATATCCTCAACGCAGCACAACAGAAATGGTAGCATGTATGCGTATTCTTGAGTCAAATTTGCAAAAGATGGTTAATTTCTTTTCTCTTGTCGATCGCCTAATTACTATCTATCGAGGTTGCACCACTGCTGGTCTAAATTTTAATAAAATTCTGACTGTTGTACGGGAGGCTCTTGAAGAAATGAAAATGATAACAGACAGTGGTGATAATTACTCTACCACCTTGATTGATTTAGACAAAGTGATAACCGCAGCAAATAATCGGCTGGAAAGCCTCACTTATCCTAAAGAATACTCAACAAAAAATTTCCATTCACAAGAGTCTTATAAAGTTGTAGGCGCATATTTGTGCATGCAAAGTCAGTTAATTCAAAAATTAGACACTAAAGCTTCTACTGCATTGGCCATTTAATTTCATTTTGTTCTTTTTGAAAAAAGGCATGCTAGTACATGCCTTTTCACTATTCTTGTTTGATTATGTTGGGTTTGGACTATCCCCTGTATGCCTGCGATTTTCTCGTTGTTCACTTCGCTTGGCAAGCACTTCATCCATTCTGCTTTCGGATAATTGTACTTTTTGAAACCAAAAAGTGCCGTATGAAGTAGCAGGAGTTTTATATTTAATAAATTCTTTACCATTCACCAAATTTACAGATTCTTTTGTAAAGTATTTACCATTATGATCTGGATTATACTGAAGGAAGAGTTCATCTCTATAAGGTGGTTTGTGCCTATAAATAGTGAAGTCAGGCAGGGAGATTTCTTTTTTTCTACCTTTGTTGTACTGCAGAGCGTCTTTAACTAAAGCCTGAATATTAATTCGTGGTAACTTTCCATTCGGATCAACAAAATAGTCGTTCGTATTGTCTTTTTCTGTAATTTGCTTAAATTCCATCCCTTTAGGAATACTTAAAAAAATCATATGTCCTCTCATAATTGGGTTTCTTTTTTATTCTGCAACAACAATATTGCTCATCGCCGATATAGGTTGTTCTAAATTGGGTCATAAGTCAATAATTGTAGCAAGTGTTTTGCAATGAATTTGTAGTAAAGCTCCATGCTACTCAGTGTAAGGGCAATCAATATGTGGGTCTGGATGTGCATAAAATTTGAACTATAATTTAAATGAAATATCAATCAGGATAACCGTCATTCCAGGATTTGTTATGAAACCCAAAACAAAGAAGAATATGGCGAGAACTATAATATTTGCACTTTGCATCATTGCCAGTGCAGCTGCTGCAGCATGCTATGGGTTAGCATACTGAGCGAAATATCATCTGTTTTTTAATGGTAGAGAGAGAAGGTTTGCCCATTTTTTTGCGTTCAGAAAATATTGTTCAGGAAGCAACAGTGAGAAAGATCATAATTACAGCAATGATTATATCTGAAGAGTTGGGATAGATTGGTACCGAATTTTTTATTATCGGTACCAATCAGGTTTTACATATTCTTTTTGTATTGTGATTTTTGTTCGTTCGTTAGCTGATTGTAAATTTGATTTTTCATCATTACACGATTTTTTAGCATAGTCCCTGTTATTTTATTTCTTTGGTTGATTAAACTATCCAGCTTGGCTTCATCAAGCTTCTCATTTGCAATGAGCGCATTGATTTGTTCTTTGATCGCTTTAAGTTGTCTATAATTTTCTTTGATTGATTTTTGGGCTTGTATTTTGATTGTTTTGATTTTGGTTTTTTGCTCTTGAGTTAAATTAAGCTGACTGAGTATTTTTTTGTGATCATGGCAATGACAAGGCTTTGTTTGTGTAGCTTCGCTTGAGTTGGCAAAGACAGGCTGACCAAAGGTAAATATCAAGGCGAGCGTGGCTAAACAGATAGATTTTTTACTCATTATCGTTTCCTCTTAAATGTTATCGTTAATAGGATTCTCCTGAGTACAACATTTTTAAAACTTCCATGCTGATAGCAGTATAAATCAAAATGTACAAATTAATATAGACTTATTTCCTAATAGGCTTTGTCTAATTACTGTGGTCATACATAATGATTTGTACATGACATATTTTTGTCATGTACAGAGAGCAATGTTAATTTGATTGCTGAATTGGCATGAATATGTTATAAATACCGCGCTTTAAATACACACACGTTTCGTCACATGCGATAGGGTCCCTTGGTGGGTTTCGTATGGGAAGCGTGGAGGCTTAACCCTGGAGATATATATATGAATAATGTTAGTATGCGTGAATTGCTCGAAGCAGGTGCTCATTTTGGGCACAGAACACGTTTCTGGAATCCAAAAATGAGTGAATACATTTTTGGCTCAAGAAATAAAATCCATATCATTAACCTTGAAAAAACATTACCCATGCTGAGTGACGTAACGAATTACGTTAGTCGATTGGCAGCAAACAAGGCAAAAATTCTTTTTGTAGGCACTAAAAGAGCAGCTCAAGACAGCATTCGAGAGCATGCAAAACGATGCGGGATGCCTTATGTAGACCATAGATGGTTAGGAGGTATGCTGACCAACTATAAAACAGTCCGTCAATCAATATTCCGTTTAAAAGAATTAAAAGAAATGAAGGAAAAGGGATTGTTTAATGACATGATTAAGAAAGAAGCGCTAATGCTGACAAGAGAGCTTGAAAAACTGGAGCGTAGCCTTGGTGGAATCGAGAACATGGGCGGCCTACCTGATGCGTTATTTGTGGTTGATGTTGGTTTTGAACATATTGCTGTTGAAGAAGCGCGTCGATTAAGAATTCCGGTAATTGGTGTTGTTGATACCAATAATAGCCCTGACAACATTGATTATGTTATACCAGGCAATGATGATTCTATGCGTGCTGTGGACATTTATGTTCGCTGTGTCGCTGATGCTATTTTAGATGGTAAAAATAGCAATACTGTAGGAAGAGTATCATCTGATTCAGAGTTTGTTGAGGTTACTTCAAATTCTAATGAAGAAGAAAAATCCGGAGAATAATTACTATTTGAATAAAGGGGGCGTTAATTTAATAAGCCCCCTTTTTGCTATGTGGAGAAATCAAAATGTCAACAATTAGTGCTGCATTAGTAATGCAATTGCGTGAGCGCACAGGCGCAGGTATGATGGAATGTAAAAAATTTCTAATAGCTACTAACGGTGATATCGAGCAAGCAATCATTGAAATGCGTAAAGCTGGCCAGGCAAAAGCAGACAAAAAGGCAGATAGAGTTGCAGCAGAAGGTATAATTGTTATTGCACGTTCTTCTGATGAACGTACAGCGGTAATGCTTGAGATTAATAGTGAAACAGACTTTGTTGCACGAGATGAGAATTTCACTAATTTTGCAAATGCTGTTGCCGATGTTGCATTAACCAGCCTTCCAAAAAACATAGAAGACTTGTCCAATCAGGCATTATCTTCTGGTGCTACTGTTGAGCAAGCAAGACAGGAGCTGGTTGCTAAAATTGGTGAAAATATTAAATTACGCCGATTGGAAAAAATGCATTGCGACGGTGTAATCGGGTATTATTTGCATGGTTCGCGTATAGGAGTTATGGTCGCATTAAAGAATGGAAGTGAAGCATTGGCTAAAGATATTGCCATGCATGTTGCTGCCAGCAAACCGATGGTGGTTAGTCGTGATCAGGTACCAGCCGAAGCGATTGAAAACGAAAGAGAAATATTCACTGCTCAAGCAAAAGAGAGTGGTAAGCCGCAAGAGATCATTGACAAGATGATTGATGGGCGAATCAATAAATTTATTGATGAGGTAAGCTTGTTAGGACAACCTTATGTAAAAGATCCTAACATTAAAGTGGGTCAACTTCTAAAAGAGAAAAATGCTGAAGTAATATCCTTTGTTCGTTATGAAGTAGGGGAAGGAATAGAGAAAAAAGAGGACAATTTTGTTGAAGAAGTGATGGCTCAGGTTCGTACATGATGAATGAAAGTCAACCTAAATTAAAATACAAACGCATTCTGCTTAAATTTAGTGGTGAGGCGCTGATGGGGAAATCTCAATTTGGGATTGATCCTTCAGTTCTTGACTCATTAGCTCGAGACATAGCAGAATTAATTCATATGGGTGTGGAAGTTGGTTTGGTTTTAGGTGGAGGTAATCTGTTCAGAGGGAAAGCACTCTCTCAGGCGGGCGTAGGACGAGTGACAGGAGACCATATGGGGATGCTGGCCACTGTTATGAATGCTTTGGCACTCCGTGATGCTTTGGAGCGAATTGATCTGCCTGCTCGTATTATGTCAGCTATTCCAATGCTTGGGGTAGTTGACCCATACCATAGAAGAAAAGCTATCACTCACTTGCGCAATGGTCAGGTGGTGATTTTTGCAGCTGGAACAGGAAATCCCTTTTTTACAACAGATACTGCTGCTTGTTTGAGGGCAATTGAGATAGGCGCAGATATTGTTTTAAAAGCAACTAAGGTGGATGGAGTTTATTCTGCTGACCCACTTAAAAACTCTGATGCAAAGCGTTATGATTATTTGACTTACAAAGAAGTTTTAACCAAAGGTTTGGAAGTGATGGATTCCACTGCAATTTGTTTGTGCCAAGATCAGGGAATGCCTTTACAGGTGTTTGATATGGCGGCTCCTAAAGCATTAAAACGAATTGTAACTGGAGAACGAGTAGGAACTATAGTCGGAGCTAATCATGATCAATGAGATTAAGCAAGATTCAGAAAAACGCATGAAAAAGACTATTGAGGCTTTGCATACGGATATGTCAAAAATCCGTACCGGCAGGGCGAATGCCAGTCTTTTAGATCATGTCATGGTTGATTATTATGGAAGTCCTACACCTTTAAGCCAGGTTGCCAACATCACTACCAGTGACTCCCGAACTATTTTAGTTACACCCTGGGAAAAATCTATGGTCGCAGCTATTGAAAAGGCTATACTAAACTCTGATTTGGGTTTGAATCCTGCAACTGCTGGAACAGCCATTCGAGTTCCGATGCCACCTTTAACAGAGGAACGCAGAAAGGAATTGATTAAAGTTGTTCGCCATGAAGGGGAACAAGGAAGAGTTTCAATTCGAAATATCAGAAGGGATGCCAATAATCAGCTAAAGGAACTTGTTAAAGAAAAAGCAATTTCTGAAGACGATGAACGACGTGCAGCAGAAGCGATCCAAAAGCTGACTGATAGATATATTTCTGAAGTTGATGCAGTATTAGCCGAGAAAGAAAAAGATTTAATGGAAATTTAAGGTATAGATGTTACTCCTTTTATATAATAGAGCTATAGTTCTTGTTTTTAGTACAAGAAAAAACATACTCTAATTATATAATGCTAAATTTTTGTCATTCCCGACCGTGCGAGAATGACAAAAATATGCTCAAATTTATAAAGTATATCACGGGCATAATCGACTAAAATAGGAATGATCTTGCCTTGACTTTTAGCATATTTGTTTCATTTTTGTTCATATCTCTTCAGTACCAATAAATTGGTTAGGGTATTTCTATAATTAAGCATCAAGATAATGGTCTATACGCTTTAATTAAAAAGTAAAAAACTATTTCAATTGGCAAAATATCTCATATAATCCTAAGATTGCTTTAGCAATAATAATTTGGGGATGTGATGAAAAGGAATGCATTGATTATAATGTTAGTTTATTTAACAAGTACTCCAGTTTTTGCTAAAAATTTAGGAAAATATACTTACGAAATTGCCTGTAAAAATTGTCATGCCCCTAATTTAGCCAAGGCTATAAAAGCCCCTCCTGCTTTTGATAAAAAGGCATGGAAGCTGCGATTTAAACAAGCAAAAATAGAAGCAAAAAATAATCCTTCACAATTTGAAAGCGCAATGGATTACCTGCTGTACAATGTCAAGGTGGGTAAAGGGTTGATGCATCATGGCGGTTTATGTAAAGAGGCAGATGTCCCTAATACCGATTGCTCTGATGAGGCATTAATTGAAGCGATTAATTACATGCGAAAATAAGATAAAATATTTAAATACATACCAGCTTTTGGCTGGGTTTCATTTGTAAATAAACTATTGTTTCCTTTCAATGAACATTAATATTCAGCAACATAACCCCAATCTTTTACCCATGTAATTTTTTTTATTTCATTAGTATTCCTGACTTGTTTAATAAACAAGTCTTTGTTGTCATTTTTGGAGGCAATGACAACAATATTGGCACATTTTTTTATTGGAATAATGATATTGGATGGAAATTGTTTCTTGATTAGTTGGACCAGAGCCCATTGTTCTTGGGAATTTGCTAAGTTAACAGCTAAAAATCCATCGTCAGTTAATTGTTTTTTACAATGAATGAAGAAATCCATAGAATGACACTCATCGGGAAAATGTGTTGCGTCATATAGATCAAGAAGCATGTGCTGAAAAGTCTTTTTGTTTTCACGTACAAAATCTCGGGCGTTTTGGTGAGTAATGGTGAAATGAGGAATTAAATCTGTCATGAAAAATTTTTTGGCAATTTGAATCACTTCTTCACTACTTTCCACGGCAACGATAGAGCGTATGGTTTTTTGTGCACCCAGCAGGTGAGCGATTCCTGCTCCTCCAAGTCCTAATAAACAACAATCATTAGGAAATTTTCGCGCCATAAGTGTCAGAATTTGCAGATAATGTAAACCAGGCCTGCGAGGTATATAACGGTTAATTACAGTTTGCCATGCTTCGCTACCTAAAGTAAGCCAACGGTACAACAAATTTTGATAGACTTTATATCCTGACGGTGAAATATAGATACATTTGCCGAATTTTGTTTTCCACATGACTCGGATACTCAAGATTGAAAGGGATATATTGAGCCTAATTTCAAGATCTGAGTTAATTCATCCAATGCATCCAGACATTCATATAATAGTTGCGGATCAGCTAAATCGGGGATTTTCAGTTCAGTTCGGTAATATTTTAAAACCCATTTATCTAAAATATCTAACAAATCATTATCAATTAGAATACCTTGGTGCATTGCTTTAAGCTCGTAGTCATTCAAAGGAACTCGCAAGCGTAAACAGGCTGGTCCTCCGCCATTACGCATGCTTTGTTTCAGATCCAGGTAATACACTGAGTTAATAGGGTTTTGAGGATCGGCGACCAATCCATCAATACAAGTTTTTACTTTAAGGTTTGCCTGACATTCAGCAGGGGCTATTAAAATCATATTCTTCTGATCAGGCAGGGTAATCAATTGAGAATTGAAAAGATAGGTATCAACTGCTTCACTAACGCTGATTTGTTCTTTTGAGATCTGAATTATTACTAAAGGAAAATCGGCTTTTTCTCTTAATTGATCCAAAACATAAGCCTGATTATAAAAAGCTTCTTCATGAACCAGAAATACATGTTCATTAGCAACTGAGATGACATCATTATGAAATACACCTTGATCTATTGCTAATGGATTTTGACAGGCAAAGATTACTCGTTCAGGATTTAATAAATGGTTGCGAGCGATGGCTTCTGACGCTTCTTTAGTTTGCCGAGCAGGGTATTTTATTGGGCTCTGTTCGAATTGATGATTTCCCAGCACTTTTTTACCGTATACAAAGAGATTAATCCCTGAGTGCGCATGACTTTGACATAAGCGATTATGATTAGCTGCTCCCTCATCGCTTGTGCCCATTGATTTGGGTAACAGAGGGTGATGATTAAAATAATCAGAATTGGAAAAGATAAATTCCAATAATTTTTTTGAAAAATCAGCTTCCTGGTGACGATGCAAATTGCTGATTAAATTGGCAGCAGTGAAATGTACTTTGTTGTCTTCAGTATCCACGCTTGCAGAAACAGTTGCTGCATTAGCTGTCCACATACTTGAGGCAGAGTAGCAGGCACTAAGCAATTCGGGCGCTGTTTTATAGGCTTTGTTTATCTGCTCACTGGGAGTGCCTTTAAATCCCAGTTGATACAGTAAATTCAAATTAGGTCGTTGATGTGGGGGCAATAGGCCTTGCTTTAACCCCATGTTATAAAGTTGCCGCATTTTTTCCAAACCTTGCCTTGCTGCAGCTTGAGGGTTGGAAATAGATAAAGCATTATTTGTAGAAGCTATATTACCCGAGGAGAGCCCTGCGTAATGATGAGTTTGACCAACAAGCCCATCCATATTCAATTCATAAACATTCATAATAATTACTCCAATACCAGACCTGGCAATCGTTGCACTGGAGTTGTTAACAGAGGTTGCTCCATGCTTGCTACAGGATAAGCACAATAATCAGCAGCAAAATAGGCGCTTGGTCTATGATTTCCACTGCATCCGACACCACCAAATGGAAGGCTACTGGCAGCACCCGTGGTTGGTCTGTTCCAATTGATTAGTCCGGCACGAATATTTTGATAAAACTGCTGATAATGGTCTTTATTATCGCTGAGTAAGCCTGCTGACAAACCATAACGTGTCTGATTCGCTAATTGAATTGCCTCATCAAAGTGATTATAACGGTAAATTTGTGCAAATGGCGCAAAAATCTCTTCATCTGGCGGGTTCTTGGCGCGAGTCATATCAATAATGCCAGGAGAAACAAGTCCCGTGTACTCAAGAAGAAGCGACATCGGCAGAATGATTTCACCCCCCATTTCGATTAGTTGCTTCTGAGCGTGTAGATGTTTTAATGCTTGAACATGGCTAATAACAGGCCCAATAAAAGGCTCTGGCTGACTATCAAAGGATCCAATTCGCATTAATTTACAAGCCTTGGCAAAGCGTTCTAAAAATAGATCGCCTGTCTGGGAGTCAGGAATTATAATTCGTCTCGCACATGTGCAACGTTGTCCTGCAGTGATCATAGTTGAAAGGATTGTATGGTATACAGCTGCATCAATGTCTTTCACTTCATCGATGACTAAAGGGTTATTTCCGCCCATTTCCAAAGCTAAAATAACTTCGGGTCTATTACAGAATTGTTGGTGTATACGCAACCCTGTTGCATAACTCCCGGTAAAATAGACGCCTTGAATATCTTGAGACAATAGGGTATTTCCACAATTTGCATTACCCTGTAGACAATTGATAACTCCGGGAGGTAAGCCGCTATCGTGCCAACATTGGATGATCAATTCCGCTACTGCTGGAGTATGTTCACTTGGTTTATACAATACCGTGTTCCCTGCAAGGAGGGCAGGGACAATGTGTCCATTGCTTAAATGGGCAGGGAAATTAAACGCGCCTAATACTACAACAATAC
Organism: Legionella pneumophila subsp. pneumophila str. Philadelphia 1; assembly: GCF_000008485.1. Lineage (NCBI taxonomy): Bacteria > Pseudomonadati > Pseudomonadota > Gammaproteobacteria > Legionellales > Legionellaceae > Legionella > Legionella pneumophila. The sequence continues at coordinate 1,903,276 of NC_002942.5, read as the reverse complement.
CATGCGGTTTAAAACGGAGGCAGGCATTAGCTTCTGCAGTTTCAGTTTGTTTTGGCCAGGTTCTTTCTTGATAAGCCTGAATTGACAAATTTACTTTGCCAATTACTGAGCTGACTTCAGTTTGAGATTCCCATAATGGCTTTCCTGTTTCTAATGAAATAAGTCGTGCCAGTTGCTCACGATTTTTTTCTACTTGTTCCACAAAAGCCTTAGTGTAACGAGCCCTTTCCTCAAAACTGGTATTAGCCCAGGATTTCAGTGCGCGATGCGCAACGTAACAAGCGTTTGCAATTTCTTCATCTGTAGCATTATTCCCTTGCCAAAGCAAAGTTCCGGAGGCGGGGTTTGTAGACTCCAGAATGAGACCATTTCCCTTTATCCATTCTCCATTAATATATTGGCCTTTACTCTGTATGATTTGTAATTTAGACATCATTATTCCTTGGTTACAATGGTGGAGTATCTTCTGTACGTATGGGTGATATACGTAGACTGTCTCCTTGTTTTACATCAAGCAATTTTGCTGTTTCCTTGCTAATAATGCAGGTGTTTTCTCGTTCATTAAAAACAGCGTGGCTAATTGTTGCTCGAAAATCCATTTGGGTATTGGCGAGTAAATAGCGATTGCTACTGCTCGCTTCATCACTGATGTTTTTAATAACCATGATCCGGCTTAAAGAAATGGTTTTAATTTCTAATAATGGTGATTCGATAGTAGGCCCGGCATCAAAAATATCAACGTAGTTGTTATAACGAAAGCCTTCTTTTAAGAGAATATTCATGGCAGGGATAGTCGATTGATGTGGTTTGCCAATGACTGCTTGCGCCTCTGGCGAAAGGAGTTTGACATAGATAGGATTGCGGGGCATTAAATCGGCGATAAATTGTTTGTTCGTCGCTAGTGTCAGACGATCCGCTTCTACAAAAGGCATATGAAAAAAATTAGCTCCAACATTATCCCAGAATGGCGAGTTGCCTTTATCGTCAGAGATCCCACGCATTTCGGCGATGACAATCGGGGCGAAGCGATGAGGATATTGTGCCATAAATAAAAAGCGTCCTTTCGAAAGCAATAGGCCATTGTTATTTTTTCTGTAATCAGGATGAAGAAACAGAGTACATATTTCTGTGCGACCTTGATTGTCATTGACTAAACTTAATACTTCATAATCACTGCGTATGTTGAGTGTGTGACAGACTCTGGTTCTTTTAGAGAGTTTATAAGAATAAAAAGGTATTTCATAACCTGTTCTTGCTTCTATAGCGGAGGTACCGACAATTGTATTATTTTTTTGTTCTTCCAGGACAAAAAAATAATATTCACAGCCAGGGTTAGTGACATTTCTTTGATAGGATTCGCAAGACCATTCCAAGCGTTTTTTTAATAATTCTTTATCTTTAGGGAGCGTTGTCATCCCAACACCACTGATTTCTGCCAGTTGATGGATCGCATCCAAGTCAGAGTCGCGAGCGCTACGAAATAACATCATTTTATTAGATCCTCTAAACCACCCTGTGCCAAATCTATCAGAAGAAGCGCGCTAAGTGCGGCGCGCTCTGATAAGCTATCAAGCAATATATATTCATCTGAACTGTGTATATTGCCTCCCCGAACACCTAGAGTATCCAGAACAGGCAAGCCATAGTGAGCCAAATTATTACCGTCGCAACAACCTCCACTGTCTTTCCAGTCAATAGTTAAGCCAAGCGCCTCTCCAATTTTTTGAATCCGATGAAAAAGTCGTTCTGTCCCTGCGCAGATACGCTTCACAGGCCGTCCAAAGGTGCCATGCACATTTAGGGAATAATCAGGTCGCTCTAATTGTTTGATGATTTTATTTAATTCATTTCTTACCCAAATTTCATCTTCTGGCAGACTAATTCGGATATCCAACTGAGCTACTGCCTTATCAGGAACAACATTCAGCGCTTCTCCGCCAGCTATTTTGCCTACATTGATTGTTACTCCATTTTTTTGCCCATTTAAGGCATGAACAGCCGTAATTGCTTCAGCAAGATAGCATATGGCGTTCCTTCCTTCATCAAATGCCCGGCCAGCATGGGCAGCTCTTCCTGTTGCTACCAGTGTTAGTTTTCCACTGCCTTTGCGGTTTTTTGCCAAAGTACCATTAGGTGTCATTGCTGGTTCATAAACCAAAGCGGCCTGATAGCGATGTGCCAATTTATTGAATAAGGAACCTGATGTAGGTGAACCAATTTCTTCATCTGAATTAATTAACACATCCCAACCCATATCTTCCGCAAATCTGGTGTTTTCAAAGGCCGCTAATGCGTGCAAGATGACGATTAGCCCGCCTTTCATATCAGCAACCCCCGGGCCATTGATCTGATTAGCATCCAGGTAACTTAATTTTTGAAAAGGGTTGCTGGCGGAATAAACCGTATCCATATGCCCACTTAGCAGAATTCGGCGTTTTAAATGAGGACGTTTGCTAATGAACAATACATCCCCACAGGATTGCATAACTGTGTTTCCAGTCATGTCAATCACAGACAAAGGCGGTAATGTTATTAATTCTGTGGTATCAGCGATCGGTTTGAAAGCTGAACACAACGTTTCAGCCATGATGGCCAATCCTGTCAAGTTAGTTGTTCCAGAATTGATTTCACAAAATTGATGGAGTTGCTCCACCATAGTTGCCTGGTGATTATCTATTAAATTGATTATTTCCTTATATAATTTAACCATGGCTCTTTAGTCTTACACTAAATCCCCAACAATAACGTAATTTGAGTATTGGCGTCAATTCAGTTTAGTCGTCATATGAAACTCTCATTATTGTCGGAACTTTACAATGGGCTACTTTAAAATTAAACTTGAATTTTGATTCTAAATTCAAGTTTAGGGGAGTATATGTCTCATGGTGGTGCACGAGCAGGCGCTGGGCGCCCTCGTGGGCAAGGTAAATATGGAGAATCAACCAAATCAGTCCGTATACCTGAATCTCGTATACAGGATGTGATGAAATATCTTCAAGGAGAAAAGGAGTTCCCAGCGATTCCTTTATATACCAGTTCTGTAAGAGCTGGTTTTCCTTCTCCGGGTGATGACTATATTGAATCCATGCTGGATTTGAATGAGTACCTGATCAAGCATCCTGCATCCACATTTTTTGTACGAGCTTCTGGAGAATCCATGATAAATGCCGGTATTTACTCCGGTGATATTTTAATCGTTGATCGTGGCATAGAGGCTACTCATGGAAAAATTGTAATCGTTGCCCTGAATGGCGAATTGACAGTAAAACGTTTATCCCGTCAACATGGGCAAGTTAAGTTGCTGGCTGAAAACCCTGATTTTCCTCCCATAGATATTACAGAGGAATACGATATGGTGATTTGGGGAGTCGTCACTCATGTTATTCATACGGTATTGTGATGTTTGCGCTGGTCGATTGTAATAATTTTTATGTCTCGTGTGAGCGTTTATTTAAACCAGCCTTAGCGAATAAACCCATTTTGGTCTTGTCTAATAATGATGGTTGTGTGATTGCGCGATCTAATGAAGTAAAAGCTTTGGGTGTTCAAATGGGAGTGCCTTATTTTGCAGTCAAAGCATTATGTAAGCAGCATAAAGTGCATGTGTTTTCATCCAATTACACATTGTATGCTGATATGTCACGCCGGGTTATGTCAGTTCTTGAAGACAATTGGCCAGCAATAGAGATTTACTCCATTGATGAAGCTTTTCTTGATTTGAATACTTTGCCCCAATCTGAACATGATGAGTTTTGCCGCAAGTTACAAAAAATTGTTTTGCGCCATACCGGTATTCCCGTATCCATAGGCATAGGGGCAACCAAAACCCTGGCTAAACTCGCAAACCATATTGCGAAAAAGGAATTAAGAACCCCTGTATTTAACATTGAAAATCAATATCATTGGCTAGCTAAAATAGTTGTTGGCGAGGTATGGGGGATAGGACGGCAATGGGGTAAAAAGTTAGTACAACAGGGGATTTATACAGCTCATGACTTGGCTGGTATGGATTTGCAATTAATTAAAAAATTATTTAGTGTTGTATTGCAACGAACAGTGCTTGAGTTGCGTGGGGTTTCATGTGGCAGTTTACAGGATTTTGAGTCAAGAAAAAGCATAATATCTTCCAAATCCTTTGGTTCTATGCAAACAGAGTATTCTGCTCTTGCTCAGGCCATCAGCAGCCATTGTGCCAGAGCTTGGGAAAAGTTACGTCATCAAAAATTGATGGCATGCCATCTTTCCATATTTATCAAAACCAATCAATTTCGTTTGGATTTGCCACAATATCAGCAAACTATAGGGTTTAAGCTGATTAATCCAACTGATGATCTGCGACATTTGATTCGTTGTGCCAAATTGTGCCTGCGTAAAATATTTCGCTCTGGATTCCATTACCAAAAGGTAGGCGTTTATTTAGGAGATTTAATTGAAAAAAACTGTTTGCAGTTAGATTTGTTTAACCAGGTTTCAGAGAAAGAATTGAATCAGACAGAGCGATTGATGTCGGTATTAGATGAAATCAACACGAAATATGGCCGCCATACCTTGCGTTTGGCAGCAGAAGGGCATGTGAAGCCATGGGCTATGCGGGCGCAGTCCCGTTCTCCTCGCTATACAACTTCCTGGTCTGAATTGCCTGTGGTAATTATTTAAAGAGAAACTGATAGCTATAATGTCATCCGGGAAATCAACTTAAGTCATCCCGGATGATAGCCTGTGTTAATAACCCAGGCTGGAAATTAATGCCGGACGGCTGGATAGAGGGGATCGATCGGGGGTGCGCTAGGAGTTACTATACCATTACCTACAGAAGGATGTTGATGAACAACAACCTCGGGGTTAAAGAAAGGCATAGCTGAGTAGACATATGGCTCTACTTCGTTTGCTTGTTTTAATGCTTGCTCGGCCAGGTTTTCGATATACTGTAATTCATCAGTTAAGCGATTTTTAATTTCTTCGTTCTCTAACAATTCTTTTTTAAGATTGGGAATTGTTTGATTTTCCAGAGTGTAAATTTCCTTTTGGTTTGCTCCCATTTGCCGCCTATTACTCTCTATTGTTTCCTGGTTTGATTCAATCGTTGAATTATTGAAGTAAGCTTTCACAGCATAAATGATTGTGGCAATACCGACACCAAGTCCAGCAAGCAATAACAATGCAGGGGGAGCAATAACCAAAGTTAACAATACAGCTGGTGCAATAGCATAGGGGATGATTCCAGTTAGAGTTAATATCAATGGAATAGAAAAGAGCAAGGATAATCCTGTTATAACGAGAGTTGGAAAAAACAGTTTATTTCGTGTTTTTATATGGCTATTATACGATTCAAGGAGCTCTCTGTTTTGTTCCTCCAGGCGCTCATTCCTCCTTGTTAAATCAGGATTAGCAAGCTGCAAGGAACTCAATTGAGTATTAAGTCGCGTTAATCTTCTTAAATTTTCACCAATAGTAAGCACTGTATTATCTAATCGGGATTGAATCGATGCCGCTTTTTCTTTGTAATTCAAATGCTCTTTCATTCTTTTTACAATAGCTTTCAATGCGTCTGCTTCTTGAAAAGGACGTTGCATAGATTGTAAAGAGAGCTCAAATTGCTGAAGAAAAATAGAGTAATTTAATTGATCTGCTTTCAGAAGCAAGGAGGAATGTTGTTGTGTGAGTGATTTTTTTTCTTTCTCAATATTGGATAACAGTTTTTTCTGATTGTCAGGAGATAGGGTGTTGACAACTCCTGCTGTTTTTTGAACATAATTAAGGCGTGCTTGAAGGCGTTTTTCTCTATCGCCTCTGCGAATTTCTCTTGCATTATTTCTGGAGTCGAGAATTTCCAACTCTTTATTTATCTCTGAAATTCTTCTGTTAATCTTCCGAACACTCAGCTCAATATCCTGGCTACTTAAAGTGGCTTCAAGATGAGTGTGTACATGATTATTAGGGTTTAGCAAGGGTGCAGATATTGGTTGAGAAGGATGTTGATGAATTACCGGAGTGTCCGGATGAGTATGGACATGGGGTACTGTATTGCGGATGAGCAACTCTCTTTCATATTGCTCTTTGCGGACTCGCAAGATTTCGAGTTGTCTTGTCAAATCATTCCTTCGGAGAAGATCTTGGCGTAACTCTTCAACATCCCGATTTTTTTCATCGTCATCTTCTTTCATTTGTTGTTCGTAAGCGCTTTTTTCTAACCGCGCAATCATAGCTATTTCGTCTGATTTTTTAATTTGAGATAACTGATCAACTATTTGATTATGAATCCATGGAATGGTTTTTTTATCGGTTAATAAGTTTTTTAATTCAGAAAATTGATGATCAATAGAGAAGAAATTCTGGGTAAGTTTGACGAGTTCCTGTTTTACATCATAAGTAGCAAGTGACATAGATTACTCCCAATAATCAAGTTGTTGCATTTTAGATCATAAAGACTAATTTATCAATATTGGGACTAGCAGTTTTATTACAGGGGGTTAATACTCAGTCTTGCTCCATTGAAATTTTATTGACAGAAAGGCAATTTACGCTATCTCATTAACTGTTTCTTCTTCCAGCGCTTGCAGAGAGTCATTCGAGTCATTTAGCCCTTCGTCGCTCTCTTCTGAATGCGTGGATAATGATGGATCACTGGATTGGGTATTGCCGGAATTTAAAAGTGAAGAGGTAGCATAGGATAGGCACTCTACCTCTTTTGCTTTCTGGAATGCCTGGGCAGCTTGACGTTGCTGTTTTTGTAAAGAAAGCATTAATTGATCTCTTAAATTTTCATCTTTTTTGATTTGCATATCCAGAGTGGGGATGGTAAGCGTTTCCAATGATTTTAAATTTTGGGAATTTCGGCTCATTTGATTAGAGTTTGTTTCAATCGTTTGCAAATTGGATTTAATAGCTGATTCATTGGAATGCATTTTGAAGCTGAAAACGATAGCTGCTATGCCAACACCAAGAGTTGATAGCAGCAAGATGGTTGGAGGCGCTGAGACCAAAATATAAAGCAACGCAGGCGCAATGAAAAAAGGAATTACTCCGCTTATGGTTAAAATAAGAGGAATTGAAAATAGAAAAGTTAATCCAAATAAAAGTAATGCGGGTGTGCCCAAGCGATGACGTAGGTCAGCATGATGCTCTTTCATGGCCGTTAATTCCAAATTACGTGAAACTAATTCTTCATTTGCCGCTGTCAAATTGGGGTTATTGTTTTTTAAGGTTTTTAGTTTATTTTGTAATTCTCGTAATTTTACAATCTGGGAACTGATGGATTGCTTTTTAATATGGAGACTGGATTGTGTATTGATTACCTCATGCTCAAATTCCAAGTGTTGCTTTATATATTTTATAACAGACTTTAATGCATCGACCTCTTGAGAAGATAAAGTATGCTTTTTTTTATTTAAATACTTTTGAAGTTCCTCAAGAAATAATGGGTAATTAATCTGATCAGCTTCCTGAATGAGATCACTGCATTTTTTTTCAAGAGCATGATGTTGTTTTTGAATACTGCGCAACAAAATGGATTGATTTTTCCCTGATAATGTACTGAGAATATCCTCTCCAGTACTATTGTATCCAATTCTTGCCTGAGCGCGTTTAACCCTTTTAGTGTGATGTTGTGAGCGTACACTGGCACGCTTTTCAATTTCGTTTAATTTTATCTTGTTGTTAACTTCCTGTTCAAAAAGTGATTGAATTTTAATCTCACGCTCATTAATAGATCTTTGCAGGCGCTCAATCGACGCAGAGTGACTGGAGGACGGCTTTATCTTTTTCATAGGAGAATCAGGATGTTGAATCACATCGACTTTAGCTTGGCTTTCAAAGAGTCGCTCTAGTTTATAATGAAGTAATCTGAGTTCCGTTTGCTGTTCACTGATTTGAGTTGGGATGTGGTTTAATTCACGAGTTAAAACTTCCTTTAATTTTTTATCTTTTAATGCTTCAGCATCATCCTGCTCTTTTTGAATCTTGTCTTCAGCCAGTTGAGCTTTATAAGATTGTTGTTCAAGGTTTTTTTTTACTTCTGTTTTATCGGAGTCTCTGGATTTAAGCAGAGTGGCTGTTACAGAGGAGTGAATCCAGGGAATTGGGGCTTTACTCAGAATTAAATCTTTTAAGCCAGAGAAAGACAACTCTTCATCCGCTAGAAATTGTTTTATATGTTCTGTAACTAATTCCTCGATATTGCAGTTGGCCAAAAACATAATCACTCCAGATTATCATTTTTAAATGATGTTAGTGTAATTTGAATATTCAGGCAACACACCACGATTGATATGGCAAGAAAATCGCTGCAATCAACAGATAAGCTATTGGCCAACGTGGGGTTTATTTCCAGATGTTAAAATAAGACAATTTCTCATGGTCTAAGAATAGTGTTAAAGTGGCTGAAAACCTGGTTTAAAAACATAGGTAATTATCAAAATACCTCAATTTGAAAATTTAATTATCATGACGGAAGGGTAAAAATTAAGATGTATGAGAATTTATTGGTTGGATGCCATGAGGAATGGAAAGAGATTCTGATGAAAGCATTGAATACAATGGATAGTGATTACTTAAAACAAATACAAGAGGATAGCCATTGGTTACCTGGGCTAAATCAACTGTTTTCTGCTTTTAGCCTGCCTTTGAGCCAGACACAATATATTCTTTTAGGCGAGTCCCCATATCCACGCAAAATTTCTGCTAATGGGTATGCTTTTTGGGATAACTCTGTAGGTTTATTGTGGAGCTCCACAGGGCTAAGTAAGGAAGTTAATCGAGCAACCTCACTACGCAACTGGATTAAAACGTTATTGATCGCTCGGGGTGATTTGCATGGAAATACCTCGCAAGAAGCAATCGCCAAGATAAATAAATCATGTCTGGTACAAACTGCGGAAGATTTTTTTAAAGGAATGATGAAAAAGGGAATTTTATTATTGAATGCTTCCCTGATATACAGTAAAGGTAAGGTTCCGTATCACGCGCGTCATTGGAAGCCATTTATGCAAAATTTATTTGAGCAATTGGCTATCAGGAAGCCTGATGTGCAATTAATCTTATTTGGTAAAATTGCTGAGAAAATACCCGCAAATAAATTATTGATAGGACTGGTTTCAGAACACCCATATAATGTAAGCTTTATTACTAATCAACGTGTTATAGAATTCTTTAAACCAATGGATTTATTGTCTTATGAATCAAATTGAATCGACTATTGCTATTGAAGAAGTACATAAATTTGCCCAACTTGCAAATGATTGGTGGGATACTAATGGTCCTCTCAGAACTTTGCATGATATCAATGGCGCTCGTTTTGAGTTTATTTCAGAGCACATTAATCTAAAGGGGCTGAGGGTGTTGGATGTCGGTTGCGGTGGCGGGATACTCTGTGAATCTATGGCCAAGGCAGGAGCTTATGTGAGTGGATTAGATGCAGAACCAGAAGCTATTCAAATTGCCAAAGAACATGCTCATAAAAACCAGTTGCAGATTGATTATTTTTGCAATCCTATTGAAGAGTATGAGGAGCAAGGTTTTGATGTAATAACTTGTATGGAGTTATTGGAACACGTACAAAACCCTGAGTTGGTTTTACAACATTGCAGGCGTTTATTAAAACCAAATGGGCTATTATTTTTATCAACTATTAGCAGAACGTTAAAAGCTTATCTCGGCGCTATTATTGCTGCGGAGTATGTGCTTAATTTGTTACCCAGGCAAACACACGATTATGATAAATTCATTAAACCCAGTGAGTTAGTTAAAATGGCACGCCTTTACGATTTAAATCTCATTGATATGAAAGGCCTATGCTATAATCCTTTCCTTAGGAAGACCACTCTGGTTTCTGATGTAAGCATTAATTACATTATGGTCCTACAATAAAACAAATCCAAATGTGGCTTTTCCGCGCTATTTTAACTCTTGGCTTTTTTTATTGCCATAGCGCTCCTGATAACGCTGATAAGCATACTTGGCCTGCTCTGGCGTAACTACATCGACTTCATTACCATAAATATCTACACGTGCTGTATCAGGTTTTTGACAGCTTAAGTAAGCTGGAGAAGCACTGTAATAGCTTAATGCTTCTCTTAACGATTTTTTACTAAAAGGCGGAGTATCCAGTCGCTCATAAAAATCAATTAGATCATCAAATATTCCAATTTTGAGCGGTTTGACCTGGTTTCCTTTTTTAAAAAATGCATTAGGAAAATTTTCAATAAGCCAATCGATTACTTGAAGCTTATCTTTCTTGGTTGCATTTAGTTGTTGGTTCATAATCATACCCCGCTACATTTCATCGTAAATAAACTACCATATCTTATGACATAATCAAGCAGCATATTGCTCTAAAAGATAAAATGACGTAATTTAAGCTGTAATTGATGTAAGAAATTTCTCAATTCCATAGAAGAAATTATTCTGTTTACCTGGCAATAATTCTTACACAAGTAGGTAAGTTATTGATTATTAATAAAATAAATATATAAGACTATTTCTGATCTGAAAATAGTATTGAGTGAAGGTGTGATTTAACACCTTGCGCTTCCCCTATTCAATTGCTAAATTTTAATCAAGACTTATATGGATATGAGTCGTGCAAATGGATTTGCAATTAGATGGATCTGATTTGTCAGGATGACAATAAGAACGCAAGTTCTTATACGGATGACTGCGAAAAGCCAGGGCTGAGTCCCTGGCTTACTTTTTTATGCTACAAGATAACCTGAGTGAGATAAAAACTTTTTATCAGGGTAATAAGCAAAAACAACCGAACCATTTTTAATGGTATTTATCACCGGTTTTGCCAAGGTTTGTGCTATAGCTGGGCAGCCCCAGGATAAACCAGCGCGACCTGCCTTTTTAATAAATTCAGGTTCAACATACCACGCGCCATGTATCACAACACGTCTATTGTATGCATTATCATTAAAGCCTCTGTCCAGGCCTTGGAGGTTCAAGGAGTAGCCTTTGTGTCCGATATAGGTGTTTTTTGTGATATAGGTACCTAAGCTGGATTGTTTGCTGGACTCTCTGTTAGAAAAACTCCGTGCAACATTAACTCCCGAATTTTTACCATGGGCTACGTACGTATTGTATAATAGACGTTCATTACGAAGATCGAATACCCACATACGTTGCTTATTTGAAGGCAAGGAATAATCAATTACTGTGAGGACAGGCTTTTTAACTGCTCCTCTCTTACTCGCATTTTTATAGGCCGTTAAAGCAAGCTTTAATACTTTCTTGTTTAATTGAGGGGCCTTGTGGCTAAGATGTTGTACCTGGGTGTTAATGTCTGTTCCAGGCTTGGCAAATAATGGAGTGCTGGATGTGATATTACTTGTTAGTAGTACAGTTGAGATTAGAGTAAATAATGTATTCATACTGCTCCTTTCTTCTTGTTAAATCACCATTATTGGTTATTACAAAAGATGGTGATTATATTAACAAATAAGTTAATTGTAAATTTATAAGGGTTTAAGTTGCCCATTAGGTAAAAATATTAATCATATCATGAGGTTAATTACAGGCTGAAAAAGAGAATGGAGCAAAATGTTTTCAATAAGTTCACTAATTGCTCTATATGTATAACCAAAAAAACATCTTATTGATTATAATTAGATCTTGTTGGTTAAATTTAGTTCTATTTTTCTGGGTTAAAAAGCATGTTTTTACTTTATCGAACAGGATTGTCGTCATATAATATGCCACAAAAAGGGGGTTGATGCATTGATTTTATATAGCCCAATTTATTGCTCGATACTATGATTTATATCTGAAATATTGCCTTGTCGTAGAGAGGGGCATGGCAAATAAGCCAGTGTAAGATATCATAACCGGATTTTTTCATTGTTATAATAATGAATTTAATTTTTGTCTTATATGGTAAAAATTTAATAACTATTTTTTTCAATTACCACTTTAGTCTTGGAGAACATTATGCTGGAAAAGCAGTCCATTCATTTACCGGAAGGATTAAGAGCTGCTATTAATAAAGCTTATCGCATGGATGAGCTTTCTTTAATTACAGAGCTTAGTGAACAGGCAGCACTTGATCCTCAGCAAATGATGGCAATTAAAACCAGTGCTACAAAATTGGTTCAATCAGTTCGTAGTGAGAGAAAGAAAAGCACAGGAATAGATTCTTTTTTAACGGAGTATGCCTTATCAAGTGATGAGGGAATTGCCTTAATGTGTCTGGCAGAAGCTTTATTACGCGTTCCTGATAATGCCACCATAGATAACTTGATTAAAGATAAATTAGCTGGCGGTGATTGGGGGGCGCATCGTGGACAGAGTGAATCATTTTTTGTAAATGCTACTACTTGGGCTTTAATGCTAACTGGTAAAGTTTTAACTCCTGAAAAAGCTGAAAATACATTAACCAAAGCTTTACTAAAATTGGTTAATCGAAGTAGTGAGGCTGTTGTTAGAAAAGCAGTGGATAAAGCCATGCGAATTATGAGCAAACAATTTGTGATGGGACGTACCATTAATGAAGCGTTAGCTCGAGCGAAAAAAAAGGAAGACAGGGGATACAGATATTCTTACGATATGCTTGGTGAAGCTGCCTTAACATCTGCTGATGCTGCAAGATATTTTGAAGCCTACAAGGAAGCAATCATTTCAATTGGAGAGAAAGCTGATAAACATTCAGATGTATATAGACGCCCTGGTATTTCCATCAAACTTTCTGCCTTACATCCACGATATAGCGAGTTTCAGTATGAGCGTGTCATGGCAGAATTACCCCCCAAATTATTAGCCTTGTCTCGTTTAGCAAAAGATTATGGTATTGCTTTGACAATTGACGCCGAGGAGTCAGAGCGTTTAGATCTTTCGCTTGATGTGATAGAGAAAGTGTTTACTGATGAGAGTTTACAGGGATGGAATGGGTTCGGTTTGGCCGTTCAATCCTATCAAAAAAGAGCTTTTTATGTCTTGGATTGGGTTGCTGCTTTAGCAAGAAGTAAGCAGCGGCGTATTATGGTCAGATTGATTAAAGGAGCCTATTGGGATAGTGAAATCAAAAAAACGCAAATGCAAGGCTTTTCTGAATACCCGGTTTTTACCCGTAAAGTATTTACTGACGTGTCATTTCAGGCTTGTGCAAAAAAAATCCTGACTATGACCGATGCCATTTATCCACAATTTGCCACACATAATGCTTATTCTGTAGCAATGATTCTTAATTTGGTAGGAGGTTATAGAGATTTTGAATTTCAATGTCTGCATGGTATGGGTAATGAACTTTATGAACAGATTGTTCCAGCAAATTGTTATGGTATTCCATGCCGTATTTATGCACCAGTTGGTAGCCATGAGGATTTATTACCGTATTTAGTTCGACGATTACTGGAAAATGGAGCAAACTCATCTTTTGTCAATCGCATAGTTGATGATAAGGCACCTATTAGCGAGTTAGTGGAGGACCCGGTAGCTAAATCAAGATCGTTACTTGATAAAATAAATAAAAATATACCATTGCCAGAGGATATCTTTTTACCCGTACGAAAAAATTCTAAAGGCTTTGACTTTACAAATCGACTTGAACGCGCATTATTGCAGCAGGAACTGGCAAAAATTGAATCAAAAGAATGGCAGGCAAGTCCTATGATTGCTGGTCGAAAATTATCCAGGGACTTACTGCAAACAGTTATGTCCCCACAGCAGCCGGCATATGCTATTGGCTCAGTGCAGCAAGCCACACTTGATGATGTAGAGGTGGCATTAAATCAGGCAAAATTGGCTTTTGAATTGTGGAGCAAGAAACCAGTAGAAGAACGCGCTTCTTGTCTAAATCGATTTGCAGATTTATTACAGGCCAATATGGCAGAGCTCATGGTATTGACTTGTCGGGAAGCTGGTAAAACCTGGAGTGATGGCATTGCTGAAGTAAGAGAGGCTATTGATTTTTGTCGATACTATGCCAAGAAAGCTCAAGAGCTTATGAGTAGCCCTCAACGCTTTAATGGATACACTGGGGAACTAAATGAATTGAGTTTGCATCCTCGCGGGACAATATTGTGTATTAGTCCCTGGAATTTTCCATTGGCTATATTTACGGGACAAGTCGTAGCCGGGCTGGTTACAGGCAATTGTGTTATTGCGAAACCGGCAGAACAAACGCCACTAATTGCAGCCTATGCTGTGAAGTTAATGCATCAGGCCGGTATCCCTGAAGGAGTAATTCAATTAATTCCAGGCGCTGGAGAGACTATTGGCGCTGCTTTGGTCGCAGATAAACGAATTAAAGCAGTATTATTTACAGGCTCGACTGACACGGCGAATTTGATTAATCGGACGCTAGCTACTCGAGGTGGTGAAATCATTCCTCTAATTGCTGAAACAGGTGGTCAAAATGCAATGATTGTCGATTCTTCAGCATTATTGGAACAAGTGGTTGTTGATGCTGTCACTTCTGCCTTTGGCAGCGCGGGGCAGCGATGCTCGGCACTTAGGGTATTGTATGTGCAAGAGGAAGTGTATCCAAGAACTGTAGAGCTATTAAAAGGTGCCATGGCTGAGCTAGTCGTAGGGGATCCTCAATGGTTATCAACCGATGTTGGCCCTGTTATAGACAAGGAAGCATTATCTATATTGAAAAATCATGTCGAAAACATGAGAAAACATCATGAAATATTATATCAATGCACTGTTGACGATGAAGCTTTATCAGGATATTTCATGCCGCCAACAGCTATTGCAATTGATAGTATCAGCGCTTTGGAAAAAGAAGTATTTGGGCCAATTTTGCATGTGATTCAGTTTAAGAGAAAAGATCTGGATAAGGTAATTAATCAAATCAATCAAACTAGCTATGGTTTAACACTGGGAATACACAGCCGAATTAATGAAACAGTTGACTACATTAGGCAAAGGGTTCATGCAGGGAACTGTTATGTAAATCGTAATATGATTGGCGCAGTAGTAGGTCTACAGCCTTTTGGTGGTGAAGGGTTATCTGGCACAGGACCCAAGGCTGGAGGCCCTAACTATTTGATTCGACTTTGCCATGAGCGTACCTATACAGTTGATACAACTGCTGCAGGAGGCAATGCCAGTTTAATGTCTATCCCGGAAGAAGGTTAGCAGTATTAGAAATTCACTTAAGAGAATAATAAAATCTTAAGTGAATTTATTACAGGAGATCTGCCCCTGTCTGGAACGGCAATATTTGGTTGTTCTTGTATGAGGGCTGATCTATACCGCTGATCTATGAAAATGCTTGCTTTTTTGATCTGAGAAGATCATGCTATGCCGCATGAAAAGAATACACTTATCACCAGAAGAAAAGAAGGGCTGGAAGCAAGGAATAGTTGTTGCTCTAACGGTAAGGAGCGTGATCGTATAAAAGCTGTTTTATTGCGTTATATTATTGCCTATGTAGAGAAGAAATGGTCTATTATCTATAGTGTTCCAGGGATGAATAAATGGATGCATCGTAATGGCTTTAGCTACAAGAAACCTAAAGGTCATCCACATAAAGCGAATAGAGAACAGCAGGAGCAGTCTGATAAGAGCAAACCATGGTTCAAAAGGAATCATTCATTTAATACTTGACCAAGCCCCTTATCATCGAGCAGATAAAGTCAAAGAAAAGGCTAAAAAATTAGTTATTCACTTAAACTATCTTCCTCCTTATAGTCCCAATTTAAACCCTATCGAACGATTATGGAAAGTCATGAATGAAAAGGTCAGAAACAATCGATTTTTCAACAGTGCTAAGGATTTTAGAAGAGAAATTGAACGGTTTTTTACTGAAATACTGCCTGATATCGGTGCATCATTAGGACAAAGTATCAATGATAATTTCCAGTGACTTTGACATTGGAGCATCATGAAACGCTGGGATTTTGTAGAGATGACGAATACCGGTAGCAAGCTTTTTGCAAGCACCCATAAGCGCAAGAAGTTTGCCCATCACAAACTTAATGGCTCGTACTATCAGTGAATGGTTAACTCAAGGGGTGCAATCCATTATCAATGGAACCTATACACCTCCCTTCGAGCCATGAGTTACTTGCATCAATGGGTCTCCTGGTGGACGCGAACAGCAAATGATTGGACAAAGCATAACTTATTAACCTGGTTTATTGACACCTGTTGGGACGCATCCGCGAAAGAAGTTGCAAGGATGTTGCTTCACCGCCTCGATGGAGCACAAGCGGCTTTAGCTAACTCGGACCACTCGTACGTAAATCAGGCACTTGTTCTTGTTCAGGCTCAATAATATTTGCTTTTGCGTCTTCAACAAGCCGCCATACAGCAATCAAATCCCAGCCCCTGCCCCCGTCCCACCCCGCCGCCGCCCAACCCCGGCCCCCACCCAGCCGCCCCTTATATAACGCAAAATCAGAACCTAGACCGACTGCAAGTTTCCCCCCCGCGAAAGCAGATTCTACCTTGTTGGTAATCCAATTATAAAAGGTAAATCCCCGTTTAAACTCTTTAAAATCTGCGGGTAAAGGGTGGAATGGACGGCCTTCTTCACAAATTCGCTCTAAAAGCCACATCTCTTCACCTTGTGCTTTACCTACCACTTCGCGCCAATAGGTGTCGGCTTTTTCATATTGATAATTTTGTACTTCGTCATACAGTCTAATACTTGTTCTATAGGCATTAATCAAACTAAATGAAGTGCGACTATCCTGGTAACGTATTCCTTGGTGCTCATACTGAATGCCTTGACGCTGAGGTTTGGCATTAAATAGCTTTGCAATCAATTGATGCTCAGTATCACTTGAGCGACGACTGGAATTGTTTTCCATGGCATCAAAGGAGGCCTTAAATGCAGCAAATAATTGTTTATCTTCTTCTGACTTGAGGTCTGGTACGAGAGATGTAATCGTTTTGGACTCTCGATTCGCATAGTAGAAATGAACTTCTTTATTCTTGTCTTGGAAATAAACAATCCCATCAACATTTTCAAGCAATGGGAAAGTGACTTCCTTTCGTGTCCCATCAATGAGGGGGAGAGTTTGTTTAAATTGAGTTAACCCATCGAAATCTTCAAAAGCCACGGCTTGTGGGTCACGGGATAATTTAATTAAATCAGCGCCGCCACTGCCAAGCTCGTTGGTTTGCTTTTGAGCTATGGCCTTAAACTGCTCTGGAATGAAAGGCATCAGTTGATTCTTCATGTCCACATCACACAGAAACAGGATAAGTTGCCAGGCAGATACATTATAAAAAGTTCGCTCTCTTGGGTCGGTGATATTTCCCTTTTGGAATAACGCGGC
Source organism: Legionella pneumophila subsp. pneumophila str. Philadelphia 1 (assembly GCF_000008485.1). Lineage (NCBI taxonomy): Bacteria > Pseudomonadati > Pseudomonadota > Gammaproteobacteria > Legionellales > Legionellaceae > Legionella > Legionella pneumophila. Next base: position 1,886,051 of record NC_002942.5, on the reverse strand, counting down.
AGGGTTGCGTTGTGCTATCAATATTAATGTAGCTAAATCGCCTTGCACGACACAAGCCTTGGCTTTTAATGGTTCTAAATGGGGTTTGAATAAGTTATGGGTGGTAATGGAAGAATAGATTAAATTTAATACGTCCGTTACAGAGGAATGAGTGGGTATATTTCCAGCAACATCGCTTGTTAAGACTCTAAACTTATTTTCTGCATCTTTTGGTTCTAATGCCTTCTCTTCTTTGCTGCGTGCCATACATACATTCGGTTATTTTCACAATATGATTGAGCATTATACATTAAATTTAATGTTCATATAAAAACAATTTAATGTGGCAAATATTATGGCAATTATCGAAAGGTAGAAAACAATACTAAGCAGCCTTGGTGATTTAAAAAAGCATATTATGCGTGAGAATATTGCGAAAGAAGAGGCTGTAAAACTCGCAGTTTGAAGTTTATTGGGTATATTACAATTGATTAACAACTTTTAAGAATCATCTTGAAAAGCCCAACAAAATTTTTTGTGGGCTTACAATTCTTGCTCAATTATTCTTCACTACATAATTGCTCGTCGTGTTTTTTAGCAAATAACCAGGGAATGAAAACAAATAGAATAAGGCCGCCGATCAGAAAACATTCAAAGAGAAAAACATTCTTTATAGGGATTTGTGAAGGGGGGATAAATCCGACAATCATAGCAGCTATGCAGCAGATGATCCCAATTCCAGAGATAAGAGACATTACCAGATTTCCACCAGGAATAGTATAGCCACGCGGCTGTTCGGGCTTGCTGTATCGCAATTTAATTGCTGCAGCGAACATCATGATATATACCAACAATGCCATTTGAGCACTTAAATCGCTTAATACCCAGTACGCAGCATTAATTGAATCGAGTAAAATAAAGACTGTACTTAATACAGTAAATATAACGCCTTGAGTGAGCAGTATGGCTACCGGCGAGCCGTATTTATTGACACGGGAAAACAGTGCAGGTAAGGAACCATCGCGTGCAGACACTAGTAATCCTTTGGTTGGACCTATTATCCAGGCTGAAACGCCACTGAGGCCTCCTAAAATAATTAACACGGCAATCACTGATGTCATCCACGGCATATTATAGGAATTAAAAAATATGGCGTAGGCATCAACAAGGCCTGACACAACACTTAAACTATCGTTTGGTACTACAATAACAATTGCCAAAGAACCTAATGATAAGGTGGATATAATTAAAAGAGCCGAATAAAAAAGTGCTTTTGGATAATCTCTTTGCGGGTTTTTTACTTCTTCAGCATGAACAGCAGACATTTCCATTCCTATAAGGCCAAATAAAACCGCTGAAAATAAAGACAGATTTCCTAAAGAACTAAAATCAGGTAACCATGTTGTGGGGTAATTGACTGCTACAGGTCTATCTTGAAATATCCAAACTGCGCCCAGGACAATAATCACTATCATAGGAAGTAGTGTGCCTATGGAGGCGCCGATAATACTTACAATGCTGGATAGTTTCATGCCAAAGCAATTCAAAAAAGTAAACACCCAAAACAAGGTAAGTGCTGTGCCTAATAAATAAAATTTGTTATTCCCCAAATGAGGAGCGATTAAATAGGATAACGTGGCGGCGATAAAAGCTAACATAGTTGGATACCAAACTACGTTATAGATCCATTGCAGCCAAATAGTGATAAATCCTGCCCGTCTCCCGAATGCTTCCCTGACCCAGACATAAATTCCGCCGGTATTAGGATAGGCGGTAGCGAGCTCTGCAGCAACCAATGCTACTGGAATAAAAAAGGTAAGGGCTGCAAAAATATAATAAAAGACCAGAGAAAATCCAAGTTTTGCGCTGATAGGCAAGGTCCTCAAACTATCTACAGCAATGACGTTGATCATAACTAAAGAAAAAACGTTCAGAACCTTTTTTGAATGATTCATTATTTATCCTTTATGAGTGCAATAAACCCGGGTATTGAATGGGGTATAAATGGTATTATGATAAGTTAACAGAGTAAAGAAAAGTTTGTCTGTACAGTTTAATTACTGCTTAATATTTATAAGTTGTTGGGTTTCTCCTGATTATGGTATCAATTTTTACTGATATTCTGATTTCAGCTGCCTAGTGATGCAGTGTTCATGCGTCTCTAGATATTTTGTGAACCCAACACTCTAAGGGAGAAGGGCACGCAATGTGCCCAATTGTTAAGAGCTTATTTTGCGCAATACATACTGAAGTATTCCGCCATTTTTATAGTATTCGAGCTCGTCAGCAGTATCAATTCTACAAAGAGTTTCTATCTTCTCAATGTCCCCATCTTGCCTTTCTATGGTTACAGGTACCATCGCGCCCGGGGTTAATTTATCAGAGATTTCAATACTGATGCGTTCGCTACCATCCAATTTTAATGTTTTACGAGTAGTACCCTCTTTAAATTGCAATGGCAATATACCCATACCAATTAAATTGGAACGATGGATTCGCTCAAAGCTTTCAGTAATCACAGCTTTAACACCAAGCAAATTAGTGCCTTTTGCTGCCCAATCGCGAGAAGAGCCTGTTCCATATTCTTTACCAGCAATGATAACCAAGTCTTGTTGATTTTCCTGATAACGCATGGCTGCATCATAAATCGACATGGTTTCTCCAGTAGGAACATAACGAGTGACGCCACCTTCTTGTCCAGGAGTCATTTCATTACGAATGCGTATATTGGCAAAAGTGCCTCGCATCATGACCTCGTGGTTACCGCGGCGTGATCCATAGGAGTTAAAATCTTTCTCATCTACCCCTTTGGATTTTAAATATAAGCCTGCTGGAGAGCTGGCTTTTATTGAACCTGCAGGTGAAATATGATCCGTTGTAATTGAATCGCCGAATAGGGCTAAAACATAAGCCTGCTTGATAGGTTTGAGCGGTTCTGGTTTCAGACTTAAATTTTCAAAAAATGGGGGGTGTTGTATGTATGTAGAATCAGGATTCCATTCATAAGTTTGCCCTGAGCTTGTTTGAATGGCTTGCCAATGAGCATCTCCTTTAAATACTTCAGCATACTCTTTACGGAACATGGTACCGCTTACTTTAGCGACTTCCGCAGCAATCTCTTCATTAGATGGCCAGATATCCTTGAGATAAACATCGTTTCCTTCTTTGTCTTGCCCAATGGGTTCCCTGCTTAAATCGCTGCAAGTTGTACCGCATAGAGCATAAGCGACTACTAATGGGGGAGAAGCCAGCCAGTTGGCTCTGACTTGCGGGTGAACACGCCCTTCGAAATTTCTATTACCAGACAGTACAGATGAAACAACAAGATCATGCTCTGCAACACAATGGGAAATATCATCAGGCAAAGGACCCGAATTACCTATACAAGTGGTACAGCCGTAACCAACCAAATTAAAACCCAGTTGATCCAGGTAGGTTTGTAGGCCGGCATGCCTTAAATAGTCAGTAACTACTTTAGAACCAGGTGCCAATGAAGACTTAACCCAGGGTTTGCGCTGTAATCCTTTCTCAATCGCTTTTTTTGCTACCAGTCCTGCTGCCATTAGTACACTTGGATTAGAGGTGTTAGTACAGCTGGTTATCGCTGCAATGACTACATGACCATGTTTCATTTGAAAATCTTTGTTTTTAACAGCAAAGGTTTTTTCTTTCTCTTTTTCTTTACCAACTTCAATTAAAAAATTGTTGAATTCTACAGGTAATGAACTGAGATTGACTTTATCTTGGGGGCGTTTTGGGCCAGCCAGAGAGGGTTCAACGCTGCCTAAATCCAGATGTAAAGAGTCAGTAAACACAGGTTCTTCATTGTCTTTGTCATACCACATACCTTGTGCTTTTGCATAAGCCTCAACAAGGGCAATGGTATGCTTGTCACGACCAGTTAATTCCAAGTACTTTATTGTTTCCTTGTCTACCGGAAAGAAGCCACATGTTGCGCCATACTCGGGAGCCATATTGGAAATTGTCGCTCTGTCTGCCAAAGGTAAATCATTAAGTCCAGGACCATAAAATTCAACAAATTTACCAACAACCCCTTTTTTTCGCAGCATTTGAGTGACGGTAAGGACCAAATCAGTTGCGGTAATGCCTTCTTTAAGTTTACCTGATAATTTAAAACCGATTACTTCGGGGATTAGCATGGATACAGGTTGCCCCAGCATGGCTGCTTCTGCCTCTATACCACCGACTCCCCAACCCAGGACACCTAGTCCATTAATCATGGTCGTGTGAGAATCTGTGCCGACCAAAGTGTCCGGATAGGCATACAACTGGCCATCATTTTCACTATTCCACACAGTTTTTCCTAAATACTCCAGGTTGACCTGATGGCAAATCCCTGTTCCGGGTGGGACGACCTGAAAGTTAGAAAAAGCTTTTTGTCCCCAGCGTAAAAACTCATAACGTTCTTTATTTCTTTCTATCTCGATTTTGGTGTTCACTTCAAGGGCATCAGCTGAAGCAAATTTATCTACCATGACTGAATGGTCTATGACCAAATCGACAGGAGAAAGAGGAGAAATTTTGTCTGCGTTACCTCCCATTTTTACTATGGCAGTACGCATGGCAGCCAAATCTACTACTGCGGGAACACCAGTGAAGTCTTGCATCAGGACTCTAGTTGGTCTAAATGCTATTTCATGCTGGGATGTTTTATTATGGAGCCAGTCGGCAATTGCCTTGATGTCTTTGGTCGTTACTGTATTGCCATCCTCAAAACGTAATAAATTCTCGAGAAGTACTTTCAAGGAGTAAGGGAGGCGATTAATTCCTTTAAAATGTTTATTTTCAGCTTCTTTCAAACTATAGTAATTATAGGTTTTTCCATCAACTGTTAATTGTGATTTTGTTGATAGACTGTCTTGACCCACTTTCATAAAGTACTCCCAAAATCATTATTATTAATAATCTCTAGGAATAATAGCTCAATTTCAGGAAGTTTTCATTCAGTATCAACAAAATCATGTTTTGATTAATGAAGAGGAGAGGTAAGGTTGTTCATCAAATTCTTCGATTCTAACATCAGGATTAATGATTTTTGCACCTTCCATAAAAATCCTTTTTTCTTCTTCTTTTTTGCTTGTTGTATCTGGAGAATCTGGGATTAGTAAATAAAATCCACTTGGTAACAGCAGTGTCACCGCTAGTGATACCATGATAACACCAAAGAGTGGGTTAAAAATGAATGTTGGTATTGAACCCAAAAGCAAAGCAAGGCTTACTCCAAGAGTAGCTATAGCTGCATTTTCTATAGTGGGATCGGGTTTAATTTTATCGTGAATAGCAACGGGATAATAAAATCCTTTATGGTAATTGTGTATTGCATAGGATGTTCGTTCAGGTTGCTTTATGCAAATGAGCAAGGTTTTCGCAAATTTTTCATACTGGATAAGTATCTGTTGTTTATTAATAGTATTTGAGGCCTCTGATTTAAGTTCGTTTTGAAATTCGGCAACACGGGCAGTCAACAAATTTAAAAAATAAGCTTTTTGTTCCATTTCTACATGATTTAGTAATTGTTTTACTTGTTCAATCAAGCCATCTATAGATTCCTGAGATTTATGGCAGCTGAATAAATAGTGATACATGATAAATTTCTCTCCCTATAAAATATGTCAAAAAACTAGCATTATTTTTTTAGGGGTTATAGTGAGTATTAAGAGGTTTTACATGCATGCAATATTTTTTAACTGTCCCTTGATTATTTTTTCAGTAAGCTTGCAGATGGTATGAGTTTTGCTATATGTTAATCATAACACAGGGAGTGTGATATGTCTGATCTGAAAAACCTTATACTCAATTCATCCATCTTATTGGATACCTCTTCAACAGTTCAAAATGATCTAAATCCTGAGCAATTGATTAATGTTCATGAAGATTCTGATGGTGGCAGGGATTTATTAACTCCTGAATCTTTTATACTGCTAATGGCCGAAATATTATCAACAAATAATGCAGATACAATATGCGAATATGAGCATCAAAATTCAGCAGATAATAAAGTTTTGCAAAATTTGCAATTTAAAGAGGTGGAAGAGGACGAACAAATTGAAGGACTCAATGAGCAAAAAAAATCCTTAGATAATCCATTGTGGCATGATGTTGATTTACCTGTTATTAATGAAATATCAGGTAATCAATGTGAAGGGCAGTTTGAATCAACACTAGAAAAAAATGTGGCTTTGACATGGATTAATTCTGAAAATTTCCAACCACCAATAGTTAAACCTGAAAATCAGACAGATGAGACTTACAAAATTTGGGACTCGGAAATAACTTCTATTGAATCTGGCAAACTGAAACTGGATTTTCCAAAAGCAGATTACGATGGGAATAACATTAACCCTTATCAAAAAGAGGCAATCAATCAACCGGGGAATGATTCATCGAAAAATCATCAATTAATTAAAGGGAATGACTCTTTCCCGATATTAGAAGACATTAAAACGAATGCTGAGCCAGGAACTAAAGCAATAAAATCTGAAGTAGAGGCAACTAAAGTGGGCACTGAAATACCTGGTAGTTCCTTTCAAATGAACCAAAAAGCCGGTTCAGATATTCAACCCCCAGTTGTTTCCAACTCTCACATACCTAAAAATTTTTCAATTCCAATTCATGTCAATCATTCACAATGGTCAGAGCAATTATCTGAACATATTGTTTGGCTTGGTCATCAAGATGTAAAAAGTGCCTTAATTAAAATTCATCCTGAAGAATTGGGGCCTTTGGAAATTAATGTAAAAGTTGTAAAGGATAATGCCTCTGTTAACATATCTACTCACAGTGTTTATGTAAAAGAAATTGTTGATCAAGCGATTCCCAGATTAAGAGAGATGATGGCTCAGCAAGGTATAAACTTGTCTGAGGTGCATATTGGAACCGATACAAGTTCCCGCCAAGGTTCGCAGAAAAACCATCATGCTGAAATAGATCTTATCCAATCAGCAGAAGATAAAAATAAAATCACTTCATTAACCAGGCATCTACCCAAAGGACTGGTCGACTACTTTGCTTAGTTTAACAAATCAATTGTTGGTAAGGAGTTTACAACAGTGTCCCATAATTATTTTCGTACCTGTCTGACGACAAAGGACAATAAGTTTTTTTGGCAAAAACCTTTGGCATCAGAACGGTTTGACAAGCTGATTGCTGATAGAAAATTTCAAAAATCAATAGCTCACAGCAGGAAAAATCAATTAATGTATAGTTTTATAGAGTCTAAAATTGCCTCAGATTACGCACTATTGATTGATACTAAATTAAGAGAGCAATTGAAACAGTTTACTCTGGATGATTTTAATGATATTTCAGGATTTGAACGAAAAGAAAAATCGAATTCCAGGCAACAAAGCTATTTCAAATTAAGGCAAGAGCTGGAATTTTTTCTTAAAAATGACATTCAACAGCATAAATCTTGCCCTGACGCTCAATTAAATGCGTTCAGACGCTGGATAAATATATCGGATTTACTCTTAAGACATCATTGTTATGAAGGCTTTCTTTTGGTATTTGTTAATTTGCAATTAATTGCAGACAAACAGTTAATCGATGGCTTACCTGTAAGCGTAAGAAATAATTATAATCAACTATGTCAATTAAGTTCACCAATAGGGAATCATGGCGCTTTGCGCCATTTTATGAATACGCATCAGGGTGAGAGTGATTTTACTCCTTTATTTTTTACCTATCATGCCATTGGAGCTTTGGATGAATCGCTTGAATCCTTAAAGGACAAGGAAGTTCTTTTAAAAAAGCAATTAAAACATCTGAATAAAAAAATTAGTCATTTAAGAACAGAAGCCACTCCAGGAGTGATTGATGTCATTTCTGAATTATTGAAAAATAAGCAACAAATACCAAAAAAAATGATGGAGCGTAGAGGACATCTGATACAGCTGATGGAAGAGGTTAGATTCACTGGAAAACAATTAAAACAAATACAAGTTAACATGCAAAACCAACTTGAACAACGCGCTAATTTGGTAGGATTGATAGTCAAAGAACAAAAAGCAACGCCAAGAACGCTCCCTGAGTATTTCGAAAAAACCTATAGTATTATCAAGTACAGATTCAATAGGCAGTCTATTGCTACAGTCAAAAGCTCTCAGCTTCCAGAATCAACAGCAAGCAGCAATCCAAGTTCCTCAAATTTGTATAAAAGTAAATTGCTCCCCCATTTTTGGAATAGACATGGAAAATCTTCCTCCAGTTACTGGGAAGAGGTATTCACGCCAAGTTGTTTGAACAATAAATAAGAGAATTAGATGAACTCTGCTTCATACAAGCCCTGTTTATATGAATTTGGTTAAAAACAACGTTTGGCACAGCGAATGACTCGACCACTCCATCGGTCTATCAGGCAGCTTTTCTGGCAACCATAACCAATATATCTCCATTTTGTCCAGTAAGCGTTTTTGTAATATACGGGGCCGCGCCAGTAGTAGTTACCAGGGTAGCTGTGAACCCCAATGAAGTAAGCAAGTTGAGTATTTCCGGAAAGATATTGATCAGCATTAGTGTTGCTGGCACTTGCTACATTAGTAAATGATATAGTAATGAACAATAGAAAAGTTAAGTTCAGAATAGCGAATAATCTCAGGACATAAGCACTTACTATTTTCATGATAAATTCCTTTTATCGCAGATAATATTCAAATTATAGATTAATAATATAACAAATTGTCTCATAATATTGCAAAATTGCTTTTTTACTTAAGTTGCTTGTTATGTATTTTAGGAGGTATATAAAAATTGTATTAAGTCATGTGTGCAATATTATGTACAATATGTTAATATATTGCCATGCTTGTTATTTGGCAAAGATGTTGAGGGCTTAAAAAATTGCAATGTGCTATCGAGAGAAAAAATAGTTTACGTGATTTGCAATCACAGCCAAATCTTGGTGATTGGATGTTTATCTCCTCTTTAGGGAGCCAAGATTTTGATGAGAGAAAGTTTTTCTCTCAAATTTCATTGCAATCACTGTCTTTTATTATCAGAATAGCTAAATTTTCTGCTTATTTTGCTGCGCTTTGTGAGAAAAGTGAATATGATGAGCTTTGGAAAAAGCTCTACTCGACTTTTGGATTAGTTCTCACCAGAGATAAACCAGTACCTAAATCTTTTTTTACTCATGACGGTGGAGAAATCAATCATTTTAATCTACTACGTGGCGCTTATTATTTTCATCTTTCCCAAAAAGCATTAGCAGCAAAAGAAAAGTCCTTTTCTGACTCAGAGCTCTACTGGTTAAATCAGGCAATGAAATTTGGGTCGATCCATGCAAGCCAGCGTTATATCCAATTTTTATATCAAAAATTAGATAAGGTTGCTTCTGCAGATGAAGCAGAACAAATTTTAACGGAGGCAATTAAGCTTTGTAAGGCAAACTTAAATCAATATGGCAGTTATGCTTATATGATGCTAGCTGAAGCTTTTTTTCGTTATGCGATGTGGGCACAACAATCCGGTAATATAAATCGTGCTAAATCTGCAATTACCTCGTCAATTAATTCCTGCACAAAAGCTAATCAACACCTGCGTGCCAGTGCCTCCTCCATTCATAATGCAAGCTTGGGGGAGGGGTTGAAAGCCAGCAATACACTTGCTATGGAAAGCCCAGAGGAAGCCATCGCTTTTTTAAATGCTTGGGCAGTCGCGCACCTTTACAAACATGAAATAGAATTGGTCTCCCGCCCAGGTTTTTACTAAATCTTGCCTATCACGGTTTTGTAACCATATCAAGCAGGGCTGATCCAGAGGATTCAGTAACAGGTTTAGTGGATGAAAAAAATCTTTCTTTTTGACTTGCTGAGTTTGAGTAGGAGGTTTCCAATCGTTTGATCAAGGCACTTTTGATAACAGACTCATAATTTGACGGCAGCAATGATACTGACTGTAAATCTTCTCTTGGTGTTGTACGATACTTAAAGACGGGATAGTCACAGGATGCTTTCCCCCAAAGCATCATTAAGTCATTTTTCCAATTGAATAAACCACTTCCTGTTGCTGCTGGTGCAAATGGATTCAGCTCTATGACTACCATTACATAAGTATTTGCCCCTATTTCAATTATGTTCTCATCTGTTATTTCGCCGTGATATTGACTGACTGGAATCAAGGCTAAATCAACAATGTATTCACGAATGCAATCTGATGATTCGTCATCATCTTGTTCGCTTGAAAAATTTAAAAATTTTGCAACATCTGGATCTACAGATTTGAGAACATAATTTTCAAATTTTTTAATAACAGCTTTCTTATCCTCTTCATCTAGAAAATTGAAACAATCTGCAGGGCTTTTATCAAAATATAAAAAATGAAAATATTGTGATATCGCTGTAACAATACTTTCTTTACGATGGCGTCTGGATACAAAAACTCTAAACTCATGGTCTGGACGAATGTCATGCCATTCGCGCAAAATAACGTTTGTCGTACAATCTGATTGATTGCTTGAACTAACGAGCGCAAGCAAATCATTATAAACTCTAGGGCTTTGTGCTATTGTTTCAATTATTTTTCTACCACTTTTAATTTTCATTGCCTTGAGCATTGAAGCAACAAATGACACCAATTGCTGATGTTTATTGTCATTTTCATTCCAATACACAAAATCCTTACTCATTATGGTAGAAGCTTCTTCAAAGAGAAATTTGGAATCCTTGGGGCTCCTGGTGGACAATCTCATGAAGACTTCTTTATTGTTAAATTCTGAAAGGATTTTATTGAAAATACTTTCCAGTTTACTGCTATCGTAGTCTGGAGGAATGTTTCCCATTAAATAGTGAATATCATTATAGTTTAGTGTAATAAAGTGTGACTTGAAGGTATGTTTTCTTAAATGAGGATACCAATTTTCTACAGAAAATTTATTTACCGCATCCCATCGTGTCGATCCTTTCGAATTATTTGCCTGTGTTGCCGGAAAAAATAATGGATGGTCAGGATCCAGCCATGGAAAATCACTAAAGTCAAGGTCTTCATCATGGTTACTATCATCTATGAGATAAAATCCATCTTCAATCTCATCATTTGGTGGAACAATTTGCTCTGAACTGTCTTTTTCACTTGTTTTGGCTGACTGCAAAAGAGAGTCTATTTCATCAACAGATTTCATGTTTACCGCACTCCACCCAACGCTTTGTAAATTTAATATTCACACCATAATCCAATAACATGACTTATTAGGATACAATATGGCCAATTAATTCTAACACTTTCCGTTGTAATTGCCAAATACCGAGCCACCATGAATTAAATTTAATGATTATGTAAGAACTTAATAATGAAATGATTAATTATTCAACTTAAATTCAATAATTGATGACAGCATGGCTCGCTTATTTTTTAAAGTTTAAGAAATTATCAGCGCATTAAAAAACCTTCTGCCTATTAATCACATAGTTGAATTCAATTCACACTATTTTACCTTAATGCCACCATGCAATGGTTTTTTCAGACCGGTTTTATCTTCTTCGCGAAGGTCTAACAAATCCGTTTTAATCTGTTTTTGTTTTAGTAAAGCCTCTTTATCCAGAGCACCTTGCTCAATCCCTTTTTTAGAGGCAAGCTCTTCCCCTGTAATATCGGGTACATCGAATAGTTCGTCTTTTTCGATAGTCACAAAATCATCTATCGTATCATCAAACTTGACACACGGAAGTACCAGTTTTTGTAGTGATTCAGCGCCTAAATTTTTAAGGTGAAATTGTACCAACTTTCCTAAAGATGAATCCATTAAACAATCGACTTCCTTTACTAATTTATCATATTGAGATTCACTGATTTCATTTTTGCCTTTGATATCATTTAAAATGCCTATTAGCAGCTCAACAGCGGTCAATTTTGCTGTCTTGCTGTAGCCAATAAAATTCAACATGCTTTTTTCAGATTGTTGACTTCGTAATTTCCCATAATCTTCCAAGGCAACAATAAATTCAGAAAGCTGTACCGGTAATGTTTTACCTTCAGTCAAAGCACTTTCGATATCAACAACCCCCAAATTTCTATATTTAATGCAACTTTCAATGTCTTGTACGTGCTGACTTGTTAAATAACTGTTAGAAGTAATATATCCTGAGCCAGGAATTTTTACTTCAGTACCTTGTGCTGAGGATGAAATAACCTCTTTAATCGTCCTGAAGGTATAAGACCCGCAATTGCCTTCGGTGAGGCGGTTTTGATGGTTATAAGCAGCTCGTGTAAATTTACCAAGAGTAAAATCAGTGCTCTTAATAGCTTTTTCAATACTTTGGGTCAAAATTTCATCGCAAGTTGTTCTATATTTGCCTTTAAAATAGGATGATAACGATTCAGAGTAGGTATCTCGTCCAATGGAGTCATAGACAGTGGGAGTGAGTTGTTTACTTTTTGGATCGTAGCTAATAGTTAACAATACCTGGTGTTGAACCCCTTTGGTAATGTCAGTGGGCATTTCAACAAAAGGAAGTATAAACGTTGCAGGTTGAGTGGCCTTACTACAAAATTCACTAATCTCAGATAAACGACGATCGAGTTTGTCATTTACCCATCCAGCGTCTGATTTTGCATCAACGTGATATCCTGCAACATAATCAGAATCCGGTCTGAATAAAAAAATTTGTTGATCATTTTTTTTACTCTGAAAACCATAGGCACCTGTTAAAGGCTTGTCTTCCAATACACTAACATCATCGCCAAGATAAAAGGCGGAACTTTTGTCAAAGAATAAACTGTATAGTTTATGCAAACGAGAACTGTTCATCCCTTTATTCACTTCCCAGCTGGTTTCGGGAGGATAAATAGATGTAGTTTTGTCAAGCTCTGAGTCGCCAGGCAATTTCTCATCACCTTCAAGAAGATCAAATTCATCGATATCGGATTCCTGTTCTCCCAGTTCTTCAAACTCATCCACTATTAATTTGTCTTTACCTGTTAACTTGCCTTTCATTTTGACCTCTAAACTGTCATTTCCATATTAAAAGTTTAGCAAATGATTTTTAGGAAAAAGTGAAATATAAGTCAAAAATTGAACAAATAATTATCATAATAGTGGTAATTCGATAGATAGCTTAGTACGATAGTTAAAAATTAGGCATAGGTCATGGCGATGAATACAAAAGTTATTTTGATCACAGGATGCTCCAGTGGGATAGGTTTTGATGCTGTTTTTGCTTTGAAAAATAGAGGACATAGAGTGATTGCATCCTGCAGAAAAACAGAGGATGTCCAAAAATTACTAAATAAAGGGGTTGAGGCTCTCTTGTTGGATGTAAGTAACCCTATTTCAATCCAAAGTGCATTTGCGCAGTTGTTAATTATGACGTCGGGTCACCTGGATGTATTGATTAATAATGCAGGATACGGTCAGGTAGGTGCTCTTGAGGATATTTCTCGGGATATTCTTCGCCAACAATTTGAAACGAACGTATTTGGTTTGCAAGATTTGACCAATTTGGTTATTCCTGTAATGAGGGAACAAGGACAAGGACGCATAATCAATATCAGCTCTATACTTGGCGTAGTTAGCATGCCATTTCGCGGTGCTTATAATGCCTCCAAATATGCATTGGAGGGCTTAAGTGACACACTTCGACTGGAATTGTCTGGTTCAGGTATTAATGTCATAACAATAGAGCCTGGCCCTATAAATAGCCGATTTCGTGATAATGCGGTGGACTTATCTTTACAACAAATACCAATGGAAAAAAGTTATTTCAAGAATCAATACAGAAATATGCTGAGCAATTTTAAACAGAAGAAGGCAGACTCGTTTTTCACTCGGGATACTGATGCAGTGATAAAAAAACTGGTTCATGCCGTGGAGTCAAGGAAACCAAAACCCAAGTACCCTGTAACTTTTCCAGCTTATTTTTTAATTGGTTTAAAACGATTCTTTACTACACGTTTATTAGATAGGTTTATTTTATTTTTATCCAGGAAGGAGCTGGGTTAAAGCAACTTATTGGTAATATTATAAAATAGTCATAAGTTGATGTTGATAATTAGCAACTACTGTACAGACCTCTCTTAAAAAGATACTATAGTTATTATGAAACTTAAATACAGAGTAATTCATTACCTGATACTATGCAGCGTGGTTTTGTTAATGATAAAACCAGCAGTGTTTCATAACAATAATCAGCAGACTCAGAGTAATACCCAATATATACATTCTATAACGGAATGCCCTCAGAGGACGGCATTGATGAATTATTGCTCGTCCAGTGCCTATTATATTATTTCTGAAGAGGAGTTATCTCTCGGTAATGTCTTATCCTTGTTGACATTTATCCTTTATTTTTTAGTTATTCAATCAAAATACAAATCGCCTGTATCCCCAATTTTTAAACCACCGATTGCCCACTAGAGTAAATTTGTCAACTTTCTCAGTAGGCTTCTTGCCAGCCCTGGCTATGCAAGAGGTCCAGTGTAGGTTACTTGTACTCTGATACAAGTATCTATCGTTGTTATTTATTACTTATTGGGACATTAAAATGAGAAAATTAATTGATTCGTTCATGATTTTATTACTGATATTTTTTACTCAGGCGGCGTGGTCATATACTCCTGGCTTTGAAAGTTCTAACCCGGATACTGTGATGCATTTTATTACAGGAAATAGTGCTTTTGTTTATTTGAGTGCTTTTTTCGGATTAGGTATTTTGTTGGCTTTTACGCCCTGTGTTCTACCGATGGTTCCTATTTTATCAGGAATTATTGTAGGACAAAATTCTATTTCTACAGGAAAAGCCTTTAAATTATCACTGAGTTATGTGACTGGAATGGCTATCACCTATGCAGGAGCAGGGATGCTTGCCGGGTATATGGGAAGTACAATCCAGACTGTAATGCAACGTCCAGTAGTAATCACTTTATTCAGTGTTGTGTTTGTAGCCATGGCTCTTTCAATGTTTGGCTTTTTTGAATTGAAGTTTCCTACAAGCCTTGGGAATCGGTTAAATAAAAACAATCAATTAGGGAAGCAGAGAAGTTATCTTTCTGTTGGAATAATGGGAGTTTTATCCACTTTAATTGTTTCTCCTTGTGTTACCGCTCCTTTAATTGGTGTTTTAAGTTATATTGGTCAAAATGGCCAGGTCATAATGGGCGGATTGATTTTATTTGTTATGGCATTGGGGATGGGGGTTCCTCTGCTGATTGTTGGTGCGGGTTATGGTACTTTACTCCCAAAAGCAGGTTCCTGGATGCTTAAAATAAAACAATTGTTTGGTTTTATCATGTTGGGAATTGCCATATGGATGTTATCCCGGATTCTGAATCAGACCATTACGCACATTTTGTGGGCAGGATTACTCATGGTCGCCAGCATCAGTTTAGGTGCTTTAAAATCACAAAACAATTGGCGTGGTTATTTGGCTCAGGGATTGGGTATTCTTGCTTTGATTTCAGGAGGTATTATTTTTTACAACACCGCAATACCTTCAGTAAAAATAAAACAAGCGTCTGTAGAAAATAGCCCATTTATCAAGATTAATACCTTAAACGCTCTTCAACTGCAATTGGAGCAGGCTAAAAAAGTTAGAAAAGCAGTATTTCTTGATTTCTCAGCGGATTGGTGCGGTGACTGTCAGGAAATGGATACCAAAGTATTCAATCAACCAGAAATTCAAAAAGCTATGTCTGATTGGGTTAGCATTAAAGTGGATATCAGTGATAAGAATGCAGAGGTTGATTCTATAAAAAAAGCTTTTGGTATTTATGGAACGCCAACGATGATATTTTTTAATACATCGGGAGAGCCTATTACTCAAATGACTTCGGTTGGTTTGATTTCGCTATCAAAAATGCTTCAATTGCTCGAGCAAGCGCGCCATTTGAGTTGAAATAATAGACAATTTGCTACCGAAATTTGTTCTTAATAATTTGGGTATGGTTAATATTTGATAAATAAATCAAATTCAAACTGTACCCAAAATATTGAAAAGCATGAATTTGATTCTTTGCTCTGAGAGTTGCTTGTATAAGCAAGAATTTATCAAACCCGTGTTTATAGGCATATAAAAAATCAATTTTATTAAAAAATAATCAATTAATTTTTGTGAAAAAAGAAGAAAAATTTTGATTTGTTTGCTAATATCTTAATGGGTAAATAAAAAATCCATTAACTATCAAGGAAGTAATACTATGAAAAAATCAACAATGGCAGTAGCCACTCTGTTAGCTGCTTTATCAACAGCACCTATGGTTTCCGTAGCTTATGCTGATGATACTTCAAATACAACAACTTCTAGCTGTACTGGTTGTAAAGGATGCAAGGGCTGCAACGGTTGCAAAGGCTGTGGCGGTTGTGGTGGCTGCGGTGGTTGCAGTGGTGATTAATAAGTAATATTTTCTATAAAGAGGTAGTGTTAACTACCTCTTTTTATTACGGTTTATTTTTTAAGTAATTATGAATAGTCAATCAGATTTTAACTTACCCATATTGTCCAGCTGGTATAAAAAGAAATTTCTTGGTTATGCTTCACAAGTTCTTGAAGCCCAACAAAAAATGACATCCAGTAAAGGTAAAAATATTCTGCACTACACGCTTAGAAAAAAGCGAAAGCATGAACGCATGAGTCACTATCCTAAGGGAGACAGGATTGATCGTAGTACTGGCTCACAATATTTTTATCATTGCCATAGAGAAAATTTCGAAAGTAATGAACATGGTCATTTTCATTGTTTTTTGCGATATAAACATATACCGAAGCGTATTAAACCAGCTCCTTTAGAGGATTGGGATAAATACATAGATAATCCCATGACTCACCTTGTTGCGATAGGTATGAATCAGTTTGGGCAACCGATACGATTATTTACAGTCAATCGTTGGGTAACATCAGAAATTTGGTATGGTGCTGAGCATATTCCATATTTCCTGAAATCTTACAAGATGACATTAATAGACGATCCTTATTGGCAAGTATTAGATCAGTGGGTGGAAGGCATGCTCCATTTGTTTGCTCCCCAAATTGCCTGGCTTCATCAGGAGCGAGATAAACGCATTCAGCTTCACCAACTGAATAGCCCAAATGATAACCCGTACACTAACCATGAGCTGGAAGAGCTTTCTGAGATAAATATTGATTTGAAAAAGCAGATTGAGTGGGTAATAAGTTAAATTCCAAAATTAGAACCACAACTTAATTTATCTTAATTATTGGTTTTTCATTGCTTATACCCCGTGTAAAAATATACAATATCTACTGCTTTGGGGAGAGATTAGTCCTTTACTGATCAATCAGAGATTAATTCTATCTGGTATAGAGATTCATGCAAAATCTTACTGAAACCCTTGATTTTTCTTCTTTGAATCGTGGAGAAATTGAAAAATTACTGCGCGATTATAATTTAAATCTTTCTGTAGATGAGGCGTTGACTATACAGAATGAATTCCTCAAAAGACCCCCGACTATTTCAGAGTGTGTACTTTGGTCTATTCAAGGATCAGAACATTGTTCTTATAAAAGCAGCCGTATTCATTTAAAGCAATTCAATACCTCAGGCCCTCACGTGATACTGGGCGCCAAGGAGGATGCAGGTATAGTATCTGTAGCCCAAGATAAAAATGGTTATAGATATGGCGTTATTGTCAGTCATGAATCACATAATCACCCATCTCAAATTGTTCCCTATGAAGGCGCAGCTACCGGAGTTGGTGGTAATGTCCGTGATGTCTGTTGTATGGGTGGGGAAGTTATAGCAGTAGCAGACAGTTTGCGTTTCGGAGATATCAAACGTGCACGTACTCACTGGATACAGGAAGGGGTGGTTTCAGGTATTGCCGGGTATGGCAATCCTTTGGGAATACCGAATATAGCTGGTGATGTGTACTATGATCCGGCCTACAATGAAAATTGTTTGGTTACTGTAGTCACTCTGGGGATAGTAAGAGAGGATCATATTATACATTCTTATGCTCCGCCCGAAGCTGAGAACTATGTTTTTATTTTAGTAGGTAAGCCAACTGATAATAGTGGGTTTGGCGGCGCGAGCTTTGCCTCAACAGTATTGGAAGAAGATTCACAAGAAAAGAATAAGGGAGCTGTTCAAGAGCCCAATGCTTTTTTACAGAGACATCTCCTTAAAGCTAATTATTCATTATTTCAATTACTAAGAGAAAAGAATTTAATTGACAAGGTAGGCTTTAAAGATTTAGGAGCAGGTGGCGTGGCCTGCGCAAGTATCGAGTTGGCTGAAGCCGGCGGTTCTTATGGCGCCGAAATTGATCTGGACAAGGTACCCACAGGAATGCCAGGATTAATGCCTTCAGTCATTCTATGCTCTGAAACTCAGGAGCGTTTTATGTGGGTTGTTCCCCCTGATTTAGTAGATACTATCCTGAAACACTATAATGAAACCTTCGCGTTACCACAGGTTTCTGAAGGGGCATGCGCTGCAGTTATCGGCAAAATTCGTACCGATGGATTATACGTGGTGAATTACAAAGGGCGAGAACTTGTGAGAGCTAAAGTCCCTGATGTCACGAAAGGCATTGTTTATAACAGGCCACATGCCTCTTCGCAGAAGCAAAACACAGAACCAGTTTTTCTCCCACCAGATGATTATAATCAAATTTTGTTGCAGTTATTGGCCCATGAGAATATAGCGAGCAAGGAACCTATTTTTGAAATGTATGACAAGCAAGTGCAGGGTCGCACCCTCATACAAGCAGGATGGGCTGATGCTGGAGTATTACAACCATTTAATGAATCGAAGTATCCTGAGGAAATTCGTAAAACAGGTATTGCCTTGTCTTTAGATCAAAATCCCCGCTATAACAAAATTGATGCCTATTGGGGAGCTGTTAACGCGGTTGTCGAATCGGTACGGAACATCACTGCAGTTGGAGCTACTCCAGTCGCAATAACAGATTGCTTGTGTTTTGGTAATCCGGAAAAGCCAGAACAAATGCGCGAATTTGTTGATTCTGTGCGAGGAATTAGTGATGCCTGTGCCGCTGTTCATCTGAAAGATCATCCCCAATCAACTTTGCCTGTCATTGCCGGGAATGTCTCATTGTATAATGAATCAGTGAAAGGGGCTATTCCTCCCAGCCCCATGATTAGTTGCCTGGGAACGCTTCCAGATATTGATTTTGCTATTACCTTTGATTTTAAGAAAAGTGATAGCCTATTGATATTGATTGGAGAGCGTAAAGACGAATGTGGTGGTAGCGTTTATTATCAACTCCATAATGAATTGGGTTCTAATGTTCCAAAACCGGATTTAAGCTTGTTTAATAGAGAAATCCATGCTGTTTCATCGGCAATTCAGCATGGGTTGGTTAACGCTGCTCATGATGTCTCAGAGGGAGGGGTTGCTGTTGCTCTTGCTGAGATGAGTTTTAAGAACTCCCTGGGAGTTGCTGTACAGATTAATGGAGAGTTATCTGCGGACAAACTTTTATTTGGAGAGACAGGCGGTTTTATTCTTGAAATCGATAAACAACATAAAGCCGCTTTTGACAAACTGGTTACTCAATATCAAGTCCCTTACATGGTTATCGGACATACTACAGAGCAGCCAGTTTTACAGATGAATTCGGTTATCAACTTGCCTGTCGAAGAAGCGAGGCAGGCTTGGGAAAATGGCTTAAGAGAGAGGCTATTATAATGTCTACTATCAATTACAAATCAGCGGGTGTCGATATCGAGGCGGGAAATGAAGCTGTCGCACGCATTAAACGTAATGTTGAAAAAACATTTTCGCCTCAAGTCCTGACAGGAATCGGTAGTTTTGGCGCAATGTATGATTTGAAGCCTTTTATGGAAAAATTCAAACACCCCGTCATGGTTCAAAGCATTGATGGCGTAGGCACGAAGACAATAGTTGCTCGGATGATGCAAAAATTTGATACAATCGGAATTGATTTGGTCAGTGCGACCACCAACGATATTATTGTGTTGGGTGCAAGGCCATTAACACTTTTGGACTATATAGCAACTGATCGATTGAAACCTGAATATATTGAAGAAATTATTATTGGCATGACGCAAGCTTGCCTCGAAAATAATATTTCCCTGGTCGGTGGTGAGACGGCTGAAATGCCTGATACCTATCTGAAGGGAGAGCATGATTTGGTAGGTATTATCACTGGTGTAGTGGAAAAGGATGAAGCCATACTAGGAAAAGATATAACTCCAGGCGATTCAGTCTTGGCATTTCCTTCCAGTGGCTTACATACCAATGGATATTCACTTGCCAGAAAACTTTTGTTTGAACTAGGTGGATATACTGTAGAATCCCAACTTGACGAGTTGGATGCTACAGTTGGTGAGGCTTTACTGGTACCTCATATCAATTATACAAATCCTGTTCTACACCTGTTGAATAACAAAATCCCTATCAAGGGAATGGCTCATATTACTGGCGGAGGTGTACTGGAAAACATTCCGCGAGTATTACCTAATCATTGTTCCGTTGAAATCAATAAGAATTCATGTCCGGTGTTGCCGATCTTTAATGTGCTAAAAGCATTGGGGAAACTGGATGATCAGGAAATGTATCGTACTTTTAATATGGGAATAGGATTAGTAATGATAGCTTCCCCTGGTGTTGTTTCTGAAATTTATACAGCGCTAAAAGAATTCCCTAATTTCCCTGTTTATGAAGTAGGAAAAGTCGTATCAGGAAAACCAGAAGTGAGATTATTGTGATGAAGATTGCAGTTGTTCAGTTTCCAGGCTCCAATTGCGAACGTGAGACAATGCTTGCGGTGCAACGAGCAGGTATGACTCCAGTTGAGTTTCTGTGGAATGATTCATCACAAAAACTGCGAGAAATGGATGGTTATATTATTATTGGTGGTTTTTCATATGAGGATAGATCAAGAGCAGGAATTATTGCAGCCCTTGATCCGGTAATGAAAGAAATAAAATTGCAGAGTGAATTGGGAAAACCTGTTCTTGGTATTTGCAATGGAGCACAGATCCTTGTTGAAACAGGCCTCGTTCCTGGTTTAAAAAACTATCAAATTGGTATGGCTCTGACTGAGAATAAGCGAATTCAGGATGGAAAAATTTTAGGAACAGGATTTTATAACAGCTGGATTCATATGCGAACCGGTGACCGAGTGAGGCAAAATGCATTCACCCGCTATTTATCAAAGGATTCTGTATTATCAATTCCTGCTGCCCATGCTGAAGGGCGTTTTGTGATGCCTGTTAAATTATTGCAAGAAATTGAAGAAGAAGGTTTAAATGCGTTTCAATATTGTGATGCGCAGGGAAACAGAGATGATAATTTCCCCGTTAATCCTAATGGTTCTCTACGGAATATTGCCGCTATTATTAATAAAGCGGGTAATGTCATGGCCATAATGCCTCACCCTGAACGTACATTTGCGGGAGATCCTATATTCCATTCAATGAAAGAATATATTAAGGAGAAAAAAACATTCAAGCAGCAAACATTATCTTATCAACCGGAGCCAGTTAAAATAATTCCTTATGACAAAAAAGACAATGCCCATGAGTTGATTGTTAAATTGATTATTACCGATAATGCTGCTTTAACAGTACAAAATACGCTAAGACAGTTAGGTATACCAGTCACAGTTAATCGTATGATGTATTGGCATGTCGATACAAATTTTCCTGAAACAATCGAAAAAATAAAGCAGACAGGGGTTTTATATAATGATCGGAAAGAGTATTTGGTAACGTCTGAGCATATATTTTCATCAGCAGCCAAGGCTTTTTTGGTTAAATCAAAAGACGATATGATCGGGCAACAGAAGCTGCAAATGCTTCGGGATCATTTCTCAATTGATGGCGTTGATGCCATACACCATGGTGTTTTGTGGATGTTTAGCAGTGAAAATGTTAAAATACAAGAATTGGCAGAATCCATTTTAGCTACTAATATTATCTTTAACCCTAATGCTCATATCTGCTATGAATACCAATGTCCCTAGTCAAGAGGATCTTCTTGCTGCGTTGCCTTTTTGCTTAACCGAAACCTCTTTACCTTTCGGCAAAAAGTATAAAGGGAAAGTAAGGGATACCTATGATCTCGGCGATCAATTGATTTTGGTAACTACAGATAGACAAAGTGCCTTTGATCGATGCCTTGCTGCTGTACCTTATAAAGGACAAGTATTGAATTTGACTTCAGCATGGTGGTTTAAAAACACGCAATCGATTGTGCCTAACCATTTAATTGCCGTACCTGATCCCAATGTGGCGATAGCCAAAAAATGCAAAATATTCCCTATTGAATTTGTTGTTCGTGGGTATATTTCGGGGAGTACAAGTACGTCTTTATGGACGCAATACCAAAAAGGAGTTCGTGAGTACTGTGGTATAACGTTTCCTGATGGATTAAGAAAAAATCAAAAACTTGAGAGCCCAGTGATAACCCCCACTACTAAAGAGACGCTCCATGACAGGCCGATTAGCCCACACGAAATCGTCGCAGAAGGCTGGATGACCCAAGAAGATTGGGATGAAACCAGCAGTTATGCTTTAAAGTTATTTCAACATGGAATGGAAGTAGCACAGCAACATGGTTTGATTTTGGTGGATACCAAATATGAATTTGGCCGTGATGCGGAAGGAAGAATTGTATTAGTGGATGAAATTCATACTCCAGATTCCAGTCGTTATTGGTTATTTAACGGTTATCAAGAGCGATTTGATGCCGGTAAGGAGCCTGAGAATATAGATAAAGAATTTTTGCGCTTGTGGTTTGTTGATCACTGCGATCCTTATAAGGATGAAGTATTACCTCAAGCACCACAGGAGTTAATTGTTACTTTAGCATCAAGATATATCCAATTATATGAAATGATTACAGGTGAATCGTTTGTGTATGACAGTAATCCTGGGCCAGTAAATGATAGGATTTTGCATAATATACAACGTTGGTTAGGTTAATTTTTAGCCGGGGGAAAGGCTTATGTGTGGCATTGTAGGAATTTACAGTCATGAACCCGTTGCTGCTGAGCTTTATGATAGCTTGATTCATTTACAGCACCGGGGGCAAGATGCCTCAGGTATTTTAACCGGAGCTGATCGTTTTTACTTCAAACATGGACTTGGACTGGTCAGAGAGTCTATTTTCTCTGAAGATATTCTTAAACTGAAGGGGAATATCGGCATTGCTCATGTGCGTTATCCCACGGCCGGAGGTTATAGTGAAGCGGATGTTCAGCCTCTTTGGATAGGGAGCCCTCGCGGTATAGCTTTGGCTCATAATGGAAATTTAGTGAATTATGGAGAGTTGGTTGATGATTTATGCGGAAAACAGCATAGGCATTTAAACTCTACTCTTGATTCTGAGGCACTTTTATTACTTCTGGCAGACTATTTAGCCAAGGGATCTTATTCCGATCATGATGAAGAGCAATTCTTTCAATTACTATGTATGGCAGTTAATGAAATACATCAACGAGTTCAGGGTTCCTATTCTGTTGTGAGTTTAGTAATTGGCAAAGGTTTGGTTGCATTTAGGGATCCGCATGGTATCCGTCCTTTAGTTTGGGGTGAGCGAGTCCATGAAAATGGTAGTAAAGATTATATTTTTGCTTCAGAAACCACCCCTTTTTATGCTTTAGGTTTTGAGCCCAAGGGTGATTTGCAGCCCGGTGAAGTTGCTTACGTGAATCAGCAAGGACAATTGTACAGAAAAGTGCTTTCATCAAAAAAATTTACCCCTTGTATATTTGAATACGTTTACTTCGCCAGACCAGATGCCACATTAGACGATGTGAGCGTTTATCGAGCCAGATTACGTATGGGGCAAAATTTAGCTAAAAGCTGGAAAAAGAGATTTCCAGATACACTACCTGATGTGGTGATTCCAGCCCCTTCAACAGCAAATACTGCCGCATTAGCTTTTGCAAATGAGTTGGGAATACGTTATTCCGAAGGTTTATATAAAAATCCTTTTATTGGACGTACTTTTATTATGCCTAATCAGGAGTCGCGATCAAGACAGGTTCGTTATAAATTAACTCCTCAGAAAACGGAAATTAATAAAAAAAAGGTATTAATCGTTGATGACAGTATCGTAAGGGGAACTACCTCACGCGAAATAGTCAGAATGATACGAGAATATGGTGCATCAGAAATATATTTTGTATCAACCTGTCCACCAATTAAAAACCCTTGTTTCTACGGGATTGATATCCCATCGCGTAAAAAATTGATAGCAGCCCATAAAACGGAAGAGGAAATCCGTCAATTTCTAGGGGTGGATAAATTATTATACCAAACTCAGGAAAACCTTATAGAGGCTGTGTCTCGCAGGGGGCAATATGACATGAGCAAGCCTTGTATGGCTTGTATGGATGGTAAATACATTTGTGGACAGATTACTGAAGAAAAAATTAAATTGTTGGAGAAAAAAAGATTAACCGAGAATGACCAAGAAACAGAGATAGGAGAGATGTCTTGATCAATATCCTTATTGTTGGTTCAGGTGCGCGTGAGCATGCAATAGCTACAGCATTGAGTAAATCAGAGAATAAACCAAAGATTTATTGCTTTGGAACAACTCGTAATCCTGGTATCCAAAGACTCACCTCAGATTATTGGGTAGGTGATATTACAGACCCTGAGCAAGTTAACCAGCAAGCAAAAGAATGGGAAATTAATTTGGCCATTATTGGTCCAGAAGCGCCTTTGGAACATGCTGTTGCTGATGCTTTGTGGGATTGTGGAATTCCTGTTATAGGCCCCAGGAAAAATTTGGCTAAAATTGAAACCAGTAAAGCGTTCGCCAGAGAGTTGATGGAAAAATACGGTATTCCAGGTTTGCCTAAGTATAAAGTATTTACCAGTTTAGAGGGAATAGGGGAGTTTTTATCAGAGTTAGGTGAAAATAATTACGTTGTTAAGGCCAATGGTTTAATGGCGGGCAAGGGTGTAAAAGTAGGTGGAGAACATCTGTTGTCATTTGAAGAGGCTTTAAACTATTGTAAAGAAATTTTTACTCATAATCAGTCTTTAGTCATTGAAGAAAAATTAATAGGTCAAGAATTTTCATTTATGTGTTTTTCTGATGGCATCTCATTAGTTCCAATGCCTATTGTGCAAGATCATAAACGAGCTTATGAGCATGATGAGGGTCCTAATACAGGTGGTATGGGGAGTTATTCAGCGGCAGATCACAGCTTGCCATTTTTGTCTCCAGAGGATGTTCGTGCTGCTTTTGAAATTAATCAATCAGTAATCAAAGCGCTTATGACGGAAATGTCTGATAAATACATAGGAATACTTTATGGCGGATTTATGGCCACCGCACATGGGGTGTATGTGATTGAGTTTAATGCTCGCTTTGGAGATCCTGAGGCTCTTAACGTGCTTAGCTTGTTGGAATCTGATTTTGTTAAATTATGTGTTGCGATGGCTAACGGCAATTTACAAAAAGAATCCGTTCGCTTTTTGAATCAAGCCACAGTTTGTAAATACGCTGTCCCTGATGGTTATCCTGATAATCCATTGCGCCATGTTGAAATTGATATTTCTGCTGTCGAACCTAAAGATACTCTATATTTGGCTGCAGTGAATTTTAAGAATGGCAAACTCTATGCCACAGGTTCGAGGACAGCCGCTTATGTCGGTATAGCGAATACTATCAGTGAGGCAGAAGAAATTGCTGAACAACAGATAAAAAATATAAAAGGCCCTTTATTTCACAGAAAAGATATTGGCACATCGCCTTTAATTAATACACGCGTTGAAGTAATGCGTAGGTTGCGTGCCTTATGATTCGTTTAGGAATATTAGGATCGACTCGTGGAACCAATATGTTGGCTCTTGTTGATGCAATCAATGAGGGAACTCTTAAGGCAAAGATAGAGCTTGTTATTAGTAATAAACCCGATGCCATTATTCTGGAAAGAGCCAAATCGTTGGGTTTGAATGCACAGTTTGTCAATCCTGAGGGATTAAACAGAATTGATTTTGATAAAAAAGTAAGTGACATACTGATCAACCATCAGATTGATTTGATTGTTTTGATTGGGTACATGAGAATTTTGTCGGCGGATTTCGTAAATAAATGGAATAATCAGGTAATTAATGTACATCCCTCTTTATTGCCAGCATTTGCAGGGAAAATGGATATGGATGTACATCAAGCTGTTCTTGATTCCGGCCTAAAGGAAACAGGTTGTACTATCCATTTTGTCACCGAAGAGGTAGATGCGGGTCCTGTTATTTTGCAAAAAAAATGCCCTGTTTTAGAAGGAGATACTGCTCAAACCTTAAAAGCAAGGGTGCAGCAGTTGGAAGGAATAGCTTTGGTAGATGCAATTAACCTGATTGCATCGAAAGGTCTCTAATGCGAGATTGTATTTCCAGTCAAAGCAGTATTGTCTTCATTTCCATGAGAATAGTTTTTTTCTTTTTCAATTGTAAAAAAAGTGTTTAACGAAGTTTCTTTAAACTCAAATAAATGGATTCCATTCAGTTTAATACTGGTGTCTGTATGGACTCGATTATTTACAGCAGATTTTAAAACATGGGAATATAATTTTTCGCGTAAACTATCGCAAACACTCGGTCTATTTTTAGAAAAATATTGATTACAATAGTTTTTGGCAATTAATTGAAAATCTTCTTTAGTTAATGTTTGTCGTTTTTCCTGTTCAAGGTTAACAACAACAACATCAATTGGAGCATTTAATTCATTACCATTTTTTCTTACGATAATAATGAGATGCGGTTTTTCAGGGAGTCGAACCAACTCACTGGAGAATCCGGGTAGTGATGCAGGTAGTCTTTTTAATAATGTATTTAATTGTTTGATAAATAGAAAATTATTCTGTAATCCAAGCCATCCATTTTCGTGGGTTCTTGGATTCTCTAAAAAATCTTGAGATGTGAAACCTATATTTAAATTTTCACTGGCAAGTAGCCTGGAAAATTTTTCTTGTACATGATCTATGCCGGCATTTATTTGGTGTTTAATATTATCAATATGAGATACTAAAAGACGTTTTTGCATTTCAGGAAAACTTGATAAACTTCTGTAAAGTTCCTGCATCCACTTATTTTCCGAGTTTTCTATGAAGAAATTCTCTTCTGCCATTTTTTCTAAAATTTTGTGAGCAATAACTGGTTTTTCACTAAAAATACGATGTTCACGTTGTGGGTAATAAGATTTATCAACAGCACCTTTTCTCTGAAATACTGTTTTTGCAGTGATATCGCATGTTTCATCACCAGATAATAAAAACCATCCGCCACTGGCTGTAAGAGCGGATAAAGCCAGTTTTTCTAATACCAGAGTTTTAAATTCTTGTGTTGTTTCATCTTTATTATCTTCCAACTCCTTTTTGATTTGATCAACATAAGAGTAAAGTAAGGTTGTTTTCAAAGGCTCCTTGAGTTCATGTGGTTTTTCTTGCTCGGCGTTAAACTTAAAGTACAAGTCTTGATAGGAAGACATTAAGTCATTATAAAAAGCGTCAGATTCCAGTCTTTTTTTGGCCATTTGAAATAAAATAGTCATCGCCAATGAGCGATAGTCATGATTCCCACAAAAATTAATGCAGCCCCCCTTCGTGTTTTCACGCCATGTTCCATCTTTTTGTTGGAAGACTACACTCGCCTTTAACTGCTCTTCCAATGTTATTTCATAAGGCAGATCAGCGCTGGCAAGATCAAATTCAACATTATAAGCTTCTGTAGTGATGTGAGTTGGGCCTATGCCGGGTAATTTCAAATAATTTACTTCATCCGCAAGTGGTCGTTTACTAAATAAAGCTTCATCAAGGATAACCGGCTTTGGTTTACCATATTCAGCAGCAAGAGAGTGAATATAGGCATATATTTCACTTCTTACTGCAGGATGTACATAACCTACAGCATCGACTCGAACACCATCAAAACCGTACTCGATCATGTAACGTTTGATATAAGGTTGCCAAAATTCGGTTATTATTTCTTTTCTTATGCTTTCATCATCGTAATTGAAGCCGCGAACATCTTTGAAGTCTTCATGAACTCCTTTGAACCAATGAGGCTTATCCTGACACAAGGGAGAATCAATGGCGACATGATTTAAAACCAGATCAAACATTGGAACTATTCCGAGGTTCCTTGCATTTTGAGTGAATAACTGTAAAGCTTCTGAGTTTAATCGTTGGGTTGTCCCCATGGGGTCTTCAGGGGAGCCCAAACTGAATTGAGGATTAAATAATAACGGGTGACTCATGGCATATAAGCTTCTAGTGACCTCATTTCCTGTTTTTACACCATTATTTTTATCCGTTTTAAAAAAGCCGCTAATGTCACCGGGCATTTGCATGGGATTAATCCATAAGGCATTAAACCCCATCTGCTTTAAGACAGGCAAATAATTAATCATGTCCTTAATAGAATGAAACTGAGTTGGGTACATGTCATAACATGCAATAATCCCATTTCCTTCTGTTAAAAAATGATATCCCATAGAATCGATCACCGTAGAAAATTATTAAACTACAAAACTGAGAAAAATCGAATTGTTGGTTACAACTCCACTTTTATCAGTCGAATCGCTTGTTATTATAGCGTTAAATAGACAAAGTAGGAGCTACTTCATTTTCCAATTTTTCTTCTTCTGGCATATCTTTTACTTCGACTGTGAACTCATCCAATATCCCTTTGGCTTTTTCAGATGCTTTATCGTAAATTTTATTAAGCAGAGTAGAGGGGATTTTGCCTTTGGCAATAGTTTCTGATATTGCTTTATCCCAAGACTCTATCTGCGTTTTATTGCCATGAATCAGGCCCTTGCCAAAGTAGGCATTATTGATAGCACTTATAGAATATTGGTGCTCAGATAACTTTCGGGCAATCAAGAGCGCTTCTAATGCCTCCTGGTAAGATAAAGAAGGGGCGTTCGATAAAATGGCTAAATTTAAACAAGTCTTATAAAATAATAAATATCCTGGAGTCCAATGATATTGACAGGCCTTTTGAGCATAGTGCAAGGTTAACAAAGAATAATCATTCAAACCCATTTTGTATTTTTCATAAGCCCAGGTTGATAAAGAGTTATAAGCATAAAAACAGTGTTGATAAGCGCTCTTTTTAAGAAACTCCAATTCATTATCACCAAATGGTTTACCTTCTTCTTCCCGGCATTCAGCTGCTTGTCCATAAAAATAGATCCCTTTTACTAATTGGGACACTGTGAGTGGCGGGTATTCTTCAAATGAAAAATGTTCTTCATTAAAATTTTGCAGATGAGTCCGCCAAATATCAGCTTGCTCTGCTTCTTCACAAAAATCTGTAATTGTTTTACTTAATTCGGTGTATTTAATGAGGGTAGTGAGATCAAGATTATTTAAGAGCATTTTTGCCCTGGCAAAATTGTTTTCTTTTATCAGATTTTCGATGATGTTTATTTTCTTTAATTCGCTATATGACGATTTCAGCCAATCATTATAGGAGCTACCCATAAATCCTCCACAAAATTTTTAAGTTCAAGACATGTTAGAGAATAAAGTCTAAGTCTTGACACCAATATTTGTTAATAATTGGTGATATAAATACGGTAATATTTTAACACAATTTGATTTATTTAAAAACTGTCAATATCAATTTAGACGCTCAAAAACATTCAAAGATGAGAAAAATTACAAGATAACTTTCCCTATTGATTATACAACAGCTATGTTTGCTTGCTTTTTAAGCTCAAGAGGCATAATCCTGAGATATGTACTATATTTTATCTAAAAGATAATGATATGGGCATATTATTATGGCAGAATCAAAATTAGAGATAGTCAATAAAACAGAACGTGAAGAAAGTGTAATCCTGGATGGTAATGGGATTTTACGCTGTTATAACATGTTTCCTACTCAATTTGGAAGCATAGAGGAAATGATTGACTATCTTCCTCAATTACAGGCCATGGGATTTAATGCTGTATGGATAAATCCTGTACAAACAGCAGGGGATGTTCAGGGTTTATTTAAGCGTGATAAGACAATTGGCGTCAGAGCTTATAATGAGGTGACAAGAAGTCTATATGCTATGACAGATTGTGATTTGATAAGTCCTTATTTTAACCCGCTCCCTCCCAATGTTGATCCTAAGTTGAAAAAGCAGCTGGATATGGAAGCAATGCAGAAGTTCACATCAGAAGCCCGCAATAATGGTTTGGTACCGATGTTTGATTTGGTTTTAAATCACGTTGCCGCCGATTCACGGCATAGAAAAGAACATCCTGAATGGTTTCAAAAGGATGTCCATCCTGATTTTAAGGATGCTATCGCGTTTGACTACAGTGACCCTCAAATCCGAGATGAAATTATTGAACAATTTTGGAAGCCTTATATTTATAAGTACATGATTGATTATGGCTTTGAGGGTGTTCGCATTGATGCTGTAGGCTATTTAAATCCAGAATTACGCAAACAAATTTATGCTTATATTTATGATCTTGCAGAGCAGTTTAATAAACCTAAACCCGTTATATTGGATGAACTTCTTTTCAGTGGGAGTCAGAAGCTTACCGATGTGGTTGATGGTTTGTTGCTTCCAGAAAAAGGGCCAACCCATATTACTCGCGGTACCTATTATGCGCAAAGAGATGGTTATGGTGGTTTACCCGGATGGTGTAAGGAGGAGGAGGGAGTTAAGGCTCAAGTAGTATTCCTGGATAAACAAAAGAAATTGCATCCCCATGCCAAAGGCGGATGTATTGCTTTCTCCGGTAATCATGATCATAACTCCTTAGCCATGACAATATTGGAAGAAATGGCAGAACATCGTTTGGCAAATCATCACACTTTGCACGGTGCGCAAGAAAAATTTAAACATGAAAGGAGCTATGATTATGACGAAGCTTTAGAGTCAGTCCTGCGCTATTCTTTTGTGAAAGATATTCAAAATGAGATTCTAAGCGGTAATGAATCAACAATCAAAGAAGTAGAAACAAGAATGCGTGAAAAAATAGCTTTCTGTGCTTTAACATCAAGCGGCGGGTGGTATGCTCTATCAGGTGATGAAACAGGTGATTTATTGGCAAAACCTGTATTCAGAAGGGTTCACGCTCTGGACCAAACCTATTATGCACAACGTACTCATATAATCTTTGATAAAAAATATCCCGACAACAAAG